>DASZOC010000042.1:0-11853 GCA_035550975.1 Actinomycetota bacterium | reverse complement strand
GCTTTCGGGGGGATCGAGGGGGCCTACGACGGGATCCTGCGAGGGAAGCCGGGGGAGATGACGCTCGAGCAGGATCCCGCCGGCCGCCCGCTGCCCCAAGCCGAGTTCACACAGACCCGGTCGCGCGCGGGGCGATCGCTGTTCCTCACGATCGACAAGGAGATCCAGTACTTCACCGAGGAGACCCTCGTGTCCGCGGTTCAGCGCTACAACGCGACGGCTGCATCCGCGATCGTGATGCGCGTCGGGACCGGAGAGATCCTCGCGATGGCGAACGTCCCCTCCTACAACGCGAACGAGCCCGCCAAGGCCGCTCCCGAGGCACAACGCAACCGCGCCGTGACGGACGTGTACGAGCCGGGCTCGGCGTTCAAGATCGTGACGGCATCGGCTGCGATCGAGGAGGGTGTGGTGACGCCGAAGACGACCTTCGTCGTCCCGGACCAGATCCAGGTCGCGGACCGTGTCATCAACGACTCGCATCCGCATCCGACCGAGCGCATGACCGTGAGCAAGATCATCGAGCAGTCGTCAAACGTCGGGACGATCCAGGTCGGCATGAAGCTCGGCGGCCCGCGGATGCAGCAGTACATGAAGAAGTTCGGGTTCGGGTCGAAAACCGGGCTCGACTTTCCCGGCGAGTCGCCCGGGATCATGTTGCCGCGCAGCGAGTGGTCGGGTTCGACCATGGGGACGTTGCCGATCGGGCAGGGAGTAGCCGTGACGCCGTTGCAGATGGCCGCTGCGTACCAGACGATCGCCAACGGCGGCATCTGGGTAGAGCCAAAGCTGCTGTATGCCTCGATGGGACCCAACGGCAAGATGCAGACCGGCGCGGCCCCCGCGACGCGGTCCGTCGTCTCGCGCCAGACCGCGGCGAAGCTCCGCAGGATCCTGGCGCGGGTCGTCAGTCAAGGGACCGGGCTCGAGGCCCAGATCCCCGGCTACGAGGTCGCGGGGAAGACCGGAACCGCGCAGAAACCGGCTCCTAGCGGCGGTTACGGAAGCACCTACGTCGGGTCCTTCGGAGGGTTCGCCCCCGCGACGCGCCCGGAGATCGTCGTCTTCGTGATGCTGGACGAACCTCATCCGATCTGGGGCGGGTCGACCGCGGCCCCCACGTTCCGCACGATCGCGGAGTTCAGCCTTCGCCACCTCGGCGTGTCACCGACGGGGAACGCGGAGAAGGCCGCACGGGAGATAGAGGACGCGGTGGCGGAGGAAGAGCCGGCACACGACTAGGAGGCCTAGCATCACTGCCGTGGTCGCTACGAAAGGCGTCTCCTTGCGCGCGCTCGCGGCTGCTGCGCGTGACCTCCTCGGGGTCGAGCCCGACGCGGACGGGGTGGTGACGGGGATGGCCTACGACAGCCGCGCCGTTATGCCCGGAGACCTCTTCTTCTGTGTCCCCGGTACCGTCAGCGACGGTCACCTGCACGCCCCGGCAGCGGTCGGCAGCGGCGCGTCTGCTCTCTGTGTGCAGCGCCCGCTGTCGCTCGGCATCCCGGAGATCGTCGTTGCCGACGTCCGCCGGGCGATGCCGCGTATGGCGGCCGCGTTCTACGGACATCCGGCCGATTCGCTGCAGGTGCTCGCGGTCACCGGGACGAACGGCAAGACGACGACGGCATTCCTGCTGGAAGCGATCCTGAGCGCCGCGGGCCGCACGACCGGCCTGATCGGAACGATAGAGACGCGCATCGGGCCCGAGGTGCGGCCGGGGATCCGGACGACTCCCGAGTCACTCGACCTGCAACGCCTCTTCCGGCAGATGAAAGATCGAGATGTCGACGCGGTTGCGATGGAGGTCACGTCTCACGGCCTCGTGTTGCACCGCGTGGACGAGGTGCGGTTCGTAGCCGTCGGGTTCACGAACCTCAGTCAGGACCACCTCGATTTCCACGCCACGATGGAGGACTACTTCGCCGCGAAGAAGTCGTTGTTCGTGCCGGAGCGCGCGGATCGGGGTGCGGTCAACGTCGACGATCCTTATGGGCGCAAGCTCATCGCGACTGCACCGATCGACTCGATCGGCTTCGGCGTGTCGCACGAAGCCGAGGTGCGCGCGGTCGACGTGAAGCTGGAACCATCCGGTATGACGATCCGCATCATCAGTCCTGAAGGCGAGTTCGAGGTCGAGACCGGTCTCGTCGGCAACTTCAACGTGTCGAACTGTCTCGCGGCGACGGCGGTCGCGCTTCAGGCCGGGATCGATCTCGACGCGATCGCGGCGGGGCTTGCCGGCGTCCGCTCCGTCCCGGGACGGTTCGAGTCGGTGGACCGAGGCCAACCCTTCTCGGTCGTGGTCGACTACGCCCACACGCCGGACTCGCTAGACAACGTGCTGCGCGCGGCGCGGCGGATGGCAGAGAGTCATGGGGGACGTGTGATCTGTGCGTTCGGGTGCGGCGGCGACCGCGACCGCGGCAAGCGTCCTCTGATGGGTGCGGTCGTCGCACGACTGGTCGACGTCGTGATCGTCACGTCCGACAACCCACGCAGCGAAGACCCGGAGGCGATCATCGCCGAGGTGCTGGAAGGCATCGTGGCCGAAAGACCCGGCGGGCCCGACGCGACGCTGGTCGACCGGCGCGAGGCGATCGAGCGTGCGATCCGGCATGCAGCACCGGGCGATGTCGTCGTGATCGCAGGTAAGGGTCACGAGAGTGGGCAGGAATTCGCCGACCGGAAGATCCCGTTCGACGACCGGCGCGTCGCGGCAGAGACCCTCGAAGAGCTGGGCTACGCGGGCGGTGCCGCATGACCAGCATCATGCTTGCCGGGCTGGTCGGGTTGGTCGTCAGTCTGTTGGGAACGCCGCTCGCGGTGCGTCGGTTCCGTCGCCGCGGCTGGGGGCAGCTGATCCGCGAAGAAGGCCCGAAAGCCCACTACGAGAAGCGCGGCACCCCCACGATGGGCGGGCTGGTGATCCTGTGCGGGTGCGTGCTCGGCTACGCGGTCGGACACGTGGGGGGAGACGGCTTCTTCAGCCCACGCGACTCGGGCGTGCTCGCGATGGGGACGATCGTCGCGCTGGGCCTGCTCGGGTTCCTCGACGACTTCATCAAGATCCGCAAGTCGCGCAACCTCGGTTTGCAGAAACGCGCGAAGTTCCTCGGCCAGCTCGTGATCGCGGTCGCGTTCGCGTTGATCGCGGTGCAGGTCGTCGACATCGGCACCGATCTCTCGTTCTTCCGGTCGACCGCCCTCGACCTCGGCATCTTCTTCTACCTGTGGGCCTTCCTCATGATCGCGGCTGCATCCAACGGCGTGAATCTGACCGATGGGCTCGACGGGCTGGCGGTCGGGTCCGCGACACTGGTGATGGGCGCGTTCGTCGTCGTCGCGTTCTGGCAGTTCCGCCACCCGATCTTCTACGACCTCGCTGCAACCGGGTCTGATCCGTTCGACCTCGCGATCGTCGCGTCCGCATTGTTCGGCGCGTGCCTCGGATTCTTGTGGTGGAACACCGCTCCGGCGAAGATCTTCATGGGTGACACCGGCTCGTTGATGCTCGGCGGCGCGATGGCGGTGCTCGCGATCTTGCTGAACACGCAGTTGTTGCTCGTGATCCTCGGCGGTCTCTACGTCGTCGAGACGCTGTCGGTCATCGTCCAGGTCGCGGTGTTCAAGCGGACCGGCAACCGTCCCTTCCTGATGGCACCGATCCATCACCATTTCGAGCTCGCGGGATGGCCGGAGTTCACGGTGATAGTTCGTTTCTGGATCCTGTCGGGGCTGTCGGTCGCCTTCGGTATCGGGTTGTTCTATGCCGACTTCCTGTCGAAGGGCGCCATCGACCTATGAACTTCCCGGGTGCTCGGGTGCTCGTCGTCGGTCTGGGGGCGAGCGGCTGGGCCGCGGCCCGTGCGCTTGTCGAGCTGGGCGCGCGCGTGCGCGTGACAGAGGGAGGATCTTCGGCCGAGGTTGCCGAGCGCGCCGCGTGGCTCCGCGCCCATGGGGCGGAGGTCGAGATCGGTGGCCACGATCTCTCCTCGCTCGATGCTGACGTCGCCGTCGTCAGCCCCGGCATCCCGCCTGCGGCGGACGTCTTGCAGGCGCTGGCGCGCTCGGGCACCCGAACCATCAGCGAGGTCGAGCTCGCGTACCAGCTCGCGGAGTGCGACTTCCTCGCCGTTACCGGCACGAACGGGAAGACGACCACGACGACGCTGCTCGCGTCGATGCTCGAACGCAGCGGCATCGCGTCGGTCGCTGGCGGCAACATCGGACTTCCTTTGATCGACGCGATCGGGAGCGTTGGATCGAAGGGAGCGATCGCTCTCGAGGTTTCGAGCTTCCAGCTGAGCGGGATCGAGTCGTTCCACCCGCAGGTCGCGGTGATCCTCAACATCGCCGAGGACCACACCGACTGGCATGGCTCGATCGAGGCTTACGTCGCGGCGAAGGCGCGCATCACGGAGAACCAGACGGCTGCGGACCACCTCGTCCTGAACCTCGACGACGAGCGCGTCCGCGCCATCGGTTCCCGCTCGGAGGCATGCATCGTCGGGTTCTCTTCGACGGGACTGATCCCGGACGGCATCGGTGTCTCCGGCGACGACATCGTGTGGAGGGGCGAGCCCCTGATGAAGAGGTCGTCCATCACGCTGGAGGGTCGCGCCGGGACCGAAGACGCGCTCGCGGCGTTGGGAGCGGCCCTGTCGTACGGCGTCGATCCCGCCAGCGCAATCACCGCAGCGCAGGAGTTCCGGCCGCTGCGTCATCGCCTCGAGCTCGTCGCCGAGGTCGGTGGCGTCGCTTACATCGACGATTCGAAGGCGACGAATCCGCATGCGACGCTCGCCGCGGTCGACGGGCTCAGCGACGTCGTGTTGATCGCCGGGGGCCGGAGCAAGGGCATCGATCTGGCGCCGTTGCGCGAGGCCGTTCCTCCGGTCGTCGCCGTAGTTGCGATCGGCGAAGCGGCCGACGAGGTCGCGGACGTGTTCGACGGCGTCGTTCCCGTCGACAGAGCAAGCACGATGGCTGCGGCGGTCGCCGCGGCGCGCCGCAGATCGGTCCCCGGAGGATCCGTCTTGCTTGCCCCCGCGTGTGCGAGCCTGGACATGTACGAGAGCTACGCCGCGCGCGGAGACGACTTCGCGCGCTGCGTGCGCGATCTGACACGAGAGGAGGACTAGATGGCGACCAGGAGCAGCGCGGCCGCCAACCATCCTTCGGTCCTCCTTCCGATCACGACGGCCGCGTTGGTCGTCACCGGGCTGGTCATGATCCTGTCCGCGAGCTCGGTCGTCGCGTACGCCAGCTACGGCTCGTCGTTCCTGTTCTTCCAGCGTCAGTTCCTGTGGGCGGCCATCGGCATCGTCGGGTTCGTTTTCTTCGCGCGGCTCGACTACCGGAAGCTGCGCGGGGTCGGGTATCTCGCGTTCGGCGGCGTCATCGTCATGCTCATCGTCGTCCTCGTGCCCGGTATAGGCGTCACCGTGGGCGGGAGCTCGCGCTGGATCGGGATCGGATCGTTCGTCATCCAGCCGTCGGAGATAGCGAAGCTAGCGCTCGTGTTGTTCGCCGCCGACGTCTTCTCGCGCAAAGACGAGAAGAGCTTGCGGGAGCTGTCTCATACCGCGCTCCCGATGCTTCCGGCTCTCGCCATCCTGGCGCTGCTGGTCATGCTGCAGCCGGACCTCGGTACGACGATCCTCCTCGGGACGATCGGCTTCGGGATGCTGTTCGTTGCAGGCGCGCCGCTTCGATACCTCGGGCCGATCGGCGTCGTCGGCATCGTGGCTGCCCTAGGCGCGGGTATGGCGTCGCCTTACCGGCGGGTTCGCCTGCTCGCGTTCATGGACCCGTGGCAGGACCCTCTCGGCACCGGCTACCACACGATCCAGTCCCTGATCGCGCTCGGTTCCGGCGGTTGGTTCGGCGTCGGTCTGGGAGCGAGCCGGCAGAAGTGGATGTACGTGCCGAATGCGCACACCGATTTCATCTACGCGATCCTCGGTGAAGAGATGGGCCTCCTGGGTACGTTCGCCGTGCTCGGCATGTTCGCGTTCCTCATCTATCTCGGCGTCCGGATCGCGCGCGGAGCGCCGGACCGCTTCGGCATGTTGATCGCATCCGGGATAACGATGTGGATCGGGATGCAGGCGCTGGTCAACATGGGAGCCGTCACAGCATCGTTGCCGATCACGGGTGTCCCTCTGCCGTTGGTCTCGTTCGGCGGCTCGTCGCTCGTCATCTCGCTTGCGGCGATGGGGCTCATGACGAACATCGCGCAGGCCGGGAAGATGAAAAGGCTCCGCTCGTCCATCGCCCCCCATCAGAAGGCGGGTTCGAAGACGACCACGCGATGAACGTCGTGATCGCCGGCGGAGGGACCGCGGGCCACGTCAATCCCGCACTCGCGCTCGCGGAGGCGCTCGATGCGGACGCCCGCATCACGTTCGTCGGGACGTCCACCGGCGTCGAATCGAAACTGGTCCCGGCGGCGGGATACGACCTCGACGAGATCGTGGTCGTGGGCTTCGATCGCGCGCGCCCCCTGCAGCTGCCTGCTGTAGCTGTGCTCGCCGCAAGAGCGGTCGCGGCGGCGCGGCGGGTCCTAACGCGGCGCGCTCCGGACGTCGTCGTGGGCGTGGGCGGCTACGTGAGCCTGCCGGTCTGCCTCGCGGCCCGCGCCATGCGAATACCCGTCGTGCTGCACGAGCAGAACATCGTCTTGGGGCTGGCCAACCGCATCGTGCGGCCGCTCGCAGCGGCCGTCGCGGTGTCGTTCGCGGAATCGCTTCCGGCGGCAGGACGGCGCGGAGTGCTGGTAGGTAACCCGGTCCGACGCGAGATAGCTGCGATGGACCGCGCTAGCGCGCGCGCCGCGGGTTACGAGCGGTTCGGCCTCGACCCCGGCCGGACGACGATCATCGTGTTCGGTGGCAGCCTCGGTGCCCGGACGCTGAACGCGGCCGCCCCCGCGCTCGCCGAGAGGTGGCGTGACCGTAACGATCTGCAGCTCCTTCACATCTCGGGGCGCGCCGCAGACGCGGGCGTGGGGCCCGGGTCCGGCGACGGTTACCGGCGCGTCGAGTACACCGACGCCATGGCCGAGGCGTACGCAGCCGCCGACCTTGCGGTGTGCAGGGGAGGAGCGACGACGATCGCCGAGCTGACCGTCGTCGGCTTGCCGTCGGTGATCGTGCCTTACCCGCACCACCGAGATCGCCAGCAAGAACGGCACGGAAAGGTGCTGGAACGTGCGGGTGCCGCGGTGGTCGTGGACGACGAGGAAGCAACTGCGGAGCGCCTCGGCATGGTGGTCGAGCGCATCCTCGACGAGCAGCGCATCGACACGATGGCCGAAGCAGCGCGGCGTCTGGGGCGTCCGGACGCGGCGGCGCGATTGGCACGTGTCGTGAAGGAGGCCACGTGGACCTCTTCCTAGCCGGGCGCGTTCATTTCATCGGTATCGGCGGTGCGGGCATGTCCGCGATCGCGAAGGTGTTGCTCGAGAGAGGCGTGCGGGTCTCGGGTTCCGATCTGAAGAGATCACGTGCGACGGCCGTCCTGAGCGCGATGGGGGCCGACGTGCACGTGGGGCACGACGCGTCGTTGGTAGAAGGGGCGAGCGTAGTGGTCGTGTCGTCTGCCATACCGGACAGGAATCCGGAGCTGGCGAGAGCGCGCGCCGACGCGTTGAACGTCATCACACGGGGCGAGGCGCTCGCCGCGTTGCTCGATGACTACAGGTCCGTCGTTGTTGCCGGAACGCATGGCAAGACGACGACGACGTCGATGATCGTGTCGATCCTGACCGCAGCGGGTCTCGACCCGACGTACCTCGTCGGTGGTGGCTTGAACGACGCGGGCACGAATGCGCGTTCGGGATCGAGCGACCTGGCCGTAGCCGAGTCCGACGAGAGTGACGGCTCGTTCCTCCTTTTGAGTCCCGCGATCGCTGTGGTGACGAACGTCGAGATGGACCACGTCGATAGGTGGAGCTCGTTCGACGAGCTGATCCAGGCGTTCGAGGCGTTCATTCGCTCTGCGGCCGCCGATGGCGCCGTCGTCGTTGCCGCCGGCGGCAGCTTGGAGGAGGCCGCGCGGGTGGCCGGCAGGCGCGTCGTCACGTTCGGGGACGGAGGCGACGCCGCGGCCGCGGAGGTCGTCGCATCTGAAGTTGGCATGCGGTTCGAGCTCGTCTCGGGAGCGCGAGCGGCGTCCGTCGACCTGGCGGCTCGCGGCCACCACAACGTTTCGAACGCGCTCGCGGCAGCGGCTGCATGCATCGCAGCCGGTCTCGAGCTCGGGACGATAGCGGCAGGTCTGGGTACGTTCCGAGGCGTCGAGAGACGTTTCGACGTGCAAGGGGAAGCTTCCGGAGTGACGGTGATCGACGACTATGCACACCATCCGACGGAGGTGAAGGCAACGCTGTCTGCCGCACGCACCGGGCCGTGGGAACGGGTGGTGGCGGTCTTCCAGCCGCACCGGTACTCGCGCACGGCCGCGCTCGCGACCGCTTTCGGGCAGGCTTTCGGGGATGCCGACCGCGTCGTGATCACGGATGTGTACGGCGCCGGCGAAGAGCCCGTTCCTGGTGTGAGCGGGAAGTCGATCAGCGACGCCCTTGCGGTCGCGCTGCCGGGACGACCGGTGGCTTACCTTCCGCACCGCGGCGATCTGCTCGCGTACCTGACGGGCGTGGCGCGTCCGGGTGACGTCGTGCTGACGATGGGCGCCGGCGACATCACGTCGCTCGGAGCCGAGCTCCTCGGACGCTTGGAGCCGGGTCCTTGATGGTCGCAGAGCTAGCGGAACGGCTCGCGGCGCGGCTGCCGGGACGTGTCGACAGAGACGTCCCACTGCGGCGGTTCACGACCTACAGGCTCGGAGGACCTGCACAGATCTACGTCGAGCCGCGCGATGTCGACGACCTCGTTGTGCTCGGTGAAGAGCTTGCTCGCGAACCGCAGCGCGCTCCGGTGCTCGCGGTGGGCCGGGGATCGAACCTCGTCGTGTCCGACCGCGGATGGCCGGGCGTAGCGGTCCGTCTCGGCGCCGGCTTCTCTTACATAGAAGACGACGGCGACGAAGGTCTGCGCGCCGGGGGAGCGAGCGCTCTGCCGCAGGTCGCGAACCGGGCCGCGCGCCGCGGGCTGCACGGCATGGAGTTCGCGATCGCGATCCCCGGCTCGGTCGGGGGCGCGGTTCGAATGAATGCCGGCGCCCACGGCCGCGAGGTATCCGATTGTCTGAGCTACGCGGACGTCTACGACCTCGTGAACCTTCGGCGTGACCGGCGGGACGTGGCGCGGCTCGACCTGGCGTACCGCCATTCCAACCTCGCCCCGGACGACGTCGTGATCAGCGCGGTGTTCCGGCTCGATCGGGGCGATCCGAACGAGGTGAGAGAGCGGATGGAGTCGTACCGGCGCCACCGTGCCGAGACGCAGCCGGGCGCGGTTCAGAACGCGGGCAGCGTCTTCCGGAATCCTCCCGGCGACCATGCCGGCAGACTCGTAGAAGCCAGCGGGTTGAAGGGCCACCGGGTCGGCGGGGCATCGGTCTCGGCGTTGCACGCGAATTTCTTCATCGCGGAGGAAGGCTCCACCGCGCAAGATGTCTACGACCTGGTGCACCAGGTGCGGAGCCTCGTGCGCGAGGCACACGGCGTGGACCTCGTCCCCGAGATCCGTTTCGTCGGTCACTTCGACGGTGCGCGTGCCGATGGGTGACGGCCGCGACCCACGCACCCGGACGGATCCGCGTATAAGCCGCCGGCGACGGGCGGTCGAGCGGTCCAGACGGCGGCGCGCCATCACGATGTTCCTCGCCGTCGTCGCGGTCGGCGTGGCGGGATGGGCGGCACTCGCGTCGCCGTTGTTGGCGGTCGACCAGATCAAGGTTGTCGGTGGGAAGCAGACGACTTCCGAAGACGTCGCACGCGCCACCGGGCTCGGGCAAGACGACAACCTCTTGTTGCTGTCGACGGCGCGGATCGAGGAGCGCGCCGAGACGCTGCCGTGGGTGTTGGAGGCACAGGCGGACCGGATCCTGCCGGGGACGGTGCGGATCCGGCTCACGGAGCGGGTGCCGGCGATGGTCGTTTCGATCGGGGCTGCGCAATGGACCGTCGACGCCCACGGGAAGGTGCTGGAGGCGGGAGCCGTGTCGGACGAGCTACCCGTCCTGGGCGGCGCCGAGATCGGAGACATAGAGGTCGGCGCGACGCTGGAGACGCCGGAGATACGCGACGCGCTGACGGCCTTCCGCTCGCTTTCGAAGAAGCTCCGGCGCAGCGTCGTCGCGGTGGTAGCGCCCTCGTTCGAGCGGATCAGCTTCTCGTTGGAGGACGGGACGCTGATCCGGTTCGGCGCCGCCGAGAAGCTGCGTGCGAAGAACCAGGTGTTGAGCGCGCTGCTCGACAAGCTCGCCGAGCAGAAGCGAAGCGCGGCCTACATCGACGTGCGTGTCCCGACGAGCCCTGCCGTGGCTCCGCGGTCGGGCGCGGGTCCCACTCCGGCGCCGACCGTCTGAGAGCGCGAACACTTCGCGCGCGCGCGCCTTGACCCGCGCGGGCCCCGCGATATATTCCTGAACCGTAACCTGCAGGTTGACATAAGTCTAAGGCTCGACCTCAGGTTGAAGCGGGCGAAAGGCGCTCTGACCTGCGGCAACGCATCGGTGTGCAGCGGATCCGCGAACGTTCAACCGGCTCTAGAGGTGAAAGGGAGGATCCGACATGGCGACTGGCCCCCAGAACTACCTCGCGGTCATCAAGGTCGTCGGTATCGGCGGCGGCGGTGTCAATGCGGTCAACCGGATGATCGACGTGGGGCTGAAAGGCGTGGAGTTCGTCGCGATCAACACCGACGCGCAGGCGCTGCTGATGTCGGATGCCGACGTGAAGCTCGACATCGGCCGCGAGCTGACGAAAGGCCTCGGTGCCGGTGCCGATCCCGAGGTCGGACGACAGGCCGCCGAAGACCATCGCGACGAGATCGAAGAAGTCTTGAAGGGTGCCGACATGGTGTTCATCACCGCCGGCAAGGGGGGTGGCACCGGTACCGGAGGCGCGCCGATCGTCGCAGAGATCGCGAAGTCGATCGGCGCGTTGACGATCGGTGTCGTTACCCGTCCGTTCAGCTTCGAGGGGCGTCACCGCGCTGCCAACGCCGACAAAGGCATCGTCAACCTGAAGGAGAAGGTCGACACGCTGATCGTCATCCCGAACGATCGCCTGATCGAGGTCAGCCAGGCGGACACTTCGTTCCTCGAGGCCTTCCGCATGGCAGACGAGGTCCTGCTGCAAGGCGTGCAGGGCATCACCGACCTCATCACGACCCCGGGTCTCATCAACCTCGACTTCGCCGATGTCAAGGCCGTCATGACGGAGGCGGGCTCGTCGCTGATGGGTATCGGGACCGCCCGCGGTGACAACCGTGCCGCAGAGGCGGCGCGCGTCGCGATCTCGTCGCCGCTGCTGGAAGCGTCGATCGACGGCGCCCGCGGTGTGCTGCTGAACATCGCAGGCGGCTCCGACCTCGGGTTGTCGGAGGTCAACGAGGCGGCGAGCATCATCTCGGCCGCAGCGCACCCCGACGCGAACATCATCTTCGGCGCGGTCGTCGACGACACACTCGGGGACGAGGTGCGCGTCACGGTGATCGCGGCAGGCTTCGACCGTTGGGGTCAGCGCGAGGCGGAGGACCTCGTCCGACCGGACGAGGAGATCTTCTCGCTCACCGCGGTCGACGATCCCGAGCCGGGCTTCCTCGGCGAAAGCGAGCGCGAGGAGAGGCTCGTCTTCGACGCCGACGAGGAGCTGGAGATCCCGTCTTTCTTGCGCAACGAATAGGTCTACCGAGGCAACTTCCCTGAAAGCGGGGCCAT
>DASZOC010000041.1:0-96036 GCA_035550975.1 Actinomycetota bacterium | reverse complement strand
GTCCGGGGGATTATTCCGGCGACTCTGCTGGCTGACTTGGAAGCGAGATCCGGCCGTCATGCCTTTGAGATGTTCGATTTGCTGGTGGGCACCTCCACGGGTTGCATTCTCGCCCTCGCGCTGACTTGTCCGCAAGCTACCGGCACGCCAAGGTCCGCCAACGAGATAAGAAAGCTCTACCTTGAACGCGGGGGGTCAATCTTCCCGTTGGGTGGCATGCCACTCGCTCGCATGCCACGTTCGGTAAGTGACGCCGCACTCGGCTACCGCTCCCCCTTGCCACCGGGTGCGACTCTTGGGGACAAGATGAAACGGTTCATGGGCACGGGGAACATCAGGAAGGTCTTTGCCCCCTTCGGAGGGGACCGCTCCCAAGGGAACGCGAGGTACCCGCCCGGGCCTCTCGAGCATGAGCTGCAGGAGCAGTTCGGAAGCGTGCTCATGTCTCACGCCCTCCGGCCGGTAATAGGTGTCAGCTGCGATTTCGCCACTCAGAAACCATTGATCTTCCGAGGTGGGGGCCTGACGCAAGGTGAACTCGGCGACGCGCAGATGTGGCATGTCGCTAGAGCTTCCTCGGCTGGGCCCACATTTTTCCCGCCGTTTAGGTATCGAGACACCGTCGGTGTGTCTCATGAATGCGTTGACGGTGGACTCGTGGCTAACGACCCGGCCATCGTTGGGTTGACCGAAGCGCTCGCGATGCGACAACTAGACCCGAGGAGGCAGGACGAGATCCTGCTCGTATCGATTGGGACGGGCCATAAGGCCGGGCGTCAACCCGAGATGGATGACGTTGTCCAACTCGCTGATCAACGCACTTGGTTACAAATTGCTCCCCGGCTCGCTGGGACGTTGTCCTCGGCCGGTGGCGAACTTCTGCGCGAGCAACTTAGTCGAGCGATGGGTTCTCGATATGTCCGGCTGCAAACAACTCTCGAGTTTGGAGCCATGCACGCGATGGACAATGTCAGTCCCGCGAATCTAGAGGCTCTGAGGCAAACGGGCGAGCATCTCGTTCAGGCATCTCGTGCCAAAATCGACAAACTTCTCCCGATGTTGGCGGCATAGACATGATTCCTGCCTCCGGAATGGCTTTCCGCTTGATGGTGATCCTGATGGCTAGCTTGCTCATGGCAGGCTCCCAGTGTCGGGGCGCGGCTAAGTCGGTCGTTAAGGCAGCGGACGAGGCGATAAATACCTTTGATGACCTCATCAAAGGCAGCAGGAACATCGCCGACGACTTTCCGGGGCAGCGACCTCCCACGGCCGATGACGTTCTTCGGTACGAACAGAGTGTTCCTGACCCGGCGGCCCCACTCGACAGAAAGGTTACGAGTCTTACCCAGCAGCTTCAGCTCTCGGGCGATAGCGAGGTTACAGATGAGACGAGCCGCAAAGTTACGTGCGCGGTAGCAGACGCATATTTGAACCTGGGTCGTTTCCCGACGACCGAAGACGTTACGACCTATGTTGCTGATGAAGTTAGGGATGCCGCCCACCCGAACGTGGCTCTCGCTAGTGGCGCCATTGAGATCATCCAGGGCCTGCAATCGGAGTCAACTGTTGAACAGTTCCTTGCCGCGATAAAGGCTGGCTGTCTCAATCAAGGGTTCTAGGTCCTCAACTCGGGAGAGGACCACAGGGTCCAGGTGCACCCCATTGACAATGAGGTGGGCAATCACGAACGAAGGGGCCGCGACCTGGTCGTATGAATCGTCGTCGGCTTTCCCGTAAATTGAACTCTGTGGATAAGACACTCCGACCACAGCTGCCGACGATAGTTGACGAAGTCGTCGAGGCTCTGGTCAGCGAACTCGCTCCAGAGAAGGTGATCCTGTTTGGCTCCGCAGCACGCGGCGAGCTAACCGGAGACAGCGATCTGGACTTCATAGTTGTCGTGTCTGAGTTGAGTAAGCAGCGCGAGGAGGTTACCCGCGCATATCGCGCTCTCCGTACTGTTCGAGGCCGCCCGCCGGTAGACGTGCTCGTCTATTCGCATCAGGATCTCGAGGACTGGGGCGACGTGATCGGCCACCCGATCAACGACGCGTTGACGGAAGGCCGGCTTATCTATGACGCCGCTTGATCTTGCGAAAGCCTTTGTGGCTAAGGGTCGAGAGGACGAGTCGCTCCTCGTAGCGGGGCTAGAGGATGAGCGAATCTCCGACGCGATCTTTGGTTTTCACGCTCAACAGGCGGTCGAGAAGTACCTCAAGGCCGTCCTTGCGACCGATCAGGAGAAACCTGAGAGGACGCACGATCTTGATGTTCTGATCGAGCAGTGCCGCCGATCCGGTCACGCTTACCCAGAGGACTTGCGTGAGGTTGCTGACCTTTCTCGCTACGCGGTGCAAGAAAGGTACCCGCTCGCAGTGACCCCTCCTATCGATCGCGTTGAGGCCATCAAGCAAGTTGTCGCCGTACGCGAATGGGCTCACAAGGAGATTGCAGAATCGACGTGAGTCTCAGCACTTCACTATGAGTGGGTGACGCGCTCTATTTCTCTACGAGGTTCCAAGCCACTCCTCCACAGTCGCATTTCACTGAGGTGTCAGTGCCTGCCGTGGTAGCAACTCGAATCCATGTTCCGCAGCTCGTGCAGCGGAAGATGGCGTAAAGGTCTTGGAAAGCCTCGACTATCGGCTCAAATTCAGCGGCTTCAAGATTCATCCAGCTGTTGTAGTGAACATTGTCGTTGATAGCCCACTGCTCGGCATTCGTGCGCGCGAAAACCTGTTTCGCCGTGCTCTCAAGTTCCTCAAGAGTAGTAAGGGCATCAGTTGATCCCCACGAATTGGCTGCCTTCTTTCCCCTCTTGATCAGTTCCTTGTACCGACTCATTGCCGCAGGCACGAAATCCCCGAGTTCGTGCCGTCCAGCAAGTGAGAAGCGAACCGGTGCCCTGATTGCGTCGCAAACTGACTGAAAGTATTCCTCCGATCCTCTACGCAGTCGATGTGCGGCTCCGGGAACGTCTTCCTTTTCCAAGCTCTCGGCGATGCGGTTCCACAAGTCGCCTTCATAGAGGACACGGGGGCCGGTCTCAAGATTCCATCCATAAAACTGGACTGTGTTGGCTGAGGTCACGACTCCTTCGGTCCGGAGTTGGTTCGACCACGTTCGATCGTGTGTGGTGATGATGAATTGCGTGTCAGGGAACGAAGATTTCAAAAGTTTGGCTAGCGCTCTGCGGTGATCGGCATCAACAGACATGACCACGTCATCAAGAAGCACTACCTTTGGGGCCCCTCCTGTCAGACCCTCAAGTAGTGCGAGGAATAGGCACAATCCCATGCTGTCCTGATGGCCTTCGCTATGGAGCGCGTGAGGCGGATGTGTTCCTCGACCGTAGAAGTCCACATTGAGATCAACCCCAGCCCCTTTGGGCTGCAAGGCAGCGGTGAAAGTGGGCTCATCGGGGCTGTGAATTGCCCTATAGAGGTCAACGAATCGTTCCTTTATCGCGTCATAGAGTTCTTGGAGCACTTCATCTCTGGATTTGGCGAATGCCGATACCAGTTCATCAGCAAGATGCTCGGCTCTTTCTGTTTCAATGACTCTCTTCCGTGCATTGTCGACAGAGTTGAGTACCTCTTCGAGACGAGTGAGCGAATCCCAGGCGGCTACTCGTTGGTCCACCTCGGTCGAAATGCGCTGAACGAACTTAGTCAGCACCGTTACGGCGCGGGATACATCTGCATTGTTGTAGATGTTGGACGGTTCGATTGAATCCTCTGAGAGGAGAATTTCGTGGACTTGCTTTCCCAGCGGTGTGATGCATTCCCGAAGAGTGTCGGCCACTTTACTGACGGTCTCGTACGCTGTCGCCGCAGCGGGAATGTCACCCAGTAATCGAAGATCATTCAGGGCGGCGATAGTTGTCGAGACGCGTTCTCGGAGCTCATTGACAACTGCTTTCGCGCTCGTTTCACTTTTCTCAAGAGCCAGCGCGGCGTCAAGTCTTTGCTGGATTTTCGTCCTCAGCTCAGTTGGGTCCCACTCTGTTTCGCATAGCGGGCAGAGTCCGCTCTCATCCAGGAGCTCCAGGCCTCTTGAAAGCAAGTCTTTTTTCTTGAGAACGCTGAGTTGGCCGCGGTCTGAAAGGATTTCTTCGCGGAGGCTATTCACTTGCTTTTCGAGGGCTCCTAGTCGCGAAATTGATGCCGTACTGAAGTGGGTCTCAAGAAGACTCAAAGTCTTCGATAGAGCTTGGGGATTTAGGCCATCGGGAAGACTCGTACCGATCGGAGACGTCAGGTGTGACTTAAGCGAGTCGATACTTGGGTCAACTAGGGCCTCAGCCCCTAAAGTCTGGCGACAGTCATTGGTGAAGTTCAATACGTCTTCTTTTTCGGGCTTGTCGACTCCGATCAATGACGAGAGGCGTGATCGTGATTCCGTTAGGGTTGCAACAGCATCCGCAGCAGCATGATTGCAGCGATTTCGTGCCTGAGTTAGGGCCTTTCGGATGTTGTCGACACCGACTAAGTCCAGGAGAGCCTGTATCTGCTCTCCTCGTGTACGAGGGTCGGAGGTGACAAATCGGAGGATTTCGCGCCTGGTGAGGATATTTTGCCCGCGGGCCGCTATCTCAAGATACGGGGTTGCTTCGGCGGTGCGCGCCTCATCGAACTCAAGGTTGGCTGGTGTGGATAGACGCCGAACTAGCTCCAGAGGGTCGGTGCCTCCTTCGAGGCTAACCGCTCCTCTAACTAAAGCATGGTCCGGAGCAGCATCGACATGGGGGCCATGTTTACCCAAGGTGATGCCTCCAGTGCCGTCACCTCCCAGCCTTCTCATTCGACCCGTAAAGAGAAAGTCGACGGCGTCGATCACTGCGCTCTTCCCGGAGCCGTTGGGTCCCCAGACGACTAGGTTCTCGCCCTTCGGCGATAGACGCAGGTCACGAATGCCTCGTGTATCGATGATTTCGAGCTCTAACAATTTCATTGCGCGCGGTCGAACGACGACAGGATGGTTACGAGTTTCGCGGTGTGGGACATTTCTGCGCTTGCTGCAAGAGACTTTAGTTGTCTGAGGACCTCTCGGTCGAAGTCCTTGTTCTCTAGTGTTTCCCAAGTGCGCTGCAAGATTTTGTCCTGAAGCGATTCTTTGTGAGTTCCACTCAGACTTGGGCTCATGCTTCTGCGCCTCCCCATTCCCCGCAAGAGCTTCGCGCCTCGCGCCAGGAAGTCAAACTGGTATCAGCGCGGGGAAACGCTCCGGCAGACAGACTCCACCCCCCCATAAGTGCGAATACGTACCTGACTATGGCTGAGTCTCTATCTGCTCAATGCAAAAATGCTCGGACCGCGTTTAGCGGTTAGAGGCACGACGCTCAGGGCCGGAATCGCATCGGTCCGGCCAATCCAATAGCATCCTCTCGCTTCGAGGCATGTAAGAAGGGGGCGAATCAGTGGGAAGTCCAATCCATTGCCCGTTCTGTCGCCATGAGGTGCCTTTGGGCAGAGTGACCTGTCCCTTCTGCTCGAACCGGCTCCCGGATTACCTACGTCAGCAGGCGGTGCAGGCTCGGGAAGAAGAGCGCCGTCGCAAAGAAGCGGAGCGTGCTCAAAAGGCCGCGGAACGGGCTGCAGCGCAACACGAAGTACAAGCGGCGACGGCCGAGGTCGAGAGAATGAACCAACTTCTCGACGCTCGGGTGACGAGGTTGGAATCGTTATTGGCCGAAACGCTTGCGGTTGATGACCATCTTGATTTCGAGACTCTCAAGGATGACGTAGATCTTCCTGAGTTTGACGCCGGAAGACTAGGAGTCCCCGCTCCCAGACCCAACCTAGATAAGCCCACACTGGACTCACCGCCCGAACCGTCGTTCTTCGGCAAACTTCGGCCGGGATGGAAGAAGCGCCATTCCGATGCAGTCGCTGCGGCCAGCACTAGTTACCAGTTAGCTGTGGCAGCGGCCGAAACGGCCCATCACGAATCGCTCCGGAGGTTCGACGCTCAGGAGCGAACCCGTACTGAGAAGCTCGAAGTCGCTAAACGTGAGCATGAGGCTGCCGCCACCCAGCTGAAACAGGAGGTCGAAGCTCAGCACAAACGGATAGACCAGTTCCGAACAGAGTTCGAGGCCAGGAAACCAGAAGCTGTCTGTGCATACTTCAATCTCGTACTTGAACGGAGTTCCTATCCCGACGATTTTCCCAAGACGGCACGTCTGGCCTTCGTACCTGATTCAAGGCAACTCGTTGTGGAGTACGACTTGCCTACTTTCGAAGCCGTGCCCGATGTTGCCTCATACAAGTACGTCAAGTCCAAGAATTCGGTCACAGAGACGAAGCGACCCCAGGCGCAACGCAAACAGCTCTATGCATCTGTCGTGGCTCAGGTCACTATTCGCACGTTGCATGAGCTATTTGAGGCAGATCGAAGTCAGTTACTTGAGACGATCGTATTCAACGGAATGGTCAACGCAATCGATAAAGGCACAGGAAAGGAAGTTCGACCGTGTCTTGTAACGGTCAGAACAACGCGAACCGCTTTCGAGGCAATTGATCTCAGTCGCGTTGAGCCAGTAGCGTGTCTACGAGCACTAAATGCCTCTGTCTCAAAGAGCCCGGCCGAGCTCGCGCCAGTTCGGCCGGTACTGGAATTCAACATGGTCGATCCTCGCTTCGTCGATAGTCCAGATGTGATCAGTGAGCTGGATCAGCGACCCAACCTGATGGATCTGAGTCCGACGGAGTTCGAGGGGCTGATCGCCAACCTCTTCGAGAAGATGGGTCTGGAGATGCGTCAGACAAGGCCGTCCAGAGACGGAGGAGTCGACTGTGTTGCTTACGACCCTCGGCCCATCTTCGGCGGGAAGGTCGTGATTCAGGCCAAGCGTTACAAGAACACTGTTGGCGTGGCGGCTGTCCGAGATCTCTACGGCACTGTTCACAATGAGGGTGCATCGAAAGGCATCTTGGTCACAACCAGCGGATACGGCCAGTCATCGTTCGAGTTTGCTCAAGGCAAACCGATGGAGCTTCTCGACGGCGCGAACCTGTTGTTCTTACTTGCAGAGCATGCGGGCTTCGAAGCGAAGATTGAACCACCCGAGGACTGGGTTGATCCCGTTCTACAGGGCTGATTCCGGTCCGCCGCTGCATACCGAGGTCAATGCGCGTTCGTTACATCGTTGTGTCGGCGGGTGAGGGGGTATGTATGACGATCATCGTGGACGAGAAATGGCCGGTGGCCAGACTGATTCCAATCACATCGGCGTCTGGAGTTGAGGCTCAGGAACGTAATGCGGCTTCGGCCCTTCTGGCAGTGGTCACCAACGTTAAGGAGTTTGGCAAGGCGCTACTGAGACCGTTGGGCGCTCCGGCCGGGGTCATCCAAACTTTCGTTGAAACCCCATTCATGCTGGAGGGAAGGAAGGTCCGACCTGATGGGCTGATCACCGTAACCCGCGGCGGGAAGAGCTGGGTCGCGCTTGTGGAGACGAAGGTCGGTGCTGCGTCTCTCGAAGCCGACCAGATGCACGCGTATCTCGACATCTGTCGTGAGCGTGGTTTCGACGCTGTCCTCTCGATCTCCAATCATTACGTCACCGCCTCGAGCGCGTATCCGATTGATGTCGATAAGAGGCGTCTCCGAAAGGTCTCTCTCGTCCACCGATCGTGGGTGGACGTCCTGACCGAGGCCGTCGTCCAGAAGGAGCACCGAGGGGTAAGCGATCCTGATCAGGCGTACATCCTTGGCGAGCTGATTCGCTACCTGAGTGATCCACGATCGGGGGTAGTGACCTTCAACAACATGGGACCGGGCTGGACGAAGGTGAAGGACGGCGCCCGAGCGCAAACGCTTCGAAAGACGGATCCGGAGGTTCTGGACGTGGCATCGCGGTGGGACGACCTGGTTCGGTACCTGTGTCTCCACCTCACCATGGAGCTCGGGAGAGACGTGAAGCCCTCAGTGGTGAAAGCCGAGTCGAGTGTTCCTGCTCGGCTGGCGAATCTCAAGGAGTCATTGGCCAATCAGGGAGTGCTCTACGGAGCGCTGTCGGTTCCGGATGTGGTTGGACCAATAGACCTCCGCGTAGATCTTCGGGCGCGGCAGATCACCGTAGGAACCAGCGTCGACGCACCGAAAGAAGGACGTTCACGTGGCCGGGTCTCTTGGCTCGTGAGACAGTTGAAACAAGCGCCCGACGACACCCGGGTCGAAGCACGTCTCGTGCGGTCCCAGAGTTCTCTGGTCGGTTCGCTGGGCGACATTCGCGGCGCACCTGAGGCGATCCTTCCGCCCGGCGACAGAGAGATTCGCGCATTCCACGTCTCCTTGGCCCGAAACATGGGCCTCAAGCGTGATGCCAGCAAAGGTTCTTTCATCGAGACCGTGCTGAGCACGACGGAGGAGTTCTATCGCCTGGTCCTTCAAGATTTGCGTCCGTGGAAGCCGTCTCCGCCAAAGCTCAAGCCGAAGGAAGAGGTCCCGGAAGCCCAGCCCCAAGGAGTGCCCGCCGCTGTCGAGGCTGAGGTTGAAGTCGCTCACCGCGAGAAGACCGAAGAGCTACCCCAGTCCGCGGATTCAGCCTCAAGCTCTTTCTTCAGCGGTGGCCGCGCCTCTCTAGATTCCAGCAATGAAGAGCAGGATGAAGCTAAGAACCCCTAGCACGGGAAGGAGACAACCTCCCCGGGTCGCGACGCGACCGATCTTCTGGTGACGGCCTGACGGGGTCCACGGGATCCCGGTCTTCCTCGAGACCCGCGACTTAGCTCCGCTGATTCCTAGGAGGCGCTTCCATGAGAAGCCGCCTTTATTCATCGGTCCTTCTCCAATCTCCGCACCGCCTCGTCGTTGCCGAAGTTGTAGATCGCCCAGTTCAGAAGATTGTCTACCGCTCGGCCCACGACGACCCAGATGACCTTGAAGAGAACTATCGCTAGCAGCACACCGGCGATAGTTCCAGCCAAGAGGATTTCCACCCTCCTACTCCTCGAGCAGGAAGCCGGTGCTGCCCGTGAGGCGAGCGCGACGGTGGCTCGGTCGATCGATGGACTGGGCGCGGTACTCGTTAGGCGCGTCGCCTGCGACGTTACGAGCGAAGAGCGCGAGATGCACGACACCCTCTTCCCACGTCAGGGCGTTCCCAACAACGTCGGGTGCTGTCAGCACGACGTCCATCCCGACCCCAAGTCCCTCGTGCGATGTGGATTCGGCCTGCGCCGCTCGGGACAGGAACCCGGCCACAGCTGTCTCTTCCACCTTGTCCGCAGGATTGCCAACCGCGTCGAGAGCGTAGCCGGATAACAGCCGCGGCCACAGTTTAGACAGTGTCTCTGGACTGTCGAACGCATCCAGTGCTACGGGTCGTCCGCCGATGCATGCGATCACGCCGGTCTGCCCGACCTCGGGCTGCATGAGGGCTTCCTTGATGGCGTCGAGCTCGATGCGACGATGATCGAAGCTGTCCCTTATCGCGCCGGTGGCGCTGACGGGTCCGAGGCGATCGTGAAGTTTGCCTACCTCGTCCCAGACCTGTGACTGATCGACCTCACGGGACGCGCTGTGGCGGACGTTCGCCGCGCGGACGGAAGCGTTCTTCGAGCGCAGGTCGCTGTACGCGATGTCCGCGCTCAAGGAGAACTTGCCCGCTCCGTCCTCGTGCTCATCCTCGTAGTGCCAGCGACCCTGCTCGACGCAGGCCACCGGCAAGGTGCTGGTGCGATTCGCCCCTACCAACGCCGTGGCATTGAGGATCCGGTTCTGCTTGGCACCCTCCAGGTGCTCGCCGTCGATCAACAGCACCGGAAGCGACCCGGTGTTGTGGGCTTCGAGGTGCGTGACGTCTCCGTCATGGTCGACCTCGGTGATCGTCAGCGTTCCGTCGGCGAACGCGTCGGCTCCCACGGCGTATTCCTTGGCGGTGACCCCGCCGAACAGGGGAACGAGCGTGAGCGGACCCGAGCCCTTCGGCTCCTTGGGATCGAGGCCCTCGGAGATGAGCTGAACTACAGATGCGATGGGGTTCATATGACCCCTCCCTCCACCGGCCTGTTGCGGAGCCGGCCCCCGGGAGAACCGAAGAACTCGGCCTCACCCAGAAGTATGGAGAGGCGGTGAGACAGAACTGGGTGAAGCCGAAGCAGCGGCTCGCGACCTGCCAGCGAGCGGCACAAGATGGCTCAAAAGGACCATTCGGGTCGTCGTGCCTTCCGCCGATGCTCTAGGAGTCGACGGGGAGGGGAATCGTGCGAAGGGAAGGTCAGATCAGGGTAGTGCTCGCGGCAATTGTGACCGCTGCACTCGCCCCGCAGGCCGCAGCAGTCCCATCCGATGCATTTCGCTCCCGTGTCACCCACGTTTCCGACGGCGACACGGCCTACATGACGAACCTGGACTACGGCACCACCGCAACCAGTTGGCCCGGGCGCAAGGCTCGTTTCATAGGCGTGGATACCCCGGAGGTCTACGGAACTCCGGAGTGCTACGGCAAGCGGGCTAGCGCCTTCACGAAGCGGAAGTTGGAGGGGAACCGCGTCAAGGTCACCTACGACATCGATCGAGTCGATCCCTACGACCGGGCCCTCGTTTACATCTGGGTGAACGGGAGGCTGTTCAACGCAACACTGGTCCGGAAAGGGTTCGCAAGGGTGCTCATCTATGAGCCGAACGATCGATACGAGACGAGGCTGCGACGCCTGCAAAGCGAAGCACAAGATGCCAAACGTGGACTCTGGGGAGCTTGCTGAGTTCAACGTCTGCGATAAGCGGGTTCGCTCTGGAGCGGGAGCGGATCTCCGCCGTACTTCGTCGCGTCGCGGCATGTGTTGCACCAGTCGGGCTTGAGCCCGTGAACGCATTTTGCCATCACGTTGATGCTCCCCGTGATCGATCGGGGGTCGCGAAACGTTCATTAGACGGAGCTCGTTTGGATGCGATAAGTGCCCCTTCCCGATCGAGTTCGTCAAAGCTGATGTGGACGAACCTGCTCCCGTCCCGGAGGACGACTTCAGAATCCTTCTTCAGCGCTTCTTCGATCAAACCTTTCCTGCGAACGACATCAAGATCGACGAACATCCACTCAACGAAGCCGCCCTGACGGGCCCATGCGTACAGATACCACCGCACTCGACCCTTCCGGATCTTGTCGACCTCCGGCGGAGCCCCAGAAGGTCGGAAGCTGGTCATCGTGAGGTCTCGATACGCGACCCTGTCGGCTCGCCGTATCCGGCAGGCCATCGCGCCAGATTCGACCTGAATGTCGTAATCGATCGCCTCGGAGGTATCTTCCTGGAATGAACTGACCTGGATATTGATGATCGTTCCGGCGACACTCCGAACAACCTCTTCGATAGCGGGCCTGTGGCCGTCTGCCCAGGCCTTCTCAAGTTTCCAAGACTGCTGGCCTCGATATGCCATGCACAAATTCTCGGCACGTACCGACTCTCAATTGAGCGAGGGAGGTTCGGACAGATGACTGCTGCCCTTTGTGACGACCGCCACTACGACCCCCTACATCGTGTCTTTGGCTGGTCACGTGCGTTTCGACCAGGACTTCCGAAGCCCCTCCGGCATCACGATCCTCGATGCGATCGAGTGCATGGTTGCCACCTTGGGTCCGCCTGGTCCGAACGTGCTCTTGTGCTCCACGGTGGACAAGGACGGGATCGTCGGCCCGGGAAATTGTTTCGATCTCCGCGGAGCTCCTCCGTCGTATGACTGCGTATTTCAGCTTGCCGCGTCTCTGGGTGCGCCTGCGGTTCTCTGCGGTTCCCGTGCTGCCCACTCCCTACTCGAGCCTGATGACGCTGATTTCCGGCTAACGCGTTGGCTGATGGACGGGGCGGTGCGCAGCAATATCTCTCTTGCGGAGCACATTATCGTCAAGGACGACATGTTCCGCGTTATGAAGAAGTCGCTTGAGGAAGGTCTGCGATAAGGATCACCCAACGGTGCGGAATAACTCGTAACGTTCTGCGAGGAATTCGGTGTTCGGTCGGAGCTTTTGGTTCCGAGGGACGATCAGCTTGCTGCCGTGGAATCCTTGCAACCCATGGATCAACATAGGCCCATCGATTTCTTCCAGAACTGAATGACTGATTTCCACGGTTAAATCGGGCCGTATTCCCAGGACGTTCTGATCGAAGGCGGAATGATGGAGTTTGCATAACGCAAGTCCATTAGGAACGATGGGCGAGCCTCGTGGATGTCCATCGGGAAGTATGTGTGCTGCATCGAGCAGTTCTTCATGACGCAGTCGGCATATTGCACAGAGCGTTTGGTAGGCGGCGATGACTCGCTGCCTAAACCCTGCTTGATGAAGCCTTTGGCGCGTCAACCGCGTTACATACGCGCGACGGATATCGACGACCTCGTTGTGAGCTTCCTGGATACTCAAGCTGTGTTGTTCATCCACGGCTACGGTGAAGGTTAGGTGACGCGGGTCGTCCCCAACGATGAACACCGGCCACACCGCCATGTAATTGCCTCGCAAGACGCCGTAGAAGTAGATGAGCGGCGTCTGACTTTCCATAGCAGCGCGAAGCCCTGCGTTCTCGCGGTGGTTTGGATCCTGGCCACGATATCGATACCGGATCAGACCGCTTTCGTCGATCTGGTCTTCGTACGGTCGGTCGCGTCCCTCGACAATCGGTGCGGTAGTTATGGAAAGAGGCATGTCGGTCATTGCCGCGGGCTTGAAGATTCCTTGCGGACCGACCAGAGGAACCCGCTGATTTTCAAAGCTGAAACCCTGCTGCAGGACAGAGCGAGGCAGGACTTCGCCGCGTAAAGCAACCTGCTCCTCGAGGAACTGAAAGGCTGCAAGCCGGATAGCTGCATCTCTTGCCGTCAAGAGCCTCGCCTCTTCAGCGAGCACCTACCCCCGAGGCCATGCGTCTTTCGGCTCCAGTCAAGGACCTGATTGACGCTCTCGTCGGGTGCCCGTCCTGCGAGCGGTGCCGTCGACCTGAGCTTGTCTTGATTCACTTCTTGAACTGTCGCACACAATCGCTAGGGTGAGCTTTTACGTCAGGAGGGACCTTGGCGGACGTAGTCGTTATCGAAAACCCAATCCTCAATTCGCCGTACGCGGAGCCGAAACGTCACTTCAGATTCACCGACGAGGGCATCACCGATGAGGTTGTCGAAGAGCGGCGTAAGAGCTCCTATTTCATCCCTATTCCTGCCTCCAAGAAGCGTGGAAAACAAGAGGTGATCGACACCGAGTGGACTAAGGACCGGATCGAGGAGAACACCTGGATCAACCGTGTCCGCTTCGAAGTGGACCGGTGGCGAATCGGCGGGCGTGCCGGCGTCACGCGGACGACCACCCGCCTCCTTGACTACTGGACCGATACAGCCCGCGAGAACAAGCTCTTCTTCTGCCAGATCGAGGCCGTCGAAACGGCCATCTACATCGCGGAGGTCGCCAAGAAAGCGGGCGACACCTGGATCGACAACGACCTGAAGCGGTTCAATGAGGACGCCAACCCGGGCTTGTTCCGGATCGCTTTGAAGATGGCGACCGGAAGCGGCAAAACCGTTGTGATGGCGATGCTGATCGCGTGGCAGGCATTGAACAAGGCCGCGAACCCGCAAGATGCACGGTTCTCCGATTCTTTTCTCCTGGTTACGCCAGGAATCACCATTCGCGATCGTCTGCGCGTTCTTCTCCCGAACGACCCAAACAATTACTACCGGGAACGTGACATTTTGCCGCCCGATCTGATGGCGGAGCTTCATAAGGCGAAGATCATCATCACGAACTTCCACACGTTCAAACCACGAGAGACCGTCAACGCGGGCAAGTTGACGAAGTCCGTTCTCGGCGCTGACAAGTCGAGCGCGTTCACCGAGACTCCCGACCAGATGGTGCGACGCGTTTGTCGTGAGTTTGGCAACAAGAAGAACGTGATCGTCATCAACGATGAGGCGCATCACTGTTATCGGAGGAAACCCGATGCCGAGGAAGAGAAGCTCTCGCCGGACCAGAAGCAGGAAGTGAAGATCAGAGAAGAAGAAGCTCGAATCTGGATTTCGGGCTTGGAGTCCGTCAAGCAGAAGATCGGCATCAAAGTCATCTACGATCTCTCGGCGACGCCGTTCTTTCTTCGCGGCTCGGGCTACCAAGAGGGCACTTTGTTCCCCTGGGTCGTGTCGGACTTCTCCCTCATCGATGCGATCGAATCTGGGATCGTCAAGGTGCCGCGCGTCCCCGTCGCCGACGATGCGATGACGGGCAAAGCACCGCTGTACCGAGACCTGTGGCTCAACATCAAGACGGAGCTTCCCAAGCGTGGTCGAAAGACGGACGCGGTCTCGGGAACGCCGAAGTTGCCGGCTGCCCTGGAGGGCGCGCTCTTGAGTCTTTATGGAAACTACGAGAAGTACTTCAAGAGATGGCAACAGGCAGATAACACCGGTGCCGCTCCGCCGGTGTTCATCGTCGTGTGCAGCAACACGAATGTGTCGAAGCTTGTTTTCGACTGGGTCTCCGGATTCGAGAAGGAAATCAAGGACGGAAGCAAGGTTCCAGTGCCCGGCAATCTCGACTTGTTCTCCAATGTGCGAGATGGTCGTTGGTCGCTGCGTCCTAACACGATTCTGGTGGACTCTGTTCAGCTCGAATCAGGCGAGGCGATGTCGGCAGAGTTCAAGAAGATTGCTTCAATCGAGATCGAAGAGTTCAAGAGCGAGTACCGGGAGAGGTTCCCCGGCCGCGACATTGACGAGGTGTCGGACGAGGATCTGCTGCGCGAAGTGATGAACACGGTCGGAAAATCCGGCAAGCTCGGGGAACGCATCCGTTGTGTCATCTCGGTGGGCATGCTTACAGAGGGATGGGATGCGAACACCGTGACCCACATCCTTGGAGTGAGGGCGTTCTCAACCCAATTGCTATGCGAGCAGGTCGTCGGTCGTGGATTACGACGAATGAACTATTCACCCAATGAGGACGGCATCTTCGAGCCCGAATACGCTGAGGTGTACGGGGTCCCCTTCTCATTCATCCCAGCCGCCGGAACCAATCCAACACCACCGAAACCCAAGATCCTTACGCGGGTGCGAGCACTCGAGGAGCGAGCTGAGAGGGCGATCAGGTTCCCTCGTGTGATCGGTTATCGCTACGAGATGCCGGGTGATCGATTGGAAGCCGACTTCACCGAGCAATCGAAGCTTGCTCTCTCCACGCAGGACATTCCCAGCGAGACCGAGATGCACCCGATCGTGGGAGAGACATCCAAGCATGACCTAGCCGCCCTGAAGAGGATGCGCGAGCAGCAGGTCGTGTTCAAGCTGGCGAAGCTGGTCCTCGAGCAGTACTTCTCCGAAGATCATTCGACTGCGACGGTCGGAGGGGATGGAGATAAACCGAAAGAGATGGAGCCGTGGCTCTTCCCACAGATCTTGGAGATAGCGCGGCGGTGGCTCGATGAGTGTGTCGTGCTCAAGGACAACACTTTCAAGCAGATGCTATTGATCCAAGAGCGTGCGTATGACGCGGCTGACCGCATCCACAAGGCCATAGCGCGCGCGAGGGTCGAAGGAGCCCGGGTCCTTCCGATACTTGCTCCTTATGATGCCGAAGGCTCGTCGCACTCGGTCGACTTCGACACAGCAAAAGAGGTGTGGCCGACGCGAGTGGACAAGTCGCACGTCAGCCACGTGACTCTCGACTCCGGATGGGAAGCCAAGCTTGCCGACACGTTAGAGAAGATGGACGAGGTCTATTCGTACGTGAAGAATCAGGGCCTCGGGTTCCTCATTCCCTATGCGATCTCAGGGCGAGAACACTCCTACATTCCAGACTTCATCGTGCGCTACGACGATGGCGAAAAGCTCGCCTCCGGTGAACCCGACTACCTGAACGTCGTGATCGAGGTGTCGGGGCAAAAAGAGAAGCGAGACAAGAAGGCTAAGTCGGAGACCGCGCGGACCCTTTGGGTTCCGGCGGTGAACAATCATGGCGCCTTCGGCCGCTGGATGTACATCGAAGACGCCGACCCCTGGGACGCTGCGAACACGCTGAGGGCTGCCGTTGCTGCCTTCCGCAAAGAGGAGGAGCTGATTGGTGCCGGCTAAGAAATCGACCAGTAAGAAAACGCCGGTCGAGGCGACGAAGCACAGGGACAAGCGCAAGAACATCCCGACCGAGGAGTTGAGTGATTTCGTCAAGTCGGACGAGAAGAAGCCGGCCAAGGTGCTCTACCCACGAGACCCGTCCCTGGACCCACAACTCGTTTGGAACGGCAAGGACGAGCAAAATTCAGAGGATCTTGAGGTTCCTGCGGTCCCAATTTACATTCAAGAGAAGATCCATCCGAAGGCCCTCGTCGAAAACTTGCGACGCACCGCGGAGCGTGCCGAGGACGAGCCCGAGTTGACGCTCTTCGAGGACTTCAATGGGCTCGAATTCGATCAGGACATCGCTTTCTACGAACACGAGCACAGCTGGTCGAATCGAATGATTCTTGGGGACTCATTGTTGGCTATGACTTCACTTGCGGAGAAGGAGGGGTTGAGGGGGCAAGTCCAGATGGTTTATGTAGACCCCCCCTACGGCATCAAGTTCGGGTCCAACTGGCAAGTTTCAACGCGGAAGCGTGATGTTAAGGACTCGCGAGTGGAGGACGTGACCCGTCAGCCTGAGCAGGTCAAGGCGTTCCGGGATACGTGGGAACTGGGTATCCACTCATATCTTGCCTATCTCCGAGACCGTCTCGTGGTGGCGCGGGACCTGCTGACCGAGAGCGGCAGCATCTTTCTTCAAATAGGTGACGAGAACGTGCACCTAGTGCGTTCCCTCTTGGATGAAGTGTTTGGTAGTGAGAACTTCGTGTCCCAAATTGCCTTAAGAACTACATTGGGTGCGGGAAGTCAGACGGGGACCGTCGCCTTGGCAGCCGTAGCGAGCTACGTCCTTTGGTACGCGCGACAGCGTGACCAACTGAAATACAGACAACTGTTTTTCGACAAGGGCGGATCCTCATCCACGGATGCGAGGTACTCACTGATCCGCATGCCCGACGGGGAAGAGCGTCGGGCGACCCCCGAGGAGCTAGCTGACCCAGGGCTTCTTCCGAGTGGCACCCGCCGCTTCTCTCCGGACAGCCTCGTAAGCCAAAGCCCACGGAACGACGGACAGTTTGCCGTCGAAGTTGCTGGGCGAACCTTTGTGCCCGCGACCGGCTACTGGAAGACAAATCGGGAGGGTATGGAGCGGTTGAAACTGGCAGGTCGTTTACGACCGTCGACCGCTTCTTCTCTTAGATACGTTCGTTACCTCGACGACTTTCCCGCTTCTCCGTACAACAACGTGTGGACGGACGTGAGCACTGGCAACTTCACAGATCCCAAGGTATATGTCGTGCAAACGGGGACCAAGATCCTCCAACGGTGCATCCTCATGTCAACGGACCCGGGCGATCTGGTTTTGGACCCAACCTGCGGTTCAGGAACGACGGCTGTCGTTGCCGAGCAATGGGGTCGACGGTGGGTGACGATGGACACGTCTCGAGTTGCCCTCGCTCTTGCCCGAACGCGTCTGATGACTAGCCGCTACCCGTATTACGTCCTTTCTGATTCAGCGGAGGGCATAAAGAAGCAGATGGAACTCGACGGCCGGGTTCCTGATGAACTGCCCGCGACGAATGGGGACGTTCGAAAAGGTTTTGTCTATAAGACAATCCCGCACCTGACTTTGAGGTCGATCGCGAACAATCCGGATATCGCTGAAGGCTTGTCCCGTGATGAGATCGACGCAGCCATCGCTCGTCACGCTGACAAGGAAGTCCTCTACGACCACCCCTACGAGGATACGAGCCGCGTTCGGGTGACAGGTCCGTTCACCGTTGAAAGCCTCTCACCTCATCGCGTGTTGTCGCCCGATGAGGAACGTCCCATGCGTGAGTTCACTGAGGAATATGACGCGGGTCAGTTTGAACAAAGCATCTTGGAGAACCTCAAGAAGGCTGGTGTTCAGAACACGATCCGCAACGAGCGACTCGTATTTGACACCCTCGAGCCATACGCCGGTCGGTACATCCAAGGTGCCGGCGATTTCACCGACAGGGATGGCAACGTCAAGCGGGTTGCTGTGGCGATCGGACCGGAACGCGGCACGGTAGGTAAGGACCTGCTCCGAGAGGCCGCTAAGGAGGCGCGTCGTGGTGAGGGATTCGACATGGTGGTTGTGTGTGGTTTCGCCTTCGATCCCGCAGTGCCCGAAGCCGCTAAGGAATACGGAGAGCTGACGGTTCTTCCCACGCGAATGAATCCCGATCTCACGATGGGAGAGGAATTGCTAAAGAAAACCGGGTCGGGCAATCTGTTTATGGTCTTCGGGGAGCCCGATCTCGATGTCCAGCAGCAGGACGAACAGGTGACGGTCGAGATTCGCGGCCTGGATATCTATGACCCCACCACAGGTGAGATCCGATCCTCGTCGACTGGCGACATCGCTTGCTGGGTGGTCGACACCAACTACAACAACGAAAGCTTCTTCGTGCGCCACGCCTACTTCACCGGCGGCGACAAGCCATATGACAAGCTCAAGAGAGCACTCAAGGCGGAGGTGGACGAAGCTGCGTGGGAGTCGCTTTACTCAACCAAAAGCAGGCCGTTCCCGAAGCCCGAGACAGGTCGTTTCGCCGTCAAGGTGATCAACCACTACGGGGATGAAGTCCTAAAGGTCTACGAGATCTAAGGAAGTCCAAGGAACGCGAATGATTCACTTCGAGACCGACAAGAAGCCGCTGACTTTTCTTCTCGACATGATCGAGAACAGGCATCTTGCTCTGCCCGATTTCCAGCGCAGCTTCGTGTGGGATCCAGATGCGACGCGAGAACTCGTCGTCTCGGTCATCCGAAGCTTTCCTGCGGGGACGATCCTTCAGATGGAAGGTGGAGGGAAAGTTTTCGCGCCGAGAGCCTTTGAGGAAGCTCCGACGCTCAATGGGAATCCCACGCACCTGATCCTTGACGGGCAGCAGAGGCTCACCTCGCTCTACCAGGCGTTCGCCGGCAAGGGAACCCATCGCTACTTCCTCAATCTCCAAGAGCTTGTAGACGGATACGACGTCGACGAGGCCGTAGAGGTCTACACGACCAGAAGAGCTGCGCGTTGGGAGCCCGAGGAAGCACAGGCTCGAGCGCTGATGCTTCCGTTGTGGAAGCTTCGCTCCTTCTCTGACTGGCGCTTCGATGTTCTGGAGGTTCTCGAGGAAAGAGGCGAGGAGGTGAAGAAGCTCGCTAGACTCTTGAACGACCTCGAGAAGGAGTACGTCAAACCCGTCGAGCTCTATCAGTTCCCGGTGACGACGTTGTCCGCATCAACGCCGGCAGAGGCAGTCTGCACGATCTTCGAGACCTTGAACCGTACCGGCGTGAAGCTCTCGGTGTTTGAGTTATTGACGGCTCGTGCATTCGCGCACGAGGTGCATCTCAGAGACATGTGGAAAGCTGCCTACGACGAATGGCCGATCCTGTCGGACTTCAATGTCGATCCCTACTACGTGCTTCAGACCATCGCAATGATTGCGCGCAAGTCGCCGAAAAGATCAATGGTGCTCGCACTGAACGTTGAGGAGATCGTCTCCAATTGGGATGCGGCAGTCCGGGGTATCGCTCAAGGTTTGGCACTACTCAGAGATGAGTGCGGCGTTCTTGTTTCCAAGTGGCTGCCCTACGAGACGATGCTAGTCGGGTTGGGAACAGTCTGGCAGCACGTTGAATCCACTCCTGGCCCCGCAGTGGGCGCGAAGCGCGAGAAGGTCATGCGTTGGTTTTGGTGCAGCGTGTTTGGGCAGCGCTATGACAACGCATCGAACACTGTCACCGAAAGGGACGTGCCAGAACTTATGGCGTGGCTTCAAGGTGGAGCGGAACCCGAGGCCGTTGCGCGTTTCAGGTTCGACTCCACGCGATGGAGTGAGATCACTCGGAGGCAGCGCGCTCTATACCGCGGGACTATCGCTCTACTGATGAGGCAGTCCCCGCTCGATTTCCATGAAGCGTTGCCGTTAGGTAAGCCAATAATCGAGGGCCGAGACGTGGATGACCATCACATTTTCCCGCGTCACTTCCTTAAGACAATCGGGCGCGAGAGCGCGACCGATTCCGTGCTCAATCACACTCTCATCGACAAGAAGACCAACATTCGGATCGGGGGTCGCGCTCCCTCTGTCTACTTGGCCGAGATGGAGAACGAGTTAGGTGAGAAGCTTCACAGGGTTTTGGTCAGTCATGGACTCCCGGCCGCTCCAGACGGACCTCTTTTTGAAGACGACTTCGACGAATTCCTCGACTGGCGCTTGGTTCACCTAAAGCGTGAGCTGGCAACAGTCACGGGGGCCGGTATCTCGGGCGACGAGATCATTTCCCCCAATTGGGATACCTGGGCCACTGAAGAAGAGGATGAGTCGATAGATGAGGAGGTTGCGGGTTCGGACGCTTCCGCTTCCTTGGACTTGATCGATCGCTACGCTCCTTCGCACGCTCGTCCACTTTATCGAGCGCTTGTTGAAGAGGTCGCAACGTGGCCTCACGTTTCAGTTGCGCCGGGAGGTGCGAAATCTGACGACAGGCGAAGGGTGAATATCTGGCGACGTGGGTCGGCAGTCGGATCGTTCTGCTTCTTCATGCCAAAGCGTGGACGGATGACGTTCCGGCTTGAGCCCGATGACTTGACGGATGAGAAATACGCCTACGCCCGCGATGTGCAGGCTAAGAACCCACACAAAGTAAGGCTTGATCTCCAAAATGAGCAGGCTCTGGAGGAGGCGGTCGCTTTAGCTCGCAAGGGATACGAGGAAGCGGGCCGTGCTGTTGCTAGATCTGCGGACGACCCCTCGACGGTATGGGAGCCAAATCCCGGTTTCCAGTCGCTCTTCGAGGAACTTCGAGGCGGAATCGTCGGCCTCGGTGATGATGTCGAAGAGGTGCTCCGTATCAACTACGTCGCGTACATGGCGGGCAATCGCTTTGCCGCGATCAGGAATCGCAAGGACCACTTATTGCTGAATGTGGCGCTCGTCCATCCATTCGAGGACCCAGCGGGTTTGGTGGAGACCGATGGAATCCCTACCGGAAAGCAGGCTGATCTGTGGATTCAGTGGATCCGAGTTTGGCCCCACGGCGACATTGGTGCCGTGCTGGACCTTGCGCGGCAGGCATACGAAGCTCGACGATCGTCGTAAGCGCGCACGGTGTCGCAACGTTGTCATGGGGAACCGGCAAGAAATCTAAGCAGTGTCATGAGGAACCCGGTAAGACTTAGTTCTTTTGCGGTTGTCTGTCGTGCCGTTGAACAGGTTCTTCGCAGATGAGCGCGGTTGAACTGCACGTTTGGATACCGTTGCTCGCTGCCTTTGGAGCCTCCGCGCTGACAGGTGTGGCAGCTTTCGGTGTGAGCGCGTGGCAAGCCTCACGAGCTGAGAAGGATGTTCTAGCGACGCAGCGACGGCATGCGTATTCGCGACTCCTTGCCGTTACTGGGAACGTCGTGCACTCGGCTCACGTCCTCCGCCTAACGCAGGAACTACGTTCCGGGGTCGGTGAAGGGATTGACGTAGCACTGAGGGTGCGGAAACCCCTCGATCCATTCGAGCTCGGTCAATGGATGCGAAATGACCTGGAACCGATGTACTCGGCGTGGTCGGAGGTGTGGACGGTCGGAACTCCGGAGGCTGTCACCCTAGGAAATCGAGTGGTTGATCTGGTGGGGCAAATTGTTGGCGAATCGACGACAAAGGGGGAGGCGCGCCACCCTGTTGCCACATGGCTCCTGGGGGCGAAGTGGACTGAGGAACAGGTTGAGGAGTGGCACGATCTAGTTGGTCTTCTTGCTTCTGCACGTCGTGATCTAGCGGACTTAGCTCGTCGTGAAACCGGACTTGAGGTTGCAAACTTCCTTTCGGGACGTGCGAATTGATGAACCAAAGTCATTCACTCCAGATGCGGACTAATACCCGTTAGTCGCTCACTGCAGGTGAATGGCCGCACACTCCGTTGGAACCTGAGCTGGGTCGCGGTCGATAGTCTCGCCGGATGCTGGTCGTCATACTCGGTGCCGGTGCCTCCTCCGACTCGGTGGCGGAAGACTCTGCTTTTCAATCACTCGTTGGGGGTCTCCCTTTTGGCAACCGGCGATTCCAGCCACCACTCGCGAAGGAGCTCTTCACCAACCGACCAAACTTTGGAGACGTCATCGACCGACTTCCTGAGTGTCGTGGACCAGTCGCTGAGCTACGCACCGCGCTTCTCGATGAGACTCGATCGGTGGAGACTGAGCTTGAACTATTTCAGGAACAAGTGGATTCAATCCCTACTAGACGCCAAGATCTCACGGCGATCCGGTTCTATCTTCAACAAACGCTTCATGAATGTGGTGAGAAATGGGTTGCACTATGCACGGCATCACAAACTATGTCGCACTCCTTCGACGCCTCGAGCGATGGCGTCTCGAGACAAAGAAGCACATTTGTCTGATCACTTTCAATTACGACACGATGTTGGAACATGGTTTGGCCGACGCACTTGGATTCTCGATCAAATCCATGAACTCATATCTCTCATTCGAGGGTTACAGCCTCATCAAGGCACACGGGTCGGTTAATTGGGGCCGCCTTGCAGGCGGAGTGGCCGAAAACGGAGATCCGGACGGCGTTAGGCGTCAAATGATTCGGGGTGCTGGCCACTACGACGTGTCGCGCACGTATGTCTTGCAGAATCCCATACAGCCTCCACTCGTTCCGCAAGACGATCGTCTCGTGTTTCCGGCACTGGCTATCCCCGTGGAGGTGAAATCCGAATTTGAGCTGCCCGATGAACATGTCGCTGTAATGCACAAGTGCATCGGCGAAGCAGAAAAAGTACTGATAATCGGCTGGCGCGGGGCGGAGGACCACTTTCTTTCGCTATGGAGAGAACGGACGACCGCGAGCAGTCTGATAATGCATATCGTCGGTGCCAATCTGGAGGATGCTGAGGAGGTGTATCGACGCGTGTCCTCAGGCGGCCTTGCCGGTTTGCCAAGCTATTCAGAAGGTGGCTTTTCCAGAACCCTCGCAACAGGGCAACTTGAGCCTTTCCTTTCCGATTAGAACGATCCTGGACACCTCATTACAAGTGAGGAGACAAGAGCCTTGCTAGTTCTGCGTTTTTACAAGAAGGGCAGTGAACCACTGCAGGCATTCGCCTGGTTAGTCCAGCTGCAGTTGTGTCCCGAAATGCCATCCCGCGCCGAACGAGGCAACAACAACCGCGACAAGTAAAAGTATCTCTGGCTCGTCGCGGAACAGGAACGCGAGAACCAATCCCGCTGCCAACCCGCAAAATATGTATGCAGCACTTACGGAAACCTGGCCCGATTCGGAGTCCTGAACGACCGACGATTCGCTGGAGTCGCCGGCCTCGCCCATCGTGTCTGACGAATTGCCTGCCACTTCGTTATCGGGGTTTTCGCCTTGGGCAATCATCGGCGAGACACCGACACCGAAGTCATCTGGCGGCGGGGCGAGCATGGAGATGTCTTCCTCAGCTCCGTAGCCCTTGCTGCCATGGACCTCGCCAAGCGGTCGCTCTTGAGGCTCTTTTTGGTCAGGCATTATCGGCTCCCGAGTCATCTGCCCGACCTTCGTCTTTCGGTTGTTCTGGGTCGGCTCCCACACCTAGATCCGTCGGGGGTGGCGGCAGATCCGACACGAGTGTCGGGCCGGCCTCGTAACCACCTTTGCGAGAGCCACGGTCGACGTCGACGTCCGCTGTTCGATCCTTCGCCATCTCAGCCTCCTATGAACTCCATGTATTCAACTTCGTCCCACCTAATCAAAATACTTGACTGCCTCAAGCTGACACTCCCGTCTGAACGTCTAACGAACTGTCCGGTCGTCGGGTTCATCTCAGCCGCGCGGACAAGGAACAGGTCCTGAGGTTCCGGATAGCCTGCCGCGTACGATCTTCGGCCGTCAGGCAGTCGGGCATACGCCCCTCCGATCCAGACCCCGCTCTTCAATTTGAGTCGCACCCACCCCCGCAACAGGCGCTGGCCAAAGATGTAATCCCACGCCCGGGGCGCAGGATTGAGACCGGTGAACCATTCAGCCCAAGCTTCTCCCCGACGCGTTCCATGCCCGATGGCGCTCCCGGCGAACAGCGGGACACCGACGTATGCCACGACAAGCGGCCAGACCCACAACGGGACGTCACCATCAGCAAGACGACCTGTACGGACATAGGTCGTCCACAGCCAGAAAGTGATTGGAAGCAAGAGGACGTGAGCGACGGCGGAGACTCCGAAGAATCGCAGCACCCGATCACTGAGATTGACCCCCCAGGGTCCAACTACGCGCTCGAATCCCCAGATGTAGAGAGCTCCCGGTAACAAGGCCAAAGCTGTGACCGCCAAAGCGGTAAATGTCGTCAGCAAAGCGTCGCCTTCCTATGCGTTTCCTGAGAACGTAGCGCGGGCCTCGTGACACTTTTCTGCCCCACCACGTCCGGAGCTTGGGGAGGTACGACGGGCCTAGACGGGCGCGGCATCGAAGGTGAGGGCTTCGCGGCCCCCTCGACACTCGTACCCAGTCGATACGAGCGACGGGTTCTTTCGGATCGAATCGAACCGTCTCCTCGAGCCAGGGCGCTCCTCCAGCCCTGAAGGAGCCGGTCGGGTCGCGACTCATACGGAAACGCTTGGCTGACACTTTGCCCCTGACCTGGACGAACCAGTAGTCGGTCTGGCTAGCAGCCTCTCGACGATCCCGGCACGCATCCGCTGTTGTTCGAGGATCTCGAACCCCTGCGCCTCCACGTAACGGAGCGGCCGGCGGGTCATGTGCTCGCCTTCCAAGCGAGACGTCACGAGCTCGATCGCTTTCTGTGCCCACAGGATCGGTTTCACGGTGCTTCGGATGTGGTCCACCAGGATGAGCTTGCCGTCGCGTCGTAGCGTCCGTTTCATCTCCGCCACGGCCCGCTGCGGGTCCGGGATGTTGCAGAGCGAATACGTCGCCAGCACCGTGTCGAACTCGTTATCGCCGAAATCCAGCTGGTGGGCATCACCCTGGACCAGCTCTACGTCTAGCCCGAGCGACAACGCCCTCTCGCGTGCGATCTCCAGCATCTCGGGGCTTAGGTCCATCCCGGTCAGGCTCACGTCGCTCGGGTAGTGGGGGAGGTTCAAGCCCGTCCCGACGGCAATCTCTAGAGTCTTTCCGCTCGTCCGTTGGCACGCCCAAACTCGGTGCTCGGTGCCAAAGACGTTTCGCTCGAAGAAGCCGATGCACTTGTCGTAGCTCGCAGCGCGCTTCGCCCACGTCCGCTGCACCTTGGCGTTGTCTCGTTCGAGCTCGCTACGCGTTCGATGGGTCATGTCGGTTCCGCGGCCCCGCTGCGGTCGCTAGTAGTCCGGTCGGAGAACGGGCGTCAAGGTCGACGGACGCCGGGGCCCGATGAACAGCACCCAAATCAGCGCGAGGCGAAGGAGGTATAGGCGGAAAGTCACGGTTAGAAGGTTACGACGCGGTCGGCTTCCTCGTACTTCTCGGCGGCTCCCGGTGGCGTGATCCACTGGCCGCGCGACCTCCTTGGAAGGATCTTGCGTTCGTGTCTATCCCGTGGGAGGGGAAACCCAGCTTCCAGAGCCATTCTCCTCTAGTGTCCCGTCACGGAATCGGCTCGAGAGAGGAGACGGTTGTGGACGCATCCAGATCGGTCGTTGATGCGCAGAAGGTCGGCCTCGCAACGCTCGTGGCGGGGATCTGTTTCATCGTCGCTTCGCTCGGAAGCGCGCTCGTAGACGCGGTGTGGGTCGCGATGATTCTCGGCTTCGGATTGCTCGTGTACGCGGTCCCACGGCTGCACCGTTACCAGGCTCCCGCGGATGGCGCGATCGGGCTGTGGGGATCTCGTCTCGTGGCCGCCGGTGGGCTCATCGTGCTCGCGCTCGGCATCGTCTACCTCGTGTGGGAGGCGGTAGGTACGCCGCCGGAGGAGGATCCCGGCATCATCGGGCCGCTGTGGATGATCGGCTTCTTCGGTTTCGCCATCGGGATCATCCTGTTCACGATCGCCAGCCTCAAGGCGAAGGTCCTTCCGCAAGGGGCCGCGATCCTGATGCTCGTGGGGCTTGTCGGGTCGCTCGCGATCGACATGGCGACGGGCGCGTTCTTCGAAGACGAAGGTCGATCGACCACGCAATGGGGTTTCTACATCGGCGTCCCTCTATTCGGTCTCGGTCTCGCGTGGATCGGCTACTGGTTGTGGAAGTCCCGCGCGGCGGCGACGTCAGGAGAAGCAGCCGCGCCCGCCGTCTGACGCGAAGGGATTCACTTGTAGGACCCTCTGGCCCGACGCAAGCCGTCATTCTGCTGGGAATGAGCCCTCGAGCTCGGCTACCGCAACGTCGTATCTCTCCACCCGTACCTCGGCTTCGAACATCGCGGCGAATTGCTCGCGGGCGGGCGCCAGGGCTTCGTCGCTGGCCTTCTCGGTGCGCTCGTCTTCCCACAATGTGATCGCGGAACCGACGCCCCGTTCGGCGTCGTAGATCCCGATGTAGCCGCGATAGCCGTCTTGTTTCCTGGCATTGGGGACGAGTATGTCTCTGGTGAGCTGAATCGCGCCTTCCACGACCTCTTTGGAAGCGGTGGTGATGATGACCCTTGCCCTCATGGATATTCGTTTCGTGACGCGCCTCCGAGGCTTCTCAGAACCTTTCTGCTATCTGATTACCACTGGCTAGCGCGATCCTCGAGCTGAGCCAGCGTGGTCGAGCAGTTTCCGGGCTCCTAATAGTCGGGCCGCAGAACCGGTGCGACGCTCGGTGGCCATGGATCTCGGCTGACAGTCGCGCTGCTCGCTCGTCAGACCAGACGCCGGTCGGCCGCCCACTGGGTCAGCTCGTGGCGGTTCGACATCTGCAGCTTGCGCAACACCGCGCTCACGTGTGTCTCCACGGTCTTGGTCGAGATATGTAGCCGCGCCGCTATCTCTTTGTAGCGGTAGCCGCGCGCGATATGTCGCAGCACCTCTTTTTCTCGTGGGGTGAGGAGATCCATCTCCGGGTCGGCCTCCTCGCTGAAACCGGAGAAGGCGTCCAGTACGAAGCCCGCCAAACGAGGGGAGAAGACCGCGTCGCCGGCGTGCACCCGGCGGATGGCGTCGGCCAGATCCTCCGGGGCGATGGTCTTCGTCACGTAGCCGCGCGCTCCTGCGCGCACGGTGCCGATCACGTCCTCGGCCGCATCCGAAACCGACAGCGCCAGGAAGCTGATGTCGGGGTCCGTCTCGGCTACCGCCTCGATCACGGCGCGGCCCCCGCCTCCCGGCATGTGGACGTCCAACAACACGACGTCGGGTTTCGCGGCGCGGATCCCGGCGATCGCTTCGTCGATCTCGGACGCGTCCCCCACAACCTCGAAATCGGCCCCGAGCTCCATCCGGACTCCCGAGAGGAACAGACGGTGGTCGTCGACCAAGAAGATGCGGATGGTCATCTCGTGGTCCTCGGCAAGGTCAAGATGACCTCCGTGCCTTCTCCGGGCGCGGTCTGCACCACGGCAGTGCCACCAGCGCGGCGCATGCGGCCCTCGATGGAGTCGCGGATGCCGCGGCGGTCAGCCGGCACCTGAAGAAGATCGAAGCCGCGCCCCTGGTCGCGCACGTAGATCGTCACCTGCGAAACCTCGGCCTCGGCGTAGAGGGAGACGCCGGCCGCCTCGGAGTGTGCAGCCGCGTTGTTCAGCGCTTCCCTGGTCGCTGCGATCACCGCTTCGATCCGATCGTCGAGCGGTACGTCACCGACCACGACCACGTCCACGCCGACCGGATAGCGAGATTCGCAGCGTCCCGCAAGCGCCTCCAGAGTTCCCACAAGCGTTTCATCCGGGAGGGGACCGGCTTTCCCGAACAGCCACGCCCGTAGTTCTCGTTCCTGCGTGCGCGCGAGGTGGCTCATCCGGTGGGAATCGTCGGTCCGCTGGATCAGGGCGAGTGTCTGTAGGACCGAATCGTGGAGATGCGCGGCGAGCGCGGAACGTTCCTCACTGCGGATGCGCTCGCGTCGCTCGTGTGTCAACTGCGACGCGAGGCGGTAGAGCCACGGCCCGAATATCAAGAGCAGACCCGCGATGGTCGCCAAGACGGGCAGAAGCAAGGCTCGCACGATGTCGAATCCACCGTAGTAGTTGGAGTTGGCCGCCAGGAAGGTCGCGGCGGCCACGAAGACGAGGAATGCACCGGCCGCAACCCGGGTGGCCGAGACGCGGCCTTGCAGCAGAGTCTCGATCGGGTTGGCTGCGACGTCGGCTCTAACGCGGCCGGGCTCGCCTCTCATCCACAGCACGAGTGCCCCGAAAGCCGCGATGGCGACGGGTCCCACCAGCGCGTCCCCGAACCAGTAACCGGCCTGGCGCGCCGCCAGCATGAGGCCGGCCGTGATGAGCATGACGCTGATCACGGGCCGTAGACCCGTCCGCCGCGGGGTGACTGACGGGACCGCTTCGTCGCGCTCTGGGAGCAGTAGCGCGAGGCCGAGATACACGACGATGCCGAGGCCACCGGCCAAGGAGAGGAGCGCGAACGAAGTACGCACGAGCGTGGCGTCGATCGCCGCGTAATCGGCGACGCCCGCGGCGACGCCATACAGCAGACGACCTTTCGTCGGGCGTGCTAGTGACCTGGGCTTGGTGGTCGATCGCGAGACTCGGTCCCTCGCTTCGATGCCCACGCTCATCGCGATCCGCCGGACGTCATGGAGTGAGCTTCCCACCGATAGGGGCGTGCGCCTATAGGTAGCGGCCCTGAGATGGACCTCGGGGGTCTAGGGGTTGGATAAGGGTCGCTCCCGATAGCACTAGGGACGGATCGTGGCCAAGATGGGGGCATGGTCACGAGCAGTAGCGAACCGTCAGGGCTGTCCCCGCCCGAACCGTCAGCACCCACCTCTGGAGGGCGGCGTGCGCGGGATGTCTTGCGCAAGAGCTCCTCGAGCCTCGGCCTCGTGCTTCTGGCATTCGTCGGCTGGGCCTTCATACGAGGTCTGGTGAGCCCCGGAGGCTACGTTTCTATCGATCCCGCGGTGATGTTCGCGGTCGGCCTCGTCGCCGCGGGGATCCTGTTGCTGCGAGGACAGGAACCGGCAGTGGATGACGCCGGAAGGGCAGCGTCGGCGGAACGCGAACGCTCACCGCTTGGCGTGCTGACGCTGTCGGCGGCGTTCCTGACGGTCGGGGTACTGATCCTGCTGGGCAATCTAGGCGTCGCCGACATCACCATCGGCCAACTAGCCGCAGCCTGTTTGACCGTCGTCGGTCTGGGCGCGCTGGTGGGGACGTGGTGGGGAAGTTCGAGGTTCCTCATGGTTGTGGGGGTCGTGCTGGTGCCGTTCGTCATCGCAGGGGGATTCATGCATTTCCCCCTGCGAGGTTCCGTCGGAGACCGCTGGCTCGGCGGTCGATCGATAGAGGCGGTCGACGGGTCCCACGAGATCCTCATCGGCGCGATGCATGTGAACCTCGCCGACATGCGGAACTTCGAGGGCGAACGAGAGATCGACATCAGCATGGCGGCCGGAAACGCGACGATCTTCGTACCGGAACGGATCGGATTGACCATCGCCGGCCACATCGAGTGGGGCAATGCCAACATCGGTCGGGGCAGACAGACCGGTGACGACCTCGAGCTTAACGAGACCTTGGCAGGAACTCCCGGAGCCGGACATCTGACGATCAACTTCACCGGAGGTATCGCGTCGTTGTATGTCGAGCGCATCTCACACGAGGAGCTTTACGGTCCGCGCGAGAAACGCGAAGAGCCAGAACGCGCTCGCAAACGCAACCGCGATCAGACCGACGACAGCCGTAAGGCTCGACAAAGGAGGCGTGATCGTGCAGAGGCATGACACCGATGCAGTCTCGCTTACCTTCGGAGTGATCTTCTTGGTCCTGGGGATCGTCTTTCTTACCGGAAGCGTCAACCCCTTCGATTTCGTGTCAGTGTGGGCGCTGCCCGCTGGCCTCCTCGCGACCGGGTTGGTGCTGGCCGCCGCCGCGCTCACCCGATATCGCAACCACCGAGAGCCTTAACCCTCATGGAAGCCACGACCGACCCGGTACCGCGCGTCCCGCGCCGACGCGTCTCCGAGCGCCGTCAGGAGCGCGCGCTACGGCGCGTCCGGGCTCTTCCTCGTAAGCGAATCCGGCGCCGGGGCGTCATAGTCGCTGCGCTGGCGCTTGCTGCCCTCGCGGCTCTTGTCTGGCTGCGCTCGGACCCGCCGGTGGTGTCCGGGCCCGGCCCCGGCTCGCCCGCCTGGGCTCGAGAGCATTACGGGAATCCCGACGCGCCCGCGTTCCGCACGCGCAACATCACCACGATCGATTTCCTGGGCCGGACGATGTTCGTTCATCGCAAGGCCGCACGTCACTTCGTGCGCCTCGAGAGATTGTTCGCGGCACGAGCACCTGAGTACGCGGCGGCGGTCGCGGCCGGCGAACTCGATGACTGGAGTTACGAGAACCGACTCGTTCGCGGCGCAGTCGAAGGCAAGTCGAACCATGCTTTTGGCATCGCGATCGATGTCAATGCGCTGAGCAACGTCCTCGGTACCGCCGGCGACATGCCAGTCGACGTCGTGCGGCAGTGGGAGCTGGAAGGCGGCGACTGGGGCGGCGACTGGGCCCGACCGGATCCGATGCACTTCGAGACCCACCTGACTCCCGAAGAGATCAAGACGCGCTATCGCCGGGATGGCACGCCGAAGGACTGGTACCTACAGGAGCTCATCGGGGGCAAGCGCGACTAGAACGTGAGGGGGACGCGGTCAGTGATAGGCGTCGCGATGAGTCTCCCGCGCGCCACCGGTCTATAAAAAGGAAAGACGAGGTGCGTCTGCGAGCAGAAAGGATCGGTCACATGCCCACCATCACGCCACACCTGTGGTTCGAGAAGGAAGGTCGCGAGGCGGCCGAGCTCTATTGCTCGATCTTTCCGGACTCGCGGATCCTGTCGGAGGAAACCTTCGAGAGCCCCCCTGGTGCCGAGGGACCCCCGCCGACCTTCTCGCAGGTCACCTTCGAGCTCTGCGGTCAGCGGGTCATCGCACTGAGCGCGGGGCCGACATTCGAGTTGGACGAGGCCTTCTCGTTCTTCGTCGAGTGCGAGACCCAAGAAGAGGTCGACGAATACTGGGACAAGCTGACGGCCAACGGCGGCGAAGAGAGCGTGTGCGGCTGGTTGAAGGACCGCTACGGGCTCTCGTGGCAGATCGTCCCGAAGCTCTTGGGTGAGCTGATGCAGGACGAGGACAAAGACCGCGCGCACGCCGTCATGCAGGCGATGCTGAAGATGAAGAAGATCGACTGCGCTGCCCTTCAAGAGGCATACAACCAACCCGTCAACGCCTAGCGGAATCTCTACGAGAGCCTTCGCCCGCGGTTACGGGCGGAGGCTCTCTGCGCGTCTGCGGAGGCTGATAGCGGGGTAGGTGTCTCGCATGGCTCGGGTCTTTACCGTCGGGCACGGCGCGCGGCCGATCGAAGAATTCACGGAGATACTCACCGCGGCAGAGATCGAAGTGCTGGTGGACGTGCGGCGCTTTCCCGGGTCGCGGCGGCATCCGCACTTCGCACGCGAGGCTCTGGAGATCTCCTTGCCGGCCGTGGGTGTCGCGTACGAGTGGTGGGGCGAGACGCTCGGCGGCCGGCGCAAGCCGAGGGAAGACAGCCCGAACATCGCGTGGCGTAACGACTCCTTCAGGGCCTACGCGGATCACATGGCGTCAGAGGAGTTCGGAGGTGCCCTCGTGAAGCTCGAAAAGAACGCCGAGGGCACCGCTCAGGCGGTGATGTGCGCGGAGACCCTGTGGTGGCGCTGTCACCGCAGGTTGATCGCCGATGCCCTCGTGGCGCACCGGCTAGACGTGATCCACCTAGGCCTCGGCAACGACGCGCCGCACCAGCTGAACGAGGCGGCTCGGCTCACCGATGAAGGCGTCCTCGTTTACGACGTCGGCGAAGCCCAGCAGCTGAAGATCTAGGCGTTGGTCTAGAAGATCTCCAGCGTGTCTTTCACGAGTCCGACGGTCGCGTAGAGGAACAGTGCCGCCAACGCGACGCGGCCGAGCCACGTCACCGCCGGTGAGCGCCATGCGGCTGCTGAGGGGATGTACTTGTTGAGCGCCCATCCCGCCATACAAAGCGCCAGCAACAGGATGATGAAGATGATCCCCAGCGGTCCGGCGGCCGCGACGGGCAACAGGGCCACGACGACCAACAGGACCCCTCGTCGCGCTCGCTCTTCCGCCGAGCGTAGGAACCGCTCTGCTAGGAGGCTCGTCACCACCCCGAACAGAGCAGGGATGGCGATGAACATCACCACGGCCAGCGCCAGGGGCTCCAAGAGTGTGAAGTCGATCCCATCGGGCCTGATGATCAGCGCGCCGCCCACGGCCGCTCCGAGAGCTCCCATAACCGCGGCTCTGTACTTCTCCGGGAACCAGCCCCTCACCGCGAGGTAGGCCAGGCCCGCGAGCAAGCCGCCGATCGCGCAGATGGCTAAAAGGAACATCGTGTCGCCGGTGAAGCTCCCGATCGTGAAGCCGTCATCGGTCGGCGCTCCACGCAGCGAGGGGTCGGAAGTGAGTCGCAAGAGGAACATAGCCAGTCGTCCTCCGACGCCGCCGATGACCGCCCCGCTCAAGAACCCGGCCCACAGGCCGGCGCCGAGATACGCCGCAGCACGTCGGAAAGCGGGTACCCACTCCCTCGCGGTGCCCGTGCGTACGTCCGGCTCGGCCACATCCATGAGCTGATGGTGCCACCGATGCGGCTTGGAGGGAAGGCCCTTCAGGCCCCCAAGTGGTACGTCTGGCCCCGATCCATGTCCAGCCCGTTCGCTACCTGCCACAGCGCGGCCAAAGCTTTCAAGGCGTTGCGCTTCTCGAAGGGCGCTAGCTCGTGGCCCCTGTCGGCGAGGAGACAGGCGAGCGTGTCGTAGCAGGCAATCAGTTCTTCCTGCACGGGGCTGAGGTCTTGGCCTATCGCGTTCTGCATCACGCCTGTTTCCTTTCTCCCTGGCCCCCGACCACCTCACGTTCGTCCAGCACGCGCTTGGCTTTGAGCTCGAAGCGGGGGAGTGACTCGTCGGCGACCTTCTTCACCCCGAAGCGCAGCCCCTCGTGTGCCTCGGCCAGCGTCTTGGCGAGCTCACTGCACAAGGCATCGCTGCCCACGCTGGCATCGGGGATCTCGACCAGGACCTCGATCTCGTCCCGGATGCCGTCGGCCGTGTAGAGGTGGATCTGGAACTCGTCGATCGCTTCGTACTCGCGCACGATCGCTTCCACCGCTCGCGGATAGACGTTCGTTCCCCGGACGAGCTTCATGTCGTCTACCCGGCCCCTGATGCCACCGTCGTAGATGTCGAAGGTCCGCCCACATCCACAGGTTGAGCCGGGAACCTTCAAGACGAGGTCTCGCGTCCGGTAGCGGATCACAGGGATGAAGCCGCGTCCGAACGAGGTGACGACGCGTTCGCCGGGCTCGCCGTAGCCGACAGGGTCGCCTGACTCGGGATCGATGACCTCTTCTATGTAGTGGTCTTCGATGATGTGCGCTCCGCCCGGCTGGTGGTCACACTCGAACATCATGATCGTGCCCAGCTCCGTCATGCCCGCGGTGTCGCCTGCTTTCGCCCCCCATTGCTCTTCGATCAGCTTCTTGGTCGCAGGGATGGAACCGGCGGGCTCTCCCGACAGGATCAGGCGCTCGACCGGTCCGTTAGCGAGATCGATGCCCATTCCGCGCGCCTCCTGCGCCATCCGCAACGCATAGGTCGGTGTCGAGCACACCACCGTTGCCTTCATGTCCGTGATCTGGTTCAGACGCGCTTCCGTCGTCATGTTGCCGCCGGGCAGCACGAGACAACCGAGCTTCTCGCACGCATAGTGCGCGCCCCAGAAGCCGACGAAGGTGCCGTAGCTGAACGCGAAGAAGACCCGGTCGCTAGGGCGGACCTCGAAGCCCCAGAACCCGTAGCACCACATCTCGGTGATCCACTCCCAGTCCTTCATCGAGTCGAGGACTCGTATGGGGTCTTGCCGGTGGTGCCCGAGGTCAGGTGGTAGCGGATCGCGGCTTCCTCGGGCGCGGCGAGGATCGGGCCGTAAGGGGGATGCTCGAGCTGGCCCTGCATCCATTCGTCGCGTGTCATGAACGGGATGCGTTCCAGGTCGTCCAACGACTTGATCGAATCCGCCGTCACCCGCGCGTCGTTCAAGCGCTTGGAGTGGTAGGGGACCTGCGCGCTGGTCCACTCCAGCAGATTGCGGAGCTTGCGGACCTGCAAGGCGTCGAGCTCGTCGCGCGACATCGTCTCGTGGCGCGGGTTCCAGTACGGCGACTCCGTCGTCACCCCTGCTCCTTCCTCGCAACCGGTGGAGGCGGTCAACCTAATACGAGTACGGTCGCGGGCGATGGGCCACGAAGACCTTCCGCACTGGCTGCCTGCCGAAGCTCGCACGCTCTTCGAAGAGACGAGGCGGCTGGCGCTCGACGAGCTAGGGGGGCTCGCACCGCCCGCACCGGGCCGGGTCAACCGCCCGCTCGTGAAGGCCCTGGGCGACTCCGGGGTCCTGTCCCGCGTCTTTCCCGATGACGGTCATGTGTCCGCGGTGACCCTGTGCCTTCTGCGTGAAGCCCTTGCGGGTGGATCGGCGGAGGCCGAGAACGCGTTCGCTCTGCAGGGTCTCGGTTGCTACCCGATCGTGTTGTCCGGTGCCGACGAACTCCGCGCCCGCTGGATCCCCGGCGTCGCTCGCGGTGAGGTCGTAGCGGGTTTTGCTCTGACCGAGCCCGAGGCCGGAACCGACGCGGGAGCCCTGAGGCTCACAGCCGAGGAGGCCGCCGGCGGGTACCGCCTCAGCGGCACGAAGAAATGGATCTCGAACGCCCCCGAGGCGGACGTGTATTCGCTGTTCGCGCGGACCTCCGACGAAGGGGCCCGCGGTGTTACTGCCTTCGTCGTTCCTGGCGACAGCGAGGGCCTGACGGGCAGCGCGCTCGATCTCCTCTCGCCGCACGCGATCGGCACACTCGAGCTGGACGGCGTCTTCGTGCCCGGTCACCACGTCCTCGGTGATGTCGACGCGGGGTTCGCCGTTGCGATGCGCACGCTGGATCTGTTTCGACCCAGCGTGGGGGCCGCAGCGGTCGGTATGGCGCAGACTGCCGTGGATGCCGCGGTCGCTCACGCGGGCGAGAGACGATCGATGGGCAAGGCCCTGCGGGAGTTCCAGGCAGTGAGCCACCAGCTGGCGGAGGCCGCCGCGAGGACGAAAGCGGCACGCCTGCTCGTCTACGACGCGGCCGCGACCTACGACGCCGGCGAGCGCGTCACGAAGGCCGCGGCGATCGCGAAGCTGTATGCCACCGAGACCGCTCAGTGGGTCATCGACGCAGCCCTACAAGTCCACGGTGCTGCGGGCCTCGAGAAAGGTCACCTCCTCGAACACCTCTACCGCGACGTCCGCGCGACGCGCATCTACGAGGGCACGTCCGAGATACAGCGCGAGATCATCGCTAGGGAGTTGTATCGCTAAGGAGCTGTGTCGCTAGGAACCACCGCGACGCAGACTAGTTCGACCTTGGCCGCGGGATCGAATAGACCCTCGACCTCCATCAGCGCGATCGCCGGGTAGTGACGCCCGAAGTGGGTGCGATAGGCAACCGAGAGCTCGGATAGCGACTGCCGGTACTCGGTGGCGTCCGTGACGAAGATCTGCATCGACACGAGGTGCTCTGGTTCGGCCCCCGCGGCCTGCAGCGCGGCGACGACGTTGGCGGCGGCCTGCGCGAATTGCTCCGCCATCGACCCGCCGACGATCGTGCTGTTGGCATCGTGGGCCGCCTGGCCTCCGAGGTACATCGTGCGGCCCTCCGCCGCGACCACCGCATGCGAGAACCCGGCCGGTTCCGCCAGGGTGGGCGGGTTCAGGATCTCGTGCGGGGAGGTCACCGGCCGGTCCAGTTCGGCTTGCGGCCTTCGTTGAACGCTCGGTAGAACTCGGCATGGTCCTCACTGGTCATCAGCTCGGCCTGGGTCTGCGCTTCGAGCTCGAGCGCGTCGCCGAGGCTCATTTCGAGCTCCCGGGTCAGCAACAGCTTCGTCTGTGCGTAAGCGCGCGCGGGACCCTCGGCCAACGAACGCGCCAGCTCGTTGGTGACGCCGGGGAGCTCGGAGTCCTGCACCACCCGGTAGGTGAGCCCGAGAGCTTCGGCCGTGCCCGATTCGATCGTCTCGCCCAGCATGAGCAACTCGGTCGCTCGGGACAGCCCGATCATCCGCGGCAGCAGGTAGGCGGAGCCCATGTCCGCGCCGGCAAGACCGACCTTCGTGAAGAGGAACGCAAACGAGGCCGAGCGTGCCATGACCCGGAAGTCGGCCGCCAGCGCGATCACGGACCCGGCCCCCGCGGCGATGCCGTTGACGCTCGCGATGACGGGAAGCGAGCACGCGCGCATGTTCTGTACCACGGCACCGGTCATGCGGGTGAACTCGAGCAAGCGATCGCGATCGCTGCGTAGGAGCTCGCCGATGATCTCATGCACATCCCCGCCCGAGCAGAAACCGCGGCCCTCTCCCGTGATGACCAGCACGCGGACGTCGTCACGCGTGGGGATCCACGCAAGCAGGTCACGGAGGTCGGCGTAGATCTCGAAGGTCAGCGCGTTGAGCTTCTCGGGTCTGTCGAACGTGATCGTCGCGACGCCGTCGGCCACCTCGAATCGGAAGTGGTCCCACGCTTCGGGCGCGCCGGGGCTACCGGTGAAGGGCGTCATAGGTGCACTACCTTAGGCCTCCGACGACGGCGTGAGATCGAGGGGGAGGGCAACTGAAGGTCGGTATCGGGTTGCCGAACGCGGTGCCGGGAGCCCCGTTCGAGCTCCTCGTCGAGTGGGCGCACGAGGCCGAGGGTGGTCCGTTCTCGAGCGTCGGTGTCGTCGATCGCGTCGTCTACGAGTGCCACGACCCGCTTGACAGTTTGGCGGCCGCGGCCGAGGCGACCTCGAGGATCGGCCTCGTCACGATGGTCGTGATCGGTCCCCTGCGCGATGACGCCGAGCTTGCCGCCCAGGCTGCCGCGATCCATGCGTCCTCGGCAGGCCGTCTCACGCTGGGACTCGCCGTCGGAGCGCGCACCGAGGACTACGCCGCGAAGGGCATATCGCCGGTGGGCCGGGGAGAGCGCCTTGCCGAGCAGCTGCTGGAGCTGCGTCTGCGCTGGGAGAAAGACGGCATAGGCGGTCCGCCGTTGCTCGTCGGAGGTGGCAGCGACGCTTCGCTGCTGCGGATGGCGCGCTACGCGGATGGTTACGTGCACGGTGGGGGACCGCCGCGCGCGTTCGTGCGTGCGGCCGACGGCGCGCGCACGGCCTGGAGCGAGCTGGACCGGCCCGGCACACCGCAGCTGTGGGGCCAGGGCTACTTCGCGCTCGGTGATGCCGCGACGGTCGAGCGCGGTCGTGACTACATGCGCGATTACTACGCTTTCACCGGGCCGTTCGCGGAGCGCATCGCCGAGGGCATGCTGGCAACGCCGCAGGCGGTCGCCCAGTTCGTGCGGGGTTACGCGGAAGCGGGATGCGACGAGCTCGTGCTGTTCCCCGCGGTCGCAGACCTCCACCAGATCGACCGTCTGGCCGGTGCCCTTGCGGAGGCATAGGACGTGAAGGTCACGGTCGTCGGCGGCGGACCCGCAGGGTTGTACTTCTCGCTGTTGCTGAAGAAAACCCAGCCCGACCACGACATCGTCGTCTACGAACGCAATCCCGAAGGCGCGACCTACGGCTGGGGCGTGGTCTTCTCGGATCGCACGTTGAGCTCGTTCCGCGAGGCCGACTACAAGACCTACACGCAGATAACCGACAGCTTCATCATCTGGGACTCGATTGACGTGTGCTACCGCGACGAGGTGCTGCGTTGCGGGGGCCAGGTGTTCTCGGGCATCTCCCGCAAGACTTTGCTGGGTCTCCTGCACGCGCGCTGCGAGGAGCTCGGCGTAACGATCGAGCACGAACGCGAGGTCTCTCCGGGAGAAATCGAAGGCGACCTGATCGTCGCGGCCGATGGGGTCCGCAGCGCTCTGCGTGAAGGAAACGCCGCGGCGTTCGGCCCCCGGATCTCGTCGGGAAGCTCGCGCTACATCTGGTTCGGCACGGAGCGCACCTTCGATTCCTTCACGTTCGCCTTCCGGGCCAACGAGCACGGTTTCTTCCAGGCCCACGCCTATCCGTTCGATGGCCACATGAGCACGTTCATCGTGGAGTGTGACCTGGTCTCATGGCACAACGCCGGCCTGGACTCGGCTTCGGAGGCCGAGAGCATCGCCTACTGCGAAGCGCTGTTCGCTAAGGAGCTGCGGGGGCACGCTCTGCGCTCGAACCGATCGAAGTGGATTCGCTTCGAGACCTTGAGGAACAAGCGGTGGCATACCGACAACCTCGTGCTGATCGGCGACGCGGCCCACACCGCGCATTTCTCGATCGGCTCCGGTACCAAGCTCGCGATGGAGGATGCGATCGCGCTCGTCGATGCTCTGCAGACCAAAGCGAGTGTGGCGGAGGCCTTGGGCGAATACCAGCTCGAGCGCAAGCCTCGGGTCGAGCGCTTCCAGGAGGCGGCGCGCCAGAGCCAGACCTACTTTGAGAACACCCGCCTCTACCAGCACATGGAGCCATTGCAGTTCGCCTTCCACCTGCTGTCGCGCAGCGGACGGATCGACTACGACGACCTGCGCCTCAGGGACCGCCACTTCGTCGCCGCGGTCGACCGCTGGTTCACCGCGCGGGCGGCGGGAACCGACACGCCCGCGATCGCGGCCCCCCCGACGTTCACCCCGCTGCGACTCGGCGAGCGAGAGATCCCGAACCGAGTCGCGGTCCGCGCCCGTGATCCCGACGGCATTGTCGCCGCCGCGAGGTCGGGGGCCGGGCTCGTGTTCAGCGGGTTCGTGGCGGTCTCCGAGCACGGCCGCATCACCCTCGAAACCCCGAAGCTCGTAACACCCGAAGACGCGGTCCCCTGGGCGGGGGCGATCCGGTCTCTGCGCGTGGTTTCAGGGGCCGCAACCGTGGTCACCCTCGGTCACTCGGGAGCTCGCGGCGCGACGAGACCGCGCGACCGGATGGTTGACGTGCCCCTCGACGAGGCCGAGGTATGGGGCCTGCTGGCCGCATCTCCGGTCGGCTACACCGCGCGCAGCCAGGTCCCTTACGAGACGGGCCGCCGCCACATGGACGACGTGACCGAGGACTTCGTAGCCGCCACGGCTCACGCCGCGGCCGTGGGCTTTGACATGGTCGAGCTGCACATGGGCCACGGCTACCTGCTCGGTAGCTTCATCTCTCCGCTCACGAATCTCCGGACCGACGACTACAGCGGCCCGATCGATGCCCGGATGCGCTTCCCACTCGAGGTGCTCGACGCGGTGCGCGCCGCATGGCCAGCCGAGCGGCCACTGGCCGTCGCGCTCAACGTGAGCGACTGGGCCCGCGGCGGCACGACCCTCGCCGACGCCGTGAGATCTGCAGAGCTATTGAAGCAGCAGGGCTGCGACGTGATTCGGGTCCTGGCGGGGCAGACGACGGCGACCTACAGCCCGCGCTTCGATCCCTACTACCTCACCCATTACGCCGATCGCATACACAACGAGGCGCGGATCGCGACGATCGCTACCGGAGACATCACGACGGTCGACCATGCGAACACGATCGTGGCCGGGGGCCGCGCGGATATCTGTTTGCTGCGCGCATAGGAGAGTGGCTAGCGCTTGACCCCGAGGCTCTTGTAGACAGACGCCTCGGGGCGCACGATGAACAAACCGCCCCTCATCTCCCCGACCAGCACGTTGCCGGAAGGAAGGCGGCTTTCCCTGCCCACCGGCGTGGGCGCGTCGGGATCTCGCGAGCGGTTAGCCCTCGGGGGCCTGGGAGGTCGAGGCATCCTCGCGGCCGAGGACCTTGTCCAAGAACGGCGTCAGCTCGGCGACGTCGTTCTTGCCGAGGAACTCGTCGGCCCACGGTGGCTTCTCGTGGGCGAACGCGGTGAACGCGATGATGGTCACGTCCGGCACGACGAGGCGGAGTCGAGCCGCCGTCTCGGGCCCCTCCAGCATCGGCATGCGCTGGTCGAGGATCACGAAGGACGGCTGATGTTGCTCGGCCAGCTCGATCGCCTCGAGACCGTTCGCCGCTTCCCCCACGACGTGGAACCCGAGGAACTCGCAGTGCAAGCGAAGCACCTCACGGGTGTCGGGGTCGTCGTCGACGATCAGGACGGTGCGCGGGTCGGGAGGGCGCGATCTGTCGGCTCCCGAGCCCCGGCGGTCGACCGCGAACGACGATTGCGGGTCCCGCTTCGCGACATGTTTCATCTCCGAGGCGACATCCGCGGCATGGATATGGCTATCGAATGCCGTCAACAGGTTCGTGGCGATGCCTATCGACAAGGTCATGGCGGGGAACTTGTGGGTGCGTTTCTGGCGGTCTGCGATCTTGATGTAGCCCCGCTCCGCGTCCTCGATCTCGTAGAGGGTGGGCACCCACCGATCCCACAGATCGATGATGCGCTGCGCGATGAGGGCCGCGCCGTCGGCCTCGACGATGACCACGAAGTCGTCGCCCCCGACGTGCCCGACGAAGGAGTCCTGGGTCTCGCTCTCGTCGAAGGCCTGGAAGATGCAACGCGACAACAATTTGATCGCCTGGTCGCCGCGTAGAACACCGTAGTAGTCGTTGAAAGCTTTGAAATTGTCTATGTCCACGTGCATCAAGGCGAAGTTGGAGCCGCCCTCTATGGCTTCTACGAGCTTCTGCTCGATGTCGAGGTTGCCCGGCAGGCCGGTCAGCGGATTCAACGACGTCATCTGACGGCTGCGCCCAAGGGTCGCCTTGACGCGTTCGACGAGCTCTTCGGGGTCGAACGGTTTGGTCATGTAGTCGTCCGCGCCGGCGCGGAAGCCGGCCATCTTGTCGGTAGAGCTCGTCCGAGCGCTGAGAAGGACGACACTGATCGCTCTCGTCTCGAGATTCGCCCGTATCCGGCGGCACACCTCCATGCCATCGAGGCGCGGCATCATGACGTCGAGAACGACGACGTCGGGAGCTTCGTTGACGACCGCATCCAGGGCTTCGTCACCGTCGTAAGCCTCGATGACATCGAAGCCGGCAGCCTCGAGGCAGAGCCCGACGAGGCGGCGGATCTCATCGTCGTCGTCGACGACGAGTACGCGATCGCGTCTGCCACGTCCACCATCACTCACGAGCTGGCTGAGCCTTTCGCTCGTAGTTGCTCTATCTACTTTTCGTCACGTTGCGTCGTTTTCTGAAGCCCGCGGCTAGTCCACAGTGACTAGTCCTGGCCGTTCCCTCCACCGCGGATCGTCTGGCTGCGGCTCGTGAGGAACGCGCCCAGCAGCACCAAGGCGGTGCCGAGCAGAGACAGGAGAGCGACGCTCTCGTTGCGGAACACGACCCCCATCGTGATGGCGACTATGGGTACGAAGTAGATCGTCACCGACCCGCGCGCGGCCCCCACACGACCCACGAGTGTCGTCATCGCCACGAACGCGAGCGCGCTGCCGAAACATCCCAGGGGCACGACCGCGGCGAGGCTCAGGAGGTCCATGTCGGAGCCGGCGAGTCCGACGATGCCCGGCACCAGCGTCACGCCCGCGGCGACGAGCTGGACCCGCAGCAGCACCGGCAGCGCGCCGTACTTGCGTTGCAAGGGGGCCGCGATGTTCAACGAGATGCCGTACATCAGCGTCGCGAGCAACACCAGGGCGACTCCGAGCCGCGTTGCCTCCGCGTCCCGTACCGCAGGCAAACCGATCGCAACGGTCCCGACGAAGCCGACGCCGATCCCGACCAGAGTCATCGGCGGCGGCGTGCGCCGCATCATCAGCGCCGCGGTGGCGGCAGCGAAGATCGGGACACCGCCGTTGATCATCCCCGCGAGCGACGAGTCGATCCATTGCTGTGCGATCGGAAACAACAGGAACGGGATCCCCATCCACAGGAATCCCAGCGCGACCACCTTCGACGCGTCGCCGCGCTCCACCTTCCTGCGTGCCTGCGGGAACAGTGCGAGGGTCGCGATCCCGAACAGGATGCGCACGAACGCGATGAAGCCGGGCGCGAGGTGTTCGAGCGCCACCTCCATCCACACGAACGACGATCCCCACATCAGCGCCGCCGTCGCGAGCAGCAGCCAGTCGCGGGCCGAGAACGCGCTGAGGCGCGTGGCCACCGGCGCCTGTGCCGACATCAGTTGCTGACGAGGTCGTCTTTGAGTAGCGCGAGCACCTCGGTGCCATAGCGGTCGAGCTTCGACGGTCCGATCCCGCTGATGGCACCGAGCTCGTCGAGATCGCGTGGCCGCGTCGCGGCGATCTCCTGCAGGGTGGAGTCGTGGAAGACGACGTACGCGGGGACCTCGTCGGTCTTGGCGCGCTGTAGCCGCCACGCCTTCAGCGCCTTCACAAGGCGGTCCGACTCCGTCGCCGGTGGCGCGAGTGGCAACGTCTTGCCCAACGACGTCACGGGTTCCCCGAAGGCGACGCCGATCTGCGTGCCGCCCTCGAGCTCGATCGTCGCCTCGTGCGCGTCGACCTCGATGACGGTGCCGCAGAATCCGCCGGTGAGCTCGACGAAGAGCCCGACCTCGGCGGGGATCGCGTCCCGCTCGGGTATGCGGGCGGCGAGGCCGGACTTGCCGGTGCGCAGCGGCTTGTCGCCCTGGAGCTCGCGGATGAACTTGCTCGCCTTGCGTTTGCCGTCCTGCACCCAGCTCACCGCAAGGTGGGTCTTGGCACGGGTGAGGCCCACGTAGAACAAGCGGCGTTCTTCCGCGATCGCGGCTTCGGTGCGGGAGCGACGGAACGGGAGCTCGTGCTCTTCGACACGCGGGAGGAAGACGGCGTCGAACTCGAGTCCTTTCGCCCGGTGCAGCGTCAGAAGGTTCACGCCGCGGCCCTGACCACCACCGCCGAAGCGCTGCTCGATATCGGCGACGAAGTCGGCCGCGGTCCGCTCACCGTCGTCGAACTCTTCGGCCAGCGCGACGAAGCGCGCGAGGTCGTTCTGGCGCGTGATCTCCTGCTCGCCGAGGTCGTCGCCCGGGTCGGTCACGTACCCTGCCCGCACCGCGATCTTCCGCACCTCGGCGGCGACGTCGCTCGTCTTCGAACGCTTGAGTGCGCTGAGCATCTGCCGCCCCGTCGCACGGGTGAGGAACGCGCCGTCGGCGACCTGGTAGGGGATCGCCTCGGCGGCGAGCACCTCTTCGTAGTCCTCGGAGCGGAAGTTCACCCGATAGAGGATCGCCATCTGTTCGTACGCGACGCCGGAGGTGTGTAGCTCGGCGATCTTTGTCACGATCGACTGCAGCTCGCCCGCGGGGGTCGAGAACTGGCGTAGTGACGGCTCGGGCCCTGCGGGCAGCGCCGCGACCAGGACCTTCTCGGCCCCCCCGAGGTTCGGGACCAACCGGTTCGCGAGCGCGAGCACCTGGGGCGTCGACCGGTAGTTGGTCTCGAGCCGGATGACCTTCGTTCCGGCGAAGCGTTGCGGCATGTCGAGCAGGTATTCGGCCGATGCTCCCGTGAAGCCGTAGATCGACTGATAGTCGTCGCCGACGACGCAGAGGTTGTCGCCCTCGCCCACCCACGCCCGCAACAGCGTCTCCTGCAGCAGGTTCACGTCCTGGTACTCGTCGACGGTGAAGGCGCGGTAGCGGGCGGAGAACTCCTCTTGCACCCACGGTTCGGTATCGAACAGCCGGATCGTCAGCTCGAGCAGGTCCTCGAAATCCATCAGGTTGCGTTGACGCTTGCCGTCTTCGTAACGGGAGAACACCCGCGCCATCAGGTCTTCGGGGATCGGTGGCTCGTGGTCACCCAGCGAGTCCCGATACGCGTCCGGCGTGATGCGGCGGTTCTTCGCCCACTCGACCTCGGTCGCGAGATCAGCGGCCGGGCGGAACCGGTACGGCTTCGGCAGCGTGTTCGCGATCTGGCGCAACGGCACGACCTTCGACGGCAGGATCTGTCCGAGCTCTTCGCGCGAGAAGTGGCGCAGTTGCGCGAGGGCCGCGGAATGGAAGGTCCGCGCGCGCACGTTGGGGATGCCTAGGACCTCGAGGCGGGAGCGCATCTCGCCCGCGGCGCGGTCGGTGAACGTCAGCGCCAGGATCGAGTTGACGTCGAAGGCCCCCGTCGCCACCTGGTTCGCGATCCGCCTGGTGATCGTTGTCGTCTTGCCCGACCCGGCCCCCGCGAGGATGCACACGGGCCCGGCCACGGCCTCGACCCCGCGCCGTTGCTCGGGGTTCAGCCCCTCGAAGATCGCCTCGGGTGTCATCCCCCCGACCCTATGCGCCCCCTGCGACACGACGGCGGACCCGCGACCAGGCGGACCCGGGACGTCCCGAGGCCCGGAACCTAGGATGGGCTCGATGAGCGACAGCGATCCGGCCCCCCGGCGCAAGCCGACATCGACCTCCTCTTTCGGCGTCGGACGCCGGGAGAGCCACGACTCGACGGCTTTCTACGACCGCTTCACCGCCCCGCACATCTCCAACGACGAGGTGATCGCGGTGAACCCGCCGGATGCTCTCGACCGGATCCACGTCGGCGACGCCCGTCACATGCCCGAGGTGCTCGATTCGTCCGTCGCGCTGGTGGTCACGTCACCGCCTTATTTCGCGGGCAAGGACTACGAGACCGCGCTGGGCGAGGGGCACATCCCCGCCAGCTACCGCGATTACCTGGCGATGCTGACCGAGGTCTTCGCCGAGTGCGTGCGCAAGCTCGAGCCCGGCGGCCGCATCGCGGTCAACGTGGCGAACCTGGGCCGGCGCCCGTACCGGAGCCTGGCCGCGGACGTGATCACGATCCTGCAGGACGACCTCAAGCTGTTGCTGCGCGGTGAGATCGTGTGGGTCAAAGGCCAAGGAGCGAGTGGCTCGACGGCGTGGGGCTCGTTCCAGAGCGCGGCGAACCCGGTGTTGCGCGACCTCACCGAGCGAGTCGTCGTGGCCAGCAAAGGCCGCTTCGACCGCGCGCTGTCGCGCCTCCAGCGCGCGAAGCAAGGGCTTCCGTCCGAGGTCTCGATCTTCAAAGACGATTTCATGGACGCGACGACCGACGTGTGGGAGCTGCCGCCGGAGAGCGCCACGCGCGTCAACCATCCCGCGCCGTTCCCCGTCGAGCTGCCCTTGCGGCTGATCGAGCTCTACACCTATCGCGGCGACGTGGTGCTGGATCCGTTCATCGGGTCGGGGTCGACCGCGGTGGCAGCTACTCGTTCGGAGCGTAGCTTCGTCGGCTACGACACCGAGGAGCGCTACGTCGCGGTTGCACGCGAGCGGGTCCGCGCCGAGCTGGCGCGCCGCGCGGCGCCGGGAGACCAGCGAGCCCGCGTCGTGTTGCCCGCGCGGCCGGGTCCGGCCGAACCGGGCGAGGACTCACAGTCGCGCGCCGTCAGAGAGGGGCGGCGAGCGAAAGAGATCGCGCGCGCGGTGCTGGAGGACTGCGGCTTCACCGATATCGTCGACGACTACCGGCTCCGCAACGGCGTCGAGATCAACTTCGTCGCGAGCGATGCCAAGGGACACCGCTGGTTCTTCGACGTCTCCGGTGCGTTCACGAGTGCGCGGCCGGGCCTGCGCCGGACCGACACCTTGTGGAAGGCGCTCGGGAAGGCGGCGGTGATCGCGTCGTCGAACGTGGCCGCGTCCCCGCTCGTCTTCCTGACGACGAATCTGCCTCCGCCGGGAAGCTCAGGCGACCTCGCCTTGAGGGCGTCGCGCGGCGGGGTGTTCCACGACGCGATCGAGATGCTCTCGCCGCAGGGCCAAGAGCGGCTACGTCACTACGCGTCCGGCAAGAACCGGACGCGGCCCCTGGGCGACTTGCTTGCTCCGCTATAAGATTTCGGCGACGACGGGGTCATAGCGAAGGAGGGGCGATGGTAACGACAGCTACGCGCACCGGATTCCTGAACGACTACGGCAGGGTCGCGGGGACCTTCGGACTGGTCACCGCGGTACTGGTCGCACTATCGATCATCTTGACCTTCTCGAGCGGGGCGCCTCCTGCTCTCGACGAGGCTTCCCCGAAGGTCATGAAGTACTTCCAGGACAACGAAGGCCTCCACAAGATCACCGGCATCGTCAACTTGCTGATCCTGATCACTGCGCCGTTGTGGTTCCTCGGGCTCTATTCGGTCCTGCGCGACCGCGCTACGGCGGGGGCCGAGTCGTGGCCGAGGGTTGCGCTCGTCACCTTCATCGTGACCGGTGCGGTCGTAGCGGTGCAGGGTGGTGCGGCGCTTGCGCTCACCTTGGGGGCCAAAGACGAGTTCCAAGGCACCCCCGCCGTCGGCGGTGCGCTGTTCGACCTCTACAACGCGCTTGCAGCGGCGGTCGCACTGACCTTCGGTCTCTACCTGATCGCTACCGCCATCTCGCTGCAACAGACGGGCGGGTTCCCCGCCTGGTGGTCCACGATGCTCTTCATCGGCGGTGTCGCGTCCTACATCAGCTTCCTCGCGCCGTTCACCCTCGTGGACGTGTTCGCGTTCATCGGGCTGATCCCGTTCATCATCTTCGGGATCTTCGCCGCGGTTTCGGGCATGGCGATGCAGCAGCGCAACACCGGCGCGCCGAGGTCACCGACGATCTAGAGGGGTTGCGGGGGCCGCGGGCTTTCGGTTAGCTCGCAGCCCTCGTGACCAGCCGGTCGAGCAGTCTGTTCGTCGCCTCGGCTATCTCCTCGACGGCTTGGTCGAACGCGGCCTCGTTCATCTTCGAAGGCTTGCGGTAGCCGGAGATCTTGCGCACGTATTGCAGCGCGGCGGCCGCCACGTCCTCGTCGGTGACGTCGGACTCGGTCCTCAGGGTCTTGATGCTTCTGCACATGCGGCTAAGCCTAGAGCGCTACGACTCGTCGCGCTCGACCAGCTGCTTGTGCTTGTAAGCGTTCGGGTCCATCCCGTGGCGGTAGGCGAGGCTGATGCGCGGCCCGGCCTGGGCGACCTTCGGAACGCTGTGTTGCCACGTCCTCTGCGTCTTGCCGCCCGTGACGAGCAGGTCGCCGGCGCCGAGCATGAACGCCTTGGAGCGGCCCCCTTCAACGGGTCGAAGGAGGAACTTGCGAGGGAACCCAAGTGACACCAGGACCACGATCGGGTCCTCGATCTCTTTCTTGATGCGGTCACCGTGCCATGCGACGGAGTCGCGGCCGTCCCGGTAGAGGTTGAATCCGACCGAGTCGAACACGATGCCGTAACGGTCGGAGAGGGCGACACGTATGGCTTCGAGGATCGGGGGCTCGAGCGGCTCTCCCGAGCGAAGGTTCCACGGGGCCGTGAGCCGCGGCTCGACGACCTTCTGGTCGTACATCTTGCGCGACCGCTGGCCCCAGTTGCGCTTCTCGAGGATCTCCTCGAAGACGAGGTCCGACCCCTCCAGCCATCCCGGCGCGTATTCGACCCACGCGGTCGGATCGAGCTGGATGCGCTCGAGGCGCGCGAAGCTGGCGTCGAAGGCGGGCGCGTCGGCGCCGAACAATGACGGCTGCCACGACAGGTCTGGGGTCTTGGATGCCATGCATCTTCCTCGGGGAGTCGCGGGCGACGAACAGTGTCTTCTTTCCAACCACCCCGGTCGGTGGACTCTTCCCTCTTACCTCCGCTTCAGGGCGCCGCTGTAGCGACCGAAGCTGTCGAAGCGCAGGCGCCGGCCGTCGCTGAAGCGGATCGTCACCGGGCCGTCGGTCTGGATCCAGTAGTCGATCCGCTTGTCGGCGAGACATGCCCGCTTGGTGTCGATCCGCAGCTGGCGGACGTTGTCGAGCTTCATCCTCAGCTTCGCTCGTCTCCGAGCGTCCTTATGCCCGACGATCTTCCGGATCTCGGCTACCCACGGAACGGGGTCGGGACCTTCGCGTGTCACGATGCGCGTCCGCGGTGGGTCCCATCCGCATCCCCGCGAGCGCGCGTTGATGTCGATGAAGGTCTTCCTGCGCCCTTCGATCTTCGAGATCCAATAGGCGCGATCGTGCGCGATGTTGTAGCGCTCGTTACCGAGGAACGAACGGGTGCGGAAGCGGACCCGACCCGGGTTGCGCACGCGCGTACGACCCGCCGTATAACGCGCTTCCTTCGACCAGTCGTCGGCGAGGGCGAGGGTGAAGTGGTCGCCGGCGGGATGCTTATAGAAGGCATACGGGCCGCCTTCTCTTAGGAAGCGCGCGTTCATCTCGTGCCAGCTCGACATGTGCACGAGCTCGTCCTGGCCCATGTACAGCATGGCCGACGGGACGTGGCGCAGGTTCGGCACGTAGTTGATCACGTTGCCGATCGCGCCGGACGGACACGAGTTCCGCTGTTGGGCCGGGCCGTTGAGGCAGTCGCCGGTGAAGCCCACCCAGCTGATGAGCCCCGCGAACCGGTGCGGGTAGAGCATCGCCATGCGGTAGGCGCCGTAGCCACCCATCGAATAGCCACCGGCGAAGACCTGGTCGCGGTCGACGTCGTAGTTGCGGTGCACGTCGCGCATGACGTCGAGCACGTCGCGCTCGGAGATGTCCGAGTAGTAACCGTAGGGGCCGCGCCCGAGCGGATTAACGATGATGCGGTTGACCTCTTCGCCGAGCCGTTGCTGCATCCCCGGTTGATCGATCAGGCTCGCGTGGTTCGCGCTGCACCCATGCATCGCCAACTGCATCCCGTGCGGCCCGGCGTTGTCCGGGATGTAGATGCCGTAAGGCTGATAGCGACCGAAGAAGTGGAACTCCTGCTCGCATGTCCGGCCGGTGTCACCGTGGCGACCGAAGCGTCCTTCGTAGCTCATCCCTTCACCCGGCTTCATGGTGTAGCGCGAGGTGTAGACCCGTTCGTGTAGACCCGGTGTCTCCTGGGCGGGTCGCGTGACGCCCGCGGTCATGTCGGCGACATCGACCACGTGGCCGAACTGCGAGATGTCTCCCTCTCGCAGCGCGGCAGCTTGCTTGTCCTCCCACCACGTCCCGACCGTCGTCTCCTCGTTCGTCCCGCGGAAGGCGACGTTCATGACCGGCCCGGCTTTGATCGCGGTCAGCGCTTGCAGGCGCCACCTATCGCCGGGCGGCAGCGGGATGTGTCCTTTGATCACGTTCGTCGCCGGATCTCCGACGTCGAACGTCTCGAGCACGTCCCACCCCTCGCTGCGGACGGCGAGGTCGCGCCATTCACCTCCGCCGGTGGAGCGGTCGTTGTCGGTGTCGATCGCGAGCGCGGCGACCGTGGAGGCGGGGTTGTAGAGCGCATTCAGCTCGAAGGTCACGTGTAAACGGTCCCCAACCACTCGCAACGAGAGGTCGACGAGGTCGGCGGAGTTGACGTCCTCGGCGTAGCGCTTGTCGCCGGCGGGGTTCGAAAGGGGGGCGGTGCTCTGGGCCCCGGGCCGGCCCTCGTCGGCTCCGTAGTCGTCGTAGACGTAGTCCCTATAGATAAGGACGCCGCCGCACAGGTCGACGGAGCCCGCGATCCACGAGCGATGGTTGCAGCGAGCGCTCGGCTGAGCGGCCGCTTCTCGAGGAATCGGAGCCCCGATCAGCCCCGCGACGAGCGCGACGGCGAGCAGGACCCCCCAGCGCGGCGACAACTTAGTTCCTCCCAGACGTCGTGCGGCCTCGATCTTGCGCAGAGCCCCTAAAGGTTAGCTGGCGCTGACCCCCTGCGCGATCGGAGGGAATAAGCAGGTATGGTGCCTGTTGTAGCGTATTGAGCAACAAGCGCAGGTTAGGCAAGGTGCCGCCTGCGAGAGTCGGTTCTCCCTGGTTCCTCCTTCATCGGATGCACGGGATGGTCGAGTCTCCCGTTTCCCGGTAGCGGTCCTACCGATAGCAAGGAGTGAACGTTGTCTACATTCACAGAACTGGGCGTCTCCGCGCCCGTCGTGCAAGCACTTGCGCGGCGTGGCATAGAGGCGCCCTTCAAGATCCAGAACCTCGTCTTGGGCGACGGTCTGGCAGGCCGGGACATCCTGGCCAAATCACGCACGGGTTCAGGCAAAACGCTCGGGTTCGGGATCCCCATCGTCGAGCGCCTCGACGCTTCCATGAAGCGCCCCGCGGCGCTCGTCATGGTGCCGACGCGTGAGCTCGCGGTGCAGGTGGCCGTGGAGCTGTCCGACATCGCGCTGGTCCGCAACCTCAAGGTCGCGACCGTCTACGGCGGTGTCGGTCTCGACGCGCAGGCCAAGAGGGCCGCGCGGGCGCACGTGATCGTGGCGACGCCCGGCCGCCTTCAGGACCTGCTCGAGCGGCGCATGATCTCGCTCGACCACATCTCGATCCTCGTCCTCGACGAGGCCGACCGGATGCTCGACATGGGCTTCCAACCGCAGGTCGACAAGATCGTCGCTCGGCTGAAGGGACGCCGGCAGACGATGTTCTTCTCGGCCACGCTCGACGGCCGCGTTGGGCAGCTGGCGCGCAACTACACGCACGACCCGGTTCGCCACGAGGTCGTGGAGGACAAGCCCGCGATCGCGGCCGCCAGCCACCGGTTCCTGCCGGTCAGCGACGAGGGCAAGATCGACGCGCTGGTACGAGTCCTTGGCGAGGAGCGCGATCTCGCGCTCGTCTTCGTCCGCACGAAACACGGCGCCGACCGCCTGTGCAAGAAGCTGCGGGCGCGGGGGATCGACAGCCTCGCGATCCACGGCAACAAGAGCCAGAACCAGCGCCAGCGCGCGCTCGACCGCTTCACCGACGGCCACGTGGACGTGCTGGTCGCGACCGACGTCGCGGCTCGTGGTCTCGACGTCGACGACATCAGCCACGTCATCAACTTCGACCCTCCGCACGACCACACCGACTATGTCCATCGTGTGGGCCGTACGGCCCGGGCCGGACGCCTGGGGGCCGGGGTGACCTTCGTTGCCCCTGCGAACCGCAAGGATGTCGGCGCGATAGCGCGGGCGCTCAAGCTCACGAGCGAGTTCGAATCCGACGGCTTGGTTATGGCCGCAGCGCACGCGCCGGCAGCGGGACGCGCGCGTCAGGCGGGGAACCGGTCCGGGAACGGCGATCGGAGCCGCTCACGCACTTCAACTGGGAACGGCGTCGCCACACGCGATGGCGCGCGGCGGTCCGGCAGAAGGCCTCGCCGCCGCGCCTAAGCGCGCGGAGCGTCCGACCAGGGAAACGAGTCGAGCCACTCGAGCGCGGCCTCCTCGTGCGCGATGCCGAAACGCAACGTGTGGATCTGGAACGGCGTGGGCTCGTCCTGGATATGCGCCAGGAGCTCGCGGAAGTAGGCGAGACGTTTCTCGACCTGCGATCGCTGCACCATCACCCAGCGCCTGACTATGGATTCGTCGAGGTTGTCGGCGAAGAAGAACTTCAACAGGCCCTGCATGCGGATGAGGTCATCGCCGGGATCGAGCCGCAGCCACTCCATGAACGCCTCGCGACCGGTTTCCGTGATCGTGTACGGGCGCCGATCCCGTGGCCCGGCCTCGCCCTCCTCGACGTACCCGGCGTCGGCGAGCGAGCGCAGCTCCCGGTACACCTGGCTCCGGGTGAGGTTCCAGAAATAGCCGATCGACGCCTCGACCACGGCGACGATGTCCCACCCCGTCAGGGGCCCCTCCAGCAAGAAGCCGAGGAGCGACGCCGCGGTGGGGTTCAGTTTGGGGGCCGCGGCGTTTGACAGGTTCCTGCGGGCAGGTCTACTCTCCATCCAGATAGACATATCACATTGGACGGTCGTCCGGCAGGTGATCGAAGGAGGCGGGCATGAGAGATATCTGGGCCGCGCCGCCCGGTGGCTCGATCGAGAGCGTCAGCCGCGAGCGCAAGTCGCACCTGAAGGCATTAGTCGCCGCGGGCCTGGTCATGTCACTCGGCCTCGGCGTCGGTGGCGTGCTTAGGTGGATGGGCGCCTCGACCCCGGTCGCGAGCGAGACGGTCCTCGCGCAGTACCGGGCCGACGCGGAAGCCGCCGCGAGCGAGGGATCCGGCGCTGACACACAGCAGCGAAGCGGCGACAAGGGCCGTGCGAAGAACGAGCCGCGCAAACGGCAACGGGCGTCGAACGCAAATCGCCACCGCGGCAGCGCTGCCGTTGCCGCGCCCGTGTCACAGAGGCAGCGACCGACGGCCGCCAACCGACCCGCGGCCCGGGGGAACCAGCCCGCGGCCAACTCGGAGACGCGAGAGGCGCGGCGCCCCGGGCGGCCCGAGGAAGGTGTTTACACGTGGGCGGTCGACGGATACGAGAAGGCTCCGGGGACGAACCGAACGCTGCCCGAGGAATCGCATCGCGTCGTGACGTGGCAGGGACAGAATCGATGGATCGAGCACCACGTGTTCTCGGAGCAGAAGGAGACATGGCTCAACCTCCAGTTCGCCGACAAGGGCGTGTCGGTGACCAGCAACCGCAACCGCGTCGTCATGGGGCCTGTCACCGTCGACAAGACGATCGTGTTCAACCCGCCGATGTTCGTGGGGCTCGTACCGTTCAAGCTCGGACAGACCTGGGAGGGCTCGTGGCGCGGCAAGACCTCCGGCGAGTACCAGGCGCGGACCTTCGATCACACGACGCTGGTGATCGGCGGCCAAGAGGTAGAGGTGTGGGCGACGGAGGTCCGCATGACCATGCGCGGCGAGGTTGCAGGCACCGCGACCGTTCGGTCGTGGGTCTCGCCCGAGTACAACCTCGTCGTGAAGCAGTACCAGGACACGCGAGTGACGACGGGACCGGGGGAGTACCGCAGCGAGTGGACGGGCCAGGTGAAGTCGCTACAACCGCAGCGCTAGAAGCCGCGCCGAACCCGTTCCAGGAAGTCCACCTGCTCCTGCTTGCGCATGAGCATGTGCTCCATCAGGTGTTCCAGCGCCTCCGAGCGCGCTTCCTGACCGGTCTCGGGGATCACCGCGTGTAGCGCTTCGAGCGCCTCTTCCTCGTGATCCATCAGCGTGCGGATGCCGCTCTTGTCGAACGAGATCGGCTCGAACGGCGCGACCTTCGTGACGGGATGGCCGCCCAGCGCGACCAGCTTCTCGATCAGCCTGCGCGCGTCCTCGAGCTCGAGCCGCCCGTATTCCTCGAGCTGGCGCCCCACCGCCTGGAACTCGTGGCCGGTCACCGCACCTGCGGCCCACGTGAACATCGCTGCGGACCGGAACTGCAGCGGGATCGCCTGATTGAGAAGGTCGCGAACCTCCGCGACCTTCATCTTGTCGTCGTCGGCCACCCCTAGTCGTCTTTACCGTCGGAGTCGAGGTCGTCGACCTCCTCTTCGACCTCCTTCGCGCCCTTCTCGACCCCTTCCTCGACGTCGTTCACGCCCTCCTCGACATCGCGCATGTCCTCTTGGTCGCACGACGCGAGCACTACGGGACTACCGAGCGCGAGCGCACCGGCCAGCAGCAGTCGCACAGCGTGGGTCCGCACGGCTAACCCTCCCTCCAGCCCTCGTTGGACTCCCGCGCCTCTTCCGTGTTCGGGGCGGGCGTGTCGGGCAGGTGGAGGAAGTTCCTCACGTCGACGACCCCGGTGACCTTGCGAACGTCCGCCTCGAGGTCGCTGATCTGCTCCTGGCTCTCGCAGGTGCCGCGCAGCTCGACGACTCCATCGACCGTGTTGACGTTGATCGACCCCTTCGGGTAGTTCCAGCGACTGAGGACTTCGCTCTCGACCTTCGCCGTCAACGTCTCGTCGTTCGGCGGCGGCGAGTCGGACGACGCGATGTGACGCAGCCCCTCTGCCTGTCCGCGGGCGTATTCGGCCTTCCGGTCCGCCTCACGCTTGGCTCGCCGGAACACGGCGGACGCTTGATCCTGCAGCTTTGCCCGCCTAGTACGCCCCATCTGCGGGTCGAAGAGATAGGCGAGAGCGGCGCCGGTCCCGCCGAAGACGATGAACCTCCGGACCGGACCCCCGCCGTCGCTTTGCTTGCTCTTTGATGACAGCATCCCGACAACCTCCTTGCGGTCGACGTCCAACCGGGTCATCTAGAACGTACCCAGATGGCCCCGTCACTATCGCCTCAGTCCAGGATCGTGAACGTCCCGGTCGCGAAGGCGACGTGCTCGCCGGTCGCTTCCTGAACGAGCTCTGCCTCCGCAACTGTGTTCGACTTGCCGGTCCGCCGAACCTTCGCGGTCGCCACGAGCGTGCCCTCCTCCGCCGCCTCGAGGAAGTTGATCTTCGCTTCGACGGTCACGAAGAGCTGCTCCTCGGGCAATGTCGAGGCCACCGCGGAGCCCATGGCGCAGTCGGCAAGCGTTGCGAGCGCTCCTCCGTGGACGATGCCGCCGTCGTTGAGGTGGGCATCGCCGGCGTCCATCCGCAGCAGCGCGGTGCCGTCACCCTTGTCGGTGATCTCGATCCCGAGCTCTTCTCTGAGTCCCACGACGAATTGATGCCCACGGCAGCAGGAACTAACCGGTCCGACGTTTTCTTCGCGACTCCGGGGAACCTGTCACAGGCCTCCGCTAGGTTGAAACGCATACCGATGAGGACCAGCCCATGACGACGACGATCACGCTCGACCGGGACCAGCAGGAGGTCCTCGCCCACGAGCGCGGCCCCCTGACGGTGCTCGGCGGTCCCGGAACCGGCAAGACCCGGGTCCTCGAAGAGCGCTTCGTCGACCTCGCGACCAAAGACGGGTCGTCGCCCGACCGCATCCTGTTCCTGGTCCCGAACCGCGCCCAGAAGATGGACCTGCAGGACCGCTTGACCCGCCGGTTGCTGTTCGACGAGGGCCTGGAGGCTCTGATCGAGGTGCCGGTCTACACCTGGCACGGCCTCGCCCACCACCTCGTCACCCGTCACTACGACCGGCTCGCGTATCCGGAGCCGCCCGTGCTCCTGACCAGTCCGGAGCAATGGGGCGACGTGCGCGACGCGCTCGCGAACGAGACCGAGGCGAACTGGCCCCATCACCGGCACCTGCTGAAGAACCGCGGCTTCGTCGACGAGGTCGTGGACTTTTGCATCCGCGCCGAGCAGCGCCTGCTCGACAATCCCCAGCTCGACGCGCTGGCGGTCGCACGACCCGCATGGGGCGACGTCGTGCGTTTCTTCAAGGCACATCGCGAACGGCTGCGGGCGCGTTCGCGGGTCGACTATCCGACGTTGCTGGCCGATGCCGCCGAGCTGATCGCACAACACGAAGACGTGCGCGACACCCTCCACGAGCGTTTCCTGCACATCCTGGTCGATGACGGGCAGGAGCTCGCGCTCGTCCAGCAGAGGCTGCTGCACTTCCTCGCCGGGTTCGACCTCGGCGGCCGCGACGAGCGATCGCTCGTGCTCGCGGGCGATCCGGACTCCGCGATCGAGACCTTCAGGGGAGCCGAGCCCGACTGGATCGACAACTTCGACAAGGAGTTCGGCGCTCACGCTTCGGTGACGTTGCGCACCTCGTACCGGCTGGGGGCCGAGGTGGGAACGGCCGCGCTGGGGCTCATCGCGCGCAACGGCCCCCGCGACCACCGCTTCGACCGTTTCGAAGGAGAGACTTCGCTCGAGGTACGGCGCTATGCGAACCTCGCCGCCGAGGTCGAGTCGATCGCGCGCGAGCTGCGGCTGGCTCACCTCCAAGATCACATCCCGTACGACGAGATGGCGATCCTGCTGACCTCCCCGCGGTCCATGTTGCCGCCGCTCGAACGAGCGCTGGACTCGCTCGAGGTGCCGTTCTCGATCAGCGCGCCCGACCGTCCGCTGGTGCGGGAGCCGATCGTGCGCGCGTTCGCCGACCTCGCCAAGTTCGCGTTCGACGACGAGCCGGAGCCCGAGAAGATCGTCGAGCTCCTGCGCTCGCCATTGATCGAGCTCGAGGACGCAACGGTGCGCGAGCTGGAGCGGGACGCCCGTTACCGCGGGGTGACCCTGACGCAGGTCGTCGAAGATCCTCCGGACGACCTCGAGGGGGGCGACGACGCACGCGCGCGCATCGCGGAGCTGCTCGACCTACGCGATCTGCTCGTCAAGAAGAAGAACGCTCCGGCGGACGAAGCTTTCTGGGTGGTGTGGGACCGCTCGCGTCTGTGCCGCGACCTGCAGGCGCGCGCTCGCAACGGGATGGACGACCCGGCGAACCGCGACCTGGATGCGTTGGTCGCGTTCAGCCGGGCGCTCGGCCGGTTCGTCGAGCGGCGCCGGGGCTCGGGCACCTTCACCGAGTACCTCGAAGCCATCGGCCGCGCCGACTTCGGCTCCGACCCGTGGCTGCCGCCCGAGCGATCCGGCGGCGGGGTCAAGGTCGTGAGCTTCCACGGCGCCAAGGGCAAGGAGTGGTCGATCGTCGCGGTCGCCGGCGTCGTCGAAGGTTCGATCCCCAAGGGTCGCCGGGCGACCGGCCTGTTCGACCCGTACTACCTGGACGAGACCGACCCCGTGGCGCGTTCGAAGAAGAACGAGATGGAAGACCGCAGGGTCTTCTACGTCGCGGTCACGCGCGCGTCCAAGCGCTGCATCGTCACGACCTCTCCGGGCCCGACGCGCAGGGGGGAACCCAGCCGTTTCATCGAGGAGCTGACCGGCGCGGCCCCCGAGGTCGACGCGCCGGCCGACATGCCGCCGTTGACCTTCGCGGAGGCTGCGGCGCGCTATCGCAAGATCCTCGCGGACACCTCGGCGCCTGCTCCGGCCCGCGTCGCGGCGCTGGCCGCGATCGCCCGCATCTGTGAGCTCGACCCACGCTGCTCACCGGCGCAACCGAGCGAATGGTGGTGGCGGTGGGACTGGACCGAGGGGGCCGTGTCGATCCGCGAGCAACAGGCAGACGACGCCGACGACCTGCCGCTCGACAAGCTACGCACGAGCTACTCGCGCATCTCGACCTACGACAACTGCGGGCTTCAGTACCTGCTCGGCGTCGTTCTCGGCCTCGATCCCGAGTCCAGCCACAACATGGCGTTCGGGTCGGTGATCCACAAGGTCTTCGAGGAGCTGGAGACGGGCGCGTTGCCGGTCGAACCGCAGGCGGCATACGCCCGCTACGAGGAGCTGTTCGACAACATCAACGGCCAGTTCCCGAACAAGGCGACCGCGAGGCAGTTCTTCCGCGAGGGCCAGCTGATGATCGAGCGCTACGGCAAGTACCTGAAGCCGGGCACGGCGGCGGTCGCGGAGGCGAGCTTCAAGGTCCACCTCGACGGGCACCGCATCACCGGACGCATCGACCGCGTCGACAAGATCGGGTCGAACGTCGTCATCTCCGACTACAAGACTTCGAAGAGCATGGCGTCGTGGGAGGAGGCGCGCGAGTCCCTGCAGCTCGCGATCTATTACCTCGCCGCCACGACGCCGGGATCGATCAAGCCCCCCGGCCCGGACCTCACCACGCTCGGCGAGCCGGCCTCGATGCAACTGATCTATCCGAACGTGCCGCCGGCGCGCGGTGACGTGCAGAAGCGCAGCCAGAAGCCCGAAGAGGCGCGCGAGGTGCTGAATCGCTTACCCGTGCTGATCGACGGCGTCCTCGCGGAGGACTTCCGCCCCGACCCCCAAGCCGACTGCCAGTGGTGCAAGTTCAAGCCCCTCTGCCCGCTGTGGTCGGAAGGCAAGGAGCTGCCGGCGTGAGGGGCGAAAGCGCGACCGCGACCCCGCGCTCGTCGGCCGCGGTGCGCGCCGCGCTACGGGGCTTCGTCCCGACCGACGAGCAATGGCGTGCCATCTCGCATCCGCTCGAGCCGCTCCATCTCATCGCGGGGGCCGGTTCGGGCAAGACCGCAGTGATGGCGGCGCGCATCGCGTGGGCCCTGGAGACCCAGCCGTTCTCGCCCAGTCAGGTCCTCGGTCTCACGTTCACGAACAAGGCAGCCGACGAGCTGCGCGAACGCGTCGGTCTCGCGCTCGACGAGATGCACGACGAGTCGGGCGAGGACGTGACGGTGCAGACCTACAACGCGTTCGCTGCCGGCATCGTGCGCGACCACGGGATGCTCGTCGGGATCGAGCCCGACGCGGGGCTGCTCAGTGATGCCCAGCAATGGCAGCTGGTTCTGTCGTGCCTCGACGACCTCCCGCCGTTCGACGCCCTCGAGATCCGATCGTCCTACGTCGTCGGCCAGACCCTGAACCTCGCCAGCTCCGTGGCCGATCACATGGCAAGCCTGTCGGACATCGACGCGGCCGCGCAACGGATCCTGTCGATGAAGGGCGTCGACGAGAAGATCCAGCAGACTGCAGCCAAGCGCAAGGAGCTCGTACGCGCCGTCGGCGCGTACGTCAACGCGAAACAACGCGCGTCGCGCATCGACTTCGGCGACCAGGTCACGAAGGCGGTCGAGGTCCTCGAAGCGAACCCTGAGGTGCGTGACGCGTACCGCAAGCGGTTCCCGTTCGTGTTGCTGGACGAGTATCAGGACACGAACGTCGCGCAGCGCAAGATGCTGCAGGCACTGATCGGTGTCGGCGGCGCGGTCACGGCGGTCGGCGACGCCCGCCAGGCGATCTTCGCGTGGCGCGGCGCCACGATGTACAACCTGATCGGTTTCCCCGACGACTTCCCGCGCTCGGACGGCGCCCGCTACGAACCGGTGAGCCTGTCCGAGAACTTCCGTTCGGGTCGCAAGATCCTCGAGGTCGCGAACCACGTGGTCGCGTCGATCGACCCGTCGCGTCGTCCCGGTGATCCATTGCGCCCCCACCCGGCGAACGGCGAGGGGCGTGTACAGGTCGGGCTGTTCTCCGACGAGCGCGCCGAAGCGACGTGGATCGCGGAGCAGTGTGACGCGCTGCACGAAACGACTCTGGCAGACGACCGCGATCCGGTGGCCTGGAAAGACATCGCCATCCTCGTGCGACGCAAGGCGGCGATGGACATGATCCTTCAGGCGCTCGAGGAGAAAGAGATCCCGGTCGAGGTGGTGGGGCTCGGCGGCCTGCTGAAGACACCGGAGGTCACCGAGATCGTGGCGTGGTTACGCGCGCTGGAGACGAAGCCCGGCGCGAATCGCTGGCTCGGGCGCATCCTGCTCGGCCCTAGGTGGCGGATCCATTACCGCGACCTGTCGCTGCTGGCGCGCTGGTCGGCGCTGCGCAACTCCGACCTTCGCCTGAAGCTCGCGGGCGGCGACACCGAGCTCGCCATGGACATGGAGCCCGGCGACGTCGGGTTCTCGCTGACCGAGGCCCTTGGACACCTCGACGAGATCGCCGACCTCGGGGCCGAAGCGACGAAGCGTCTGCGCGCCTTCGCGGAACGTCTCGGCGCTATCAGGAAGAAGTCGAACGCACCGCTGCTCGAGCTCGTCCAAGAGGTGATCCGCCAAGCGGGTATCGCCGACGCGCTCGACTCCTCTACTTCCCGCACGGCCCCCGCGGCGAAGCAGAACATCTCGAACTTCCTCGACCAGGTGGCGTCGTTCGCGCCGGTCGAGGGCGAAGCGACGCTGCGGAGCTTCATCGCCTATCTCGACGCGGCCGAGGTGGCGGAAGAGACGCTCGAGGCGACGCAACCCGCAGAACAGGATTCCGTGAAGCTGATGACGGTCCACGCGGCGAAGGGCCTCGAGTTCGAGTGCGTCTTCGTCCCCTCGGTTGCCGCCGCCGTCGGGCGTACCGGCGAACCGGTCTACTCGATCTTCCCGAACACGCGCAGCTCGAACCCGCTGACGAGCTACGCCGAGCTGCCCTACGAGGTCCGCGAGGACGCGGCGCACCTTCCATCGTTCAAGGGGAAGCTGCCCGAGTTCTTGAAAGCCGTGCGCGAGCGCGTGCTCGAGGACGAGCGACGGTTGTTCTATGTCGCGCTCACGCGTGCGAAGCAGAACCTAGCGGTGTCCGCGTCGTGGTGGTACGGCCGCGACACCAAAGAGAAGGGTCCGTCACCGTTCTGGAGCGAGCTTGCCGAGCTCGAGCCGGCAGGGCTCGTCGAATGCGTCCGCAGCGACGAGCTTCCCGAGGTCAACCCGTTGTTCGACGCGATGGAGGATCGCCGGACGTGGCCGCCCGCGCCGCGCGTCGGAGCCGAAGACCCGTTGTTCCCCGAGGGCTGGGGGGGCGCGGCGGACGCGGTCGTGTCCGGCGAGCGCGCCGTAACCGACCTGCTCGATGCTCTCTCGCCGGACGAGCGCAGCGAGGCCGAGGCCATGCTCGCAGGGTTCAACTCCGACCTCGGCGTGATCGCCGCGGCGGTCGCGCCCCGAGCTCCCAGCGCGGTCGAAGTCCCGGACATCATCTCGGCGACGGCACAGATACGCCTCGACAAGGGCGATCTCGACGTGTGGGACCTCGTGCGGCCGGTCCCGGACCGCCCCACCAGGGCACGCCGGCTCGGCACCGAGGTCCACCGCTCGATCGAGGAACGTTCGCGCGGCATCTCGCCGTATCCCGACGAGGCCGAGCTGGACGAGCCGGGCGAGGTGGTCGAGCCGGGTGTGATGGCACGGCTGCTCGATAACTGGGAATCGTCCGGCTACGCCGAGCGCGAGCTGGCCACGCTGCTGTCGGGCGAATCCATGATCGAGCTGCCCTTCACTTTGCGGCGCGACGGCCGGTCGATCCGCGGGCGGATCGACGCGGTCTACAAGACCGATGACGGCGGCCTCGAGATCGTGGACTTCAAGACCGGTCGTCGCTTCGAGGTCGACCCGGACAACGACCAGCTGGCGCTCTACGCCGAGGCTCTGCGCGCGAACAAACTGGTGGGACCGGACGCGCCGATCAAGCTGACCTATCTGTTCCTGGACGGTGAAGCGCCGGTCACGAGAACCGTCTAAAAGACGCTACGGAGTGGCGTAACGCTCCGTGTAACCGCGCACGACCAGCGACTCGAGGAGGCCGAACTTCGGCGACTGCAGCTCCGGGTAGTTGATCATCAGCGTGCACGCCGACGGATCCCGGTTCGCTGCGTCGTCTGCACCCGCGCCTTCGGCGCAGCTCGCATGCTGGTGACGCGCCCCCAACAGGTGCCCGATCTCGTGTGCCGCGGTCTCGACGGTTCCGTCCACGAACAGGTTCACCGGTCCGACGCTGCTCGTCCGGACCGGGATCGTGCTGACCGAGAACGCGCGGTCCGCATAGCGCACCCCGCCGATGCAATCGGCGTAGCCGATCACGGGCTCGCCACCGTAAGTCAGCTCCCGGGTGGTCAGGATGTGAACCAGGTCGAAGGCCGTGGGGCGTGCTCCGCCGAGCGATGCTCGGGCCGCGTTGACGAGCGTGGGGGCGTCCACGCGCTGCGCGGTAGCGGGGTCGGCGATCCACCTCTTGGCGGTCGCGACGAGCGGCAGGCGTAGCGGCGAGTAGATGCGGCCGATCCCGGCGATCGTGTTGTCGACCTCGGTCTTAGCCGGCGCGACGGTTCCGTCGACCAAGACGAGCACGTCGAGGTTGATCGTCTGTCCGTTGCCGGTCGGCGTCGTCGCATAGGCGGCGGGCGTCGTTGGGTTGCAGTGGTCCGTGTCCGCGACCGCAGTCCCGCGCAGCGCTCGTCCGCCGTCGGGGCCGAACGCGGCCGCGCCGGCGCTGCTCGGCACCAGCAGGGCGAGCAGAACGACGCCGGCCGTCGCAAAGCGCCTAAGTCCTTCCATATCGGTTGGATTCGGCACTCGCGACGGCGTTCCTGCGCCACCGGAGCGGCCCCCGGCGCCGGCTCCGAGCGGACCCCCCCGAACCGTCGGGGGACCGTTGATTCCCGGCCCGCGAGGCCTCCGCACCCGCGCCGGCGGGGGCATGATGAGGTCATGAGCGAGATCTCCGGCCTCGAGCCCTTCTCTGCCGTCACGCGAGAGTGGTTCGGGTCGTCCTTCGAGGCCCCCACAGCAGCCCAAGCCGGCGCGTGGGATGCGATCTCGTCGGGTGACAACGCCCTCGTGGTCGCCCCCACCGGCTCGGGCAAGACCCTCGCTGCCTTCCTGTGGTCGCTCGACCGCCTCGCGCGGGCGGAGCCGGTAGACGAGAAGCAGCGCCTGCGGGTCCTCTACGTCTCGCCCCTGAAGGCCCTCGCGGTCGACGTCGAACGCAACCTGCGTTCGCCGCTCAACGGCATGCGCGCGGTCGCCCAGCGCCTGGACGTCGCCCCGCCCGAGATCCGTGTCGGGATGCGCACCGGTGACACGCCGCAGGAAGAACGAAGGCGCTTCGCGTCCCACCCGCCGGACATCCTCATCACCACACCCGAGTCGTTGTTCCTCCTGTTGACGTCGCAGGCTCGCGAAGCCTTGCGATGCATCGAGACGGTCATCGTCGACGAGGTCCATGCGGTAGCGGGGACGAAACGCGGCTCGCACCTCGCGTTGAGCCTCGAACGGCTCGACCACCTGCTCGTGAAACCTGCGCAGCGGATCGGCTTGTCGGCGACGGTGCGACCCCACGAGGAGATCGCTCGATTCCTCGGCGGGGTCCACCCGGTGCGCGTGATCTGCCCGCCCAGCGAGAAGCGCTTTGACCTGTCGGTCGTCGTGCCGGTCGAGGACATGGCCGCGCTCGGAGAGACGACCGGTGAAGTAGCGGGTTCGGCGTCGGGGGCCGAAGAGCGCACGAGTGTCTGGCCCCACGTCGAGGAGCGTCTCCTCGAGTTGATCCGCGCGCACAAGTCGACGATCGTCTTCGCGAACTCGCGGCGTCTGTCGGAGCGGCTGTGCGCGCGCTTGAACGAGCTCGCGGAGGAAGAGATCGTGCGCGCGCACCACGGTTCCGTCAGCCGCGAGCAGCGCCTTTCGATAGAGGAGGACCTGAAAGCCGGTCGTCTTCCTGCAGTCGTCGCGACCAGCTCGCTGGAGCTCGGCATCGACATGGGGGCAGTGGACCTCGTGGTGCAGGTTGAAGCCCCCGACTCGGTTGCATCGGGGCTGCAGCGGATCGGACGCGCCGGGCACCAGGTCGGCGCGATCAGCAGGGGAGTGATCTTCCCGAAGTTCCGCGGTGACCTTCTCGAGTGCGCGGTCGTGACCGAGCGGATGCTCGCCGGCGAGATCGAAGAGATCTCCTACCCGCGCAACCCCCTGGACGTGCTCGCCCAGCAGATCGTGGCGATGGTTGCAATGGATGCGTTGACCGTCGACGAGCTGCGTGCGATCGTCGAGCGCGCGGCCCCCTTCCACGAGCTGCCTTCCAACGCGCTGCACGAGGTCCTCGACATGTTGTCCGGTCGCTATCCGTCCGACGAGTTCGCGGAGCTGCGTCCGCGCGTGAACTGGGATCGCGTTACCGACCGTCTCACCCCGCGGCCGAACGCGCAGCGTCTGGCGGTGACGTCCGGGGGCACGATCCCCGACCGGGGGTTGTTCGGGGTCTACATCGCCGGCGAGAAAGGGCCGCGCGTCGGCGAGCTCGACGAGGAGATGGTCTACGAGAGCCGTCCCGGCGAGACGTTCCTGCTGGGCGCGTCCAGCTGGTTGATCGAGGACATCACCCACGACCGCGTCATCGTCACGCCGGCGCCGGGGCGGCCCGGCAAGATGCCGTTCTGGCACGGCGACGCGCTCGGGCGGCCGATCGAGCTGGGGCGGGCGCTCGGCGCTTTGATGCGCGAGCTGAACGCGGCGACCGATGACCAGAAGGTGGCGCGCCTGCGCAACGCCGGGCTCGACGAGCTCGCGGTCCGGAACCTGCTCGCGTACCTCGACGAGCAGAAGGCCGCGACGGGCGTCCTGCCGGACGACCGCACGATCGTCATCGAGCGGTTCCGCGACGAGCTCGGCGACTGGCGCCTGTGCATCCACTCCCCGTTCGGCGCGCGCGTGCATGCTCCATGGTCGCAGGCGATCGAGGCCCGCATCGACCAGCGCCTCGGCGTCGAGGTCCAGTGCATCTACACCGACGACGGGATCGTGATCCGCGTCCCGGAGTCGGACGAGACGCCCGCGGGCGACGCGGTGATCATCGACCCCGACGAGATACACGACCTCGTCGTGGGCGAACTCGGGCGCTCGGCGCTGTTCGCGAGCCGTTTCCGCGAATGCGCCGCCCGAGCCCTGTTGTTGCCGAAGCGCAATCCGGGGAAGCGGACGCCGCTGTGGCAGCAACGCCAGAAGAGCGCGCACCTCTTGCAGGTTGCCGGCCGCCACGCGTCGTTCCCGATCATGCTCGAGACCTATCGCGAATGCCTGCAGGACGTCTTCGACGTACCGGCGTTGAAAGAGCTGATGGCGGCGCTGCAACGCCGGGAGGTGCGGGTCGTCGAGGTCGAGACTCCGATGCCGTCGCCGTTCGCCAGCTCGTTGCAGTTCGGGTTCGTGAGCGCGTTCATGTACGAAGGCGACGCGCCGCTTGCGGAGCGGAGGGCGCAGGCACTGTCGCTGGACCGGTCGTTGCTCGCGGAGATCATGGGTCACGAGGAGCTGCGCGAGCTGATCGATCCCGAAGCGTTGAGCGAGATCGAGCTCGAACTCCAACTGCTGAGCGACAACCGCAAGGTCCGGGATGTCGACGGTGCCCACGACGCCCTGCGGATGATCGGCGACCTGTCCGACGGCGAGTTGGCCGCGCGCAGCGCGCGGCCCGACGAGGCGCTCGCGTGGCTGGAAGCGTTGGAAACAGACCGGCGCGTGATCCGTCTGCGGATCGCGGGTCACGATCGCTGGGCCGCGATCGAAGACGCGGCGAGGTTCCGCGACGCGCTCGGGGCCGCTCTTCCGGTAGGTGTCCCGGACACGTTCCTCGAGCCGGTCGGAGACCCGCTCGGTGACCTCGTGGCGCGTTTCGCTCGAACGCATGGCCCGTTCACCGCGCACGAACCGGCGCACCGTCTCGGCCTCGGCGTCGCCGTGGTCGAAGGAGCGCTGGCACGTCTCGAAGCCGCGGGGCGGGTCGCCGAAGGAGAGTTCCGCCCCGGCGGGTCGGGCAAGGAGTGGATCGACGTCGAGGTCCTGCGGCGTCTGCGCAGGAGGTCGCTCGCTGCGTTCCGGCGCGAGATCGAGCCCGCGCCGCCGGAAGCGCTGGCGCGCTTCGGGATCGCGTGGCACGCGATCGCGCCGGGGACGGCACGCGAGCCGGGGCTGGACGACGTCTACCGGGTGGTCGAGCAGCTGCAGGGTGCACCGATCCCGGCCTCCGCGCTTGAACGTCAGGTGCTGGCTGCGCGCCTCCCGGGCTACTCGCCGACGCTGCTCGATCAGCTCGGCGCGTCGGGCGAGATCGTTTGGTGTGGGGCCGGGCCGTTGGGCCACGGCGACGGGTGGGTCGTCATGGCTCTTGCCGACAAGGCCCCACTCCTGCTGCCGGAACCGCAGGCAGCGGAGCTAAGCGAGGACGCAACCGCGATCGTCGCGGCATTGTCGGACGGTGGCGCGATGTTCTTCCGGCAGCTCGCCGATGCCACGGGGTCGACCGACGACAAACAGCTCTTGCTCGCGTTGTGGGAGCTCGTGTGGGCCGGGGTCGTGACGAACGACACGCTCGCACCTCTGCGCGCGCTGATCGGAGCCGCCCGTCCGGCCGCGGCACGTCCGTCGCGGCGCCGGCGCGGACCCGGCTTTCCGTCGCGGCTCGGGCCACCCGCGGGCGCCGGACGCTGGAGCCTGGTGCCCGAACGCGTGGCGGATCCGACCCGGCGGCTGCACGCGACCGCCGAGCAGCTGCTCGTGCGTCACGGGATCGTCACGCGCGGGGCGGTGATGGCCGAGCACGTCGCGGGCGGCTTCGCTGCGGTCTACCCGGTGCTCAAGGCGATGGAGGAGTCGGGACGTTGCCGGCGCGGGTACTTCGTCGAGCGCCTCGGGGGCGCACAGTTCGCGATGCCTGGCGCGGTCGATCGGATGCGCGCGCTCGTCGACTCGACGACGAGCCGCCAGACGTACGTCCTCGCCGCGACGGATCCCGCCAACCCCTACGGCTCGACCCTCGCGTGGCCCGAGCGGCAGGGGACCCACCGGCCCGGCCGGAAGGCCGGGGCCGTGGTCGTGCTGGTGGACGGCGGGCTGGTGCTGTACGTCGAGAAAGGGGGCCGGACGCTGCTGTCGTATTCCGACGCCGACGAGGACCTGCAGCCGGCCGTCGATGCTCTCGCTCTCGCTGCGCGCGATGGACTGCTCGGTCGCCTATCGGTCGAGAAGGCAGACGGCGGAGCGATCCACGATTCGGCCGTCGCGCGGGCGCTGGTCGAGGTCGGCTTCAAGCCGACGGCGAGAGGGCTTCGCCTGCGTGCCTGAGGGCGACACCGTCTTCCTCGCCGCAACGAGGCTGAACGACGCGCTCGGGGGCCGCGTCCTCACGAAGACCGAGTTCCGCGTTCCGAGCCTGGCGACGGTTGATCTTTCGGGCCGCCTCCTGGAATCGGTCGCGCCGCGGGGTAAGCACCTGCTGTTCCGCATCGAGGGCGGAACCACGATCCACACCCACTACCAGATGGAAGGCGCGTGGCACCTCTACCGGCCCGACCAGACGTGGCGCGGCCCCCACCATCAGGTGCGCGCCGTGCTCACGACCGACGAGTGGGTCGCGGTCGGCTTCCGGCTGCCGGTGGTCGAGATCGTCCCCACCGCGGGCGAGATCGATGTCGTAGGTCATCTCGGCCCCGACCCTCTCGCGCCGGGCTGGGATGCGGCACGAGCAGTGCGCTTGCTGCGGGAGCGGGAGCGTGACGAGGTCGCAACGGTACTGCTCGACCAACGGGTGATCGCGGGGCCGGGCAACGTCTACAAGTCGGAGGTGTGTTTCCTGCGCGGCGTGCACCCGCGCACGCGTGTCGGAGACGTCGCGGATCTAGAGGGGCTGGTGGACCTCCTCGCGCGTCTGATGCAGGCGAACCGGACGACCGGTATGCAGATCACGACCGGCGACACGCGCCGCGGACGGATGCAGTGGGTCTACGGCCGGGCGGGGGAGCCGTGTCGCCGGTGCAACACTCCGATCCGGCGCGCGACCCAAGGCGGCTACGGCGGCGAGAGGGTCACTTTCTGGTGCCCGCGCTGCCAGCCCGCACCGCCCGCCGACACGTGACGGTTTCGTAGGTGGTTGTCCCTAGGGAGGATCGCGCTTCGCCCGTGAGAGAAAGGCATTTTCGCAACCGTTACGCCTTCGAGTCGCCGGGCAACCGGGAGTACATGACGGCATCCGTTCGTTGGCCTCGGATCTCGGCATAGGAGCGCAGTACTCCCTCGCGCGTAAAGCCTGCCTTCTCGGCGACGCGCTCAGACGAGGCGTTGCCCGGAACGGTCCATAGCTCGATGCGCTTGAGACTAAGGGCTTCGAACGCCCAAGCACTCAGCACCTTGACCGCCGCGGTAGCAACACCTCGGTTGCGTGCGGGCGTTGCGACCCAGTACCCGATGCCCGCCGTGGCTCGGTTCTTGTTGACGTTGATGAGCTGAACGCCTCCGACGAGCTCGCCACTTGATGCGTCTTCGATGGCAAAGAAAATGGCCTCACCTTCACGACGACGTTCTTCACTACGTGCAAAGCTCTCCCGCGCTGTCTCCTCTGTATAGGGGATCGGGCTGTCACCCCACCGCTCCAGCTCAGTGTCCCCTTCGAACAACTCCACTTGCCACGCGATGTCATCTTCGGTCCAGCGGCGTAGGCGAATGAACCCCGTTTCGAGCGGGGGCTTGGGGTACTCAATGACGTTGTGATCTGTCGTCACTGCTCAGATGGCACGTTTCGTTGCCCACACAAGACTGCCGCCCTTCATTTCGTGAAGCACCAGAAAAGGTGCGTGTTGTAGGGGGAGCTGATCACGGCTCCGTCTTTCGTCTCGGGGTCGTTCTGGAGTATCTGCTCGATTTCTTCCAGCACCTCGACGCGTTCACGCGATGGAAGTTCGGCGATAAAACTGATCGATTCGATGCGGGCGAGAAGCGTATCGGACGTCGATTCGAAGAGCCAAGGGATTGTCGCTTCCGAAACACGGGTGAAGTCGCCGGATTGCTCGAGGGTGGCTCTCCACGGTGTTGTGTGAAAGTTCCGGGCGTCCTTTCCGTAGCTATCGAGTACGTGTCGTATCTGACCGGTCCATTTCTGCCCGCTTTCAGCGGGCCAGTTCCACAACAATCCCAGACCCCCGCCCGGCTTCAGCACGTGGTGGATCTCTCTCACGGCTTCCGGGAATGAGAACCAGTGGAACGCTTCCGCGACCATTACCGCGTTGACGGTCTTAGGTCGCAGAGGAAGAGCTTCTGCCTTCGCTGCGAGCGCGACCGCGTCGGGAACCGACGACGCCAGCTGCATGCGCATGTTCGGCAGGGGCTCTGCCGCCAAGACCGTGGCACCGGAACCGATCAGGAGCTTCGTCAGTTTGCCGGTCCCGGCACCGAGATCCAGAATCGTTGAGCGCGGTCCGATGTCTAGCGCTGTTGTGAGGCGGTCGACTGCTTCCGGCGGGTAACCGGGTCGACCCCGCTCGTAGGCGTCGACAACTCGATCGAATGCGCGCGCCCTAGGATCGGGTTTGGTCGGGGTCACTTTATCGATGTGCCCCGTTATGCCAAGACAAACCGCATCGCTTCTATGAGGCGAGCACTGAAGTCCTCTGGGAACTCGTGCCCGAGATCCCGGACTTCATGAAGGCGCCATTCGAAGCCCTGCTCAGCTCCTTCGCTGTGGAACGCGCGCACCGGTTCGAAGACGAAATCGTCCGTCCCAATGACGAAAACGCCTCGCAGACTTCGACCAGCACTGGTTAAGGTTCCATCGAGCTGGTGATCCGCGACAGCCGGTGCGACCGCGATGAATCCACAGGTCTCGAAGGGTGCGCCAGCAAGCGAGCGGGTGATCGCGACACGACCTCCCTGGGAGAAACCGCACAGAACGACCTTTGACGGGTCGATCGCGTGCGCGGAGATAACCTCGTCGCAGACGAGTCGCAGATCCTTGTCGGTTCGCTCGTCGTCCACCCAACACCGGCCGCCCTCGGGAGTATGCGGTTGACTGGACTCGGGGACAACGACGACCGCTCCGTGTTCACATGCCCCGGTCCAATGCCCCGCGAAAGTGTCTGGTCTGTCACCGGGCATGCCGTGGAGCGCAACGAGAAGCGCTCCCGATGGTTCGGAGGTCGGAGGGTAGATGTGGATCTCAGGCGCGGCTTTGAAGGCTTTCTTCCACGCGTTTTCCGACCTGGCAGTGACATCCGCGAAGCGCTCGGAATCTCGGATGGAGTCGAGGTCCGGGTCCATGACGAGCATCGCGGGAGGCCACCAACCACCTCGGGCAAGTCCTTCATCGAGCGCATCGAGCGCGCCTTCTGGATCGTGAGTGACCGCAAGCAGACAGGCGACCCAGTAGCTCGCGTTCGCCGGGAACTCATCCACCGCGGCCCGGGCGACTACTAGAGCTTGTTCGTACTCATGCTTCTCATAGAGCTCAAATACCTCGCTCCTGAGCTCGTCGAGATCCATTACGTCAGCTCCTCATCATTGGTGCAAGTCACTTCCCGGGGCAGGACTCTGCGGCGAGTTCCGCGCGCTGAGTCTCGATAAACGAGACCTACGGCGCGGAACTAGGTGCCGCGCCTGATTCATCGAAACCCCGCTGACCTTGTCGAAATCCCCGCCGCGGCGCTCGTGGAAGGAGTTTTCGGCGCGTGACCGTTTACTGCGGGAGCGTGCGGCTGTAGGGGTCTTTGTAGACGTGCGGGTCGTAGATCACCGGAAGCGTCAGGCTGGTTCCCTCTTCACCGCCCGAATAGACGGTGACCCGAGCCCCCGCCGCGAACGTAGGAACCTTGTCGGGGTGGCTCGACGCCACGATCAACCGCAGCTTGTGGCCCTTCTCGAGCAGATGCGCCTGGGGCTGGCACTCGATGTCGAACTCCATGACCTCGCCGGGGATCACCGGCGCCGGCTTGCCGATCCCGTTGCGTAGCTCGGGGTTGACGGCACAGAAGGACTGACCGATCCGGTCTGCGCTGGTGCCCTTGACGTCGTAGAGCGACGGGATCACGTGGATCCTGGGGCTCGTGACCGAGATCGACAGGTGCATCTTCGGAACCCCTGCGATCAACATGTCCCGTTTCACGGGTGCCGTCTCGAACGCGACGTGTCCGGTTCGGAACTCGTTGTTGAACCCTTGCGTGTCGGCGATGTAGCTGCTCTCACCCTCGTCGGCCGGTCGATCGTCGAGCGCCCCGCCCTCCGCCGGGAAAAGCTTCAGCTTGCTCGTCGGAGGCGGCCATTCGGGTGACGTGAAAACCGTGCCGTCATTGAGGAACACCTCGGCCGCGGGGCCGGTCTTGACGTTGCGCTGCTGTAGGTGCTTGTCGAACCACGCGTGCAGAGCCGCGGTCCACTGGTCGTCGGTGCACTGTTCCCGCGCGCTCTGCAGGCAGGTGCGGGAGTTGGGGTGGCGGCCCGATCCGTGATCCCACTGGCCGATCCATGCCTTGTCGCCGCGCGGTCCATCGCGCCACACGAACCAGTCGGTCGCCGCTACCCGCGCTGCGTTGTCGTTGATGCCGTGCACGAGGAACATGGGGATCTTCGAGCGCGCGGCTCCCTTGCGGAAGTCTCGTTCGACATGCCACGACGTCTCGGCCCCCGAGAAGTACGCCTCGCCGGTCACTGCGGCCGACTGCGTCCACCCGCACGCGGCGCCGCGAGGGTCGCCGCCGAAGTTGTCCTCACCCGGGAGGTAGCGCTCCATCGCGAGCTGCTCGTACGCGAACAGAGGCCCCGCCCACTGCAGCCAGTAGGGGACGCCGAGCTGGAATTCGTGGTGGTACATGGCCGCAAGACCCGCGCTGGGAACGATGGTCACGAGCCCCTTCGGGTTCTGCGATGCCGCCATCTGCGGTGTCGAGCCCACGTACGAGTGACCCGTCATCCCGACGCGGCCGTTGGACCACTTCTGCTTCGCGGCCCACTCCACGATCGTCTTCGCGTCGGACTGGTCGTTCGGGCCCATGTGGTCGAGGCAGCCCTCGGACCGGCCCGTGCCGCGGAGGTCGGCGAAGACGACCGCGTAGCCGCGCGGCGCGAAGTAGCCGGATAGACCGATCGCCTGACCCGATGCGTCCTTGGGTCCCGGCAGGATCCTGGTGCCCTTCCGGTCCGCCAGCGTCCCGTGGTAGGGGCTGAGCTCGAGGATTGTCGCGAAGCGTCCCGGCGCCTTCGGGCGCTCCACTTCGACGTACATCTTGACCCCGTCGGCCATCTCGACCTGATAGCTGTCCCGCACAGTCTTGTACCGCGGCTGCGAGAGCCCCTTGATCTTCGTGTAGTCGGCCGGGGGGCCCGCCGTGATGATGGGATCGGACAGCGGCGTGCGACCGGAGGCGGGAGCGATGGCCACGACCATGACGCCCAGCACGAGGGGGATGAGGCAGGCGGAGGCGCGGCGAAGGCGGGTCATGCCGGGAGGTTCGCCGTGACGGCCTCCCGCTCCTCCTAGCTACGGCGCCTCCTGCGTGCGACAATTTCTTCCTCGACCTCAGCAACCTTTTGGCCACCTGAGCCGTCGAAAGCTCGCCAAAGCAAGCTCAGGTCACATGTCCGAAGGAGAAAGTGAACATGCGAGGTCGAAACATCGTTCTACCAGCCGCGCTGGCGTTGCTCGTTTCACTGGTCGGCGTTCCCGCCCATGCCGCACCGACCGAGGGTGTCGATCTAGCGGTGACCGTCGCGGGTCCGGCCAGGACGCCGCTCAGGGGCGAGAGCTTCTCGACCACGATCACGCTGCGGAATACCGGCTCGGAGGCTGCTACGAACGTCGTCGTCGGCAGCTATGTCTCCGATGCGCTGCAGCGGGATGCATATTCGGCCTCGGATCCAGGCGTCGTCTGCACACAGAACGAACACAGGGAGCTGCGCTGCGAGCTGGCGACGTTGGGTGCCGGCGCGTCCGCGACGGTCGAGCTGAGCTTCACGCGGCTGATGGCGCGCGAGACGTGGGTGGATGCGTGGATCTCGAGCCCCGAGATCGAGACGGATCTCGAGAACAACTACGACGGCATCCGCATCGCTCCCGACCGGAGTAACCCCGCAGACGTGTCGGTGACGACGCGCTTCCCCGAGCAACCCGATCCCGACACGACGTTCGACTACGTCTCCAAGGTCATCAACTACGGCCCCCAGCGGGCGCACGACGTCAGGTTCGTGCAGTCTTTGGCGGAGGGCGTGCGCTTCGTGTCGGTGTCGTCGTCCGACCCTGCGGACGAATGTTCGTTGCACGAAGAGGTCTACGACGAAGCAGGTGTCGAGGGTGGTCCGTATTACCACCGCGAGGTCAGGTGCAGCCTCGGCGACATGGCTTTCGCGACCCAAAGCGTCATCACGGTCACGGTCGTCAGGACCGACCCGCACGAGTTGTGGAGCAGCGTGTGGGTTTCGACGTCGTCGTTCGACGACAACTACGACAACGACTGGGCAGAGGCATCGCACCCGGGGCATCCGTCGGTCACGTCCGATCTCACGATGACGCTGCAGCGGTCGAAGTCGTTCGCGCTCGTCGGTGAAGAGTTCGACTACACCTTGACGGTGACGAACCTGGGTCCGGTCGCGGCCCCTAACGTTCGGGTGGAGACGTGGTTGCCGCAGGAACTGGCATTGCGCTCGATAACGCCTGCGGAAGGTGGCGAGCCGTGCACGCAGGACGACTACCAGGGGATCTCCTGCAAGGTTGCATCTCTCGCCGCCGGGCAATCCGCCTCTTTCACGCTCGCGGTCACGCGCGTGAGGGCGCGGGAGTACTGGATGGGCGGTTCGGTGTGGAGCGACAACTACGACCCCGACTACGAGAACAGCTACGTCGAGGACCACATGGCCGCCGACAAGAGCATCCCCGCCGATGTCGGCGTCAAGATGCAGAGCCCCGAGAACCCACCGGTGGGTTCGCAGTTCGACTACGACATCGCAGTTACGAACCATGGCCCGAACCCGGCAGGCAACGTCTCGTTGACGGCGGGGATACCCGACGGGACGGATTACGTGTCGTGGACGTCGAGCGACACCACCGACTCGTGCACGATCTTCGAGGAGACCTACGACGACGAGATGGAGATGGAAGGCGGCGACGCGTCGGGATGGGTCTATCGTGAGCTTCGGTGCGACCTCGGCACGCTGGCCGCAGGCCAAACGACGACGGTGACGCTCACCGTCACTCGGAATACGGACTACGAGCTGTGGAACAGCGCGTGGGTCGCGAGTTCGACCTACGACGCGAACTACGACAACGACTACGCGAGCGCAGCTTCGGCCGGAAAGCCGCGGCCCGGGTGCGGTGAGTCGGTCGACTCGGCGGAAGGCGGGATGATCGTGTGCCACGAGGTCGCGGGAGATATGGGGCGGAGTTCCGAATCCGGTGGGGGTGGAACGCTGTCGGGTGCGGGGCGACGCCGCGTCCTCAGGGCCGGTGACGGTGACGATTCGGTGTTCGTGCGCCTGAGCGGGCGTCCGAAGAAGCACCGCAAGATCGTGCTGAAGGGTGGCAAGGGCCGCGACACGATCAACGTATCCGTCGCGCCCGGGACCGGGAACATCACGCTCATCCTGCGAGGCGGCGGCGGACGCGACACCCTTTCCGTAGAGGCTCCCGTTCCGGGTAAGCGTTTCAAGGTCAGGATGTACGGCGGCGCAGGCAGAGACAGCTGCGAGTCACTGCGAGGAGACAGGTTCCGCAAGCGCGCCTGCTGAGGCACTCAGTACAGAGAGGCCTCCACCTCCGGCCGGTTTACCCTGGTAACCGACCCTAGAGAGGTGGGGGCCTTTCATGTACGACGCTTTCAAGAACCAGCTTCCGGACATCGATCCGGAAGAGACCCAGGAGTGGCTCGACGCGCTCGACGACATCATCGATGTGTCGCCCGCGCGAGCGCGCTTCCTATTGCACCGCGTCATGTGGCACGCGCGGTCGCGGCAGGTCGGTCTTCCGTCGATGGTCTCAAGCGACTACATCAACACGATCGCGCCGGAGGAAGAGCCGTACTTCCCCGGTAACGAAGACGTAGAGCGCCAGATCCGCAGGATCATCCGGTGGAACGCCGCGGCGATGGTCATGCGGGCGAACAAGAAATACAACGGCATCGGCGGCCACCTCGCTACCTATGCTTCGGCGGCTTCGCTCTACGAGGTGGGCTTCAACCACTTCTTCCGCGGCAAGGACGATCCCGGAGGCGGCGACCAGATCTACATCCAGGGCCACGGCGCTCCGGGGATCTACGCGCGCAGCTTCCTCGAAGGGCGCCTGAACCAGGAGCAGCTGGACAGCTTCCGGCGCGAGGCGTTCGGCGGGGGGTTGTCGTCCTACCCGCACCCGCGGTTGATGCCCGGGTACTGGGAGTTCCCGACCGTGTCGATGGGCCTTTCGCCGATGCTCGCGATCTACCAGGCGCGCTTCAACCGTTATCTGCAGCACCGCGGCATCAAAGACACCTCCGAGCAACGGGTGTGGGCGTTCGTCGGCGACGGCGAGATGGACGAGCCCGAGTCGATGGCGGCGCTGTCGATCGCGGCGCGGGAAGGCCTCGACAACCTGATCTTCGTCGTCAACTGCAACCTGCAACGGCTCGACGGACCGGTCCGCGGCAACGGCAAGATCATCCAGGAGCTCGAGTCGATCTACCGCGGCGCGGGCTGGCACGTCATCAAGGTCGTGTGGGGGCGCGAGTGGGACGACCTCCTTGCCCGGGACGCCGACGGTGTGCTCGTCAACAAGATGAACACGACCGTCGACGGCGACTTCCAGCGCTATGCCGTCGAATCCGGCGACTACATCCGTAATCACTTCTTCGGCCCCGACCCGCGCCTCAAGAAGATCGTCGAGCACCTCTCCGACCAGGAGTTGACGAGGCTCAAGCGCGGGGGCCACGACTACCGCAAGGTCTACGCCGCTTACGACACCGCGACGCAGCTGAAGGACGCGCCGGTCGTCATCCTGGCCAAGACCGTGAAGGGGTGGACGCTCGGCGGGGCGATTGAGGGTCGCAACGTCACGCACCAGGCGAAGAAGATGTCGGTCGACGAGCTGAAGGTGTTCCGCGACCGCCTCGAGCTTCCAATCAGCGACAAGGACATCTCCGGCGAGGAGCCTCCGTACTTCCACCCCGGCCCCGACTCCGACGAGGTCCAGTACCTCATCGAGCAGCGCCGCCGCCTCGGCGGCTGCATCCCGGAGCGGCGCGTGAACCCGGTCGCGGTCGAGATGCCGAAGGCATCGGCGTTCGAGAAGCTCTGCGCGGGCTCCGGCAAGCAAGAGGTCGCAACGACCATGGCGTTCGTGCGCTTGCTGCGCGAGCTGATGCGCGACAAGGCCATCGGCAAACGGGTGGTGCCGATCGTCCCGGACGAGGCACGCACGTTCGGGATGGAGTCTCTGTTCCCGAACTTCAAGATCTACGCCGCGCACGGGCAACTCTACGAGCCGGTCGACGCCGAGCACCTCCTCGCGTACCGCGAGGCACGCGACGGGCAGATCATGGAGGAGGGGATCAGCGAAGCCGGGTCGATGGGCTCGTTCACCGCCGCCGCGACCGCCTACGCGACGCACGGCGAGCCGATGATTCCGTTCTTCGCCTTCTATTCGATGTTCGGGTTCCAGCGGATCGGTGACTTCGTCTGGTCCGCCGGCGACCAGCGTGCGCGCGGCTTCCTCATGGGCGCCACCTACGGCCGCACGACGCTTAACGGTGAGGGATTGCAGCACCAGGACGGCCATTCGTTGCTGCTTGCCAGCACTAACCCGGCGGTCGTCTCCTACGACCCGGCCTTCGCCTACGAGGTCGCGACGATCGTCAAGGATGGCCTCACGAGGATGATCGAGAAGGACGACGACGTGATGTACTACCTCGCCGTCTACAACGAGCCTTACGTGCAGCCTGCGATGCCCGACGGTGTGACGGAAGGCATCCTGAAGGGTCTGTACCTCTACCAGCCTGCCGAGGAAGAGCGCACCTATCGCGCGCAGCTGTTCGGATCGGGCCCGATCCTTCAGCTCGCGTTACGCGCGCAACAGATGCTCGCCGAAGAGCATGACGTTGCCGCCGATGTGTGGAGCGCGACGTCGTACCAGCAGCTGCGCGCCGACGCGCTCGAGGTCGAGCGGTGGAACCGGCTGCATCCCGAGGAGGACCGCCGCCGCACCTACGTCGGGTCGGTGCTCGACGGTAAGGAGGGACCGGTGATCGCGGTCAGTGACTCGATGAAGGCCGTGCCCGACCAGATCGCGCGCTGGGTGCGTCACCCGTTCGTGCCTCTCGGAACCGACGGGTTCGGGCGTTCGGACTCGCGCGAGGCGTTGCGGCGCTTCTTCGAGATCGATCCGCAGCACGTCGTGGTCGCGACGCTGGCAGCACTCGCAGAGTTCGGCGACTACAAGCCCGAGAAGGTCGCCGACGCGATCGAGAGGTACAAGATCGACCCCGACCGGATCTCACCTCTCCGGGCGTAGATGGAGGTTTTCCGGACGCCGGACGAGCGGTTCGAAGGGCTGACGGGATACAGCTACGCGCCGCACTACTTCGACCTCGCGGGCGACCTCGCCGGGCTCCGCATGCACTACGTCGACGAGGGGACGGGGTCGCCGATCCTGTTGCTGCACGGCGAACCCACCTGGGCGTATCTGTACCGCAAGATGATCCCGGCGCTAGCGCGAGCCAGCCGCGTGATCGTCCCGGACTACGTCGGCTTCGGACGTTCGGACAAACCGACGGAGCTCGGGTGGTACAGCTACGACTGCCACGTCGACTCGATCGTCCAGTTCGTGGAGGCTCTCGACCTCCGCGACATCACCGTGGTCGTCCAAGACTGGGGCGGCCCGATCGGATTGCGCGTGGCGGTCGAGCACCCGGAGCGGTTCGCTCGCCTCGTGATCCTGAACACCGGCATCATGCGGCCCGGCCCGAACTGGCCGACGCCCGCATTCATGCAGTGGCGAAACTTCGCCGAACGCACGCCGGATCTGCCGGTGGGCTTCATCCTTCAAGCGTCGACCCTGACCGACCTTCCGCGGGATGTCATCGCCGGATACGAGGCGCCGTGGCCCAACGCGGCATCGAAAGCCGGTGTCGCGGCCTTTCCCCTGCTGGTGCCGTTGACCGAAGACGACCCGGGAGCCGCCGCGATGACCGCTACGGGTGACGCATTGCGCAACTGGGACAAACCCACCCTGGTCGCGTTCTCCGACTCGGATCCGATCTTTTCGCAAGACGCGGGACGACGCCTCACCGAACGCATCCCGGGCGCGACCTTCGTGCCGATCGCAGACGCGTCACATTTCCTTCAGGAAGACAAAGGCGAGGAGATCGCCGAACACGTAGAGAGTTTCGTGACGCGCGGCTAGCGGGAAAGTGTTAGCGCAGGTACGGGTTCCCGACCAGCTTTCCCACCACGGCCTCCGAGCCCGAGTCCTGCGTCGCGCCTTTCTCGGCGCACGCCAGCGTGCACGCGTCGACCCACGACGACCACACTTCGCCGTCCGGTGCGATAACGACGTCGATGAAGTCGAGGATGTCGAGGCCGCAGCGTCCGGGCCCGCAGGTCGTGCGCTTCAGCGGATCGGACTTCGCGTTGACGGTCGTCGAGAAGAAGACGGGGTTCTTCGCCAGCGCGTTGCTCGTGATCGTCGTGTAGCCGTTCCAGGTCGTCTTCTTGTACTCCTCAGGCGCCGGGCACGGCAGCTGCGCGATCATGCAACCGGGGTTGGTGGAGGTGCCTTTGCGCTCGGGGAACGGCTGCCCGGGTCCGTTCTCGGTACCCATGTACGCCATCGCGACGCGGCCGACGTCTCCGACGTCGAGGCTCGGCAGGTTCGTCTCGTTCACACCGGGGGCCGCGACCATCATCGGCTTCGACCACTTCTTGCCGCCGTCCTTCGAGACGACGAGGTACATGAGGCGGTCGCGTCCGCTGTACGCGTAGTAGATGTTGCCCTTCCGGTCGGTCGCGACGCTGGCTTCGTGGTGAGCCACTCCGTTCTTGGCCACCTGGACGTGCTCCCACGTCGCCCCCTCGTCCTTGCTGATCGACAACCACGGCTGGCCACAGTGGCCCTTCGGCAGATAAACCGTCCCGTCGTCGCCGACGTGCCCGTGGCCGTGCAGCCCCCCGCACTGACCTTTGATGTCTCGCTTGTTCGGATCCACACCGGGCTGTTCCGCGGCCGGGTCGTAACCGGAGAAAGCGGGGGAGCCGGTCGGCGTGAAGGTGAGACCACCGTCGATCGACTTGCCACACGAGGCCGACGCGATGTCGTTCCAGCAGTAGTAGACGACGTTCGGGTAGAGGGTCATCGGGCTGAATACCGGAGGACCGCCGAACAGCGTCTGGTGGTCGTTCACCGGCCGGCCGCACGCCAGCGGGTTCGTCGTCCACGTCTTGCCTTCGTCGTCACTGAACGAGAGGTAGGAGCACGCGACGGTCAGGTCGATCGTGAAGATGCGGTCGGCTCCCTCGGTGTCGTCGACCCAGATGTAGGGGTCGAACGACAGTAGTTGGGCGTTGCGGTTGTTGATCTTCGGCGACACGATGTCCCAGCTCTTGCCCTCGTTCGCGGAGCGCAGGACCTCGATGCGGGTGTTGCTCTGGATCGCGGTGTAGAAGACGTTGTCGTCGTTGGTCACGCCGAGGGTCGGTTCGCCGGCGCTGATCGGTCCGCCGTTCGCGTCTTTCGGTCGGAACAGCTTCGCGTCGGGTCCGGTCTTGCCGCGGATGACGCGGCCTCCCGCATAGTGCGCGACGGCGGGGCCGCCCGATCCGTCGCCGCCCGGCTGCGCGACAGCGCGCGACGGCGCTTCGGTGATGGCGAAGCTCGCCACGATCAGAGCGGTCACGGCGAGGGCGCTCAGCCGCGCGGCGAGGGCTTGCAACATCCTTCTTCCTCCGGGATCGATCGTCTCTGTACCTTTCGCCCGATTCGGCCTGGGTCCTGCTAAAGCGCCGGTTTCTGCGGGCCGATGAGTCAGATGACTAGTTATTTCGGATCATGACGTCAGGAGTCCAACCGTGGGCCGCCTCGAGCGATGCGACATAGATCGGCGTCGGCGCCACCTCCTGGCGGCGGCGTTCATCCTTCTCGGTGCGTTCGCTTCCTTCGGTGTCCTCGTCAGCTTCCTGGGCGCCGAGATCTGGGACCCGCTGCGCGGGGCGCCCCCGGCCGCGCGCCTCGGGGTGCTCGTACTGACGGCTGCGTTCGTCGGTCTGGCCTTCGAACGGGATCGGACCCTGGCCCGTGCCGCCGCCCTCAACGAGCGCGAGCGGGTCCTGAACGCCGCGCTGAAGAGCCGCCTCGAGGTGCTGGAGTCGTTGCTCGCCGCCGGTGACCGCCTGAACGCCCCCTTGTCGGTGTCTGACGTCGTCGATGTGCTGCTGGACGCGGCCATCGAGCTGGTGGGCGCCGAAGGAGGTGCGGTGTCGACCTTCGATCAGGAGGGCGAGGAGATCATCGTGTCGCGCCGGCATTCCGTCGATGCCGACGTCGCGCAGCTGGCGCTTGCGGACACGGTCGACCTTGCTCTGGAGGTGGAGGGCAGGAACGTGGGCACGCTGTCGCTCTGCTTGCCCTTCGAGAGTGACGATCCCCTGATCCAAGACATCCTCAGCCGCTTTACCCAACGGGCTGCGGTCGCGGTGGACCGCGCGCAGCGCTCGGCACGGGATCGCGCGTCGGTCGCGTACCTCAGGGCGGCCAACGTCGTGAAGTCGCGCTTCCTTCAGACCGTCTCGCACGAGTTGCGCACGCCTCTCACGTCGATCATCGGGTACTCGAGGACGCTCGAACACCACTGGGACCGGCTGCCCGACACAATGAAGCTCGAGTTCATAGCGGCGGTCAACGAACAGGGGGCCAGGCTGAAGATCCTCGTCGAGCGGATCCTCGAGGCGGCCCGTGTCGAGATGGAAGGCGTCACGGTCCACCGCGTGGTGCACGACGTCAGGCGGTCGGTCCACCGTGCGCTCGAGCAGTTCGAGCATGACGTCGAGCGGCTGGTGGTCGCGCTGCCGGACGCAGAGGTAGAAGCCGAGGTCGATCCGATCGTGGTCGAGCACGCGGTGCAGAACCTCGTCGACAACGCTCTGCGTTACACGACCGGCGAAGTCCGGGTGTCCCTCGACTGCTATCGCAGCTCGATCGTCATCCAGGTCAGCGATACGGGCCCGGGGATGGAGAAGATGGATCTAGACATGGTGGTCGAGCCGCTCGTTCGCATCGACGAGAACGTTCACAGCGGGACGGGCCTGGGTCTGCACATCGTCCGGACGCTCGTTGCCGACCACGAAGGCAAGCTCGACATAAGCAGCGGCAGCGCGGGGACCCGCGTCACGGTCACCCTGCCACGCGGCAGTGCGAGCGACGCGGCCCGCCTTCGTTCCGCATAAGCGTGCCGGGACATGAATAGACATTTCGGACTATTGATGATCTGAACGCGCCGGTTCACGATAGACAAATGGCAACGCGACCGGTGGTTCTATTGGTGGACGACGACCCGAGCATGAGGGACCTGCTGTCGACGGTGTTCCAGCTGCATGGAGGGTTCCGCATCGGCGGTGTAGCGGCGGACGGGTTCGAGGGAGCGATGCTGGCTGCGGATCTGTCTCCCGACGTCGTGGTGCTCGACTTCTTCATGCCGCGCTGGGATGGGTCGAAGGCGGCCGAGTTCATCCGCGAGCAGTGCCCGAACTGCAAGATCGTCGCGTTCTCCGCCGTTCTCACCGAACCACCGAAGTGGGCCGACACGTTCCTCGTCAAGAACGACATCGGTCAGCTCGTCCAGACGTGTGAGGGTCTGGTCGAGGCCGCGTAAGCCTGGGGCTAGATCCGCTCCACGATCATGGCCATGCCTTGGCCGCCGCCGACACACATCGTCTCGAGGCCGATCGTCCTGTCCGACGACTCCAGCCCGTTCAGCAACGTCCCCATGATCCGGGCGCCCGTCATCCCGTAGGGATGCCCGAGCGCGATCGCGCCGCCGTTCGGGTTCAGCTTGTCGGAGAACGGGTCGACGCCGAGCTCGCGACAGACGGGCAGCACCTGCGCCGCGAAGGCCTCGTTCAGCTCCATCGTGTCGACGTCGTCGATCGACATGCCTGCTTGCTTCAAGACCTTGCGGACGGCCTCTATCGGGCCGATACCCATGATCTCCGGCGCAACGCCCGAGACGCTCGACGCGATGATGCGGGCGCGAGGCTTGACACCGAGCTGGCGGGCGCGCTCGTCGCTCATCACGAGAACGGCAGCGGCTCCGTCGTTCAGCGGACAGGAGTTGCCCGCAGTGACCTTGCCACCGTCGGGTTTGAATGCGGGCGGGAGTGATTGGAGCTTCTCGAGGCTCGACGAGGGCCGCGGCCCGTCGTCCTTGTCGACCACCGTGCCGTCTTCTTTCGTGTAGGCGGTGATCTCGCGGTCGAAGAAGCCCGACTCCTGCGCGGCCACCGCGCGCTCCTGTGACTGCTGCGCGAAGCGGTCCATGTCGTCGCGGCTGACGTCGTAGCGCTCGGCGACGTTCTCGGCGGTCATCCCCATCGGGATGTAGACGTTCGCGATCGCCGCGTCGTCTCCGAACAGCTTGGGGTGGAGCTCGTCCATGTCCTTCGGGTAGCCGTCGACCTGCGAGATGGACTCGACGCCGGCGGCGACGAAGACGTCGCCCTCTCCCGCCCTGATCGCGTGGAACGCCATCCGGATCGTCTGCAGGCTGGAGGCGCAGAAGCGGTTGACGGTGGTGCCCGGGACGTGGTCGGGAAGGCCGGCCAGGAGAGCCGCGCGCCGAGCGAGGTTCATCCCTTGTTTCGCCTCGGGGAAACCGCAACCGACCATCACGTCGACTACCTCGCCGGCGTCGACCTCGGGGACTTTGCCGATGACGTCGTTGATAGCGAAGGCGACGAGGTCGTCGGGCCGCACGTCGGCGAGGACGCCCTTCTTGGCGCGGCCGATGGGCGTACGCGAGGTGGCAACGATCACGGCTTCGGGCATAAGGGCTCTCCTTTTCCGGGTCGAGCGGCGACCGGAACGTGCGGCCGCTCGGGCCCCTCCACCCTAACCGTGCGCGATGGCGGCGCCGCTATGTCGACGTGGCGGCTTCCGCTCTGGAGAAGTAATCGTCCTGCGGGAACAGCGCGTGGAAGTCGTGGTGGCCGCCCCGGTAACGGGCAGGGATGTCACAGCCAGTGACGCCGTCCGCGTCCGTTGGGGCGATGTCCGCGCAGATCCGGTTCCCGTCCGCGGTCAGCTCGAGCTTCTTTCCGGCCACCGCGGTGCCGTCGTCGTCCAGAAGCCGCCCGACGAGCCGCGCTTTCGATCCCTTCCCGGTGACCTCCAGGCTCAGCTTCGTTGCTTCGTGCAGCACGACGAAGTCGGCCGTGTTCGAGCTCGGCTCGAAGACGTGCTCGCGGCCCCCGTAGAAAGCTGTGACGTAGGCAGAGCCCGCAGGGTCGGACAATCCGAAACTCGTTGCGGCGATCCCGTTCGCGTCCGTCTGCGCCGTCGCGCTTCGGGACCCGCCGGGGCCGGTGAACGTGAAGTCGACCGCCGCGTTGGTGACCGCGTCTCCCTGCTCGTCGGTCAGGCGTACCTCGAAAGCCGCAGCGTCGGAGTGCTGCCCCGACTCCGCAGACCTCTCGGTGAACTGGATCGTCGTGTGCTCGGCCGGGTCGCACGCGTTGCCGCGCCCGTCACCGTCGGCGTCCTCCTGGCCTGGGTTGGCAACCTCGGGACAATTATCCGCGTCGTCGGCGACCCCGTCACCATCCGTGTCGGCCGGCGGCTGCTCTTCCGCTTCCTGCGGCAGTGGTTGCACCGCGTCTCGGCACGGCTGGTTGCGTACGACGCCCCTCTCGCTCGCGTCGCACCGCGGCAGCGGTGCTTGAGCCTCGTGTCCCGCCAGCAACGGCAGCGCGATCGAGGACGGGTACTGCTCGCTGGTGTAGATCGTGTTGACCGCGGGCGCAGGCAAGAGGGCGAAGCCCCAGAGGTCGGGTTTCGTGTGCGGTGCCTCGACATAGATCCGGATCGCGGAATCCTTACGGAACGCGTGGCCGAATGGGAAGATCTCGATCCGCACCGGCGTCGGCTGCCCCACAACGAGTGGGTCCGAGTCCTCCGCGAGATGGCTCTGGAACGGTCGCAGCTCGCTGCTCCAGCTCTGCCTGCCGCGGGTGTCGGTCGGCAGTGCGCGCGTGTTCTCGATCAGACGGCGGTGGCTCGCGCGCAGCCACCCCTGCTGGACGAAGACCTCTTGGCCGTCCGGCCGGACCTCGCTCATCGTGACCTGGAAGTCGGTGTCCGGAGTCGTCGACGAGATCCACATGTCGAGGCTCGCGGGTCCGGCGAGGACCTTATCGTCGGTCAGCCGCCGCGTCTGGAACATCGCGTAGGTGCCGGGTTCGGGGGTTTCCTTCCACGACGCTTTGACCGGCTCGTGAACCCGGTCGGGGATCTGGCCGCTCAGCTTGTATCCACCGCGAGCCTGGGTTCCGGTCACCGGCTTGTAGAGGTAGTCGACCCGTGCCGGGCCGCCCGCCTCTTGATGTGTCTTCTCGGTCAGCTCTCCGTCGCCGGTCAGGTTGAGACGCCACACCTCGGTTTCGGGCGCGGGCCAGTCCTCGTGGTGCGTCTTCCACGCGGGGACGCGGTCGCCGTTCGCTCCGGTCTCCCAGTTGAGCTGGACGTTCGGCTCGTTCTCGTAGAGGACCCTCGCGACGTCGATGTCTTGGCCGTAGGAGCCGCGGTCGGAAACGGGGACCTCTTCTTTCACGTAATAGCTGAGGAAGTCCTTGATCTCGGGCAGGACGTCCGACCCGTAGTACTCGCCGTGGTCGCCGTTCGTAGCGAGCATCCGCCACGTGAGGTCGTCGGAGAAGCGTTCCGTCAGCTCGGTGGCGCGCGAGCCGACCTGCTCGTCCTGCCACGACTCGACGAGGAACGTCGGCGCGGTGATCTGGTCTGCGAAATACCACGGGGAACGTTCGTAGAACAGGGGGCCGTCATGGTGGTTGTGCAGCGCGCGCACGAACGGGTTGAACGGCGGGTTCGCGACGTGTTGCGCCTGGTTGGCTGCGCACTGCTCGTCGCCGTTCTGAACCGCATATTGCGGGCCGACGTACATCTCTACGAGCCGTCCTGCCGACCAACCGGCCGCGAAAGTCGAGTTCTGGATCCCGCCCGGGTAGGGGACGTCACGGTAGAGGTCGCCGAAGACATGGCCCGGCACGATCGCGGCGAGGTGCTCCGGCCGCTGCGCGCCCACGAACAGTTGCGTGATCCCGGGGTACGACTTGCCCACCATCCCGACCTTCCCGGTCGAGTAGGGCTGCTCGCCGAGGAAGTCGATCGCTTCCGCGCCGTCTTTGGATTGGCGCGGTTCGAAGTAATCGAACTTGCCGCCGGAGCATCCGGTCCCGCGGATGTTCACGCCGGCGACCGCGTAGCCTTCGCGGAGGAACTGCCGGTGCACACCGTCGTAGAACGTGATCGCCGGCATGTAGCCCGAGTAGTCGACGACCATCGGGTAGGGACCCTTGAAGTCGACCTTCCCGTCGCCGTCGGTGTCTTCGCACGCGGGAAGAAGGACCTGGTAGTGGAGCGTCGTCGCCTCGGTCGGGCTGTCTTGCGCGACCGGGATGTAGCCCTCGAGCTTGCGTGAGCCTTCGGGGCCGTTGACGTCGCAGCTCGGCATCTCGCGAGCCGGCTCGGTCGGCGACTCCGTGGGAGTGGGCTCTTCGGGCGGCTCCTCGGATGGGGACGTGTTGGGTGTGCGCGACTCCGGCCGCGCCGTGACGACCAGCGGCTTCTCCGAATGGCGGCCGTAGAGCTCTCCGACGTTGCCCGGGTTACCGGGCAGGACGACCATCCGCTGCTCACTCACGATCTCGGTGACGGGAGCGGTCGTGCCCGCGTTGTCGGAGTCTGCGACCGCAAGGATGTGTACGCCGTGGGTGCCGATCGAGCCTTGGTAGAAGCGGGGGTCGCCGCCGGGAACGGCCGGATGATCGGGGTTGTTGCTGTCCCAGCACTCGCGCGGCTTCCGCTCGCCCGTCGCCGGGTCCACATAGGTCGAGTCCGACTCCTCGTCGCCGTCGACCCCGCGACCGTGGATGTGGGGGCCGGGGTCGTTGCCGGTGCCGTCGTCGAAACAGGAGTCGTCCCGGTAATAGGGGACTGCGAGCAGGCTCTGAGCGGCTCCGCCCGGGGTCACTTGCTTGGCAGCGGTGCGGATCACGAGCGAACCGTGCGGGCCCGCGATCTGCTCCCAGTTCAGTCCTGCATTGACACCGGAGAACGTGGGGTCGGGTGAATCGATGTCGTTGTCGATGCACTCCTTGCCCTGGCCCTTACAGCTCTCGCCGGGTGATCCGATGGTGACACCCGGGTCGCCCGTGACCAGCTCGTCGACCTTGACTCCGTCGCGTCCGACGTGGACGCGCGAGTTGCCGAAGACCTCGTCGTTCTTGCCGTCGATCGCTACGCCCTCGTCACGATCGGTGGCCGTCAGGACGGAGTTGTAATAACGCGTCGCTATGCCGGCGTTGTAATCCCACTGCGCGTAGATGCCGTCGCCCGGCGGAATGACGTGCACGCGCAGGAACGCACCGAAGCGGATCTCTTCTTCGTAGAAGATCTCCCTGCGCACCACGTTCGTGCCCGAGTCGGCGCCCCACGTCTCGCGGATCGTCCTAACGGGCCCGGAACGCTCACCCATGAGGATCGACGAGCCGCCCCAGTTGTTGACCTCCTCTTCGAAGCCGCAACAGGGTGTCTGCCCGCCGGGTCGCTGCTGGAACGCACGTGCCTTCCACTGGTCGACGAGGTCTGCTCCGTAGGTCTTCGCATCGTCGCCGATCGGGAGGCCGTCTTCGGAGATGCGCAACTCGGTCATCAGCCACCGGCCCTCGTAGCGGAACCGGTAGCGCGACGTCGTGATGGTGGCCTTGTCGCTCGGGCGTCGCTGCTTCCACTCGGACTCGGCGCTGTGGCAGGTCTGCGTCGCGGGGTCGTACCAGGGACCTGCGGGGGCCGCGCCGTAGCTGCCGTAGGAGCTCTGCGAGTAGAGGAAGACGTTGCCGTCCTCGGGATCGTCGCGCTCGTAGCGGACGTAGCCGTTGGACGCGTCGAACGCCGGCGCGGGTCCACCTTCGGCCGCCTTCATCACGTAGACGTAGGACGTGGCACCCGAGATCGGGTCGGTCACTGCGACCTCGAACGAGTCTTCGACCCCGCGGGGGAGCGCCGCGGCGTCGTCGGCGCGCGGCCCTGCGTCTTTGGCCATGAAGACGAGCTCGTCGTCGGTGTCGAGACCGGCTACAGGATCCTTCGCCACGTCACTCGCCGGTTGGGCTACGCAGGGAGCCATCGGGTCGTCCGGTCGTTCCTCGCGGTAGTCGCCGGTCCAGCGGAATCCTTCGCGATCGAACGCGTAGGACGAGTGCTGGTCGGTCTGCGAGTAGAAGGCGAATCCGGAGCGGTTGTTGGACAGATAACGGGTGAACATCTCGTCGACCTGGAACGGGATCTGCTTCCACGTCGTGCCATCCCAGGCATATCCGAGCAGCCGGTCGATAGGCGTTCCCTTCACACCGGCGGCGTTCGTCGCCTTTGCCGACGAGACGTCCGGATCCTCGTATTTGTTGTGGGTGCACTTCGACGGGTCGTGGACGGGGTTCGGGACCCGGTCTTCGATCTTTTCGGCGCACCGCGCCCCGTCGGTTCCAGGGGCCTTCGCCGTGGTGTCGGCCGGAGCCGCCCAGCCGGCGAAGCTCGCGCCGGTAAGGACGACGGGTTCGGTCTCGCGGGCGACGGCCAAGGCGGTATCGCTCGTCTGAGCGCCGACTGGGGCCGCGCTTGCCAGAGGGAGCAGACCCGCCAGGACGGCGAGGGTCAGCCCGAAGGCCAGCGGACGTCTCAAGATGGTCTCCAGGTCGGGGAGGGGGTTAACAGGGGAGTTCTACGTGGGCGATGCCCCTCCTGCTCACCGGCGGCCGCGGTCTGCTCCCCACGTGACCTCGGCGGTCGGCTGCGAGGCGCGAACGCTCTCCTCACGAGGGCGTCGAGGCCGACGATGAGAGGTAGTAGGAGTCGCCGGCGAAGACGGCCGAGTAGTCGTGGCGACCGCCCGCATAGCGGGGGGGCACGGAGCATCGAGCTACGCCCCTGTCGTCGGTCGTCGTAACGCAGATCGAGGTGTCGTCGACCCAGAACTCGATGTCGCGCGCAGCTATACCGGCGTCGCTGTCTCTGTCGGTGAGCATTGCCGTGAGCGCTCGCTGCGCGCCTCTGCCCGTGACGCTCAACCCGAGGTCGGTGTCCTCCTGCTCGAGCGCGAATGCTGTCGACGCCGATGCTGGTTGAAGCTCGCCTTCGAAGCCCCCAAAGGAAGCCCATAGCTCGTACGCGCCGGGGGCCGAATCCAACGTCACCGTTCGCGTCGCGAGACCGGTTCCGTCGGTCACCGCCGAGAACGTGCGCGGCTCGGCTCCTGCGAGCTCGAAGTCGATCTCGTGACCGGCAACCGGCCGTCCGTCCTCGGTCGTCAAGACCACCTCGAAGCGGGCATCGTCGGAGTACTGGCCGGCCGTGGCCGATGCGCTGGTGAACTCGATCTTCGTCGGGAACGGCCTCGACGTCAGGTCCTCGTCCGACAGATACAGCGCCGACGTCATCGCGAGGACGCCGATCTGGTTCCTGCAATAGGTCGTGTCGTCACCGAACGGTTGGTCGCATAGATTGCGCCGCTGCTCTCGCGCATCCGGCTCGAAGGCTTCGGCGCGAACCCATGTCCCGCCGGGCAGTGCGAACTCATAAGTGAACGAGGCATTGGTGACGGGGACGGGGGCGAATGCCTCTCCGCCACCGTTCGTCACCACGCGCAGCATCGAGCCGGGCGCGCCGACGACGCGTGCTCGGAGCGGCGTTTGGGTCGGGACCGTGTCGCCGACCATGGATTCATAGGTGCCGTCGCGATCCGCGTCGGCCTCGAGGAAGATCTGCGGTCCGCCATACGCCGGAGGCTGGTGCGAGATGAACGTGCGGCCTTGTCGCAACCCCTCGAGGATGCCTTCCGCGCTGTTTTCGCTCGCGTAGACCCACGTCGTCGGCTGCCCGACGCCTTGCGCCGCCGTCGTCGTGAGCCAGTGCGTGTCGCTGCCGCCGGTCGCGGCGACGTGGTAGCCGCGGTCGAGCCATTCCTGCCAGTACACCGTCGCGTCGTCCGCGGAGTTGCTCGACGGCATCGGCTTCTGCCACAGGCGCGTGATGTTCCATACCTCGACGGTGTCGGGCACGACGTCGAACCCGTAGCCCCAGCCCATGTTGTCCGGATAACGCCCCTTCCCATCGGTCGGGTGGTTGATCTGGAAGACGCCGCCGTCGGTGCGGAGCTGCTCGGCTATCGCGCCGACTGCTGCTGGCGACTGGTCGCCGTTATCGTAGAGCTTCGTCGCGCCGAGCATCTGCGCGTGACCGTCGAGCGAGTTCTCGTATCCGGGCACCGGGATGATCCCGAGCTCGTCGGCCCGGCCCCATCCCGAGTCGCTTTGCGATCGGACGTCGTTGTGGTCGGTGATCGCGGTGAAATCGAGGCCGCGGCTCGCCGCGACCGCGAACTGCGACAGCACCGGATGACCCGCGGTGATGAGATCGCTGAAGCTCCTGGGTGGATCCTCCAGTGGGTCCGTGTTGTCGTCGTGCGGCCCCCCGTAGGAGTCGTGCGAGTAGGTCGTGTGCACGTGGAAGTCACCCGCCAGCCATGCGCCGGCGGCCGCGGGGGCCGTGGAACCCGTGCCGGATCCGGCAACCGCGCCGGGCGCGCCGATGAGGAGACATGCGAGAACTGCAGTGCTCAGAGCGCCGGCTGCGTACCTTCGTCTCATCCGAGGTGTGTCTGCTGCTTACGGCTTGAGGGAGTCGAGCAGGCGCAGTGTCTTTTCGAGCGTCGCGTCGCCGAAGCAGTGGTCTATCGAATACGCGTCTTCGTACTCGGCCACGCCTACCGGTCCCGCTTTGCCGGCGAACCCAGCACCTTGACGTCCTGCGTGATCGGTCTCGTAGCTCTGGATGATGTAGCCGAGGCCGTCATTGACCAGACCGAGCGCCAGCGTCACGCCACCGGGGTTCTTCTCTTCGATCGTGTTCGTGATGCCGGCGAAGAGCTCGCCGGGGCCTCCGGTGATCCACAGAGGGCCGATCTTCGCGGCGCTCACGGAGGTATCCACCGATATGGGCGACGCGGAGTAGCACCGCTTATTGACTTCGCCGCCCTTGCCCTCGTTGACGACGGCGGGTGTTTCGTTGAACGTCCGGTCGAAGAAGCCGGCGGCACCGAGACCTCCGAGCGGGACGTTCGTAACGGGTTGGTCCCAGTCGTGGCGACCGACGAGAACGTTCGTGTCGGAGATCTGCCGCCCGGCTCCGATCGGTGGGACCAAGCTCGCGAGTCCCGTGCCCATATTGACCTTGTCCCCGCGAGGCGAGACGTTGCCGAGGCCGGTCTGCAGGAACATGCCGACGCCGCCGAAGGAGTCTTCGACGCTCTTCGCGAATACGGCCGGGAAATCCGCGTCACCCTGACCCTTGCTGTGGTCCTCCGTCACCGGGTGAGCCGGGTAGGCGCCGACGGTGGCGATGGCCTTGCCGGGGGCCGCAGGTTCGCACACGGGAGTGGGTGCGGGCGCCGGGTCCTTCCCGGCGTTGCCGTAGCCGTGTCCCTTGCCGGCGCCGTTGTTGGCGGGCTCGGGCGTGGGCGTCGGCGTCGTGCAGGTCTCCGGCTCGGGCTGATCGTCCGCGTCGACAACGCGGAACCAGGACATGGCGTTGTCCTCTGCCGAGCGGTAGAAGTCGCGCCTCTCGCCGTTGAAGGGGCGGGCGAACGACTCTCCCGCCTCGAGCACGGCCGGCTGCATCGTTCGGACCGCTTGACGAACCGACTCCTTTAGTGAATCCGTCGCCTGCTGCATGTACCAATCGGGGACGGCTCCCCACCCGCCGATGAAGTCCGGCGCGGTGTGGCTGTGGGTGGAGGCGAAGATGAAACTGCTCGCGGGGACGCCAAGCTCGGCGCCCAGCTGATCGGCGAGGTCGAGGAAGCCGCAACCGTCGCAGAGGCTGTTGTAGTGAGCCTCCCAGTAGACGGCGTCGATGAGCGTCAGGACGACGGTGTCGTCGCCGTCGCTCATCGCGACCGAGCGGGTCCACAAGCCGTATTCCTCGTCCCACGAAGTGATCGGGAACATCGGGCCGATGCCGTAGCCGCCCATATAGAGGCAGTTCGGGTTCTCCGCCCAGCGAACGCGGAAGTCGGCGACGTGGGTCGCTCCTTCTCGGACGCCGGTGGCGTTCGGAGCGAGCGTCGCGCACTTGGCGTAGTCCTGCTCCCAGCGGGCGTCGGGGAATTGACCGCGGTAGTCCTCGGGGCGCGGGTAGAGGGAGATCTTCGACGCGCCCGCCAGGATCTGTCCCGGCTCCAGCGCGGCCGCGCTCGCAACGAACGCCTCGCCGTCGCCTTCCTGGTCCTCGACCTGCATCCGCTGTGCGGGAGCCGACTTGGTCGCGTCGCCGGCGCCAACCTTGGGCGTCGGGACGAGGACGGCTCCTGCCCACGCGACGCCGAGCGAGAGGGCTCCGACAAGGAAAGAGGACAAGACGTACTTGAGCCCGCGTGGCACCGAGGACCTCCCAGAGATGTGGTTGTCGTGATGGGGCCATTCGCCCCGTAAGCGGCGATTCCTTCACATAGGCACGAAAACCGAGATCCTGCCGCCGCCGTCCGTCTATGCCGCCGCCATGAGCCGCACGACGCGGACCCATCCGGAGGCGCGAGACCCGGCCCGATTCAAGCCGCGAAGAGGCCGCGGCGGTGCCGGGGCCTTATGACTGCTGGGTGTTAGCGCGAGAGGCCGTTGACCGACAGGACGAGGTCCTCCTGATAGTCGCCGTAGTTGCCGCCGCTCGCGACGAAGTCCTGCAGCGGCTGGAGCCAGTCGACCGAGCCCTGGATCGGCTGGGCCTCGTGGATCCCGTCGGGCAGACACGCGCACAGCAGCTGGTCGATCGTCATCCTGTCGTTCACTTCACACCCTCCCGAGTCTCGTTCGCACAACCTAGCGATTCGCGACTTGACCGTCAGGTCGGGGACCCGAACCCGAGTGCCGGCCGAGTCAGGCGGCACCCGGAACGGTGGCTCCAGCACCACCGGATCTCTCGGCTGATCATCCGGCGGGCGACCTCGAGTGGCGCTGCAGTACCGGATACCGATACTGGCGCTCCACTCGGCGAATAGATGATGTCTCTTCTGGCGCGTGATGGAGGTGGCTCGAGATTCGCGACTTGCGGGAGCTGGGCTTGGTCCGCTATGAATATCGAAGCGAGCGAGCGTTACACGAGGTGGCGGATGCAGCGGGCGCAAGACAGCTCCACCGAACTCGTCCCCCGACTCGACTCGCCGCGCACCGGACTTTCCCCGGCTATCGCGTTTCTCCTTTTAGCCGTAGTTGTCGCGCTGCTCGCGGCAGCGATCTTACTGACTCGTCCGGAAGCGCAAGTCGAAGCAGCCGCAACGAACCCGACATCCACTGCACCGAACTTCGCCCTAACCAACGAAGAAGCCATAGCGCGCTTCAAAGAACTTCACCAAATGCGTGTTCAGGCCTACAGGTCACTAGACGCGGCTGTTCTTCCCCGGATCTATGAAAGTGGGTCGGAAGTTCTGGCGATTGCTCTGAACGACCTCAGGCGGCTGTCAAGAGACGGTGTGCGAGATACGTCGATTTTCAGAACCAAGTCCCTGGCGGTGATGACGAACGAGTCCGACGAGGTGACGATTGAGCAAGTGGTTGACGTCGCTCCACGGTTCGTCTCCCGCGGTGGCAAAGAAGTCACGACCGGCCCACGAGAGGTTCGGCGTCATGTCCTTTGGACGCTCTCGCTTCAGGGAACGCAATGGGTTGTCGCCGACGCGGTCGTGACGCGGGCGGTGGTGGTTCGTGACTAGAAAGATCCTGGCTGTATGTCTCCTCGTAGCCATATCCAGTTCCGCGATGGCTGCCGGCGAAGCGCGTATCGCGCAAGGATTGCGGAATGCCCCGGGAGTTGAGGCATCTGCGACGGCGGCATACCGACGGCCACGAAATTCCCCGACCGCACCCGTGGCTAAGATCATTAGCAGCCCTACTATCCGCGGTGCCCCCACCGGGCCACAGCTGGTGCCTTTGGTGGGGCAGGTTTCTTGCGGGCACGATCCGCGGCTCCCGGGTGGACTCACCTGTGCCATCCCGCCGCCGCCTCGTGTGCGCGTCTCCCAGCAACGGCCGCGTCCGCGGCCCCCGGCACCGGACGAAGTCGCACGCGTCCTCGCCGACCGCGCAATCTCACTGGCACCGAAGCCGGAGCTGCGCCTTACACCGGAACGGCGCGGCCTGACCGGGCTTCCTTCTTATTTCTGGTTGGCAGAAAGTCCGCAACCGATCACGGCACGGGCGACTGCAGGACGGTTCTCGGTCGTGGCGGAGGCGCGGCCCATCCAGTACGTGTGGAACTTCGGCGACGGATCCGACCGCGTGACGACCGACTCAGGACGACCCTGGACGCCGGACCGACCCGGCTCGATCGACCACGTCTACGAGGCGAGCGGGCGCTACGAGCTCATGGTCGAGGTCGTATGGGAAGCGCGCTGGCGCCTCGGCAGCGGCGCGTGGCGGCACCTCGGCTACTTCACGAACTCGGACTCGCGTCCCTACCGCGTGCGGTCGATCGTGTCGATCCTCGTCCGCGCGCGTTAGCAGCGACCTCGATACCACCACTAACGCGCGTTGAGTAGCGTTGGGCGCTACCCAGCGCGCGTTAGTGTCGGCAAAACCCGGTCCAGCGACGCGATCGTCGATAGCGCAGGCGCCGCGGACGCGAGCGCGCCGACCTAGAAGTTACGCTCGAAGTAGTTCTGCATCTGCATCGCCCACATCATGTCGCCCTGCAGTTTCATCTTGCCGCTCATGAACAATTGCGGGCCCTGGACCTGGTTGAAGATCAAGCGGACGAAGTCGACGAGGCCGACCTGGATCGTCAAGCGAGGGTCGCTCGCCGAGCCCTCGGAGACCGAGCAGGTCCCGTTGTCGAACGACACCGACCATTGCTTCAGGCCTTCGTCGGTGGTGATGTCGTACTGCACGGTGGAGGTGACGTTCGCGGCAGCAGAAGGCTTGAACGAGTCGCGCATGCCTTCGAAGATGTTTCGCAACGTGTTGTCGACCCCCATGTCCTTGATCGCGGCGGCGACCTCCTCGTCGGACATGTTCTTGACGGCTTCGGCTAGCTGAGCTGGATCCACCTGCTGTTGGTCTGACATCTGGGCTCCTTTCTGTTGGCCGGACGCACCTTATAGAAGTGGGTCAGAACACATCCGCGAGACACCCCGCAGCTAGCCTGCCCCCATGAGGAAGATGCTTGGCGCGGCGTTGCTATTGCTCGTCGCGTGCGACCCCCACCAGGTCGTCCTAGACGTCCAGGCCCCCGCCACTCGCGCCCAGGAGCCCCCTGGATTGGAGCGAGCAACCGTCCGTCGCGTGATCGATGGGGACACGATCGAGGTGGTAATCGAGGAGATCGATCCGGGACCTGGGGCGGGGGAGACCGAGCGGGGGCAGACGTACAAGCTGCGGCTGATCGGGATCGACACGCCGGAGTCGGTTAAGCCGAGGAGCCCGGTGGAATGCTTCGCCCGCGAGGCATCCGCAGCGACCAAGGCATTGCTCCAGGGGGCCGAGGTGGTCTTGGTGAAAGACGTCGAGAACGTCGATCGCTACGACCGGCTCCTTCGTTACGTCTACGTCGCCGACGAGATGGCGAACGCTCGCCTGGTAGCGAACGGCTACGCCCACGCCTACACCTACCCGCCAAATACCCGACATAGCTTAGTGTTACAAAACCTGCAACGTGAGGCGAGAGAGGCGAAACGAGGCCTCTGGTTTCCAGAGACCTGCAGGGCGAAGGACTAGGAGCATGGCATGCCTCGCAAGCGAGCGGAAAGCGAGAAACCGGTAGCGGGTTACTTCCGTGTCTCAAAGGCGCGCGATGAGATGAGCGCTCCGGACATCTATCGGGGTCAGATCGAGGATTACTGCCGCTACAAACAGCTGAAGCTAGGCAAGCTCTACTCGGACATCGACTTTTCAGGTCGGCGAGGGTCGAAGCCGCGGCCCGGCCTCGCCGAGTTGATCGAGGAACGGAGTCGGTACAGCGCTGTGGTTATCCCCAAGCTGTCTCGACTGGGTCGATCCATGAAGGATCTCGCGAATCTGTTCGACATCTTCGACTCCGACGGGATTGGGCTGGTCTTCTTGGACGTGGATGTTGATACCCGCACTGCTACTGGTCGCCTGGTGCGGAACATCATGGCCTCGCTCGCGGAATGGGAAAGTGATCTCATCTCTGACCGCTGGCGCGACACAATCACCTATCTCAAGAAGCAGGGTCGTGTAACGGGATCGAACCCACCTCTCGGATATGACTACGACCCCGAGCTCAAGACGCTTGTCGTGAACCCGGCGGAATCTGAAACCGTCAGGGAGATCTACGAGCGCTACGTCGATGGGGAGCCGATCAACACCATGATCGCTCGATTCAACCTCGAGAGGAGGATGACGAAGAAGCCCGGAGCCAAGTGGTACTACGCCACAATCAGCACGATCCTTGAGAACCCGCAGTACGCCGGTCTCATAAGGATGGATGACGACCTGCTTCCGGCTAACTGGCAACCGATCATCGAGAGATCGCTTTGGGAAACGGTGCAGGAGAGGCGCCGGAAATCGAAGCAGGAATACGGTCCCTCGAAAGTGCGGACCCGCGGGCAGGATCACCTTGTGTCGGGTTTTTTGGTGTGCGGCGAATGCGGGGCCAAGATGCATCGACGAGCACGCGGGAAAGTGGCCGCGTCTTACTCCTGTCCCAACACAATCGGCGCAGCCCAACTGCGGGGGATTCCAAAGTGCAATGGCATCGCCATTACAGAACCCCAGGCTAAAATGATCCTTGTCAACGCCTTCTTTGACTACTTCGAGAAGCCCTTGAGACGCCATGCGGCTAAGAAACAGCGGACTATCAAGTCGCAACCCAAGCGTTCTCTTGAAGAGCGTCTTGACCTCATCGATAAACAGCGCCAGAAGGCTGTTGTCCTTGCACTCGACGCTACGAGTCCTTCCTTGGAGAAGGTGTACACGCAGCAGGTCGAAGCTCTGACTGAGGAATATGAGCGTGTTCAGCGCGAAAGTTCGGAGGCGCGCGCGGTTTCTCTGGTCGATGAGCGCTTGAGCGACGAACTCGAGGCCCTCCGTAAACTCGACTTGCGCGCTGCATGGAACGCAGCGACGCTGGCCGAGAGACGCGAGATGCTTGGTGTCGTTATCGACTTCGCCTGCCCGGTCGGGCCGAAGCGTTCCCGATTCGATAAGACGCTCGACATCCACTGGCGTCCGGGGGTCGTCTAGCTCGCCGCTCGGTTCTCCGTCGCACGTCGGTTGGGGGCCGGTGCCTCCTGTGCCAACGTCACAGGTGCTCGGTCTTGGTTAGAAAGCTCGCGTGTAGCGATTCGCTCGATCATGGTGAGGAGTCGATCAAGTGCAGCTTCCCGCCGCGGGTCGAGTGGTCCTTGCACCGTGGGGTTCGTGAGTTCTCGCTTCGCCGTAGCCATCAAGCCACCTCCTGGGTCCAGTCGCCGGTCGACCCGGACCGCGAGCAGGGCAAAGGCCCAGCCAGGCAAGGGGGAACTCTTCGGTAGAAGACGCGAGTACCGGACCGCAGGGAGGAACGGCAGCGCCCTTGCGGGGTGGGCCGGCTCTGCTATGTGAAAGAGACCGGCGGCTGGTGGAGGTGGCGGCGGCAAACGCGGCCTCGGGCGACAATGGGGCCGTGGCGATAGCGACGTCGACCCGTGACCTCCAGGATCCGCTCGAGGATTGGGCACAGCGGCTGGAGCGGATGCAGTGGTCCGCGGTCATCACCGATCCGCAGTGGAGGCTCCGGTGAATCTCGTCATCGCTGCTGGAGTTCCTGCGCGTGGACAAAGACGCCGACTTGGGCTACGGGCTCAACCTCGCGGAGGCGTGGTCGACGAAGCAGGAGTGGCTCGATACCGCGACCCCTGAGAGCCAGCTCCAGCTGTGGGGCGAGGTAGCGCCGCTGTGGGTGAGGACGGTCCTGGATCAGGGCCACGATC
>DASZOC010000040.1:0-15572 GCA_035550975.1 Actinomycetota bacterium | reverse complement strand
ACCGACCGCACCGACCGCACCGACCGCACCGACCGCACCGACCGCGCTGGCCGGACCTCCGCCACGACTGGGACGGGGCGCGGCAAGATGCGGCGATGCGTCGACTGCTCCTTCATCAGGCGAGCGGGGCCGCGGGCGATGCCCTCGTGGCGCTCGCGCTCGCCGGCTCGCTGTTCTTCTCCGTCCCGGAGACGACCGCCCGGGGCCGCGTCCTGCTCTACCTCGGCCTCACGATGGCGCCGTTCGCGGTCGTATCGCCGTTCCTCGCGAGGATCCTCGACCGCTTCAAGGGGAGTCTGCGGTGGGCGATGGTCGTGACGTCGGTCGGGCGGGCCACGCTGGCGTGGCTGCTTGCGAGCCGGCTGGAGTCGCTCCTGATGTTCCCGATCGTGTTCGGGATCCTGATGATGTCGAGGGCCTCGCTCGTCGTGCGCGGCGCGGTGCTGCCCCACGTCGTGCCGGAGGGCCGCACGCTGGTCGAGGCGAACTCGTCGCTGTCGCGAATCGGAGCGATCGCCGGGATCGTGGCGGGCATCCCGGGCCTCCTGTTGATCCGCTGGCCCGGTGTCCAGGTCGAGCTGCTGTTCGCGGCCGCGGTCTACTACCTCGGCACGCTGCCGGCGCTCCGCCTGTCGGCGTCGAGCGGCCGGCGCAGCCGGACCCAGCGCGACCGCGCCCGCAGCGCCGCGTCGTCTCCGATCGTCCGCCAGGCGATCGTCGCGACCGCCGGCATGCGCTTCCTGGTCGGGTTCCTCGTCTTCCACCTCGCGTTCGCCCTGCGGCGGGAGAACCTCGGGTCGCTGGGCCTCGGCCTCCTGGTCGGCTCCGCCGCCCTCGGAGGGCTCGGCGGCGCCCTGCTGGCGCCACGCCTCCGGCGGACCCTCAGCGAGCCCGGCATCATCGCTGCCGCCCTGGTCGCCGCCGGCATCGCCGGTCTCGTGGTCGGCCGGTGGTTCAACCTCTACACGGCAAGCGCGCTCGTGTTCGTATTCGGCGTCGCGTCGGGTGTGGCCAAGGTCGCGTTCGACTCGATCGTCCAGACGGAGCTGCCGGAAGGCGCGCGCGGCTGGGCCTTCGCCCGTTCCGAGTCGACGCTCCAGCTTGCGTGGGTCGCCGGCGCGATGGCGCCACTGCTGATCGCGATACCTGCGGGCCCCGGCGTCTTCGCCACCGGCGTCGCTGCGCAGGTCCTAGCGCTCGTGTACGTCGCCGGCCGAAGAAGGGCTGCTCCCGCCCTGCCATAAGCTGCGCCTTCGATCACAGGCGCGACTGGGGGGACCGTCATGAACATCGTGTTCAAGCCATCGGAGCGACCGACGCTCGGCGTCGAGATCGAGGTCCAGGTCGTCGACGAGTCGGGCGCCCTCGCGACCGAGCCGGCGGCGACCAAGATCCTCTCGAACCTCAGCGACCACCCGGGCTACAAGCACGAGCTCCTCGAATGCTGCGTCGAGGTCATCACCGACGTGTGCCCGACGGTCGGACACGTGCGCAAGGACCTCGGCGACAAGGTCGAGCGGCTTATCGAGACCGCAGACGGCCTCGGCTACCGCATCCTCTGCACCGGGACCCACCCGTTCTCCGCGTGGGCCGACCAGACCGTTTCTCCCGACCCCCGCTACCACCGTCTGATCGACGACTGCCAGTGGACGGCGCGGCGGCTGTTGATCTTCGGCGTGCACACGCACGTCGGCGTCGGCTCGGGAGAAGAGGCGATCGCGATATCCAACAGCCTCGGCACCTACATCCCGCACTTCCTCGCGCTGAGCTCGTCGTCGCCGTTCTGGCAGGGCCGCGACACGGGGCTCGCGTCCATCCGCTCCAAGATCTTCGAGTCACTACCGACCGCGGGGCTCCCGTACCAGATGGAGAACTGGGGGCAGTTCCAGCGCTTCATGCGGACGTTGATCGGCGCCGGAACGATCCGCAGCATCCGCGAGGTGTGGTGGGACATCCGTCCGCACCCCGGCTTCGGCACGCTCGAGCTGCGCATCTGCGACGGCATCCCGACGATGGACGAGCTCTGCGGCATCGTCGCGCTCGCGCAGTCGCTGGTCGTCCATCTGCAGGACCGTTACCAGGCGGGGCTGTCGCTGCCGCAGCACAAAGCGTGGACGATCCGCGACAACAAATGGAGGGCGGCGCGCTACGGCCTCGAGGCCGAGATCATCCGCGACGAAGAGGGCAACCTCATCTCGCTGCGTCGGAGCCTCCACGACCTCATCGAGACGCTCTCGCCGATAGCGGAACGTCTCGGTTGCTCGGAGGACCTCGCGCGCGTCAACGACATCCTCGAACGCGGCACGTCGGCGTCGCGCCAGCGCGAGGTCTTCGACGAGACCCGCGACCTCAGCCGCGTCGTCGACTCGCTCGTACAAGAGATGAAGACGGGAAAGCCGAACCCGCTGCCGGACCACAGCCTGGTCGGGGGCGGGCCGGTCCACGGCACCGCCATCAAAGGCGAGCACCACTAGGCTCGAGCGCATGATCCTGGTCCTCGTTACGGCGGCCGTGGTCGCGTTCATCGCGGTGCGCCGCGGTGGCTCGCTCGAAGCGCTTGCGGCTACCGAATTCGCGTGGACGTCGTTGCTGTTCGTGGCCCTGCTGGTTCAGGTCACGGCCGATCTGTGGGGAAGGTTCACGCCGGCGACCGTCGAAGCGGCCGTGCTCGTTCTCACCTATACCGCCGTTGCGTTCTTCCTGGCGCTCAATCGCCACCTCCCCGGCATGCTGATCGCAGCCGTAGGGATGTCTCTCAATGCGATCGTCATCGTGGTTAACGGCGCGATGCCGGTCTCGTTGTGGGCCGCGCGCATCGCTGGCGTCGAGCTCGAAGGAGACCTGGGAGTGAAACACGAGGCGGCCGGCCCCCACACGGTGCTCAGCTTCTTGGCCGACGTCATCCCCATCCCGCTGACACTTCAGGTGGTGAGCATCGGCGACGTCGTGATGGCCGTAGGCATCGCCATCCTCGTTTACCGCCAGACGCTGCGTCCACTACCGCAGCCGGCGAATGCGGCAGACCCCGCTACGACACTTTCCGGTTGATCGCCTGCAACAACGCGCGCACCGCCGCGGTCGCCACGTCGTCTTCTATGACCGCGGCCCCGACCAGGACCGCGTGATGGTTGTCCGTGTACAGCGAGCAACGGATCTGCACCGACGTCGACTGGACATCGTTCTGGACCACCAGGCTCTCTAGCGCCAGCCGGGCTCCGATCGCGTCCAGTCGCGGCTGCAGGGCCTTGATCGCCGCCGCGACCGCCGCGCGCGCCCGCTCTTCGCGCGCCGTCCCTGCAAGCGCGGCGCCTTCGGCGGCGTGACCACCCGGCAGCTTCAGGTAGACGCGGATCCACCCGCCCTTGATCTTGCTCGCGGTGACGACCTGGTCGATGACGATGCGTTCGGCCGCGCCGTTCGACGACGACTTCGCCTCCGGCTCGCTCTCGTCGACCTGCACCACCGACACGATGCGGTGGTCGATCGGCTCGCCGAGGTTCGTCGTCGTGAGTGACTGGACGTCTCGCACGATCTGTTTGGGAGCGCGCCCGGTGGTCGCGACGACATGGATCTCCGAAGGTGCTTCGTCACCGATGATGCGCACGCCGGTGACGCCTTGGATCTTCTCGAGCTCGTCTTCGAGCTTGGTCAACCGTGGGTGCCGCAATCTGCCCCTACCCGCGTGGAAGTTTTCGCCAGCGTAGCAAGAGTGGCCCGAGACAAGGCCGGGGTCAAGGACCTGCTAGTTGTTGTTGAGCCTCATGAAGAGATCGACCATGTCCGGATCGAAGGTCTTGCCCGCTTCGAGATCGATCACGCGGAACGCCTCGGCCCTGCCCATCGCTCGTCGATAGGGGCGGTCGCTGGTGAGGGCGTCGAAGGCGTCGGCGACCGCGAACGCCCGGGCCGCGATCGGTATCTCGTCTCGCCGCAGCCGGTTCGGGTATCCGCCGCCGTCCCAGTGCTCGTGGTGACACAGGACGATCTCGGTCGTCGTCTCGGAGAAACCGACCGGCTCGATGATGCGCACGCCGAGCTCCGGGTGACGCCGCATGACGTCCCATTCCTCCTCGTCGAGCGGGCCGGGCTTGTTCAGAACGGCGTCGGGGATCCCGATCTTTCCGACGTCGTGCAGCATGAACCCGTACGAGAGCTCTTCGGTGGCCGCGAGGTCGGGATCGATCGCACCCATGCACTCCGTCGCCAGCTGCGTCACGCGTTGCAGGTGATGGCCCGTCGACATGTCTCTCGCTTCGACCGCGGCGGCGAGAGCTTCGATCGTGGCGATCTCTTTCTTTCGTTTCTCGGTGACGACGTCCATGTAGGTGTTCAACAGAACTCCGGCGGCTTCGTCGGCGACGACGGGTGCGACGCGGCTCGAGGATTCGAGCGCGCGGTGCAGTGACTCGGTCGGAGCTTCGCGATAGATCGCGCCGACCGCGCCCGACGCGAGCGCCCGCACCAGATCGTTCGCGTCGCCGTCGCGCGATCCGAGCACGATGATCCGGGTGCTCGGGGAGATCGTGTGGAGGCCGGCGACCAGCGAGCAGTTCGGCGACAGGTCGAGCTCGATGATGGCGACGTCGGGTGCCAGCCTCTGCCCCGCGTCGATCGTGGCTTCGGCGTTCTCGGTCACTGCCATGACCTCGGCCCCCCCGAGGGAGCCGACCAGTGCCGTCAGCGCCTGGCCCACGGTGCGGTGGCGCTCCGCGATCAGGACGCGCAGAGGCATCGGCTCGACTGCGACGATCGTTGAGTCGTCCACTTCTGCTACCTCGCGGCTGGATGCAACGGGTGGTCGTCCACGCGCACGACCAGCGGGTCGCTGCCCGCGACCCATTAAGCGACCCCGCCCCCGCCCGGCGAATCCCCCGGATGGGTGAATCGTCCCCTCTGCGCAGGGGATGACATTGTTTTCCTGGTCAGGTGGAGCCGTGACCGCCTATGGTGGCAACCCCATGTGAGTGGGCGTAAGAAAGAAGCAGAAGCGGAGCGGACCGAAAGAGCGGAGCGACATCCACGTCGACCACTCGGAAGGAGGTCCGCTGTGAAGATCCGTCTGATCGGATTAGCAGGTGTACTAGCGGCATTGTTCCAGACCGCCGGAGCGCACTGGAAGTGGGGCTAGGCGCCACACAGCTCTCTCGCTAGGGGGGAGGTCCATAGGACCTCCTCTCTTCGCGTCCGGTGCCGGATCGGTCGGCCCGCGCGCACATAGCATTCCGAGCGTGGACCGTTCTGCGAAGTTCGCGTGGCTCGTCGTCGCCGCCGCGATCGCGCTGCTGGCCACGCTGTGGGCGGACCAGCGACCGTCACCGGAGCTCCTCAGCATCCTGTTCTGGGTCGCCCTGCTCGCGGCGATCGAGCTTCTGCCCATGTACATGGGCTTCAAGATCGAGCTGACGCTCGGGTTCGTGATCATCCTTCCGGTCGTCATCTTGTTCCCGACGCCGGTGGCCATGGTGATCGTCGGCCTCGGCTCGGTCGATCCGCGCGAGCTGCGGGGCGACCTCCCACTGCACAAGGCGTTGTTCAACCGCGCCCAGAGCATGCTCGCGGCCGCGGCCGCAACGATCCCGTTCGCGGTGCTCGACGCGCCGCGCTTCAGCGTCGGAGGCGTCGTCCTGGCGGCGCTGATCCACCTGGTCGTGAACCTCGGGCTCGTCGCGCTCGCGGTGCGGATAGAGCGCGGGACGCCGCTGCGCGAGATCCTCGAGCACCTCGTCCCGCGCCCAGTCATTGGCTTCGGGATCAGCTACGGCCTGCTGACCGGGCTCGGTGCCGCGACGGCGCTCGTATACAGCCGCGAGCAAGGGGGTGGTTGGGCGGTGGCCGCCATCTTGATCCCGTTGTTGTTCGCGCGGCTCTCGATCCTCGGCGCGCGCAACCAACAAGAGCTATCGGAGCGGCTGCGCAAGCAGCAACAAGCGCTGCTGGAAGCGACCGAGCGGATCTTCCAAGCACGCGAGGACGAGCGAAAGAACATCGCCGCGACGATCCACGACTCGAGCCTCCAGTCGTTGGCGGGCGCGGCATACGCGTGTGGCAATGCGCGCGATGCGCTCGGGCGCGGCGACACGCATGCGGCACGCGAGCTGCTGACCAGAGCCCGCGGCGCGATCGACGAAGCGACGGCGTCGATCCGAAGCTCGGTCCTCGACCTCCGCAAGTCCTCGGTCGAGGAGGGCGGGCTCATGGAGACGATCCGCAAGTTCGCCGACAACGTCGCCACGTTGTGGGGGGCGGAGGTTCGCATCGAAGGCGACATCACTCACGAGCCACCCGTGCCGGTCTCGCTCGCCGCGTTCCAGATCCTCCAGGAAGGCCTGGTCAACTCGCTGAAGCATTCCGGCAGCGAATCCGTGATCGTGCGCGTTTCGGAGATAGAAGGAAAGGTGCAGATAGTCGTCGAGGACCACGGCACTGGGTTCGATCCACAAACAGCAGTCGGAGAGGGGCAACTTGGAGTGGATCTCATGAAGGCGCGGGCGGCGACGTTGGGGGGCAGCGTGGAGCTCGATTCGGCCCCGGGGCGCGGGACGAGGTTGGTTGCGGTGCTGCCGTCGGGCGTCGAGCTGTGACGATCCGGGTCCTCATCGCCGAGGACCACGCGTTGGTGTCGGAGGGGCTGCAGGTGCTGCTCTCGACCGCGGACGACGTCGACCTCGTCGGTGTCGCGTCGTCGGGGGCCGAAGCGTTCGACCGGACCGTCTCACTGGACGCGGACGTCGTCCTGATGGATGTCAACCTCGGACCCGGTCAGAGCGGCATACAGGTGACGAAAGCGATCAAGGACGCGAAGCCGCACACGAAGGTCGTGATCCTGTCGATGTTCACCGACCCGTCGACGGTCGCGGAGGCGGTCAAGGCCGGCGCCGATGGTTACCTGTCGAAGTCGTCGTCGCGAGAGGCGGTCGTTGATGCGATCCGCAACGTCGCGGCGGGAAGATCGGTGCTCGACCCGAACGTCACCGAGGGCATCTTCGGCCGGATCGGCAACAAGGATCCGTACGCGCTAACCGATAGAGAGCTGGTCGTCCTGCAGTGGTTGGCGCACGGGCATTCGACGAAACAGGTGGCCGAAGAGATCCACGTCTCGGACGAGACGGTCAAGACCTACCTCAAGCAGATCTATCGCAAGCTAGAGGTGCGCGACCGCACCGAAGCCGTCGCCGAGGCATTCCGCCGCGGCCTCGTCCACTAGACCGGTTCGGGGGCCGCTATGGGGGCAGTGAACCGGTTCAGCGCGTCGAGCGTGGCGCGTGCGATCGCGTCGTGCTCGTCCTGTCTCACGACCGCGGAGCCGACGAGGACCTCGTCGCCGCGTGACAGGACGACGATCGCGATCTCGTGGTCGATCTCGTTGATGACATAGACGCGCGACACGTCGAGCGGGAATCCGACGAGCTCTTGGGTCCCTTCGAGGATCGCTTCCGCGGTCGCCCGGCGTTCGAACAGCTTCCCCTGCGGTGACGCGCTCTCGCCCATCAGCACGTCACCCGACAGCTCGAGTGCAGCCCGGACGGAGAAAGCAGCGGGGCCGCGCTCGAGCGAGAGCGACGACAGCTTGCGCCGGACGTTGCCGGACGTCGTAGCGGTCCGGATGACCTGGATGTGAGCCTCGTCGACCGACGCGCCGACGATCTGGCTCATGACGTCTTGCACGTCCGACAGTGTCTGGCTGGTGGTGCGTTCCGGGATGACGAGGACCCGGACGGACTCGATGCCCGTAGGTCCGACGTCGGCCCTCGCGCCGCGGATGCCGGGCAAGTCACCGAGCGCGGTTTCGATCGATTCCGCCAGGCTTGACTCGGCCGCCGCCGAATCCCGCGTCGGCTCAGAGAGGGTGTCGGTGCGCCGCGACAAGAGGTTCTCCTTCGGTTAGCTCGTCTGGAAGTTACTGGTCAAAAGATATTCGCCAGACGGAAGAAGATACCTGTAGGAAACCCGCACGCTCCCGCCCGGAGCGAGCACAACATCGACCGGTGAGGAAGTCAAGCTCGCGACGGTACCGCCCGCCGAGGTGATCGTCAGCACGATCGTGCCCTGCACGTGGAGGGGTTCCGACGAGGTGTTCTCGAGCGTGACGTTGGTGGTCAGGCCGTCCCGGCCCCATCCGAGCGAAGACATGAGGCGAGACACCTGCTCTGCCGTGAGCCTGGTCGAGCTCGCCGCGTTGGTCGCGTTGCGGGCGGGCTCGTCCCACTGGAACGAGACCGCGTTGTCGCCGTCGCGATCCGGCTGGCGTGTTGCCGGGGCGCCGGGCTCCTGTGTGACGACCCTGCGGTAGGTGATCTCGGTCTCGGTAACGGTCGTCGGCGGAGCGATGGCTTCGGCGGCGGTGCCGTCGTCCGGCGCCGGAGGCTGGTCGTCGCGGTAGATGACCTTGCCCTTGACCCGGTCCGGGACTCGACTCCGCCCGTCTTCCTCGTCGCCCTCCTCGGGGTCCTGCTCTCCTGTCGTCGCATCCTCGGTCTCGGGGGCCGCGGCGGGGTCCCGGACCTCCTGGCCGCTCTGCGTGCAGCCGATCAGGGCGATCAGGACGAGCACGGCGGCAGCGTGCCGGGCGCGGGAGGTCGCCCGCGCCAGCACCAGCAGAACCAGACCCAGCCAGATCGACGCGAACGCGAGCCACAGCATCCCGGTGGGCGACCATCCCGTGACGGGAAGGACGCTGCCGGCCGGTTGCGGCGGCACGACGACGTGGCGTACCACGGGGACGAGGCGCACGACCTTGCCCAGGACGCGGTCGGGTGGACGGGCACGGGTCGTCTCCACGGCGGCTACGGCGATGAACGTCTGTGCCTCCGCGGCCGCCGAGGCCCCCTCCGCCTTCGCTTCTACAGTGGTCGTGGCCTCGAGGTCTCCTGCCTGGGTGATCCGGCCCGACCACAGCAGGTCGATCGGCGTGTTCGCCGGCACCTGCTCGAGCACCCACACGATGTCCTCGTGGGGGCCGCGGCGGGCCGACGACATGTTCCCGACCCGGTCGTTGAGCGGTATCGACTCGATATCGACCTCCGGCGGGACCGCGGCGGTCACGACCAGCCTCTGCATCGGCTCGTCGACCTCGACCTGGACGGTGTAGGGAACGACCTGGCCTAGCTGCCCGAGCAGGACACCGGAGCGGGCCTCGATATGGACGGTCGACGGGCCCGGTGGCTTGCTGCCGGAAGGTGTCGGAGACGGGGAGGCGCCCGAAGGCGTGGCCTGCGGCGAGGGACGGTTGTCGTGGCCGGGCGCCTGCGACTGGTCCTGCCCGCGTGCCTGCTCCGAGCGCTCCTCGCCTCGGGACTGCTCCTCCTCGTCAGCGGCAGCCGCTTCCTGGGACCGCTCCGGGGCAGGCGTACGCGCGGGACCGGCTTTGTCCTCCTGTCCCGGAGGGCGCCCCTTCTTGCCTTGGGGCCCTCCCAGAGCCGGGGCCGCTCCTGCCGTCGCGATGACGACGGCCAGCAATATGAGCAATGGCGCGATGACGGTTCGTATCTGCGGGAAGGTCACGTGTTCTCCGATCGCCCGCGCTCTGCGCGCGGGGGCAGGGGGATACCCGGATGTGCTACTCGCCGCTCCTCTAGTCCCGCGTGTGGCGTCCCCATCCGCTGACGGACGCCGGGTCCAAGATAGCGGCCCGTGTGACGAGAGTCAACTTCTGTGAACATCTGTCCTTTTCCACCCGCTCGGGCGACTCGCCCCGTGAAGCGACATTATCTCCCCCCTCGGGGGTGTCCATTTCGACCCGGTTGGGGGATTCGGCCGAGTCGCCCCTGTCCCACATTAGCCAACAGCGGACGCGGGTCCGCCCCGAGGCGGCGGCCGACCTTTCGCCGGGCCTCGGACGCGAGCGAGACGACCGGGAGAACTCGATGCGAATCCTTCGGAACGTGCTCATAGCGGCGGTGATCGCGCTCCTGGCGACGCCGTCGGCCCCTACGGCGGCGCGCGCCGCCGACAACCGCTGCTGGGAGCCGCGGCGCGGCGAGCTGGCGTTCACCGGGCTGATCAACGGAGCCAGGGGAGCGAATGGCCAGGGGAAGCTGAGCCTGGATCCGGAGCTGTCCCGGGCCGCCCGCGTCCACTCCAGGGAGATGGTCGAGGCCAACACGCTGTACCACACGCCGGACCGGGCGCTGCGGACGAGGGTGACGAACTGGGCGATCCTGGGAGAGAACGTGGGCGTGGGCAGCACGGTGGCGTCGCTGCACGAGGCGTTCATGAAGTCGACGCTCCATCGGGCAAACGTGCTGCACGCCGGCTTCCGCCACGTGGGCATCGGCACGCTGCGCAAGGACGGGCGTCTCTGGGTGACGATCATCTTCGAAGGGGTGACCGACCCCGGCACCCCCCTCTGGATGCCCAGCTGCTAGCTCCCCGCCACACCCCGGGCTAGCGCCCGTCAGCCTCGCGCCCGTCGCCGCCGTCGCCCGCAGCCGCGTTCTCTGCAGGTAAACCGCGAGATATTCGTCATTTGGCTGCAAAGAACAGCGCCGCGGCAGGCAGTGCGGCCGCTGGAGCGGTCGCGACTCGCCGTTTGCCGGCAATGGAGCGTAGTGCGCGTCACAGGTGCGGGCGCCGGGGTGGGCTCGACTGACGTGAGTGAGCCCCGACGAGTCGTGCCGCAGAGCCGCAGCCGCCAGCATGGGAGTGTTCACGCGGGCGACGGCGCTGGCCGCAGGGCTCAACGTCAGGCAGCTCAGGTACCGGGTCAAGGTCGGAACGCTCGAGGAGGTCTTGCCGGGCATCTACCGCTACGCTGGCGCCCCGCGGCCGTGGGAGCAGGGTGTCCTTGCTGCGCAGATGTGGGCGGGCGCGGGCGCCGCCGCCTCGGGTACGTGCGCGGCCGCGCTGTGGGGGCTGAGAGGGATCGAACCCGGGCGTGTCGAGATAACGGTGCCTCGTTTCCTCGAACCAGCAGGAGATTGGGTGGTCGTCAGGCGAGCTCACCTCGAGCGCGCCGAGATACGCACCCGGCGGCGGATCCATGTCACCTGCCCGGAGCGGACGCTGCTGGACCTCGGCCGCTCGGTGCCGGATGGTGTCCTGGAGGCGGCGCTCGATGACGCGTTGTGCCGGCGGATGACGACGCCGGACCGTTTGAAGAGCTACCTCGACGCTCGAGGCGCGCACGGTCGGCGCGGGACGGCGCGGTTGAAGAGGGTTACGAAGGATCTCCTCGATACGCCGGGCACCGATGTCTTCGAGCGTCTCCTGTTCAAGACGCTGAAGCAGGAGGGCCTCCCGAGGCCCGTGGCTCAACATCGTGTGAGCGCCGGAGGCCGCACCTTCTATCTCGACTTCGCTTACCCGGCCGCACGACTCGGCATCGAAGCACACAGCTACAGGTTCCACTCCGAACGAAGCGACTGGGAGAAGGACCAGGTCCGGCATTCGTTGCTGACGGCGGAGGGCTGGACGATCGTCTACGTGACGTGGCGGCGCTTGCGCGACCAGGCGCGCGACGTGACGGCCGAGATCGCCCGCACTCTCGAGCGTTCTCTGCAGCTAAACGACCAGAAACTCGCGTTCTAGCTGCAGAGAACACCGCGCCGGCCGACGCTACGGGTGCATGCAGCGCTAGGGGTTCGGGCCGAGGAGGCGGACGTCACCTTCTCTGCGGGTCGCGCCGGTGGCGTCCAGCCACTCGCATAGTGGCACCGCGTGCTTGCGGGTGATCCCGAGGAGGTCGCGTATCTCAGCGACCGTAGCCGGTCCGTTCTCTTCGATGTGAGCGCGCACGCGGCGGCGGGCTTCGGCGGCCCACGCTGCCGTGAGGTGGAAGTCGCCGATCCTCACGAGGTCGCCGGACGCGACGAGGTGGCGTACGACGGCTCCCGCGGAGCCGAGATCCTTCGTCATCGGTGGTGAGAGACCGGCGGCTTCGATGCGGGCGAGCACCTCGACCGCCTCGGAGCCGAGCGACTCGATCCGGGCACGCTCCGCGGCCTGCCGTCGAGCGACCTCGGGCCGCGACAGCAACACCCCGCCTGCATCGGTGATCGTCGGGGGCACATCTTCGGCGCCGGAACGGAAGAGAGCGTCGTCGCGGTCGATCGCGCCGGCAGCATCGACGAGCGCTTCGAGGGCGGCCGGTGCATCCGCGTCGACGAGGCGCGCTAGCAGGGCGACGCGCTCGTCGTCGCGCCGCGCGGGCGCCGGCGCCGGATCGATCACCCGGCCGCCCCCGAACGTCAGCACGCGCCCCGCATCCCGCAGCACGAACCGATCCCCCCGCTGCAGCGGCAGCGCATCGGCCAGCGTCAACTGCGCGAACGCGGTCTCGCCCGGCAGCACGCGGTCGCGATCGAGCAGACGGATGCGAACCGTGGTCTCGGCCGCGCCCGCATAGAGAAGGTGCGCGCCGCGCTCGCGCAGGACGTGCCCCTGTCCGCGGCGATCCTGCCCGCCCTCTGGTTGCCCGGCCCCCATCAAATCGGGCGGGAGCATCCGTAGTTGCACGTCGATCCGTCGCGTGGGGCGGAAGTCACCCGGGCGCACGATCGCGTCACCGCGAGCGGCCCCCGCGCGTTCCAGCCCGGCCAGGTTCAGCGCGACTCGATTGCCGGGGCCGATCGTCTCGACCTCTCGGTTGTGGCGCTGGATCGTGCGGATGCGCGCGCGCCGTCCTTCCGGTGCGATCTCGACGGTGTCGCCGACGCGGAACCAACCCCCGGCGAGCGTCCCGGTCACGACGGTGCCGGCCCCCGCGATCGTGAACACCCGGTCGACCCACAGGCGCGGCCGCCCGAGGTCGGGAGCCGGAGGTGTCACCGCGACGAGCCGGTCGAGCTCCGCGACGAGGTCGTCCATCCCGCGCCCCGAGGGGGCCGCGCACGCGACCACCGCGCTTCCCTCCAGCGACGTTCCGGCCAGACGCGCGGTCAGGTCGGCGCGCACCGAGTCCAACCGCTCCTCGTCCACGAGGTCCGCCCGCGTCAGCGCAACTATCCCCGCGGACACCCCGAGGATGTCGATGATCGCGAGGTGCTCCGCCGACTGCGGCATCCATCCCTCGACCGCGGAGACGACGAACAAGCAGATCGTCACGCCGCCGGCTCCCGCGAGCATGTTGCGGATGAATCGTTCGTGCCCGGGAACGTCGATGATCCCGACCTCGTGACCCGAGGGCAGCGACAGCCACGCGAACCCGAGATCGATCGTCAGCCCGCGCGCCTTTTCCTCCGCGAAACGATCGGGGTCGATCCCCGTGAGCTTCTCGACGAGCGTCGACTTCCCGTGGTCGACGTGGCCCGCGGTCCCGATGACGTGCAACTGAGCGACCTACGCGGTCAGCGCCGGAACCAGTCGACCGTCGCCTTCACGGCGTCCGACCACTCGACCCGCGGCTCCCACGAGAGCACCTCACGCGCGCGACCGATATCCGCGTAGCTGTTGCGGATCTCGCCCGGCCGCTCGGGCGAGTGCACCGGGTCGATCCACATCCCGAGCTCGTCGGCGACCGATCGCAGGACGTCGTCGACCGAGCGCGGGTTGCCCGACGCGACGTTCAGCAGCGCGCCCTCGGCGGCTTCGGCAGAAGCGGCCCGCAGGTTCGCCTCGACGACGTCGTCGATGAACGTGAAGTCCCGCGCCTGCTTGCCGTCGCCGAACACCTCGGGAGCCCGGCCCTCGCTCAGCGCGGAGATGAACGCCGGGAACACGGCGGAGTACTTCGATTCCGGGTGCTGACCCGGCCCGAACACGTTGAAGTAGCGCAGGACCGTCGTCGGGAGGCGCCCGAGGTCCGACCACACCTTGCAGTAGTACTCGCCGGTGAGCTTACTCACGGCGTACGGCGAGCGCGGGTTCGGCGCCATCGTCTCGACGTTGCGCTGATCACCAACGTCGCCGTAGACGCTCGAGCTTGACGCGTACACGAGCCGCGCCACCGAATGCTTCTCGGCCGCCAGCAGCAGGTTCACCGTTCCGTTCACGTTCGAGTCGTGCGTCATCAACGGCTCGTCGAGCGACCGAGGGACGCTCTTCACCGCGGCCTGGTGGAAGATCACGTCGACATCGCACAGGTCCTCGAGTGCGGCCCGATCACGGAGGTCGGCGCGCACGAACGTGGCGGTCTCGGGAACGGCGTCCTCGCGGCCCCCGAACATATTGTCGATGACGACCACGTCGTCGCCCCGCTCGACCAGAGCGCGCGCGATGTTCGATCCGATGAATCCGGCTCCGCCCGTGACGAGTGCGCGCATCAGCGGACCCTATGACGGGTCACAGTCCCTTGTGCTCGAGCTGCACCTTGGCCGAACGCATGAGGATGCGCAGGTCGAGCAACAGCAGCTTCCACGCGGGATAGGTCTTGAACGCCTCCCAGTAGGCGAGGTCGAGCGCGACGTCGCTGCCGCCCTCGCCCTTGCGCGACTGCACCGGGCCGACGAGACCCGCAGGCATATCGCGCTTGCGCGTGATCCCGCGCTCGATCTCGGCTGCATAGATGTCGAGCGGCCACGGCCGCGTGCCGATCAGGAACATGTCGCCGCGCACGATGTTCCACAGCTGCGGCAGCTCGTCGAGGTACCACCGATGGAGGAAGCGGCCCATGCGCGTGAGGTGCTGGTCGCCCTCGAGGCTCTTGATGTGGGTCGGGCCCGGCCCCAGCGCGTCGAGCGCCGCCGCGTTCAGGGTGCGGAACTTGATGAGCTTGAACACGTCGCCGCGCGACACCCGGTCCTCGAAGAAGAACACCGGACCGCGGGCGCGCCGATCGAGCAGCCCTTCTAGCTTGATCCCGAGCGCGCACAGTGCGATCACGGGCGCCGCGGGGATCAACAACAGCACGGCCAGAGCGCGCTCGCGCCACTCTTTGCCGCGCCTTCGCAACACGCGATCTGCCATGGACGAGAGGTTACTCACGCCATCGCCGCATGACCCTAAAGGACTAGTTACCGGCTGCCGATAGGTCACTGACAGAAGCTCCAGCGACAAGGGCAAACCCGTCGTGAGGCGGGGACGCAAAACCAGGGGTCTCCTCAGAGACAGCCCAGTTACCGAACGGAGGGTGATGCATGCTTCGTAGTTCCCGTTTCACACCCCTTTACGCAGTAGCGCTCGCGGTGGTTGTCGCCGCGACCTTCGCCACGCCCGCTTTCGCACATCGCGGCGGCCGCGATCACGGAGGCAAGAAAGCGATCGGCGAGATCCTCTCTTACGACGGCACGACCCTCACCGTCTCGATGACCGACGGAACGACGGTGGCGGCTCCCGTCGCGACCAACGTCAAGGTCAAGGTCGAGCACCGCGGCAAGAAAGCGCACGGCAAAGGCCACAAGAAGCCGTCGAACGGGTCGGTCGCGGACCTCAAGGCCGGCGCCAAGGTGCTGAAGATGAAGCTCACCTGCGGCGAGGTCGTCAAGCTCCGTCTGCGGCGTGCTCCGGCCCCCGCGGAGCCTCAGATCAACCCCGCCGGCGACCCCCTCGGTGACGGTGAGGTGCAAGCTCCCTGCACTACCGACGACGTCCAGCTACCCGGCACGACCGAGACCGACGAGGACGCGTGTGCTGCCGACGAGCCGGAGACCCAGCCCGGTGACGGTTCCGCCGGTGACGGTTCCGCCGGTGACGGTTCC
>DASZOC010000039.1:0-34562 GCA_035550975.1 Actinomycetota bacterium | reverse complement strand
GGTGGACCGACGCAGTCACCGAACCTGGTGACGCTGTGTCGTTATCACCACCGCTTGATGCACGAGGGCAAGTGGTCGATCACCGGCAACGCGGACGCTGAGATCCGGTTCGTGAAGCCGAACGGCGAGGTTCTACCGATGGCATCGACGCCGGTCAGGCTGGAGGTCAAGCAACGACTGATCGATGCGACCCTGCCGGATCCATAGCTACCGCCAAGGGGCTGCGACGGGCGGTTTCGAGCAGTCCGAGCAAGGGCAGGGTTTCAGGCGTCGGAGAACGAAATCATGTGTGTCCGGTATCGACGACCTGGGAGGCATGGATTGTCCGCAGTCACCCGATCAGTCGTCCCGCGCCGTCTCGGCGCTCTTGTCGTCTGTTGCGCGATGGTCGCGACGCTTCTCGTCGCCATCGCCGCCGAACCAGCACAGGCAGCTCCGAACACATACGTCCGGATGTCCGACGGGGTGCTGATCGCGCTGAACGTGCGCATGCCGGACGGATACAAGAAGGGTGAGAAGGTCCCGACGATCTTCGAGATGTCGGGCTATGACGGTGGCTCGGCGAGCGGGGACGAACCGTACGCGGGGGAGGGGAGCCGGGTCCTGACGAAACAGTTCTACGACGACTACGCCACCGTGCATGCGTCGGTACGCGGAACCGGGTGCTCGGGCGGCGAGTTCGATCTCTTCTCGTGGCGCAGCGCGCTCGACGGGCGCGAGCTCATCGGTTGGATCGCGGATCAGAACTGGTCGAACGGCGACATCGGCATCTACGGCCACTCCTACGGCGGCATCACCGGCTTCATGGTGGCGGCGACGCGGCCCCCGGAGCTAGACGCCGTCTCGGTGTCGGGTCTCATCGACGACCTCTACCGCGGCATCGTGTATCCCGGCGGTGTCAGCAACTATGGGTTCCCGCTGTTGTGGACCGGCATCGTCCGGCCTGCCTACGACTATGGAGGTGGACTCCAGCCGGGGCTGCGGGAACGCCAACCGGAATGCGCGCAAGCAACGACGACCAAGAGCCGCACGGTCCTAAACGACCCCATCCTCCAGGGGATCCAGGACACCGACAACTCGTGGATGCAGGCCCGCTCGCTCATCAACTACGCGGAGCGGATCGACGTCCCGATCCATATCTCCGGTGCGTACCAGGACGAGCAGACCGGTCCGCGCGGCCCCTACCACCTCTTCGAGGAGGTAACGAACGCGCCGGTGCGCCATCTCCTCATGAGCAACGGCAACCATGGAACGCAGCAGTCGAAGGCGATGGAGCGCCGGCGCAAGGCGTTCCTCGATCACTTCCTGCTCGGCCGCGGCTCCCGGCCGGCGCGCACGAACGTCACCACCCTGCTCGAGATGGTCGACGACAAGCCGAATGGCGTGATGGAGAACCGGACGTTCCCGCTCGAGACGACCGATTGGACGAACCTGTACCTCGGGCCGGATGGTTCGCTGTCGCCGAACGAGCCGGGGCCGAAGGGAGGTTCGGATTCCTACTTCTCCGGCTCGATGCGCCAGTCGTGGAGCTACCAGGCGGGCCACAAACCGGGCGCGCCTTTCACCACCGCGGATGGTCCCGACCAGATCACCTACGCCACGAAGAAGTTCCGCACTCCGACCGCGATCGTCGGCCCCGCGACCGCGACCCTCTATGTGTCGGCGACCGCGCCCGACACCGAGCTCTTCGTCCAGGTGATCGACGAGGCGCCCGACGGCACTCGCTACTACGTGCAGCGGGGGATGCTGAAGGCGAGCCACCGCGCCATCATGGGCGGGCTTTCGGACCGCCTCGGCGACGGCCGCATCTACCGGCCGCACCGCCCCCACACCAACCCGACGCCGATCGAGCCGGGCAAGACGTACGAGTACCTGGTCGAGATCTTCCCGTTCGGCCACGTCTTCCGTCCGGGGCACCGACTGGTCGTCAAGGTGCATGCGCCGCCGATCGTCGACAGCTACTACGCCTATGTGCCGAAACGGCCGGTGAGCATCAACACCGTGCTCCATGACAAGAAGCACCCGAGCCACCTGATGCTGCCGTTCGTCCCCCTTAGAGGCGTGCAGCTAGGCGCAGCTCTGGAGAGCTGCTCGCTGACCGCCGTCCGCTGCGTCTAGCCGCTCCGTCTAGCCGCTCCGTCCGCCCGTCGCTCCGGCGGCGGTATCGCCCCTTAGCTCAGACATCCACCCGGCCGGCTGCGCCGGGGGGCGTAACTCGCCCGGTCGACACCGCCGCCTGCGCTCCGGTCTAGCGCGTGTGGCTGCTAGGTCAAGGGCCCAGTAATGCGGACCGGCTTAGTAGGCCTTTGCCCACGTCGCACGTTCGACGCCGGCGCTGCCGCACACCGCGCAAGCAGATCCGGGGTCCTCGCGCTCGAGCGGGAGCACGCGGATGGTCGCCGAGGTTTCGGCCGAGACCTTCTCCTCACAGGCAGTTTCACCGCACCAGCCGCCGACCCAGAAGCCGCCGTCGTCGTTGAGGCCGCTCTTCAGAGACTCGAAGTCGGTCGCCTCGTGCGTGTTCGCGTCGCGGAACGCGACGGCGTCTTCGAACAGCCCGTTCTGGATCTCGTTCAACATCTTCGTCATGTCCGTCACCACGCGACTCGACGACAGGGTCTGCTTGGAGCCGTCGAGTCGGGATGCACACACGACCTGGTCGGCTTCTACGTCCCGCGGCCCGATCTCGATCCGGATCGGGACGCCTTTGAGCTCCCACTCGGAGAACTTGAAGCCGGGCCGGTGCTGGTCGCGGTCGTCGATGCGCACGCGCACGCCGTTGCCGGTCAACGCGGCCTTGGCCTTGTCGGCGGCGACGAGGACACCGCCGCGCTCGTCGTCGGAGCGGTAGATGGGAACGATCACCACCTGCACGGGCGCGACGGCGGGCGGCAACCTCAGACCCTTGTCGTCCCCGTGCGCCATGATGGTTCCGCCGACCATCCGCGTCGAGAAGCCCCACGACGTTGCCCACGGGTGGTCCTGCTCGCCGTTCTCGTTGAGGAACGTAACGTCGTAAGCCTTCGCGAAGTTCTGTCCGAGGAAGTGCGATGTGCCGCACTGCAGGGCCTTTCGGTCGCGCATCAGGCCTTCGATCGGCAACGTCTGGACCGCGCCGGGGAACCGCTCGGACTCGGACTTGCGACCTTTCAGCACCGGGATCGCCAGCACGTCTTCGGCGACCTCGCGGTAGACCTCGAGCATCCGGATCGTCTCCTCCCACGCCTCTTCGCTCGTCGCGTGCGCGGTATGGCCCTCCTGCCATAGGAACTCCGTCGTGCGCAGGAACAGGCGCGAGCGCTTCTCCCATCGGACGACGTTGCACCACTGGTTGTAGAGGAGCGGCAGGTCGCGATAGCTCTGGATCCAGTTGCCGTAGGTGTGCCAGATGATGGTCTCGGACGTCGGCCGCACGACGAGAGGCTCCTCGAGCTCCTCGCCACCGCCGTGCGTCACGACCGCGAGCTCGGGGGCGAAGCCTTCGACGTGCTCGGCCTCGCGCTGCAGCAGCTTCTGGGGGATGAACAAGGGGAAATAGACGTTCTCGTGCCCGGTCGCCTTGAACCGGTCGTCGAGGGCCCGCTGGATGAACTCCCACACCGCGTAGCCGTGCGGCTTGATGATCATCGTGCCCTTGGACAACCCGTGCTCGGCCATGCCGGCCTGTTTCACGACCTCCTGGTACCAGGCGGGGAAGTCTTGCTCTTGGCTCGGGAGTCCTTTGTCCTTGGCCACTTACGACTCGCCGAGGACCTGCACGACCACCGGCCGTGCGCTCGGGTGGTCGAGCTCGACGAGGAGGATCCGTTGCCACATCCCGAGTCCGAGCCTGCCTTCCATCGCCGGGAGCACCAGTGACGCCGAGCCGATGATCGACCGCGGCCACCCCTGCTTCAACCGGCCGAGCACCGACCGAAGGTCGTGAAGCAGACCGCTCTCGCGCTCGTTGACCAGGAGCGAGCAACCGTCGCCGGGCGCGAACACCGTGACCTGCCCGTTACGGATACCCGATTCGACCAGCGCCGCCTCGATCGAGTCGGTGATGTCTACGAACCCCGGTACGTCGTCCGCCTGCGCGGTGCAGCGAGCGTGATGGGTCTTCAACATCGCCGCATCTTAGAGGTGGCTCCACAATTCTTTCGTTCGATTCGGGGAGAACCTGTGGAGGATCTGCGGAGTTTCGAGATGTTTTCGCGGACGACGATGTATCTCTTCCGGACGCATTGACACTGCTGCAGCGCGTCCGTATTTTGCGTTCAGTCCCAAGCAGCAACCGGCCAGCAGCGTCGCCGGGAGGACCTCCGAAAGGAGGCCCTCGCAGACCCGGGAGAGATCCGGGCCCCTTCGGGGGAGCGGATCTCGAGGACCGGCCCCTAACAGGGTTGGGCCCGGCCCCACCCCTTCGGGGGAGGGGACGCACCGGAGACCCGCAAGGGTCGCCGGCGGAGCCCGGGGACGGGTGGAACGGCCACCCGGTGGCATCCGGTTCGCCGGAGCGTCTCCGGGAGGTGACCCATCCGAGCGACGCAGACGCAGCCAGGAGGTTGCTTGGGACTACTGATCTGGCAGGGCCCGGAAGGTCGGAGGACAACGCTCCAATAACCGCTCACGAGGCGGCTACCGAGCGGCCCCGAAGGCCATCCGGGCCCTTCCTTCGTCTCGAACCCTTATGCAGGTGTTTCCCGATAGAAGCAGGGTACGCATAGGGTGCCGGTCGCCGAGATCGAAGGAGCAGAAGTGGTGGACGACGACGTCGAGCCCGACGAAGAGCTCGAAGCCGACGACGAAGACATCGAAGAGCAGGAAGCTGCTCTCGCGACGGATGACGAAGACGACGGCGACGAGGCAAGCCTGGACGAGCTGCTTGCGCAGCGGGCGTCGACACGGCGCGGCGCCGACGAGGCCGATGAGGACGACGACGACATCATGGCGCTCGCGTCCGAGAAAGACACGCCGGCATCTGCGACGCTTCCGAACAAGGTCATCCCGATCAAGGATCAACAGGAGTTCGTCTGCAAGTCCTGCTACCTCGTGAAGGCGAAGTCCCAGCTGGCCGACGAAGCCCGCATGTACTGCCGCGACTGCGCCTGAGCCTGCTGTGAGCAGGCGGCTCGCCGCCGCCGGCTGCGTCGTCTCCGGCGTCGCTCTCAGCTTCGCATTCCCGGAACCGTCCTTAGCTCCCATCGCGTGGGTCGCGGTCGCGCCCCTGCTCGTGCTCGGTCGCAGGGGAGCGCGACACGGTTCCTTTCTCGGGTTCGCGTTCGGGGTCGGGTTCTTCGGCGCCTTACTGATCTGGATCAGCCTCGTCGGCTGGATCGCGTGGTTCCTGCTGGTTGTGATGGAAGCGCTGTTCCTGGCCCTCTTCGGGGCAACCTGGGCGATCGCCTCCCGCCTCGACCGACGCTGGTGGTTGGTCGCTGCCCCCGCGCTCTGGGTATCGGTCGAGGCCCTGCGGGAGCAGGTGCCGGTCGTCGGGTTCCCGTGGGGCCAGCTGGCGCAGGGTCAGGTCGCGGTCCCGTGGTTGCTCCAGTCGGCCCAGCTGGGCGGCGGCAAGACGGTCTCCTTCATCGTGGTCGCCGTGAATGTCCTGGTCGCACTCGCGTGGCTCGAACGCGGTCTAGTGCGACGCGCCGCGATGATCGGCGGGGCAGCCGCGGTCCTGGCCGCGGTGCCGTTCCTCACAGTCTTCGTCGATTCGTTCCGGTCGCTGCACATGGACGGTTACGTACTGCGGTTCGCGATCGTGCAAGGCAACGCTCGTCCGGGCGTCCATGTCGAGGATCAACGGGCGCGCGTCATGCGCCACGCGCGTTTGACGGAGGACCTCGCGGGCGAGGACCTGGATCTCGTCGTGTGGCCCGAGAGCTCGGTCGGCATAGATCCGTTCCGCGATCAGGAGATCGCCGAGATGATCGCAGGGGCCGCGCGTGCGGTCGATGCCCCCATGATCGTGGGTGCCAACCTCGATGTCGACCCGGCCACGTATCAGGTGGTCGCGTTACTGGTCTCTGCCGACGGAGAGATCGTCGATCTCTACCAGAAGACGCACCTGGTGCCGTTCGGCGAATACGTGCCGGTGCGCGGGATCCTCGGCGGTCTGCCGATGTTGCAACAGATCCCGCGCGATGCGGTCGCCGGCGACTCGCCGAAGAACTTCCTCATCGGTCGAACCGAGGTCGCGGTAGCGATCTCTTTCGAGGGTGACTTCGGGCCGCTCGTGCGAGACCGCATCGCAGACGGCGGACGCGCCCTCGTCGTCGCCACGAACACGTCCACGTGGGGCTACTCGTGGGCGTCGGCGCAGCACGTCGCGATGAGCCAGGTGCGGGCGGCGGAGAATCAGGTGCCGGTCATCCACGCGGCGTTGAGCGGTATCTCGGCGTTCGTCAGTCCCTTCGGCTTGGAGGCCCACTACGAGACCGATCTCTACGAGGAAGAAGTCGTCGTCGCCTCTACGCGCGCGGCGACGCAAGTGTCGCTGTACGCGCGGACGGGGGAGTGGCTGCCGTGGAGCTGTGTCATCGGAGGCGCCATCACGCTCCTGGTGGCCGTCCGCCGGGGGAGACGCGACACCGTTACGGTGCCGGGGTGATGGACGACCGCGGCCTACCCACGACCGAGCAGGCACTCGTCATCGTTCCGACCTACAACGAGCGCGAGTCGATCCCGGAGGTCGCGCGCCGCCTCTTCGACGCCGCCGGCGATCGCGTCGACCTGTTGGTGATAGACGATGGCTCACCGGACGGAACCGCCGAGGTCGTGAAGCAGATCGCGGCAGGACCTCACGACGTGCACCTGATCGAGCGCCACGGCAAGCTCGGCCTCGGCAGCGCGTACCGGGCCGGGTTCGCGTGGGCGCTGGAACGCGGCTACTGGGCCGCGGTGGAGATGGATGCGGACCTATCCCACGACCCCGCCGACGTGCCACGGCTGCTCGACGCTCTGGAGCACGCGGACCTGGCGATCGGCTCCCGGTACGTCCCCGGTGGCGGGACCCGCAACTGGGGCCTCCTGCGGCGTCTCCTATCGCGCTTCGGCAACGTGTATGCCCGCGCATGGCTGGGATTCGACGTCAAGGACGCGACCGCGGGATTCCGGGCATACCGGACATCGTGGCTGAGCGAGGTCGACCTCGCGTCCGTGCGCTCGGAGGGCTACGCGTTCCAGGTCGAGATGACCTTCCGCACGCACAACTCGGGAAAGAGGATCGTCGAGGTGCCGATCACGTTCACCGAACGCGAGCAAGGGCGGTCCAAGATGAGCAAGGCCATCGTCGTCGAAGCCCTGGCACGCATAGCCGGCTGGGGCCTCGCCCGACGCTTCCAGCGCCAGTAGCGGCTGAGTGGCTAAGCGCCCATAATATATCTTATGTAAACCTCGGACCACGACCCTCCCCGATAGCGCCTAGAGGTCGTTGCCTTCCGGTGGTCCGCAGGTGACCCAGAGGACGACACGGTCGTTGTTCATCTCTCCTTCGAACGGGATCTCCACGTCGCCGCGGTCGATGTTCGCGATGCCGAGGGACACGGCGTCACCGACGCTCGCCTGGTTGAGGCATTCGGTCCCGGTAGCGTGCGACAGGTCGTACTCCCCTTCCCCGCCGTCGATCGAGATCCCGTCGAGGTCGCCGGTGACGGCCTGGAACGACCCCTCGACCACCTCGAGGCTGGGGCCCGACAGGACGCCGTTCACGACGAGCGCAACGACGACGCCTACCAGGAACGCGACCCCGCACGCGATCGCAGCGCTCTTCAGACCGACGCGGCGCTCTGACCGTCGTGAGGATGCGCTGTCAGCGTCCCGGCCCGACTCGTCTGCCTCAGCGGTCACAACCCGGCGCGCCCTTCTGACAGCGAGGCCGCTTCGGGTACGGAGGCTCCTTCTGCGGCCGATCCTGATGACGCGCGGTCGCTTCCGCCAGGTGTGCTGTTACCGGCGGGTACGCGACCCCGGGTCGCCTGTCGGTGCAGGGATAGAGCGTCTCGATGTCCGGGGGGCCGGTGGCTCCCTTGTAGTCGTTGCCGGCCCAGCAGTTGAGCTCACCCGTCCCGTCGTAGGCGAGGTCGTAGCCGTAACCGTCTCCGTCCGCGTCGGAGTTACGGATGAAGTTGTAGCGGACGGTGTTGTTGACCGGCAGCGACTCGTCGATGCTCTGACTGATCAGGATCCCGTAGCTGTTGTGTTTGAACACGGTGTTGTTCAAGGCGACATTGTTCTCGACACCGGGGAACCAGATACCGGTGCCGATCGGGATCCCGACCGGGAACGCGGAGAAGCCGGAAGCAGGGATCGAGTCGTAGTTGTTGTTGTAGACCTTGTTGTTGTAGACGAACGTGCCGCGGTTCGGCCCCAGTTCCTCGGTCGGCAGTGTGTTGGGAACGATCCCTGCCGCGTTGTGCTTGAAGACCGAGTCGCGGATGATGACGCCGGTCGCATTCGTCCCCGAGTAGCCGAGGTAGGACCACAGGCCGACGACGTTGTGGATGATGGCCGAGCAATTGAGGCATTCGCCGATATAGAACGCGCCGTCGCCGCTCCCATAGGCATACGAGTTCTTGATGACGCCGTCGTAGGAATCGAATGCGTAGATGCCGTACGTGCGGCCCTTGATGGCGTCGACCTTGTTCACCGTGTAGCCCGTCGTGTTGTTGATGTAGATCCCGTTGCCGGTGTAGTTGCGCACCGTCAGGTTCTTGATCGTGACGTTTCTCGTCCCGTCGACGGTGATGCCGTTGCCGCGCTTGTCCTGGCCGTGAAGGACCGTGCGGAACCTGTCGACGCCTCGGATGACGAGGTCCGGCGTCTGGACCACGACCTTCGTCTTGTAGACGCCCGGCCTGATCACGACCGTGCTGCCCGGGTGCGCGTGGTTTACCGCCTTCTGGATCGTCGGGAAGTCCCGCGGAACGACGAGCTTCGGCCTGACGTCCTTCGTCGATCCCAGGTTCCTATACGGATCCGTAGAGGGGTCGGGATTGCCCACTACGACGAGCCCCCACATACCGACCTTCTTCCGGCCTCCGTGGAAGTTACAGTGGTAGTAGTAGTAGCCCTCTTCGGTGAACGTGTGGCGGAACGTGTCGCCTTGTTCCATGTTGCCCGAGCTGAAGCTGCCGTCGTCGGCGCGGACGTTGTGGGGGTTCTGTCCCCGGTGCGCCCAGACGACCGTGTCGCCGGGGCTGATCCGCAGCTCCTGCGGCGTGAAGTCGTTATCGGTGATCGCGACGGTCTCGGTTGCGGCGCGCGACGCCTCCGGCACCGCGACCACCGCGACCGAGGCAGCCAGGACGACGAGCGCCGACTTCACAGCGACCGCGGTCGACGACATGCTCAATGGTGACCCCCCGTCTGGCTCGATCTGAACTCCTGCAGTGCCTCTGTCCCCGCCCGCGTCGACTGTCCCTCAGGAGTGCGGACCATGAACAGTCCCGCCATCCCCGCGTCGGAGTGGCTCTGGACGTGACAGTGATACATCCACGCCCCCGGCCCCACGTGCTCTCCCGCGATGACCTGGAACCCGAACGAGTCGGCCGGTCCCACCGTTCGGTTGTCGATGATCCGCGTCGGGTCTCCCACCGTCGAAGTGAAGCCCGTCCTGTTGTCGACCCAGCGGTGGCCGTGGAGATGGAACGTGTGCATGAGCTCGCCGTGCCCGATGACGACGAACTCGACACGCTCGCCGAGGTTGGCGCGGAACGTCGGCGTCCACGGCGCCTTCTTCAGGTTGATGTGCGTCTGGGACATAACGACGACGTACGGCTTGCGGTCCGGAACCGGGTCGCCGGCGCGGCGCACGATCAACGCGCCGAAGAGACCTTTCGAGATCCCGGCGGTTCCGTGCGCGCTGCCGTGGCAGTGGTCGTGGTAGTGCCAGTAGCCCGCGCTGCCGGGATCGACGGAGCCGTCGGCCCGGGTCCCCGGACGGGTCGCCTGGATGACGTACGAGCGGGTTCGCCCCGGCGCGACGCATCCTCGGTTCAAAGGCGTCCCGTCGCTGGCGACGGTGTAGGACACGCCGTGATAGTGCGTCGAGAGACGTTTGTTGGTGTCGTTGACCAGAGTCACCTGGAGACATTCGCCCTCGACCATCTCGATCGTCGGGCCGGGGATGCTCGCGCTCTTCGGGGTGAGCCCGTAGCCGATGCGTCTCTTGCCGATCTTCTTCGCGAACAGCGTGAGGCTGTCGGTCGGGTCTTCACAGACCTGCGGGCGTCTCGCTTCGAGCGCGATGTTCTGCGCGCTCGTCGGGACCGACCCGGCCACCAGCGCGGTGCAGGCGGCCGCGACGATCGTCAGCTTGGTCCGTTTGGCGGCCATAAGGCGTCAATCCAAACACGGATGTGCGGCTAGCTAGTAATGCGAACCGCTTCGCCGGCCCTGTTGCTAGGCCCGTGTCGCCTATGGCGACACGTGGCCTAGTAGAACCACGCTCCCCTGGTGTAGACGATCACCCCCATCGCCGCGACCGGCGCGAGTGCCACCAGCGCGAGCTCGTGGCGTCCGCGGGCCCGCGTCGTGCCGGATGCCAGGAACAGCATCGCAGGGAACAGCGACAGCAGCATGCGCGGCACGCTGAAATACCACGTGCTCATCAACAACACCGCCATGAAAGAGCCCATGTACGCCGCGTAGCCCCATTCCTTCTCGATCAACGCCCAGAGCGTCAACATCACGCCTGCAAGGGCCGCGACGATCTCGATACGCCACGCGAAGATCCAGTTCGCCGGGTAGGTCAGCCCCGAGCGCGTGTCCCACGTGGCCATGAACGCGCGCCACGGCGCGGTCGGAAAGTCTCTGCCCCACCCCTGCTCCTGGTCGATGAGGAACTGCCACGGCGTCCCGCGCACGCGCCACAGGTAGAGCCCGTAGAGGACTAGAGGGACGGCTCCGACGGCGAGGCAGATCGCCGCGTCGCGCAGGCGTTGCCCCGTCCAGCGCTTGTCACGCAGCGCTTGGCGCACGTACTCGAACGCGAGCCCGAGAAGGAGGAACATGCCAGCCGCGCGAGTGGCGACCGCGACCGCTGCCGGGAGGCTCGCCATCAACCATCGCTGTCGCCGTGCGAGATAGAACGCGGGGATCGTCCCGGCAAGGAAAAGGGCTTCGCTGTAAGGGGCCGCAAGGAACACCGCAGTCGGGAACAACAGCAGATAGAACGCGGCCCGGCGTCCCGCGCCGGGCTCGATCTCCTCGTCGCCCAACTTGATCAGGAACGTGCACGCGACGATCGACGCCAGATAAGAGATCAGCATCCCCGCTGCGATCGGCGGCAGGCCGGCCCACATCAACGGCCGCATCGCGAGCGGGTACAGGGGGAAGAAAGCAGCGGGCCGCGCGGGCTCTGCGAGAGGTCCTACCCACCCGTGCCGCGCGACGACTTCGAAATGGTCCGCGTCCCAGCGCGACCAGATGTCGAGGAAGCCTTCGGCCTGGGGACCCGGAGACGACGACAGGTACAAAGTGGCGCCGTAGGCGACCGCGAAGAAGACGAGACGCGTGACGGTTACGAGGACGGCGGCCTCGGCCCAGGCCCTGCGACCCGGCTTCGCCGTCAGGGTTGCGCCGGTGTCCAGCGGATACGAAGGTCGCGTGCGGCCCGGGCCTCGTCGGGGCGCCTTACGGGGGTGGTCACGGGAGCTTCGTGCAGCAGGTCGGGGTCCTCCGAAGCCTCGCGGACGATCCGGTTCAACGCGGCCCCGAGCGCGTCGATCGTCTCTTTCGATTCGGTCTCCGTCGGCTCGACCATGAGCGCTTCCTCCACGACCAGCGGGAAGTAGACGGTCGGCGGATGGAAGCCGAGGTCGATCAGACGTTTCGCGACGTCGTGAGCGCGGACCCCCTCCTTCTTGAGGTGCTTCGCCGTCGCGACGAACTCGTGCGTGCAGAGCCCGGGGAACGCCGTCGGCAGCGAGTCGGCCACGAGCGTACGCAGGTAGTTCGCGTTCAGGACCGCCCGCTCCGCGACCTTGCGCAGCCCCTCGGGCCCTAGCGAACGCAGATACGCATACGCGCGCACGTTGATACCGAAGTTGCCGTGGAACGAATGGATGCGCCCGATCGAATCGGGCCGGTCGTGGTCCCACCGCCAGCGCTCGCTCCCGTCGTCGAACGTGAGCACCGGCGCCGGAAGGAACCTCGCGAGCCGCTGTGACACCGCGAGCGGTCCGGAGCCCGGTCCGCCGCCGCCGTGCGGAGTCGCGAAGGTCTTGTGGAGGTTCATGTGAACGATGTCGAAGCCCATGTCCCCCGGTCGTACAACGCCGACGATCGAGTTGAAGTTCGCGCCGTCGTAGTAGAGGAGCCCGCCGACCTCGTGCAGAGCCGCTGCGATCTTCTCGATATCGCGCTCGAACAGGCCCAGCGTGTTCGGGTTCGTCAGCATCAAGCCCGCCACGTCGTCGTCCAGAGCGGCACGCAACGCGTCGAGGTCGACCAGGCCGCGCTCGTCGGAGCGGACCTCCTGTGCCTGATAACCCGCAAGCGTCACGGACGCCGGGTTCGTCCCGTGTGCGGAATCCGGGATGATCACCTTGCGGCGTTTCTCGCCGTTCGAGGCGTGCCACGCGCGCATGATCAACAACCCGGTGAGCTCGCCTTGCGCCCCTGCCGCCGGCTGGAAGGTCAACCGAGCCATGCCCGTCGCGTTACACAGAGCCCTCTCGAGCTCGCCGAGAAGAGCCAGTGCCCCCTGCGCGATCTCGTCGTCGCACATCGGGTGCAACGTGGCGAACCCGCCGAGCGCAGCCGCGTCTTCGGCAAGCTTCGGGTTGTATTTCATCGTGCAGGACCCCAGCGGATATGCGCCGACGTCGATCGCCCAGTTCCTCTGCGACAGCCTCGTGTAGTGGCGCACGAGGTCGCGTTCCGACACCTCCGGCAGGTTAGGAGGCTCGGCCCGACGGTGCTCTTCGGGCACCTCTACCTCGTCGGCGGTGAGCGGCGGCAACGACCACGCGCGCCGGCCGTCGCGCGACAGCTCGAAGATCAGAGGGAACGCATCGCCGTCGGTCGCGCGGGTTCCGGCGGAAGGTTCCAGCGGACGTGTCATCCCGCCAGCTCTTTCTCGATCGCTTCGGCCAGAGCGTCGATCTCGTCCGGCGTCCGCCGCTCGGTCACCGCGATCAACAGGCAGTCGTCGAGGTCACGGAACCAGCGGCCCAACGCGGGCCCCACGAGGAACCCACGGTCGGCGAGACGCCGCGCGAGGTCCGCCGCCGGTGCCGGAGTGCGGAGGACGACTTCTTTGAACCGCGAGCCCTCGAACGCGATCTCGCATCCGGGGATCGCCGCCAGACGGCGCGCGGCGGCAGCCGTGTTCGCGAGGCACAGACGCCCGAGCTGCTCGAGGCCTCTCGGGCCGAGCCACGCGAGGTGGATCGCTGCAGCTATCGCCATCAACGTCTGGTTCGTGCAAACGTTCGACGTCGCCTTGGCGCGACGGATGTGTTGCTCGCGCGCCTGGAGGGTCAGGACGAACGCGCGTCTACCGTCGGCGTCCACCGTCTCGCCCGCGATACGCCCGGGGACCTGGCGCACGAGGTCGAGCTTCGTGGCGAACAACCCCACGTACGGCCCACCGTAGGACAGCGCGGTCCCGAGCCCTTGCCCCTCCCCCACGACGACGTCCGCCCCGATCTCACCGGGTGCTTCCAGAACGCCCATGGCAGTGGGGTCGGCCATCACGACGGCGAGTGCACCGGCGTCGTGCGCTGCAGCGACCGCACCACGCACGTCTTCGAGGCGGCCGAAGAAGTTCGGGTACGGGACCACGACCGCGGCGGCACCCCCGGCGTCGACCCGGCTCCACTGGACGACGCCTGCGTCTCCGAACGGAGCCGTCGCAATGTCAAAGCCTAAACCTGAGGTATACGTCCGCAGCACGTCGAGGTAATGAGGGTGCATGCTGCCCGCAACCACGACCCGCTCCCGCTTCGTCACCCGGGCCGCGAGGTTCACGGCTTCGACCAGGGCGCTGGCGCCGTCGTATAGCGACGCGTTCGCCGCGTCCATGCCGAACAGCTCGCATATCGCGGTCTGGAACTCGTAGATCGCCTGCAGGACGCCTTGCGACAGCTCCGGTTGGTAGGGCGTATAGGAAGTGGCGAACTCGGCGCGGGACGCGAGCGCGCGGACGGCAGCAGGGACGTAGTGGTCGTAGGCCCCTCCCCCCGCGAAGCACGCCAGCTCGCTGGCGCCGCGCGATCGCGCCGCGAGCGTGGCCATGTGGTCCAGCAGCGAGACCTCGTCGAGCGCCGCTCCGACGTCCAGGTCGCCCTCGACGCGAACGCCCGCAGGGACGGCGTCGAACAGCTCGTCGAGCGTGGCGACGCCGATCGCGGCAAGCATCGCGCTGTCGTCGGCGGGCGTGTGCGGCAGGAAATCCACTTCGCTCCTAGCTATCTATCGATATGTCGACAAGTAATCAGCCTCGACCCTTGCCGACGAAAGGCGGCTTGACGATATCGCCTGCGATCGCTCGCCCCCGCGCTTCGATCGCGACGATCGCCCCGGGATCGGGCACCGTGTCGCGCGGCCCGAGGACGAGCGCGATACCCGTTCCGAGCGTCGGCGAATGGTTGCCGCTCGTGACGTCGCCGACCGGGATGCCGTCATGGCTGACGTGGTAGCCCTGGCGCGGGACGCCACGGTCGCGACACCGGACCCCGAACAGCTTCCGGCGCGGCCTCGCGGCCTTGATCGCGGCGAGCGCGTCACGCCCTCGAAACGGCGTCTCCCACGACAGCGCCCAACCGAGACCGGCTTCGAGAGGGTTGATGTCGAGGCTGATCTCGTGCCCGTAGAGCGCGTACCCCATCTCGAGCCGCAGCGTGTCCCGGGCACCGAGACCGACCGGCGCCGCTCCCCCATCCAACAGCGCCGTGAACACCTTCTCGGCCGCGTCGAACGCGACGTAGATCTCGAACCCCCGCTCGCCCGTGTACCCGGTCCGAGCGACGAGGGCCCGGCTCCCGGCGAGCTCGATCGTCCCGAACGAGTACAGCTTCATCGCGGCGGCATCGGTGCCTGGGAACACCCGATCGAAGACGGCGAAGGAATCGGGACCTTGCAGCGCCAAGATCGCGTAGCGGTCCCACGCGTCGACCACCTCGCCTCCCGCGTCGGCGATCGCGGCCGCCACCGGCTCGACGTTCGCTGCGTTCGGCACCACCAGCCATTCGTCGCGCGCGATGCGGTACACGAAGACGTCGTCGATGCATCCGCCGTCCTCGGTCAACACCAGCGAGTAGGTCGCGCGGCCCGGTGCGAGCCCCTCGACGTCGGCCGTCAGCGCGACTTGCAGCGCCTCGCCCGCGGTCGGCCCGCTCACCGACAGCTTGCCGAGGTGCGTCACGTCGAACAATCCGCACGAGCTTCGCACCGCGTTGTGCTCCGCGATCACGCCCGAGTACTGCAGGGGCATATCCCACCCGGCGAAGTCGATCAGCTTCGCGCCGAGCGAACGGTGGATCTCGAGCAACGGAGTCGCTTTGTAGCCGGCCATCTCAGCCGGCCAGTGGGATCCCGAAGAGGCTCCTCTGCGCGTCGGCCGACACCGGCTCGGCAGTCAGCCCTTGTGACGGCTCCTCGAGGCCGTACTTCCAGAGCAGGTTCAGGTAGTCGCGCTGATAAAGGATCTTGCATTTGACATCGGGATAGAGCTGCTGAAGCCGCCTGCACTTGCGGTTCTTCTTCGTCACGAGCTTCTGGTTCAGCGTCGTGATCTCGATATAGAGGTCGAACGCCGGCAGGTAGAAGTCCGGCGAGAACCGCTGCGTCGCCTTGCCGTCCCGGCCCCACTCGATGTCGAAGGTAGTGGGCTCGTAGGACCACGCGATCTCGTAGAAGTCGAGCAGCTTCGCGAACTGACGCTCGCTGTTGTGCGCGAAGGCAACGAGCTCGTGAGGTAAAGGGGCGTCCGGACCGGTCACAGCACCATCATCGAGGAACCTGGGATCGGTTCCGTGTGGTACGGATGCTGCTGGGATGACTACCCCTCCCCGGCCTTCGCTTTCTCGTCTTTGGAAACGTAACCCAGCGAAGCGTCCGCGGGACGGAGTTCGCGCAGCGTGCCGCGCAGCTGCTCTTTGATCTTGTCGACCGCCACGATCGCGCCGAGCACTCCCTGCCCGGATCGAAGCAGGTCCACGACCTCGGCGTCCGATGTGCACGCGTATACGCCTGCACCATCCGTCACGATCGTGACTCGGGACCAGTCGTCGTCGAGATGATCACGCACGTAGTCGATCGCCTGGCGAACCTTCTGCAAGCTCGCCCCGGCATCGGTCAGGCTCTTGATGACCTTGAGCTGGAGGAGGTCGTTGAACGAGTACACGCGTTGGGTGCCCGATCCCTGCGCTTCCTGGATCGTAGGAGCGACGAGGCCCGTCCGCGTCCAGTAGTCGAGCTGGCGGTAAGTGATCCCCACGATCTTGCACGTCTGCGGGCCGCGATACCCCTGCGTCTCGAGAGCCTCCATGGTTCCTCCCCTACGTGGTGAACGACACGCCCGTAGTTACGGGCTTGGAATCGTAGGCCCTCGCGCGCGCGCTGTCAACGATAAGCGTCGAGTCTCGGTTGAGGTTGAGGTATCAGGAGTCGCCGGCGAAGTCGGCCGGGCTCACCTGATCGAGGAACTCGCGGAACTTCTCGACCTCGCTCTCCTCTTCGTCTTTCAGCTCGATGCCCGCCTGGTCGAGCACCTCTTCGGCCGCGTAGATAGGAGCGTTGATCCGCACCGCGAGCGCGATGGCGTCCGAGGGGCGCGACGAGACCTCGACGGCCTTGCCGTCGTGTCCCATCCTGATCGTCGCGAAGAACGTCGAATCGACGAGGTCGTTGATCAGGATCCGGTCGACGCTGACGTCGGTCTCGTTGAGGATGTCGCGGAGGAGGTCGTGCGTCATGGGCCGGGGGGTCTCTATCCCCTGGAGCGCGAACGCGATCGCGGTCGCTTCGACCGCGCCGATCCAGATCGGGAGGTACCGCTCGCCGTTGACCTCCTTGAGCAACACGATCGGCTGGTTCGACGGAAGCTCGACCCGCACCCCCACCAGCGACAGCTCCAGCATGGCATCGAAACTAACAGAGTCGCCCGCCTATCCAGGCTGCCCGAACAGGTCCGCGACGAGAAGGTCCGGGTCGTTCGCGAGCCGTGCGACATCGTGCACCGCCAGTATGTCCGGCACGTTCCTGTAGCGACCCTGGAAATCGAGCCCGTAACCGACGACGAAGACATCGTCGATCTCGAAGCCGGTGTGCTCGACGGACACGGGGACGATCCGCCGCACTGCCTTGTCCAGAAGCGTCACCGTGCGCAGCGTCCGCGGGCCGCGGCTCTCCAAGGTCCGGCGCAGGTACGTCAAGGTCAATCCCGTGTCGACGATGTCCTCGATGATGAGGACGTCCCGCCCGGAGATGTCGGAGTCGAGGTCTTTGACGATCTTCACGACGCCGGAACGACCACCGGGCTCGGCATACGAAGTGATCGACATGAACTCGATCTCGACGTCGATAGCCATACCCCGCGTCAGGTCGGCGAGGAACAGCGTCGATCCTTTGAGTATCGACACGGCGATCGGTGGCTGCGACCCGCCGAACGCCGCACTCAGCTCGGTGCCCATATCGGCGACCCGCCGAGCCAGCGTCGCGCGATCGATCAAGACCTGCGCCGGGGACGCTTCGTTCGTCAGCGCCCGACCCCGACAACCGGCGCGAGGGCCGCGATCAACGACGCCACCGCGTCGGCCACCGCCGAGCGGCGCGCGGCCCGGACCTCGGACCCCGCTACTGCCGGCACGCTCGACAGCGTCCGGTCGCCGGCGCGGACCGAGACCCTGCCGATCACGTCTCCCGCCGCGACCGGCAGCCGTATGGTCGCTGCAGGCTCGAAGACGTGGGTGACGGTCGCGGGGTCGTACGCGCCGCGGACCGTGCCCGCGGCGGTTGCCACCGTCGAACCTCCGTCGAGCACGACCGCCCCCACCGCCGTTCCGCCCCGCAGGAGGGGCGTCCGCCGGAGACGGTCCCAGCCGTGGTCCAACAGCGCGGTGGCATCCGCGGTCGCGTCGACCGAGTGCATGACAACCGCGATGAGCCGCCGACCGTGTCGCTCGGCGGACGCGACCAGTACGTTTCCGGCGTCCGCCGTGAACCCGGTCTTGACACCGGTGGCGCCACGATAAGTCTCGAGTAGAAGGTTACGGTTCTCCAGCAGGATGCCACCATCGGGCCCCGGCACCGACGCCTCGGCGCGCGCGACGATGTCGGCGAGCAGCGGAACCTCCAGCAACGCCCGAGCGATCACGGCAAGATCGGCCGCCGACGACGCGTGTCCCGGCATGTCGAGGCCATGAGCGGTGGCGTAGGACGTGTCGGTGGCGCCGAGACCTGCGGCGTATCGTTCCATCGCCTCGACGAACGCGGCCTCGGAGCCCGCGGTCGCCTCCGCCAGCGCGACCGCGGCGTCATTGGACGACGTCATGAGGAGCGCATGGAGCAGCGTCTCGACGGTATAGACCGACCCCGCCTCGAGGTCGAGGCCTCCTCCGCCGGTCCCGGCCGCCCGTGGTGACACCGTCACCCGGTCGTCCGGCGCGAGTCGCTCGAGCGCCGCGAGCGCGGTCGTCATCTTCGTCGTGCTGGCGTTCGCAAGGGCGACGTCCCCCGCTCGATCGAACAGGACCGTGCCGGTGTCGTCGACGAGGTAGCAGGCGGTGCAGGTGAGGTTCTCGGGCGCCGCCCCCGCAGGCGTCGCGCCGGCTCCGAGAACCGCGACGGCGACGCCGGCGAGAACCCGAAGTCGATAAGTCGATAGATCCACTCGTCGACTAAAGAAGGTCGCGCGTCGACGAACGCAGGATCGCGTCGCGGAACTGCTGGGCGAGGCGAGCGATGTCTCTGATCGCGGCGGCCGCTTGGCGCTGCGCGTCCGGGTCCTTCCGCCTGGCGAGGGGCGAGACGATCTGCTCGAAGAGCGCCCTCTCCCGTTCCGCGAAGTTGCGGTACATCTTCAGATGGCGCGGCTCGACCCCGTAGCGGAACAGGCCCGCCGCCGCCTTGGCCGCGATGAGGTCGTCACCGTCATAGACGGCTTTGTCCGGCGCGACGATGCCGAAGTCCGTCAGGCCCTGAAGCTCACGCTCCGACAGCCCCGCCGCCTCGGCCAGCTCGGCCTGCGTCAGATTCAGCTCGGTGGCGGCGGGAGCGACGGGGGCAGTTGCGGCCTGCGAACCCTGCGGGGCGGGGGCCGCGGGTGGCGCTTCGCCCCCGTTGGACCGGCCCGCCAGCCGGTCCTTGATCACCTTCAGGGGCAGGAACTGGTCCCTCTGGAGGCTCAGGATGTAGCGCAGCCGCTCGACGTCCGCGTCGTAGAACTTCCGGTAGCCCGATGCGGTTCGTTCCGGCTGGATCAGACCTTCGGACTCGAGGAAGCGGATCTTCGAGATGCTGACGTCCGGGAAGTCGCCACGGACGCTCTCCAATACCTCGCCGATGCTGAGGTAGTCACGCGAGCGAGACAGCGGCACCGCTACGACCCCGTCAAGAACACGAGCTTGAACTTCCCGATCTGGATCTCGTCACCGGAGGCGAGCGGCCCTTCCTCGACGCGATCCCTGTTGACGTAGGTCCCGTTGAGGCTGCCGACGTCGTGCAGCGAGAAGGATCCTTCCGACCGGCGGATCTCCGCATGGCGCCGCGACACCGTCACGTCGTCCAAGAAGATGTCGGAATTCGGGTGACGCCCGATCGTGGTTGCGTCGGAGTCGAGGAAGAACTTGCTCCCCGCGTTCGGTCCCCGCTTGACGATCAGGACGCCCCGCCCTCCCTCGAGATCCTCGGGCGCGATGTGGATCTCTTCTTCGAGGTCGGTCTCGAGCTCGCCCGCCATGAACGTGATCGTCGTGTCGCTGCCGGTCTTCTCGCCGAGCGCGCTGCCACACGAGGAGCAGAAGTTGGCTCCTTCGGGATTGCGGTGGCCGCAGTTCGTGCAGTACATCGGCGTGACCCTATAGGAAACGTTTAGGGTTGGTCAAAATCACGCGCCACCTTCGATCAACGCGCGGTACTGCTCGGCGCTCATGAGCTCGTCGAGCGATGCGTCGCCTCCGTCGATCGCCACCAACCATCCCTCCCCGTAGGGGTCTTCGTTCACGAGCTCCGGCGTCTGCTCCAGCTCCGCGTTGCGTTCGACGACCTTGCCCGTGACGGGACTGTAGATGTCCGACACCGACTTCGTCGATTCGACCTCGCCGAGGGGCTTGCCTGCCTCGACCTCCGTGCCCGGCTCGGGCAGGGCAACGAACACGACGTCGCCGAGCTGGTCCTGCGCGTAGTCCGTGATCCCCACGAGGACGCGGGCGCCGTCCGCCCGGGCCCATTCGTGCTCGGCGGTGTAGCGGCGGTCGTCAGGCAGCTCGGTCACGGCGCTCCTCTCGGTCGATGAATCGATTTGTCGACTTGTTCCTAACCCCCACCCGCAACGACCTCCTCGACGATCATCGCTACTTGCTCGGCGAGCTCTTCCGCCTCGGGCACGCTTGGTGCCTCCGCCCAGATGCGGCAGCGAGGCTCGTCGGGCGCCGGGATCACGAGCGACCACCGGTCGTTCTCGACGATCTTGACGCCGTCCAGCAGGACGAGCTTGCCCGCTCCCGCTACGGACGCGACGTGGCGCATGACCGCGCCTTTCAGATCCCACGGCGTCCGCACGTCACGCGTCACGAGGTGGACCGGGGGCAGCCCGTCGACGATGTCCGACAGCGGTCGATCCGCCGCGGCGACCAGCTCGAGCGCCTTGCAGAACGTCATCAGGCCGTCGGGCGCGGGCATGAACCGAGGAAAGATCAGCACCCCTTCGGCGTTGCCGGCGAAGGAGACATCGGGCCGCTGGGCGCGGGCCATCAGCGACGGCAGCCCCGTCGTCGTGCGCAAGAGCGACGCTCCGGCGCGGGCCGCGATCTCCTCGCACGCCCACGAGCACGAGACGGGCACCGCCATCGTCCCGCCGCTCAGGCTCGCTTCGTGACCCAGGAACGCCAGCAACGCGCGCTCGTGCGGGACGATCCGTCCCCGGTCGTCGACGAGGTGCGCCACCTCACCGCCCGGCTCCAGCAGCACGCCCACGTCCGAGCCCGAGTTGCGCACGTGGTCGGAGAGGTTCTCGAGGAGCCGGTCGAGGTCCTCACCCGACAGCACGGGCCGGTGCTCGTCGACGTGGGCCCCCGCCGCGAGAGCGTCACAGCCGAGCCGTCCGAGGATCGACGGCCCGATGAGGCTCGCGGGACCGAACGCGTAGTCGACGACGATCTTCGGCGCACGCTTACGTATCGACTCGACGTTTAGGGATCCGAGGAGGCCGGACGCGTACTGCTGGAGGGCGCGCGCCGGGAACTCCAGCTCTCCCAGCTTCGCGGGACCCGTCCGCCGGTAGTCCTCTCGGTAGAAGATCCTTTCGATCTTGCGCTGACCGGCCTCGGACAGGTCCGCCCCGTCGCCGTCGAACAGACGGATCTCGACGACCTCGGGGTCGGCGGGTGACGTGCGGACGCTGACGCCACCGGACGCCTGCTCGCTGCGCGTGAAGAAACGCGTCAGCGGCATGGGGGTTAGCTCGAGGTCGTGACACGTGACACCCGTCGAGTTGAGGCCGGCTATCAGGGCCCGTTTCAGGGTCCGCGCAGCACGGCTCCCGTCGCGCCCCGCGACGACGACGCTCCCCCGTTTCAGCGTCGTCCCGTAGGCCATCCCGAGCCGCACCGCGGTCATCGGGGTGATTCCCACGTTGACGAGACCCGAGACCCCGCGCGCACCGAAGAGGCTGCGCGTGGCGCGGCGCTCGCGCACGATGCTCTGCGTCACGATCGCGCCCGCCTCGACGGTCTTGGACGGGTAGACCTTGACCCGAGCCTTGATGAGCGCGCCCGCGCCGACGACGACCTCGTCACCGAGGACGCTGGCTTCTTCGACGGTGGCGCCGCGATCGAGCGTCGCGCCCCTGCCGATGATCCCGCTCGTCACGCGCGCGAACGACCCGACGCGTGACCGGTCCATCACCACGCCGTGCGACACCAGCGCATCGTCGCCGACGATCGTGTTCGCGCCGATGACGGTGAAGGGGCCGACCCGCGCACTCGCTCCGATATTCGAGTTGTCACCGATCAGGAGCGGCCCCTCGAGGCGCGCCGTCGGGTCGATCTCCACGTCTTCGCCTACCCACACGCTGGGACGCAGCTCGAACCCCGGGATCGTCACCTTGACTTGGCCCGACAGCGCGTCGTGCTGCGCTTGCAGGAACGCCTCGTTGTTCCCCACATCGGTCCAGTACGCGTCCGTGACGAAACCGTACAGAGGCAGCCCCTTGTCCAGCATCATCGGGAACAGCTCGGAGCTGAAGTCGAACGGCTGGTCGGGCGGGATGAGGTCGAAGATCTCCGGCTCGAGAACGTAGATGCCGGTGTTGATCGTGTCGGAGAAGACCTGGCCCCAGCTCGGCTTCTCGAGGAAGCGTTCGATCCGGCCGTCGTCATCCGTCATGACGATCCCGAACTCGAGAGGGTCGTTCATCCGTTTCAACACGAGCGTGGCCGCGGCCTTCCGATCGCGGTGGAACGCGATGACCTGCGCGATGTCGATGTCCGTCAACGCGTCACCGGAGACGACGATGAACGTCCCACTGAGGAGGTCCTGCGCGCCGAGGACGCTTCCGGCCGTGCCGAGCGGCACGTCCTCGGTGGCGTAGGACAGCGACACGCCGAGGTCGGAGCCGTCGCCGAAATAGTTGCGGATGACCGACGACAGGAACTGCACGGTCGCCACGATGTCGGTGATGCCGTGCGTGCGGAGCAACTCGATGATGTGTTCCATCAGGGGTCGGTTCGCAACGGGCAACATCGGTTTCGGGACGTTGCTCGTCAGCGGCCTCAGCCGCGACCCTTCACCGCCCGCCATGATCACTGCCTGGATGTTCCTAGCCTCCACTACACCTGCTCTCCGCGTCTTCGTGATGCAGCCGGAACGCCTGTCGCGCATAGATCCCGCCGGCCACCCAATACAACACCGCTCCGGCCACCACTGCGACATAGCCGGGCCACTGCACGAGCCCGGACCAGGGGGCGCTGGTCTCTGCGATCGCGAGGCAGGTGAGTCCGAACAGCAACGCCGCGGTGGCGGTCTTACCCACGAGATTCACTCGTATCCGTGCGACCGAAGCCCGCTGGACGAATGGGTAGGCGGCCAGAACGACCACATCTCGCCCCACGACCGCAGCCGCCAGCCACGGCGAGAGGACGCCGGTGACGACCAGGGCGACCGCGAGCGCGGCGATGAAGATCCGGTCCGCAAGAGGGTCCAGAAGCGTCCCGAGCTCGGTGACGGAGTCGGTCCGCCGCGCGATGTAGCCGTCGAAGAAGTCGGTCGCTGCGGCGACACCGTAGAGGATCACCGCCGCGTCCCTCCGCTGCGTCACGAACAGGTACACGAACAGCGGCACCGTCGCGAGACGCAGGAAAGACAGGACGTTCGGGACGGTGAGGATCCGATCCATGTGGTCGGGACGGCCGGATTTGAACCGGCGACCCCTGGTCCCCCAGACCAGTGCGCTAACCAAGCTGCGCCACGTCCCGTCGTGCGCGCGGCATCATACCGACGCATCCGGCGCGGCAAGGCTTCAACTTTCAACCTGACGTCTAGACCTGCGCCGCACGTCGATCGCGAGAGGAGCGCCCTCGAAAGGCTCGACCGAGCGGATCCGGTGCTCGATGAACCGGACGTAGCCGGGATCCAGCCGGTGGCTCGCGAACAGCAAGAAGTGCGGCGGACCCACGTCCGCTTGGACGGCATAGAGGATCCGGTTGTTGCGACCCGCGGACCGCGGCGCCGGCCGCTCCTCCTGCGCGTCGGCCACGATCCGGTTGACCTCCGAGGTCGGCAGGCGTCTGCGATGTGACTCGACGGCTCGGACCAACGCCGGAAGCAGCTTGTCGACACCGCGCCCGGTCGCCGCCGAGGTTCGCTGCACGTGCGCCCAGCGGAGGAACCGCAGCTGCGTTTCCAGGTCGCGATCGAGTCGCGCCCGGTCCGTTTCGTCCTTCGTCACGAGATCCCACTTGTTGAGCACGACGACGCAACCGCGGCCGGCCTCGACGACCTCTTCCGCGATCCGTTGGTCGAGGCCGACCGCGCCTTCGGACGAATCGATCACGAGCAGAACGGCATCGACGCGTTGCAGCGTCCGGCGCGAGCGGAGGAACGAGAAGTACTCGAGTGGATCCTTTATCGACACCTGCCGGCGCATCCCGGCGGTGTCCAACAACCGGATCAGCCGCCCGTCGTCGAGGCGGAACAGCGAATCGACCGGGTCGCGCGTGGTCCCGGGGGTCGGGTCGGTGATCGCACGCTCCTCCCCCAGGAGGGCGTTCAACAGCGACGACTTGCCGACGTTCGGTCGCCCGACGATCGCGAACGTCGCCCACGCCTCGTCGACCTCGGTCCTCGGCGGCGGCAGGCGGTCGACGACCGTGTCGAGCAGGTCGCCCGAGCCCCGGCCGTGCAGCGCCGACACGGGGACGGGAGGACCCAGCCCCAGCGCGAAGAACCTCGGTACCTCCGCCTCTATGGCGGCGTCGTCCACCTTGTTCGCCACCACCGCCACGGGCGTCTCGATCCCGCGCAGCCTCGCCGCGACCTCGAGGTCGTCGGCCTGAGGGCCCACCATGGCGTCGACGACGAACAAGATCATGTCGGCGTAGTCCATCGCCACCTGCGCCTGTTCCGCGACCCTCGCGTCGAGACCTTGCGCATCGGGCTCCAGGCCCCCGGTGTCGACCAGCTCGAACGTCCTGCCCCGCCACTCGGCGGTGAACGCGTGGCGATCGCGCGTGACTCCCGGCCTCTCTTCGACGATCGCCTCGCGCCGTCCCAGGATCCGGTTCACGAGCGAGGACTTCCCGACGTTGGGTCGTCCCACGACCGCCACCACCGGGGTTCCCGCGGGTCGCGCGGAGCGGCTCATGTTCGACGTCGCTCGTTGACGATCGCGACGACGCGATCGACGACTTCGTCGAGCTCCATCTCGGTCGAGTCGATCAGCTCCGCCGACTCCGCCCGCTGCAACGGCGATACCGAGCGGGTCGAGTCTCTTTCGTCACGAGCGAGCATGTCGCGCTCGAGAGCCGCGAGCCGTTGCGGGTCCGCGGCGACGCCGATCTGTGTCCCCCGCCGCGCCACCCGCTCGCGCGGTGACGCGGTCAGGAAGATCTTCACCTCCGCGTCCGGAAACACCACCGTCGCGATGTCGCGACCCTCGACGACCACGTCTCGTCCGGTAGCCAGCTGTCGCTGTAGCGGCACAAGCGCGCTGCGCACCGCCGGGTGCGCCGCTACGAGCGACACCGTCCGCGTGACGTCGGGATCCCGGACGCGGGAGGTGACATCGTCTCCGTCGAGGCTGATGAGCCCGTTCCCGAGCTCCATCCGGACGGACGCGACCGCGGCGGCGACGGCTCGAGGATCGTCGATGTCGAGGTGACGATCCAGGACCGCCACCGCGATCGTGCGATACATCGCACCCGTATCCATGTGCAGGAAGCCGAGCTGGGAAGCGACGGCGACGGCGACCGACGTCTTCCCCGCCCCGGCAGGCCCGTCGATCGCAACGATCACCTCTTGCGTCCCTGCGCGCGGCCGAGAACGTCCAGGAACCCGGGGAACGAGGTGTCGACGCAGCTCCACTTACTGACGCGCACGGGGGCGGCGCTGATCATGCCTGCCACCGCGAACGCCATCGCGATGCGGTGGTCCCCCCTGGAGTCGACGCGTCCTCCCTGCAGGGGCACCGGACCCTCGACCACCAGCGAGTCCGCGTCGGCCGAGGCGGTCGCTCCGACGGCGCGCAGGCCCGAGATCATCGCATCGACGCGGTCCGACTCTTTGGTCCGGAGCTCGCCTATGCCGCGGAACGTGGTCGCGCCGTCGGCCTGTGTCGCCGCGATCGCGAGGGCAGGTATCTCGTCGATCGCGCCGGTGACCTCGTGTGGCTCGACCTCCGTACCTGCGAGAGAAGCGGCTCGTACGTGGAGGTCACCCGCAACCTCGCCCCCGGACGAACGCGTGTTATGTCGCTCGATCTTCGCCCCCATCCGCGCCAGCACGTCGAGAGCAATCGTGCGAGTTCGGTTCAATCCCACCCCGCTGATAGTCAGCTCGGATCGCTGCAGCAGTGAGGCCGCAACGACGAAGAACATCGCAGCAGAGATATCGCCGGGCACCTCCATCTCCAGGCCCGACGGCGTCGCGCGGCCGGTCATGACGACGGTGTCCGTGCCGCGTTCCACCGGCACCCCGGCCGCGGCCAGCATCAGCTCGGTGTGGTCGCGGGTCGCGGCGGGCTCGCGCACCGACGTCGTGCCGTCCGCGTGCATCCCAGCCAGCAGCAGAGCGGTCTTCACCTGCGCCGACGCGATCGCCAGCTCGTGATCCAGCGCGCGCAGGCGCCCGCCACGGATCACCAGGGGAAGGCGGTCTCCGTGCGCGCGGCCGTCGATCGACGCCCCCATCGCGCGCAAGGGAGCTACGACCCGCAGCATCGGGCGGGCGCGCAGGCTCGCGTCGCCGGTGACGACCGTCAGCGCAGCGTGCGCGGCGAGGATGCCGGCTAGCATGCGGGCGGTGGAACCCGAGTTGCCGGCATCGACGACGTCGCCGGCCTCGCGCCAGCGGGACAGGCGCGAACCCTCCACCTCTACTTGACCTGGAGGATTCCCGGCGACCGCGATGCCATGGGCCACCAGCGCGCGTCTCGTGCGCGCCACGTCGGCGCCGTCGTTGAGGCCGCCGAGCCGGGACCGCTCGCCCGACAGCGCCGCGATCAGCAGGGCCCGGTGCGAGATCGATTTGTCGCCCGGGACCGTGATCGACCCGGTCAGCGGGCGCCGCGACGAGCGATCGAGGAGAGGTGTCATCTTGTCGACAAGTCCCTAAGTCGCGAAGTTGATATCCGGGCGGAGGACGTGGTAGCCCAATGCTTCGAGCGCGTCGGCAAGCGAGGCTGCCGCATCGCTTCCGGTGATCACCAGCTCCAACCGCCCCCGCCCTCCTTCGGTCGAGTGCGCGATCCGTAGATCCTCGATGTTCGCACCGATCCGTCCGGCCTCCGTCGTCACCTCCGCCAGGACACCCGGCCGGTCGGGGATCAGAAGCGCCAACGCGACCGGGTCCTCGGAATGATCGGGACGGGTGAACAGCTCGAGGCGCGCGGCGCGCGAGGACGTCATCCACGCGCGGAGCTCGTCCCACCGGCCCTCGCGGATGCGTCCCGCTGCTGTCTCGAGGGAGCTGCGCAGGCGATCGATCGCCTCCAGGACCTCGTCGCGGTTGCCGCGCAGGATCCCCATCCAGATATCGGGGTGGCTCGCGGCGATGCGGGTCACGTCGCGGAAGCCTCCGCCGGCCAGCGTCAGCAGAGCGTCGCGATCCCCCGTCCCTGCGGCCACCTCCACCAGGCAGCTCGCGAGCAGCTGAGGGAGGTGACTGAGCCGCGCCACCAAGGAGTCGTGGACGTCGGCGCCCAGCGCGACGACGTGGCTCCCGAGCGAGGTCGCGAGCTGCGCCGCCGCTCGGTATGCGTCCGGGTCGGTGGCGTCGGTCGGCGTGAGAACCCAGGCGGCGTCACGGAACAACGCTCCATCGGACGCTTCGATCCCGTTGCGTTCGGACCCGGCCATCGGATGACCGCCCACGAAACGGCCTCCGAAGGCAGCTTCTCCCTGCGGCACTATGCCGCCCTTGGCGCTGCCCACATCGGTGATGACGGCAGTGGCGCGCGCCGCGCCCTGGATCGCGGCAACCGCGTCCGGCATCCGGTCCAGCGGGACCGCGAGCACGACTACGTCGGCGGTCTCGACCGCACGTGCCGCGGTGGGGGCAACGTCGCCCACCGCACCGAGAGCGCGCGCCCGGCGGGCCGCGCTGGCGTCCTCGTCGTAACCGACCACCTCGACGGCGGGCTCGAGCGCGCGTAGACCGGCCCCGATCGAACCCCCGATCAACCCCGTCCCGACGATGGCAACGCGCCGCAAAAGCTAAACCTTCCGTTGAGTGTTACAGCGAGACTATTCCGGCAGGTCGGTGCGGAGCTGCCGGGCCCCGTCAAGGTAGACGTGCCGGAGGCTAGCGTAGTCACGGTCGGTATAGAGGTGCATGAGAACGCGGATACAGCGCCCGACGTCGCCCGGAACCGCCATCTCGCGCGCGCACAGCAGTGGCACGTGCGCGAGCCCGAGCGAGCGCGCCGCGGCCGCCGGGAACTCGGCGGTGAGGTCGTCCGTGGCGGTGAAGACGACGCTGATCAGGTCGTCGGGACGCGCGTCGTTGCGCGCCAGCATGGTCTCGAGCAACGTCGTGGTCGCAGCGACTATCGCGTCGGGCTCGTCGGCCGCGGCAGTCGTCGCTCCCCGCAGTGCCCGGACGCGCGGAGCGGAGCGCTCCGGTGGGTCGACATGTATATCTGTAGACATATCTACGGGGCGCGGAAGCCCGTGACCAGGCAACCCGGTGCCGTGGAATTGTCGACAAGTCGCCGGATCGACATCACAAACCCACCGCCTTGTACAGAGAGATGACCTCGGCGGGGGCGAGATGGCGGTACGTGCCCGACTTGAGGCGTCCCAGCTTCACCGGTCCGATCGCCGTCCGCACCAGCCTCACCACCTCGAAGCCCAGCGTCTCCATCATCCGGCGGATCACACGGTTGCGCCCCTCGGTCAGCACGATCTCCACCAGCGTGTCACCGCGAGCCCGTTCGCTGATCCGGGCCGCGACCGCGCGCGCGAGACCGTCGTCGAGCTCGATGCCGCTCAGCAGCGACCGCAGGGCCTTCTGACCCAGGCTCCCCCTGACCTCCACGACGTAAGTCTTCGGCACCTCGTAGCTCGGGTGCGTCAGGCGGTGGGTCAGCTCGCCGTCGTTGGTGAGCACGAGAGCCCCCTCCGACTCGATGTCGAGGCGCCCGACCGGCCACACGCGCTCGTCGCGGTCGATCGCGTCCAGCACCGTCGGGCGGCCTTCGGGATCGGCGGCGGTCGTGACGACGCCGACCGGCTTGTTCAACAGGAAATAGCGCAGGTCGACGCGCAAGGGGACGCGAGAACCGTCAACCTCGACCACATCCTTAGAGGGATCCACCCGCTGGCCGAGCCGGGCGGGTTCTCCATTGACCCGGACCCTGCGCGCCTCGATCATCTCCTCGACCGCCCGCCGCGAGGCGATGCCGGCGTGCGCCAGCACCTTCTGGAGCCGCTGCGGTTCGGGCCCCGTCACGTCAGGCGTTCGGCGAGAGCTTCGCCTCCATGTCCTCGACGGCTTCTGCATCGGGCATGAAGTCGGCGAGCGGAGGAAGCTCGTCGGTCGACCTGAGGCCCATCCTCTCGAGGAACTCCCGGCTCACGGTGAACAGGACGGGACTACCAGGCCCTTGGTCGCGGCCGGCCTCGACCAGCAGGCCACGCTGCTGAAGGGTCCTCACCACGCCGTCGGAATCGACGCCGCGGATCTCTGTTATCTGCGCGCGCGACAGCGGCTGCCGGTACGCGATGATCGCCAGAACCTCCAGTGCAGCCCCGGTCAAGCGGGTGTTCGTGTGGCTGGTCACGAAGCGCTCCAGGTATGGGTCGCACTCGGGATCCGTATACAGACGCCAGCCCGCCGCCGTCTCGCGCAGGAGGAAACCGCGGTCGTCGGCGCGGTACTCGCCGGCAAGCGTCTCGAGAATCCTCTCGACTGCCGCCCGGGGTTGCTCCAAGACCTCGCTGATGAGGCTCGCTGGCACCGGCTCGTCCGCGAGCAGCAAGATCGATTCGATGACCTTTCTCTCGTTCATCGGGCCCCCCCGCTCGCCGGCGGAGCTGCAACGCTGTACTCGTCGGCTTCTTGCAGCACCTCGTCCGCGTCGACCTCGCCCGTCCAGAGCGCCGTGATGTCGCCGAAACGGTCGGCCTGGTCGAGCTCGACGGCCCCCGCTTTGAACAGCTCGAGCAGAGCCAGGAAGCGCACGACGACCTCGATGCGCTCGGTCCCCCGGCCACACAGCGCTCCGAACGAAACCCTCTCCCGTGCCTTTAGGGTTTCCGCCAGCTCCGCTATAGCGTCCGCCACCGAGGCGCGGATCGGCGACACGTGCGACGTGTCCCACTCGATCACCGGCTTCGGAGCGAACACCCGCGCTGCAGCGGCGGCGAGATGGTCCGGCGCGATCCTCGCGAGGAGGTCCGGAGCCATATCGACGAAGCGGTCCTCGAGTGCCACCTCCCGCCCGTGGAAACGCGCCCCTTCGCGCAGCCCCGCGGCGAGCCACGCCCCCGCCTCACGGAACGTTGCACATTCCACCAGCCGCGCCAGCAGCAGGTCGCGTTCCTCGAGCAGGCTCGACGTGGCCTCGTCGCCGGCGCGTTGCGGCAGGAGTCGCGCGGACTTCAGCTCCAAGAGCGTCGCGGCCACGACCAGGAACCCGGTGGCGGTTTCCAGATCGAGCTCGTCGATGGCCGCCATGGCGCGGAGGTACTCGTCGGTGATCGTCGACAGCGAGACCTCGTATATGTCCACCCGCTGCCGCGTGATCAGGTGCAGCAGCAGATCCAGCGGTCCCTCGAATACCTCGAGCTTCACCTCGTACGCCACCAGGGCTCCCGCAGATCTGTCGACATGTCTACTTGTGTCTTCGCGCCATACCAGCACCTAAGAGACTACTCGGGGGCGGCAGGCGTCCCCCGGCATTCCTCTTCACTCGGCAGCGCGAGAGCCGACGCCCGTGCGAGCCCTCACCGCAGCCATCGTCGTGCGCGCGACCTGCCGCGCCCGTTCCGCGCCGGTCGCCAGCAGCCCCGCCAGCGCGCCGGGATCCGCCATCAGCTCGCGGTAGCGGGCGCGGATCGGCTCGAGCGTGGCCGCCACCTCGTCGCCCATCGCGGCTTTGAAGTCGCCGTAGCCGGTCGTGGCGAACCGCTCCTCGAGTGCGGCTACGGGCGTCCCCGTCACCGCAGAGTAGATCGTGAGGAGGTTCGTCAGCGCGGGCTTGTCCTCGCCCGCGCGCACCTCGCGGCCAGAGTCGGTCACGGCCGAGCGGATCTTCTTCGCGACCGCCTCCGGCGGATCGGTCAGAAGGACGCTGGAGTTAGGCCGCCCCGCCGACTTGCTCATCTTCTGGGCCGGGTCGTCGAGCGACATCACCCTTGCCCCCGCCGGCGGGATGAACGCTTCCGGTACGACGAACGTCTCGCCGAACATCTGGTTGAAGCGCCCGGCGATGTCACGCATGAGCTCGATGTGCTGGCGTTGATCCTCGCCGACCGGCACGCCGTGGGCCTGATACAGGAGGACGTCGGCCGCCTGCAGGACGGGATAGGTGAACAGGCCGACCCCGACGCTCTCGGTCTCGCCCCGCGACTTCTCCTTGAACTGGATCATGCGCCGCAGCTCGCCCATCCGGGCGATGCAGTTGAAGACCCATGCAAGCTCGGCGTGCTCCGCCACGTCGGACTGGACGAACAGGCACGCCCGGTCCGGGTCGACGCCGCAGGCGACGACGCTCGCCGCGGTCCTCAACGTCTGCGCCTCGAGCGACGCGGCATCCCACGGCAGCGTCAGGGCGTGGAGATTGACGATGCAGAAGAAAGAGTCGTGCTCGGCCTGGAGGTCGACCCAGTTGCGGATGGCTCCGAGGTAGTTGCCGAGGTGCAGCTCGCCCGTCGGCTGGATCCCGCTGAACACGCGCCGGCGCGCAGCATCGTTCAAGCTGTGGTTCAGGGTTACCTCCGTGTGAGCGGCCCTCGAGCGGCACCTACAATACCGGCCCCATGACGCCGACCGACTACGCGCCGCCGCGGCGGCAGGTCCGATGCTGCGCTACCTGAGCACCGACGGCCCCGTGACGTTCCTCCTGCTGGCGGTATCGGTCATCGGGGCGATCGCGCTGCACGAGTACGCCCACGCGCTCGCGGCGGACCTGCAAGGCGACCGTCTTCCCCGGGCACTCGGGCGCGTCACGCTGAATCCCGCGAAGCATCTCGACCCACTGGGGACGATCCTGATCTTCCTCGTCGGCTTCGGGTGGGGCAAGCCCGTCGAGTTCCGGCCCGAGGCCCTGTCGTCGAAGCGCTTCGGCGCGGCGATCGTGGCGCTCGCCGGACCCATGATGAACCTGCTGCTGGCGGTCGCTGCCGCCTTCGTCCTCGTGCCCCTGATCGACGCCGGCTCTGCCGGGGTCGGAGCTCGCTTTCTCAGCGCGTTCTTCTCGATCAACCTGCTGCTGGCCGTGTTCAACCTGCTGCCCCTTCCGCCCCTGGACGGATCGCGCCTGCTCACGGTCTTCCTGCCTCCGAGCAAGCAGAACGTCATCTACTTCCTCGACCGCTACGGGATGATCATCCTCCTCGCGATCGTCCTGTTCGGGTGGGCCACGATCCTGGAGCCGGTCCTCGTGTTCTTCCGCGACCTCATCCTGCAGCTCGCGGGGCTCGACGGAGCCCAACCCTAAACACGAGGGTTACCCCCAACGGAAGACCGGGCGGGATCACCGCCCCCAGGATCGGCGGGTTCCGCACGGCCGACGCGATTCCAGTTCCGGGGCGACGGGCACGAACATCCTGGGGCCGAAAGCTGTAGCTCGGGGTCCCCCGTCTACGGTCGCGTCCTGCCCCCGCGCGGCGCGTCCCTACCGCCCGCACGTCCCCGCTACAGGGCAGCGCGGAGGACATGTCGCTAGGTAGACAAGTTCACAGGTCGATGTGATGACATGTCGACGGGGCGCGTCACCAGGGCCGACGCCGGCAAGGAACCAGCGACAAGGTGACTTGTAGATTTGTCTTCTTGTCGTGAAGCCGATTCCAAGGACGGAGCATGGGGCCGCGCAGGCAACCGGTTCGGGCGAGCGCCGCGCTGGACGATCCCGGCCGGTGGGCGTCGGAGGGACGCGCCGGGGGGCGACCGCCGGTCGCGGCCGGGGCCGTGTTCGGTGCCGAAACCGCTACGGTCCCGGTCTCGGGCCCGACCTCCCTGGCTGCGGCGCCCGAGCGAAACGATGAAGCTCAACTATAGGTTCAGGTGTCATGTAGGTTCAGGTGTGTCCGACCACGAGGGACGCTGCCGGCCCCGGTGGCGGTGAACCCTCAGGTCAGCCGGCGCAGCAGAATGGAATCCTCGGCCCGCGCCTCGAAGTCCTCCAGCACGTAGGCCAGTGCGGCGCGCACGATCCGGCCCCTGTCGGCCGCGACCCCGTGGTCGGCGCGCAGCTTGAGGCGCGCGTGCTCGATCGCCATCAGGTCGTCGGCGGTGCAGTAGAAGGTGATCTTCTCGTCGTGCCGCGGCGCCTTGCGCTCCGGACCCGGGTCTGCGGTCTCCTTGGCGACCTGTAGCTTTGTCGACTTGTCGTCAAGTCCCCCGGTCGACCTGGGCTTTCGCGGCTGAACCTTCTCGGCGGACGTCCTACGGAAGAGCTCGTCAGCTCCCGGCAGACTGGCGCGTGGCGACACGGTCCATCACCTCCTGGGCGAGTTTGCGGTAAGCGACGGCCCCCGGTGAGGTCGGCGCGTAGGTCAGGATCGGCTCCCCCGCGACCGGGGCCTCGGCGAAGCGGATCGTCTTCTTGATCACGGTGTCGAAGAGGCGGTTGCCGAAGGCGTCCTGGACGCGGGCAAGCACCTCTTTCGTGTGCAGCGTGCGGGTGTCGACCATGGTCGCGACGATCCCGTCGACCTCTAGCCGCGGGTTCAGGCGCTCCTTGATCTTCTCGATCGACTGCATGAGCTGCCCCATCCCCCGCAGCGCGTAGTACTCGCACTCGAGCGGGATCACTACACTGTCGGCGGCCGTGAGGGCGTTGATCGTCAGCAGCCCCAGGGAGGGGGGGCAATCTATAAGGATGAAGTCGTAGTTGACCTTTAGGGGGGCCAGTACCCGCATCAGCGACTGCTCGCGGGCGACCTCGTTGACGAGCATCAGCTCGGCCGCGGCGAGGTCGATGTTGGACGGCAGCAGGTCGAGCCCGTGGACCGACGTCTTCTGCACCGCGTCCTCCGCGTTCGCGTTGCGGTCGAGCAAGACGTCGTAGACCGTCACGTCGAGTGTTGCCGGCTCGACCCCGAGCCCGAGGCCGCAGCCGCCCTGCGGGTCGAAGTCGACCAGCAACACCTGCTGATCGAGCTCCGCGAGCCCCGCGGCGAGATTTATCGCGGTCGTCGTCTTGCCAACGCCGCCCTTCTGGTTGGCCAGCGCGATCACACGCGTCGAACGACCGCGCCGGTCGGGCCACAGGTCGCCCGTGTCCGCCGCCACCTCCGGCACCCTTGCGGGCGCGTCTTCTCGAAGCTGCATCCGGCCCCTTTCTCGCCCGCGATGGCGATTTGTCGACAAGTCGTCTTGTGGGTCGCCGCACGTTAACCCACCGTGCGACGGAGCTACAAGAAGAAAGAGCGCGGGTCGCGAAAAGAAAGTGGCGGGCGCCCTAGCGGCGGGCGCGCGGATGCGAAGTCAGATAGACCTCGCGCAATCTCTGGTCGCTGACCAACGTGTAGATC
>DASZOC010000038.1:0-18375 GCA_035550975.1 Actinomycetota bacterium | reverse complement strand
GGTGGACCGACGCAGTCACCGAACCTGGTGACGCTGTGTCGTTATCACCACCGCTTGATGCACGAGGGCAAGTGGTCGATCACCGGCAACGCGGACGCTGAGATCCGGTTCGTGAAGCCGAACGGCGAGGTTCTACCGATGCGATCGACTCCGCTGAGGGCCGAGGTCAACCAACGACTGATCGATGCCAACGTCCGCGGCCCCGTAGGAGCCGAGCCTGTGCGTCCCCCGCGTCGATAGATGAGCTACAACCGTCGGTCAACGGCTCCGACGCTACCGAAGCTAGAGGAACGCGCCTCCGCGTCGCGACAGGTTGCGGTAGAGCATCTGCTGGATCGTGTCTCTGATCCGGTCGCTCAGGTCGAACACCAGCATCGCGTCGTCCGCTGCGTCCTCCGGATATTCGTCCATCGGGACTGGTTCACCGAATTCGATCAACCAGCGCGACGGCAACGGCAGCATGCCGAGGGGGCCGAGCAACGGGAACGTCGGCGTGATCGGGAAGTACGGGAAGCCGAAGGTCTTCGCGATGAGCTTCGCGTTCCCGATCATCGGGTACGCCTCCTCGGCGCCCACGATCGCGATCGGGACGATCGGGACCCGCTGTCGCAACGCCAGCTCGACGAAGCCCCCGCGGCCGAAACGCTGCAGCTTGTAGCGCTCGCGCCAGCCCTTGCCGACGCCCTTGTAGCCCTCCGGGAAGATCCCTACGAGCTCGCCTCGGCGCAGCAACTCGTTCGCGTCCTCGTCGTTCGCGACCGCGGCCCCCGTCTTGCGCGCGAGCGGGCCCACGAAGGGCATCCGGAACGCGAGATTCGCGGCCACGTTGCGAACGGTGCGTCGGCGAGGATGCTCTGTCGCGACCGCGTATTGCACCATCACGGCATCCAGGGGAATCGTCCCCGAATGGTTCCCGACCAGTAACGCGGGACCCTCTGCAGGGATGCGGTCGACCCCGAGCGTGCGCACGCGGAAGTAGTTGTCGTAGAGCGGCTTCGCGAGGGGCAACAGGACCTCGCGCGCCAGCTCGGGGTCGTAGCCGAAATCGTCGACCGGATAGTTGCCGCTCAACCGGCGCCGGACGAAATCCTCCGCCCGCTCGAAGAAACCACCGGCGACATCGGGAACCGCTTCGCGCAGCTCGTCCGAGGATGCCTTCCGGGACGAAGGGTGGCGCGTGCGCCCGGAGTCCTCCGCCGCGTGGACGCGGCAATACGCCGACCGGTCGACGGCGTAGTTGCGACAAGGACGGCCGGTCGCGGTGGTCGCGGCGCACCGCTCCCGCGTCTTGCGCGGTCGCGATCGTGCCGAATCGATGTGGATGACGTCGGCCTCGGCCATCACACGCTCTCCTTCTCGGCCTGGGCTTTCTCCTTCAGGTAGGTGAACAACTCGCGCTCCCACGCCGGCCGCGGCCCCCGTAGCGGCGTCAGGTCCTCGCTGCGGTTGTCGCGGAAGTCGACCAGCGCGTCGATCGTGGAGTACGCGGGGTTGAAGCCGAAGGCCTGCTTCGCACGCTGGGTATCGACGACGCGGCCGAACAGCAGCAGCTTCAGCTGATCGATGGGGAAGTCGACGATGTCGAAACGCTTGATCAACGTCGCGACGGCCTGCGCGGCGGGGAGCAAGACGGGCGCTTGCACCCTGCCCAGCAACCGGATCGCTTGGGACAGATACACGACACCGTCGGCGGCGACGTTGAAGATCCCTCTACAGTCCGCGTTCATCGCCGCGACGAACGCGCCGACTGCATCTTCTTCGTGAAGGAACTGGAGCCGCGGGTCGTAGCCGAGAGCAGTCGGTAGCACCGGCAGCGACAGGTAGTCGGTGATGCTCGTCGAGACGGTCGGACCGATCACGTTCTGGGTTCTCAAGATCACGAGATCGACGTCCTGTCGCCGCCGCCCGAAGTCACGGGCATAGGTCTCAGCCTCGGCGCAATCCTTGCCGTAACCCGATAGATCCACCTGCCGCGCCGCGTGATCCTCCGGAAGGATCGACGGTTCGCCGGGACCAGATCCGTAGATCGCGGAAGACGACTTCACGATGACTTTCTGTACGTGATTCGCGCGCTGCACCGCCGCGAGTAGTTGCATCGTGCCGATGACGTTGTTCTCTTTCATCTGCGAGCGGCCGCCGAGGAACCCGGGGCTCGACGCGATGTTCGTGTGGATCACGGTGTCGGCCTTGCTGGCCTGCAATACGCGCGCGACCAGCGGATTGCGGATGTCGACGCGCACGAATTCGACCTTGTCGATGCCGATCGGCGGCTCTTCGAGGTCTACGCCGACGATCGCCTCGACGCCCGGATCGCTCTCGAGCCGCTTCGCGATGCGCAACCCGAGAAAGCGCGACACGCCGGTGATGAGAACGCGTCTCTTGCCCGCCTCAGCCATCACGCCACCCTACCGGTCGACCTCCTACGTCCGATCAGTGCCCTTATCCGGGATCGGCGTTGGTATCAGACGGTGGTCGTGGGGCCGACGATCGCCGTCGATCCCGCGCGTGCGCGCAGCTGCCCGGCCGCGTCGCCCTTGTTGATCGCGAGCGACAACTGCCGGTAAGAATCTTCGATCAGGATGTAGGAACCGGCTTCGGCATCCGCGAACGTCGCGCCCATCGGAACGTGGAGCCGGTGGCCCTCGAGGCGGATCTCGATGTTGCCGTTGCCGATGAGGCCGAGCTTCTCGAGCTGCTCGGTCTGGATGTTCAGCTGGAGATTGCCGAACCGATCCACCTGCAGGACCTCGCCGTGCAGGTGATCGTCGTGCACCCACGCCTCCGGTATGTCCAGCGGGACCAGGTCGGTGGGGTCGAGCGGGGCGCCCATCTCCGACGGTGATACACCGGCCGCGACATGGGCCGCAGCAGGGGCGAACACGTCCCGCCCCTGGAACGTCCGCGATACCGGCGTCAGCATGAAGCGCCGATCCGAGATCTCGTAGGCCGCCTTCACCCCGCCGCAGTGCTTCGCCGCAGGGATCAGCACGCCATTGTCGGGGCCCACGAACACCTCGCCCCAGCCGGACTCGACGACGATCGCGCGGCGACCGGAACCGACGCTCGGGTCGACGACCGCGAGATGGACCGCGTCGGGCAGGTACGCAGCGGATTGCTGCAGCACGATCGCGCCGTGAAGGATGTCCTGGCGGAGGATGTTGTGGTGCACGTGCACCACCTGGACCTTCGGTGCGATGCGCAGGATGACGCCGTGACAAACACCGACGAACTCGTCCTCGAGGCCGTAGTCGGAGAGGAACGTGACTATCTGTCGCTCGGCCATCGGACCCCGGAGATGCGCTACTTACCCTGTTGCCTGCGTTGCCAGCGAGTCTTCTTCAACATCTTGCGATGCTTCTTCTTCCGCATCTTCTTGCGGCGTTTCTTGATCAGCGAGGGCATGTGGTCTCCAATCTAACCGTCTATTCGGATCCCAAGAGATGGCGGAGGTCCACGGGTCCCTTGGAGCGGCCCGAGACATCGATCCGCACGGATCCGAGCCGCAAACCTCTCACACCCTCGGTAACGGGCGAAACCATGCGCAATATGTCCTCGCCGGCGTCGTGTTCCAACAGGCCGATGCCGACGCATCCTCCGTTGCCGTCTTCCATCCCGACGAGGAGCCCATCCAGCAGCGCGAGATCGAAGCCCGGAGGCAACGTCGGCATGAACACCGTCGGCTTTACCTTCCACCGCGACGCGTTCGAGAAGTAAGCGGCAAACTGCTCCTCGCGAAAGGTCATGCGTTCGTCGACCGAGCGCGACACCACCTCGTCGGACACGGCCACCTCCAGCACCTCGGCAGGCGTGAACCGCTGTGCCACTCCGACGATCGGCTCCAGCTCGCCGCCGCGTTCGAGCGCAACGAGCTTGTCGGGCCGGACGAGGTCCATCTTGAAGAACTTCAGGGTCTGCCCGTAGATGCCCGACACGAGGCCCGTGGTATCGACGACGATCATCTCCGCCCCGGCATCACGAGCGCGACCGACCAGCTTCGCGGTGCTCGCCACCAGCGGCAGCAGGTGGCCCTTCGGGACCAGCGATCCGACGAAACCGATCGAATCGGCGTCCCTGAGCGCCTCGCGCCCGAGCCCTGCGTCCGCGTCACAAAGCCTCATCCCCACGGTCGTCGGAGGGCCGATCACGGACTGGACGATGTCCGCGTCCACGATGGCGGTGGGGATCGCCTCGGCCAGGGCACGACGAGCGACGTCGAGGGCGAACGTCGTCTTGCCGGTGTCGATGTCGCCGACCAGCATCACTACGCCCCGCGCCGCGAGGACCCGCTCTAAAGCCTCTTCCCGCTCGATAGTCATCTCTTCGTTCCGTAGTCAAGAAAAAGACCGCCCGGCATGGGCGGTCCCTCAACGTTTGCCGCCGCGTTAGGTCAGCCGGCGTCCATGAATCGCTGCTCGAGGTAACTCTGCACGTCGGCTGCACGGATCCGGTAGCTCCTGCCCACCCGCACCGCGCTCAACTGCCCGGAGTTGACGAGCCGGTACACCGTCATGTTCGAGACCCGCAGAGCTTTCGCCACCTCCGACACCGTCAGGAAACGAGCTTGGTCGGTGACGTCGGTGGGCCTCTGGTCGCTCATGGGGGCGGCAGTATAGCAGCGGCATTTGCGCAGGTCAGGGTGCGTTTTCTGCGATCTCCTGCGCGATCAGACGCCATGCGGGTTCGTAGAGGCGCGGCGGCCGGTTGTCGTCCATCGGCACGATCACGACGTCTCGTCTCTGCGCGTGCGCGACGGCGAGAGCCGGGTCGTTGATGTCCATGATCGCGATCGTCGGTATGCCTCTCTCGATCGCGGCCCCCGCGAAGCCATGATCGCCGAGGACGATCTCTGGCCACGGCTCCGCCTCCAGCAACGCTTCCATCGCAGCGGGTGAATGCGTGTGCTTCAGCGACCCCCAGTCCGCGAGACAGCCGACGCCCCCGATGTAGCGCACCTCGGAGTGCTTGCTCTTGCCGATGCGGAGGTCCTCTTCCTCGCGCAGCCTCAGGACCTTTCCGCCGGCGCGGCGGTATGCATCGACCACGTGTATGTGGTGCTCCAGCATGCCGGTGGGGTGCCCCGTCACCGTGAGGAGCGTTGCCCCGCGCCTTGCTTCGTCGCGCAGGCGGCGGCCGGCCTCCACCAGTCCTCGAACCGTCCGGTCCGGGTCGAGCGTGTCGTAGCCCTCGCAGTCGTCGACGTGCGCGGAGCAGCCGGTCAAGTCCGCGAGGAACCCGAGGACGTCCGCCGCGGAGAAACGATCGAGACCGCTGATCCCGAAGGAGCCGTCCGGGTCGCCGTCCAGCATCGCCCGGATCTTCGACAGGTTGTTCTCGCGGGAGTGCGACTGATGGGGACCCGTGATCCCCGCCGCGACGAGGCGCTCGCGCGCTTCGTGCAGGGTCAGAGAGGACATGGAAACATCCTAGGCACTATCCGTCCCTAGGAGGCCATCGTGAGCATCGAACGTTTCTCCCTCGAGAACAAGGTCGCACTGGTCACCGGAGCATCACGCGGCATCGGGCGCGCGATCGCGATCGGGTTCGCGGAAGCCGGAGCCGACGTTGCGGTCGCGGCACGAACGGAATCCGATCTGGAAACGCTGGCGAAAGAGATCGACTCGTTCGGCCGCAAGGCGCTCGTATTGACGACGGACGTGCGCGACCGCGACGCGATCCAGGCAATGTTCGATCGCACGGTCGAGGAGCTAGGAGACCTCGACATACTGGTGAACAACGCCGGCGGATCGAACTTCATGTCGCCGCTGGTGGGCCTGCGGCCGGAAGGATGGGACAAGCTCCGCACGCTCAACCTCGACTCCGTCTTTCACTGCACGCAGATAGCGGCTCAGAAGATGGTCGAGACCGGTGGTGGGTCGATCATCCAGATCGCCTCCGTCGCGGGTCTGCAGGGCGCGCAGGGGCTTTCCCCGTATTCCGCGGCTAAGGCGGGAGTGATCATGTTCAGCCAAGCGGTCGCGAAGGAGCTCGCGGGCTCTAACGTCCGCGTGAACTCGATCGCACCCGGATGGATCGACACGCCATTGAACGAATGGATGACTTCCGACGAAGCCATCCTGCGCGAGGCCGAGAAGATGGTGCCGATGGGCCGGATCGGCGAGGCCGACGAGATCGTCGGAGGAGCTATCTACCTCGCCTCCGACGCGTCCTCGTTCGTCACCGGCGCGACGCTCGTCATAGACGGCGGGCAGATCGCGTAGCGCTTCCGGCCGTTCTTTCGCGCCTACGGTCGGAGAACCGGGCTATGCGGAAAGGACGGTTAGTGGGTGCAGCGGCCGGTGCCGACCGGCTGCGTCCGACCGGCGCCACGCTCGATCTCGTCCTGGACCTCCTGCGCGGTCAGCGCGTAGCCGATGTTGGCGTCCGTTGTCGACGCCGCGAACACCACCCCGGCGACCGCGCCGCCGGGAAGGACGAAGGGACCGCCCGAATCGCCCTGCCTCACGGGCGCGCGTAGCTCGTAGACATCACGCGTCGCGTCCGCCCGACCGTAGATGTCCTTGCCCGTCGCGCTGTAGCGATCCTGCACGGCCGCCCGCTTGACGACCAGCGTCCCGTCGCGCGATCCCGGGTAACCCAACGTGGCTCCCCCGGTCCCGCGCTCCTGCTCGGCCGTCTGTAGCTCGAGCGGCGGACCCGACAGCCCCTCCACGTGCAGGACGGCGACATCGGTCTTCGGGTCGAACACGACCACGGTCCCAGTGTGGTCGCCACCTGCGTCCTGCACCGTGACCGTGTCTCCGCCGGAAACGACGTGCGCGTTCGTCACGACCCTCTCCGGAGCGGCTACCCACCCGCTGCCGAGCTGCGTCCCACCACAGGCAGGAACGACGATCCGGACCATCGACGCTTCCGCCTTGCGGGCAGCGCGACTCGCTCGTGCGTTCGACGGCAGCTCGACCGGCGGGCCGACGGGGCGCGGCAGCCCCGAGAACACCTGGGGGAAGCCCGACGTGTCGAGGTACTGACGGATGTAGGCGAGCACGTCGGGCGGCGGGGGCATCGAGTCGTTCATGAGCGCGAGCGTCTCCGACCTCTGGAGCGCCTTGGCGAGAGACTTCGACGGTCCATGGATCAGCAGGCCGCCGATCAACCAGAACGCGACGAATGTCACGACCACACTCAGCGCCGCACCCAACGCGGCATCGAAGCCTCCGAGCCGGGCGCGCTGCGCGAACAGCCCGAACCGGTGGCCGGCGACGAATCCCACGGCTTGGCCGATCGAAAGCATCACGAAGACCGTCGCTATCGAGATCAGTGCCGCTTCGGGACCGGCGTCGTCGGCGAAGGTCCGCGCTACACGCCCTCCAAGCGCGACGCCGGCGATGAGACCCAGCAGCCCGCCGCCGAACTCGAAGAGTTGGCCCAGAAAGCCCCTTCGCCATCCCCGGAAGGCCGCGAGCCCCGCCAGCACCAAGACCGCGACATCGACCAGGTTCATCGCGTTCAGTCGATGCCGAGCCCCGTCTGCACGGCTCGCAGGGTCGCGAACGCGCAGAGGAACGCCGCGGCCCCGAAGAAGATCACCTCCGCGCCGGGGCGCTTACGAGCCTGGACGTGCGCGATGGCGAGCACGAGCATCGGGAACGCGGCTCCGTAGACGTAATGGAGCCAACTCGGTCCGTTCGACTGCGGCACGGCGCCGCCGAGCAAGAGGATCAATCCCACCAGCAGTTGGATGCCGAGCGTCACCTGCAAGACGGCAAGAGTGTTCCAGTACCACCCCGCCGGCTCCTTGTTCGCGAAGTAGACGAACGCCGACATCACCACCAGCACCACGAAGCCTGCGGGAACCGCGTACGCGACGTAACGATGAAGTTCGGTCATGGGGGCCGTGATGCTAAACCGCTAACGCCTCCAGGCGCGGGACGCAGACCTCCAGGACCTGTTCCACCGACCGCTGAACGACGTCACGACGAGAACGCGATACCTGTTCCGGCGCGCGGTCGTGCAACCACTCGGCAGGGATCATGTCGGAGCGACCACACATCTCGGCGAAATGGATCGACCACACCTTCGGGACAACCGTCTCGAACTGGTAGCCCCCGCCGCCGGTCGCGACCCAGCGACCCGCGCTGTAGCGATCGGCCGTGTCGTGGATGACCGCCGCCATACGCGGATACGCGGCCATGGTCAGCCCGAGGTTCGCCAGCGGATCGTTCCAGTGGGTGTCCGCGCCCAGTTGAGTGACCAGAAGATCCGGCCGGAAAGCGGAGGCGAGGGTCGTCAACGCTCGCTCGAGCGCCCATAGGTAATCGTCGTTCCCGGTCATGGGCAGCAACGGGACGTTCGCGGCGGTGCCGCGCGCCTCCGGCCCTCCCGTCTCGTTCTCGAACCCCGTTCCCGGGTAGAGGTAATTGCCGGACTGGTGCAAGGACAACGTGAGCACGCGGGGCTCGTCGTAGAAGATCCACTGCACGCCGTCTCCGTGGTGCACGTCGACGTCCAGATACATCACCCGCGTCGCAGCATCCGACGCAAGAGCTTTGGCGATCGCAACGGCAGGATCGTTGTAGATGCAGAAGCCCGATGCCTCCCGCGCCCGCGCGTGGTGCAGTCCGCCGGCCGGATTGAACGCGTGGTCGGCGTCTCCGCTCGACACCTGTTCGAGTGCAGTGAGGGTGGCGCCGCAGACGGCACTCGAAGCGACGTGCATGCCATCGAATATCGGGTCGTCGGGCGTGCCCAGGCCGAACGCGAGACCATCCGTTTCGTCTATCGACCCAGCATCGATGCCCCTGACCACCGACACGTATTCCCGGTCGTGCGCGGCGATGATCTCGTCGTCGGTCGCTATCCGCGCGTCGACTTCGTGCACGTGTCCAAGGTCCGCGAGCCCGAGCGCGCGGATATTGTCGTAGGTGAGCAGGACGCGCTCGGGCCGCAACGGGTGCAAGGCCCCGAAGTCGTACAGTCGACCGAGGTCGCCGATCGAGACGAGTGCGACGCGTTCGGTCGTCGCTACCGCGCGCCCTCCTCGGGAGCCATGTACGGGTAGCGGTAATCCGTCGGCGGCGCGAACGTCTCCTTGATCGTGCGGGGGCTCGTCCAGCGCGCGAGGTTCCACATGGAGCCCGCCTTGTCGTTCGTGCCCGACCGGCGCGCACCGCCGAAGGGCTGCTGACCCACCACCGCCCCCGTCGGCTTGTCGTTGACGTAGAAGTTGCCGGCCGACCACCGCAGACGTTCTTTCGCACGATCGATCGCGTACGCGTCGGTGGCGAAGACCGCGCCCGTGAGCGCGTACGGCGTGCTCGTATCGACCAGATCCAGCGCATGGTCGAAGTCCCGCTCCGGGTAGACGTAGACGCTCACGATCGGCCCGAAGAGCTCGTCTCGCATCAAACGCGCGGTCGGGTCGTCGCTGCGAACCACGGTCGGCTCGACGAAGTAGCCGACGGAGTCGTCCGCCGTGCCTCCTGCGATCACCTCCATGTCGTCGGATGCGCGAACCTCCGCCAGAGCGTCGGAGTGTCGCTCGTACGCCCGGTCGTCGATCACGGCTCCCATGAAGTTCGAGAAGTCGGTGATGTCGCCCATCCTGATCTGCGGCACCTCGTCGGCGAGTCGCTCGCGCAGGTCGTCCCAGAGGTTCGACGCGACATAGACGCGGGACGCGGCCGAGCACTTCTGGCCCTGGTACTCGAACGCTCCTCGCAACAGCGCGGTCGCAACGGCGTCGACCGAAGCCGAGGGATGCGCAACTATGAAGTCCTTCCCCCCGGTCTCACCCACGAGGCGCGGGAAGTTCTTGTAGCCGGAGATGTTCTCGCCCATCTTTCGCCACATCCACTCGAACGTGGCGGTCGAGCCGGTGAAGTGGACGCCCGCGAGGTCGGCATGGGCCATCGCGGCCTCACCGATCTCAGGCCCCGGGCCGTGGATCATGTTGACGACACCATCGGGAAGGCCGGCCTCCCGGAGCAGTTGCATCGTGTAGTGCGCGCTGAAGGCCTGCGTCAAGGACGGTTTCCACACGACGGTATTCCCCATCACAGCGGGGGCAGTGGGCAGATTCGCCGCGATCGACGTGAAGTTGAAGGGCGTCACCGCGAACACGAAACCTTCGAGCGCGCGATAGTCCATCTGGTTCCACACACCAGGTGAGGCAGCCGGTTGCTCCGCGTATATCCGTTCCGCGAAATGGACGTTGAAGCGCCAGAAATCGATCAGCTCACATGCCGCGTCGATCTCGGCCTGATGAACGGTCTTGGATTGCCCGAGCATCGTCGCCGCGTTGATCGTGTCGCGCCATGGTCCCGCCAACAGCTCGGCCGCACGGAGGAAGACGGCGGCGCGTTCCTCCCACGGCAACCCCGCCCATCCGTGATGGACCTCGCTCGCGGCCGCGACCGCGTCGGCGAGGTGTTGCGCGTTCGACTGATGCACGTCACCCAAAACGTGCTTCGTGGCGTGAGGCATGACAGCCTCGTAGATGTCGCCGCTCGTGACGTCGCGGCCCCCGATCACCATCGGGATCTCGATCCGTTCGGCCGCGAGTTGCTCGAGCCGGGATCTCAGCCGCTCGCGCTCGGTGGAGCCGGGCACGTAATCCTTCACGGGTTCGTTGAAGGGCGCCGGGGCTCTGACGATCGCGTCGGTCATCGACCTAGCTTAGGGCGCGTCGCCCTCGCCGCGAGCGAGCTCCTTGCTCCGCTCCATCGCGGCCTGGATCGCGTTCAGGAACGCCGCCCTGACGCCGGATTGCTCGAGGACGCGGATCGCCCGGGTCGTCGTGCCTCCCGGCGAGGTGACCATCTCGCGCAGCTCCACGGGATGCATGTGCGTATCCCGTAACAGCTTGGCGGACCCGAGCATCGTCTGCACGACGAGCTGGGTCGAGATCTCGCGCGACAACCCCAACAGGATCCCCGCCTCGATCATCGCTTCGGCAAGCAACGCGAAATAAGCCGGTCCCGATCCGGAGATCGCCGTGACCGCGTCGAGGTAGGTCTCGTCGACCGTGACGACCCGCCCGACGTGCTCGAGCACCTCCGTCGCCATGTGCAGGTGCCCCTCCTCGGCGTGCTTCCCGGCTGCGATCGCCGCCATCCCCTCGTGAACGACCGACGGCGTGTTCGGCATCGCCCGTACGACCGGGACCGCCTTGCCGAGGTGTGTCTCGATGAGATCGGTCGAGATCGCTGCGACGACCGACAGGACGGTCTGTTGCTCGCCCACGTGCGGCGAGACCTCACTGATCAATGCCTCGATGTCTTGCGGCTTGACCGCTACGACCACGAGATCCGCGCCTGCGACGGCTGCGGCGTTATCGGTGGTCGTCGCGACGGCGTACTTCTCCGACAGGTCCTTCAACCGCTCGTCGCTGCGCGTCGTTACGACGATCTCGGAAGGCTGCCGCCAGCCGGACGCGAGGAGGCCGGCCAGCAACGCCTCACCCATCTTTCCGCATCCGAGGATCGCCAGTCTCGCCATGGTCGGTGCCTATCATGGCATCCCCGCACGAATCAGTCGGATGCAGAAAGGTGTCGCAGTGCTCGGTCGGATGTTGCTGTGGGCCTCCGAGAAAGAACGCATCCAGCAGATCGTCACGGAGGCACGGCTGACCCGCGACGTCGTCAAGCGGTTCGTCGCGGGCGACAACCTCGAAGATGCGATCGCCGCGATCAAGGAGCTGAATTCGAAGGGGATCGGAGGCATCCTCGATCTCCTCGGAGAGGGCGTCACCGATCCCGCGGGCGCGCGTGCTGCCGCGGAGGAGTACCTCAGCTCGATCAGACGCATCGAGGTCACCGGCATAGACACGACCGTGTCGGTCAAGCTCACGCAGCTCGGGCTCTCGTTCGACAAAGGCGCCTGTATCGACCACCTCCGGCGCCTGGCCGCCGAAGCCCAGGCGATCGGCGTGGTCGTCGAGATCGACATGGAGCAGTCGGCGCACGTCTCGGACACGCTCGACGTGTACCGGGTGCTACACGCCGACTTCCCCGAGCTGCGGGTGGCGATCCAGGCGTATCTTCGGAGAACGCCGGTCGACCTCGAGTCGCTCGCGGTGCTGCGACCGAAGGTCCGCTTGGTCAAGGGCGCCTACGCAGAGCCGGAGGAGGTGGCGTTCCAGAAGAGGAGCGAGATCGACGGGCAGTATCGCTTCCTGACCGACTGGCTCTTCGCCCGGGGAACCGACCCCGGTATCGCGACACACGACGGCGACCTCATCACGCACGCGCAACGGACCGCGGAACGTTCCGGGGTGTCGCGCGGCGACTTTGAGATCCAGATGCTGTACGGCGTCCGGCGCGAGCTTCAAGAGCAACTAGCGGCCCAAGGTTTCCGCGTCCGGACCTACGTTCCGTTCGGCGCGGCCTGGTATCCGTATCTGATGCGACGGATGGCCGAACGCCCATCGAACCTGCGCTTCTTCATGCGCGCCGTGCTGCGCGACTGACTCACGACAAAGACAGAGGGCCCTAGAAACTTCCGTCGCCGCACCTCGTGCACTTCCCCACACACGAGATACGTCAGCTTCCGCTTCTAGGACCCTCTATCTCGAGGAACCGGTCGTCAGGCCCGCTTTCTGCGACTGCTCCTCAGGACGTGCGTGAAGATAGCGACGCCATCGAACGCGGTCAACCCCGCAACCCCTAGGAGTAGTCACAAAGTTCCTGGTCAGCCGTGCGCAAGATTTATTCGCGAGTTCCTGACCGCGCTCAGCAGGTGCAAGCTTCCGGCATGCGCTCCGTAACGAGGCATTCGTACAGGTCCGCGAGCTCGCACGCAGTGCGTTCCCAGGTGAACGACGCCGCACCTTCGACCGCATGCGCAGACAACGAGCGCGCGAGGTCGCGGTCGCCGAGCAACGTCTTCAACCTACCGGCGAACTGCGACGGGTCGCGGCTGTCGCAGAGGAAGCCGGAGCGGCCGTCCACGACGATGTGCTTGAGGCCTCCGACCGCGGTTCCGACGACCGGCGTGCCACAAGCCTGCGCTTCGAGAGCCGAAAGGCCGAACGACTCCGAGTACGAGCACACGACAACCGCGTCCGCGGCCCGGTAGAACGTCGGCGTGGCTGCGTGCGGCCGCGGTCCTTCGAGGCGGACGGAGTCCGCGATCCCGAGGGACGTCGCGAGCGACCGTAGTGCCTTCTCCTCGCGTTCTCCGGCCGGTCCGCTGGCACCGCCTACGACGAGCAGCGTCACCTGCTCGCCCAGCGCAGGCTCCAGCTGCTCGACCGCACGCAGCGCGAGGTCGAGCCCTTTCAACGGCTGTATCCGGCCGACGTAGGCGAGCACGGGCCCCTCGCCCAACCCGAGGGCACGTCGTGCCGTCGCGCGGTCGGAAGGAGAGAACAACGCATGATCCACGCCCGGATAGATCGTCTTGATCCGATCGTGGTTGGCTCCGTAGAGACAGGCGAGGTGCTCCCATTCGTCGTCGGTCGAGGCGATCAGCGTCTCGGCAGCCGCGATCACCCGCTCCTCGCCCCTCAGGCGGGCGTCGGGTTCGGGCGGGTCTCCCGGTGGAAGATGCCGGTTCTTGACCTTCGCGAGGGTGTGGTTGCTGTGCACCAACGGCACCCGCCACGAAGCCGCCAGATCGGCGGCCGCGACACCCGACTGCCAGTAATGCGAGTGGATCGCGTCGTAGACACTGCGCGTCGACGTCGCGAAGGCGCGGATGCCGGAGACGAATTCGGAGATATGCGAAGTCAGGCTCAGCTTGTCGACCGTCCCCGCGGGGCCCGCCGGCACGGCGATCACGCGGACTCCGGGAAAGATCTCGGTCATAGCTAGCATCCCGCTGTCGGAGCGCGTGAAGATGTCGGTTCGGAAACCGAGCTTCGACAGAGCCTGCGAGACGCTGCGCACGTAGACGCTCATGCCGCCCGCGTCGCCGAGACCGGGCTCGACGAGTGGAGAAGAGTGATACGAGACGACGGCGATGCGTCTCATGCGGCCTCGGTGCGGAACACCTTCACGTTGTTCAGGGGAACGGCTTGGGCACCGAGCTGGTATTTGTACCGTTCCGGGCCGCGGAGGAAATCGAAGAGCTCGAGGCCGTCTTGGATCGAGCGTTTGACCAGCTCGGAGACCAGCACCAATCCCGGCGAGAGCCGCGCAGCATCGGGCTCGTAAGCCGAGTTGTAGAGATAGAACTTGCGCTCGATCTCGAAGCCGAACGTCGACGCCACGGCCCGCCCGCCGATCTCGAGGAGGTCCAACCGCAGCCACCCCAGCGGCATGGTCGCGTCCGCCAGCCGGCGGAAGAACGTCGCTACCTCCGGTCGCATGAAATGGCCTTTGTGACCTTCAGCCCCGCGATGCATGTCGACGAACGTCTGGAAGTCGGCTTCGAGCGTCTCCGCGGTAGCTGTCCTGAAGGCGGCATCGGGATGCTCTCGCTCGAGCCTCCGCCGCTTCCGTTTCAATTCGTGACGCTCTTTCTTGTCGAGCGAAGACAGATAGGTCTCCCAGTCCGACGGCAGCGGGAGGACGGCGGCGGTCTCTTCCTGCTCGATACGGAACGCGAAGCCGCGAGCGTCGGCTCGTTCGACGAGGAACTCCGCGAAGCCGAGCGGCACCGGCATGCTGTGCGCGTCGAGCTCGTCCCACTCCACATCGGTCGTCGCCAGCCAGTCCACGAGCGCGTCGGCGACCTCGCCGCGATCCTCTAGCGCACAGATCGGGCCCAGGTAGTCGGTCAGGTCGATGCCGCCGACGAAACGCAGGAGCTTGCGGCCTTCGTCGATCCGCCGATAGAGCGGAACGATCGCGACCAGGTCGGAGCCGCGGGTCATGGTCATGAGGAGAAGGTCCTTACCCGTTTTGAACTCCTCCCACCAGGCGCGGTTCCACTCGGGGTAGGCGAACAGCTGGCGGTTCGGGTCCTGCTCGAGGAGACTCCGCCACTCGGGAAGCTCGAAACAGCGCTCGGTGCACTCCAGGCCTACCTCGAGCGTCATCGTCTCCACACTAGGCCGTAACACCACGCCTCAGAGGCTTGTTCCACCCACGGATGAGAGCGCACCCTCCGGGGCGCCCTGCCAGTCGTCGCCAGCGCGCGCTAGGAAGCTTTGAGGACCTTCTCGGCCGCGGAACGAGCCGCCTTCGTGTTGGCCTTCAATGCCTTCGTGACGCTCGTGGAAGCCGCCTTCACCTGAGCGCGTGCCACCTTCGTCTGGTCGGCTGCCTTCTTCGTGGAACCGGCTGCGTTAGCACGGATCGCTTTGCTCACGCTGGTCGTCGCTGCTTTCACCTGGGCGCGGGCAGTCTTCGTCTGCTGTGCAGCCTGCTTCGTCGCGGCAGAGGCACGGATCTTCTTGCTCAGCGCCTGCCCGCGCTCGACGAAGTCGTCGTACGCCTTCCGGGGAGCCTTGGGGTCGAGCTCGCGGAGATCACGGACCTTCTCGAGCGCGACGTCGCCGGCACCGACGACCGCGTACACGATGTCTTGGGTCTTCGCCATGTCTTTCACCTCCTTCTCGTATATCTAGTGCGTGGAAAAGATGACGGGAACGCGGAGGCTCGCCGAGCGACTCCTGCGCAATCGCAGCAGGCGCCCAACGCCGGGTGGGGGTGAAGAGGGTTGCTCCGGATCCCGTCAAGCTTGAAAGTCATTCGGACACGTCCTTGATGGAAGCCGCCTTCGCGACTGGCTGATCGCGCTCGTCACTGAACGAGCGGTAGACGTCGATCAGCACTTGCTTCTGGCGCTCCGTGATGGACCCGTCTTTCAGGATCTCCGCAACCAGGTCGTGCTCGCGGTCCTCGTCGAGGATGCCCGCCCGCACGTACAGCGTCTCGGCCGAGATCCGCAGGGCCTTGGCGATCGACTGGAGGATCTCGGCGGACGGTTTCCGCAACCCGCGTTCGATCTGCGATAGGTACGGGTTCGAGATGCCGGCGAGGTCCGAGAGCTTCCGCAGGGATAGCCGCGACGACCGCCGCTGCTCGCGGATGAACTCGCCCAGCTCTCCCAGCTTCATCCGTCCCGTCGCCATCTGCTCTGTTCCCCCTTCCGCTAGCGTTCATAGCACGTTTGTTTAACAGTTGCAAGCACAGGCGCCGCGGCGCCGTCGTTGGTAGGAGCTTCCGCGCGGGGAAGGTGAAGAGCGGGCGATCCGCAAAAAAGTCCTTGAGATTGGTGCAAATCGGACGTAACCTACCGGTCTAGCTACGCTGTGTAGCCAATTGAATGCATAGAGCAGCAGGAATCGGGTAGGACCATGGCGAACCCTGGAGCTATGACTATGGACCACGAGCCGACGATGCGATCCGACCGCCGGGCCCACGCGGCCCAGGCCGGCCTCGCCGCGCTCGTGGCCGGCAGCCTCCTCGCGTTCTCCCTGATCGCGTTCCACACCGCGTTGACCGGTGACACGGGACCCGGAGTCAAAGCCGAGCGCCCGAATGCAGGAACCGCCCGCCCCGTCGTGTTGCCCGCATCACCTGGACCGGTCGCGGCCGAGCAGGCGCCGGCGACCGGCGATGCCGCGGCAGTCGTCGCTGCCGGCCCAGCCGCCGACGCGGGCGACCTCGTCCTCGGAACGCGAGAGGTCGTGGACACCACCGACACGGCCCCCGAGCGGGCTGCGTCTTTGTTGTGGCAGGCAGCGCGCGAAGACGAAGAGAAGGCGAAGCGTTCGAAGGTCAAGCAGACGGGCCACGAGAAGGCGCGCGGGAAAGGCCACCACAAGAACGACCACAACGGCCGGCACGACGTTTCGGGGTCGCACAAGACGCGCGGCCATGGCAAGTCGCAGGATGACGCCGAGCGCAAGCAGCCTGCTTCTCGCCGCGGTCGCTCCGGCCGCGGGCACCAGGATGAGACGAAGTCACGCGGCCGCTCCCGCGAGGGGGGGCGGGGGCTCCGGCCGGCGAGCAAGGCTTCGGGTCGTTCCTCGCAGCCGAGCGGCAACCCCGGCACGCCGCAGGACGACAAGCGCAACGGCGCACCCGCTAAGGGTAAGAAGGGCCGCTAACCCGCGGATCAGCTCAGCGCTGCGGTGGGATCCGTCTCGCCGCGCTTGAGGCGCCTTACGTTCTCGTGCTGCAGGACATCGATCACGTCGTGCAGCGCTTTCCGTCTCGCCGACAGGGCCGACTCGTGCTCCGTCAAGGCTTCGATGACCGAAGAGATCTCCTGGTCCGGCAGCTGTGGCAGGCGCGCGATCGTCTGCTCGCCCACGATCTCCTCCACGCGCCGCCGCGGGATATCCGCATTACGCGGGATCGAGAAATCCGGCGCCCTGTGGGGAAGCGCGCCCGGGTCGGAGCGAGGTTCGTCGCCCGCCAGGATCTGGGGGAGCCGCGCCACCAGGTCGGACGTGTCGCCACCTTCGCGGCGCCGCGTCAGCTCGGCCTTGAGGATGTCGATGCGTCCCTGGCAGAGCTTCCGCTCGAACGAGACCTCGTTCTCGGCTTCGGTGGTCTCGGCGAGCATCACATGAAGATCGTCGTCGCTCTTTGCCTCTACCCCCTGCAGATACTCGGGGGCGGTGACCCTTTCGACGAGGCGACGCTTGTCGGACATGTTCGAAAGGTTACCGCTTCAGATCCAAGATCTCGCGGGCTTCCGCAGGGGTGGCGACGGCGCGCCCGTCGCGGCCGGCGATATCGGCAACGCGGCCGACGAGCTGCGCGTTCGAGGACGCGAGGACGCCCTTCTCGAACCACCTGACATCCTCGAAACCCGTGCGTACGTGACCGCCGCGTCGGATGGCATCAGTAGCGACGCGCAGATGGGCCGCCCCGACTCCGGTGGCACTCCACGTCGCGCCGTCGGGCAGGTGACGGGCGAGGAATTCGACCGAATCGTCCCACGCCGGCATCGCTCCCGGAACACCGAGGACGAAGTCGAAGTGGCGGTGGTGGCCGTCGCCGTGATCGGCATAGATGCGCTCCGCGGTCGCGATCATCCCGGGTTCGAAGATCTCGAACTCGGGCAGGATCGAGTGTTCCCTCATACGCCGGTACAAAGCCGTGATGAGCCACGGCGGATTGAAGAAGACGTAGTCACCGAAGTTGACCGTCCCCGTAGTCAAGCTCGCCATCTCGGGCTGGAGCTCCAGCGGCGCGATGCGCGCGTTCGCATCGTCCTTGACGCCTCCACCACTGGTGAATTGCACGATCAGGTCCGACTCCGCCGCGATCGCCTCGACCGCAGCTCGGAACTCATCGACCTCCATCGTCGGGTTGCCCTCGCGATCCCGCACGTGCAAATGGTAGATCGATGCGCCCGCTGCCTCGCATTCCCGCGCATCGTCGGCGATCTCGTCGGCACTCACAGGCAGGTTCGGTTGCTCCTGGCGCGTCAGCTCGGCTCCCACGCCCGCAACGGTGATGATCAGAGGGTCCACACGAAACACGCTAACAACGGGTCCGCGTGCGAGTGGGGGCG
>DASZOC010000037.1:0-3771 GCA_035550975.1 Actinomycetota bacterium | reverse complement strand
CCCGCCGCGGACGCCGTGATGATACGTGGCAATCTCGGGGCGACCCGGCGTTGCATCCGCGTGAACGCGTACCAGCGCGCGAGCGAGAGTCTCCGCGCGAACGACGCCTGCTGCCGGTCGAGCGCGTGGTCGATCGTTACCGGGTGGTGAACCGTCGCCACCGTGGGGGCCCGCCGCGCTACGTCCAGGATCCCGTAGGCGAGGGACTGGTTGTCGTGGACGATGTCGAACGCGTCCGGCCGCCGGCGGAGCTCGCGCGCGACGCGCAGACTGAACGTGAGCGGCTCCGGGAAGGCGGCCGTGCACATCAGCCCGTACTCGAGGACGTCGACCCAGTCCCGGAACTCCGACCGGCGGGGACGACGGAAGGGGTCGGGGGCGCGATACAGATCGAGGCTCGGGACGCGTCTCAGCGTGACGCTGTCGTCGAGCACCGGGTAGGGCTGCCCGCTGAAGACCTCGACACGGTGGCCGAGCTCGGCCAACGCGCGGCTCAGGTAGCGCACGTAGATGCCCTGGCCACCGGACAACGGATTACCCCTATAGGTAAGGAGGGCGATCCGTAAGGGCTGCATCAGGGGCGGTATTCAACCAGCCCTTCTTTCTGCACATGGCCCCGCTTTTTCAGGGGTAGCGCGGAAAGCAGACGGGGACGGCGCGCGCGGGGCGTCAGGCGCCTTCCGGTTCGAAGTGGATGAGGACGGGCCCGATGTCGGGGTGGCGCGCGTGGATCGCGTTCTCGATCCGCTGCGAGGCCGCATGCAGGCGTGACAACGAGAGGCTTCCGCGCCCGCGGACGTGTGCCACGACCGACAGCTCTTCGCCCGTCTGCGTGACGAGGACCTCGTGACAGTCGAGGATGTCGTCTTCTTCCGTGGCGAGCGCCTGGATCGACCTCACGACGTCGTCGCGCTCCTCCGTCACGTCCTTGCCGAGACCCGCCTGCTCCAGCGGCTCGATATGGGTATCGACTCTGACGTCGTCGCCCAGCTCCGCGGCAACCTGCGCTTCGACGCGGTCGGCGAGGTCGTGGGCCTCGACGATCGACAGAGCGGCGTCTGCTTTCGCGTGCAACGTGACGTGCAGCTTCGTCCCCCCGACGTCCTCGAAGGTGTGCACGAGGACGTTGTGGACCTCCCGCACGCCCGACGCGCGACTCGCGGCGGCCTGGACACGCTCGACGAGGCTGCTCGTCTCGGCGACGGGTTCGACGTGCACGACCACGTCCGTCCCCGGCGCGACACGCGAGATCTCCTCCTCGACGGCCTCTGCCACGTCGTGCGCGCGCTCCAGCGACACGGTCCGGCCCGTTGCAACCGTGACGTCCGCGAACAGTTGCTCGCCGCTTCCTCGCACACGCACGCGGCGTGCCTCGTTGACCCCCGGCGCGTTCGCTACGGCAGCCTCGATCGCGTCGGCCCGCGCCCGGGGAGACCGGTCCATGAGCACGTCTACGGAGCGGCGTCCGAGCCGGTACGCGGCGGCCACAACCGCAACCGACACTATGAGGGCCCCGATAGCGTCCGCCTTGTCGTTCCCCGTGCGGACGAGGACGACGCTCGCCAACGCGACGACCGCGGTCCCGACGTCGGTAGCGAAGTTCAGGGCTCCCGCGCGCAGCGCTTCCGACCCGTGGGCACGCGCTGTGCGTAGCAGCCACGTGGCGCGGCCCGCGTCCACGACTGCCGACACGGCGAGGACCGCGATCGCATACCAGGGGATGTCGAGGTCGGTCGTCCGTGCGCCGAGACGTCGGGCAGCTTCGGCGACGAGGCCCAGCACGACGGCCCCCAGCAACAAGGTCTGGGTGAACGCGACGAGGTTCTCGGCTTTGCCGTGGCCGTAGTGGTGGCTCTCGTCGGCCGGCTTGCCCGCCAGCCTCACGGCGATCAGGACGAGCCCGATCGCCACGAGATCCACCGCCGTGTCGAGCGCTTGCGACAGGATCGCGAGGCTCGACGTGGCGAGGCCGATCGCGACCTTCACGACCGCCAGGACGGCCGTGATCGCCAGCGCTACGGCGGCGACGCGCTCGGGGGCTGGGGACCGTTCCACGCCGCGAGCGTAGCGAGGGACTGGTTGAGCCTTGGTTGAAAACAAATTTAGGTGCGCCTAAACTCTTCCCGTGCTGGAGTCGACGACCGCGGCGGTACAGGACTACCTCAAGGGCCTCTTCCTGCTCGCCGAAGACTCCACCTCGCCCCGCGCGGTGACGACCAACGGCATCGCGCAGCACCTCGCGGTGTCGCCGGCATCGGCCACGAGCATGTTGAAGAAGCTCGACGCGATGGGGCTCGTGGTCCACGTTCCCTACCGCGGTGTGGAGCTGACGGACGCGGGGCGCAAGATCGCTCTCGAGGTGTTGAGGCACCACCGGCTCCTCGAGACCTACCTGGCGGAGGCTCTGGGCGTGTCGTGGGACAAGGTCCACGCCGAGGCGGAGGTGCTCGAGCACGTCCTGTCCGAGGAGCTAGAGGAAGCGATAGCGGCGCGTCTGGGTCACCCGACGGCCGACCCGCACGGCCACCCGATCCCTCCGAAGGACCTGACGACCCCTCCGCCTCCGGACCGCACCCTCTGGGATGCGCCCGCGGGCCAGCGATTGACGGTCGACCGCGTGTCGGACTCCGATCCCGAGGCGTTGCGCTACCTCGGTGCCGTCGGGATCAGGCCAGGTGCCCGCGCCGAGGTGCGCGGACGTGGTCCCGTCGCGGGGCCTCTGTTCCTCCGGATCGAAAGTGACGGCGCGTTCGGCGAGGAACACGCGATCTCGAAAGAGCTTGCGGAGGCCGTATGGGTCCTGTAGATCGGCGCGCGTTCCTCAAACGCGTCGGCGCGGCCGGAGCGCTCGGAGGTGCCGCCGTCCTCGGGGGCCGCGACCTCGTCACCGCGCAGTCACCGACGCACGGCCCGGTCCATTCTCACGCGCATGGTCATGGGCCGGCCCACGGGCACGGGACCGTCGGGACGGTGGACCACGCGCGCAACGGTTTCCATCCAACCGACATGCTCACGGACTTCGACGGCGGCTCCCTGTCCAAGGATCGATCGGGTCGGACCGTGCGCGAATACGAGTTCGTCGCGGCCAACAAGGACATCGAGGTTGCTCCGAGCGTGTTCTTTCCGGCGTGGACCTACAACGGACGCGTTCCCGGGCCGACGATCCACGCGACCGAGGGTGACCGCATCCGGATCGACCTCGTCAACGCAACCGATCATCCGCACACGATTCATTTCCACGGTTTCCATGCCGCCGGCATGGATGGCATACCGGGTGCAGGTGAAGCGATGCCCGGCGAGACGTTCACCTACGATTTCATCGCGGAGCCTTTCGGCACCCACCTGTATCACTGCCATTCGCTGCCGTTGAAACAGCACATCCACCGCGGCCTGTACGGAGCGTTCATCGTCGATCCGAAGAAGGGGCGGCCGGATGCCAACGAGATGGTGCTGGTCATGAACGCGTTCGACACCAATTTCGATCGCGAGAACGAGGTCTATGCGGTGAACACCGTGGCCTTCGCCTATGCCGTGAAGCCGATCGTCATCGAAGCCGGGCGCCTCCAGCGCGCCCACGTGATCAACATCACCGAGTTCGACCCGCTCAACTCGATCCACCTCCATGCGAACTTCTTCCACGTTTACCGAACCGGCACCGCGCTGGAGCCCGACGAATTCACCGACACGATCTCGATGGGACAGGCCGAACGACACATGATCGAGTTCACCTACGATGACCCGGGACACTTCATGTTCCACGCACATCAAACA
>DASZOC010000036.1:0-38130 GCA_035550975.1 Actinomycetota bacterium | reverse complement strand
ATCCCGCCCGCCCCTCGCAGCTCGGCGTTGTTGATGAGCACCACGAGGTAGGTGCGGGGAGTCGTCCTTCCCAGCAATTCAGGGGCGGCGGCAAGCGCCGCCTGCGCGGCCCGTGTCGTGGCGAGGGAGCGCCCCGACCGGTCCTCGACCAGGGCCACCAGATCCCAGACCGGCGGTAGAAGCACGGGAGACAAAGCGCGTCCGGCTACGAGGTTGAGGTTCTCGAGCGTGACTTCACTGCGTCCCACCGGGCCCTCCAATGCTTCCAGTCGCACCAGATCTACCGTGCCATCGGTGATGAGGCCGCCGCGGCGGATAGGTTCGAGTGCCGCGTCGATCCCAGCCGCGGCCTCGAGTAGCGGCAGTGATGCCTCGAGCACGGCCCTGATGCTCCCGAGGTTCTGCCGGATCACCGGGACCAAGCCGACCGCGCGCGCGGGCACGGTATCGAGCCGCCGAACCGCGTTGGACACGTGATTCTTCGCGAGAGGGAGATCGGCTGCGGCGGGTGCCGCCGGAAAACCTTCTAGCGCAACCCGAGCCGCCCGGAGATCACGCACAACCCCCAGCACCACGTACACCGTGACGCCGAGCACTACGGCGAGCGCCGTAGCTGCCGCGAGGAGGATGCGCCGCTTCATGACGGATCTGAATGACGGCTATGGAGATGTGTGCTCCAGCGCGGGACGACCGTCAGGCTGCGGCATGGCCTCAGGACCGGGCGGAGCCGGTTCACGAGTCCCACCATCAGCGTTCGAGAATTCGTTCCTGATCCGGTCGAACGCTTCCGTTGCGCGTGCGACCCGGTCGCGCAGGTCCTGCTCGTAGGCGGTAAGGCGCTCGTTGAGCGCTACCGCGTCGCCGATGATCCGCGACTTCTCCCCTTCGGCAGATCGCAGAAGATCCCGAGCAAGGAGCTCCGCCTCGCCTTTGGTCTTGTCGGCGACAGCGATGGCGCCGGAGCGGATCTTGTCTGCTTCCGCGCGTGCGGTCGCCAGGATCTGCTCGGCTTCCTCCTGAGCTTGCTTGCGGATGCCAAGCGCCTTATCGGCAGCTCGTTTGCGGTAGTTAGCCGCCTCTTCCTCCGCGCGACGCCGGAGCTCACCGGCTGCGGCGTCCGCCGTGCGCATGACGTCGGCGACCTGCTGACCCATCGCTGCGAAGGGATCAGACGCTGTCGCGGCACGATCCAACGCCTTCTGATAGTCATCGGCCAAGAGGGCCAGGAACTCGTCCACCTGATCCTTCTCGTAACCGCGCCGCAGGGTCGCGGCGAACTCCTTGTTCCTGACCTCCTCAGGAGTGATCGGCATCGCTGTCCTTCCCTCCCGCCTCGTGAGTCCAATCTCCAGCATATGGGAACCGATGGGAACAGCGTCATCCGAGCGCGGTGAGGCTCAGGTACTCGGCGAGGGACCCCGAAGATCCTTCTTGGCGACCCCACCGGGCCCCCGCACACCGAGGCGGGCAGAGACCTAACGCTTCGAGTACTGCGGGGCCTTGCGGGCCTTCTTGAGGCCGTACTTGCGCCGCTCTTTCTCGCGCGCGTCGCGCGTGAGGAAGCCCGCCTTCTTCAGTGCGGGGCGAAGGTCGGCATCCAGCTCCAGCAGCGCCTTGCTGATCGCGTGACGGAGCGCTCCCGCCTGTCCGCTGACCCCGCCGCCTTCGATCTTGGCGATGATGTCGTAGCGGCCCTCGGTCTCCGTGAGGCGCAGTGGCTCCGTGATGATCATGCGCTGGCGCGCGCTCGGGAAGTAATCCTCGAGAGGGCGGCCGTTGATCTCGAAGCGGCCCGTGCCGGGCATCAGTCGGGCGCGGCAGACGGACTCCTTGCGGCGTCCCGTTGCGCCGGCGAGCGCCTCAGGCATGGTGCTTTACCTCCTCGATGGTGTGCGCTTGCTCCGGGTTGTGCGGCGCAGCGACGTCTTTGATGTCGAGAACCTTCGGGTTCTGTGGTGCGTGAGGGTGGTCCGGGCCCGCGTAGACCTTCAGCTTCTTCAGCATCGCCCGGCCGAGACGGTTCGACGGCAGCATGCCCTTGACCGCCTTCTCGACGACGAGCTCCGGCCGCTCCGCCATCACCCGGGTGTAGGACATCCTGCGCAGCCCGCCGGGGTATCCGGAGTGGCGAATCAGCTCCTTCTGGGTCAGCTTGTTGCCGGTGAGCACGATCTTCCCTGCGTTGACCACGATCACGTGGTCGCCGGTGTCGAGGTGCGGCGAGAAGGACGGCTTGTGCTTGCCCCTCAGGCGCTTCGCGACTTCGGACGCGAGACGGCCGAGGACGACCCCGTCCGCGTCGACCAGCCACCAGTCGCGCGTGATCTCACCAGGCTTCGTTACGTGGGTCTTCATCTAGTCCTTCTCTGGCACCGGCGATCCGGGCCGCTCGCAAGAGAACGGGCAGGATAACGGCCCTTTCAGGGGGGGTCAAACCGACTCCGGGTCGAGCGGACGGCTCCAGCCCTCGTCGTATTCCACCGAGACGAGGCAGAGCCCGTGCGGTGGCGCGACCGGCCCCGCCGCGGCCCTGTCCTTCGACGCCAGGATCGCGGTCATCTCGTCCGGCGAGCGGCGACCTTCACCCACCTGGATCAGCGTTCCGGTCAGCGAACGCACCATCTGCTGGATGAACGCGTTGCCGCGCGCCTTGATCCGGACCAGGCGCCCCGACCTCCGGCAGGACAGCTCGTAGAGGACCCGTTCGGCGGACTGACCTTCCGGGACACGACCGAACGAGCTGAAATCGTGCGGTCCCGCGAGATGCCCGGCGGCCTCGTTCATCGCTCCCAGATCGAGCGGTTCCGGGTGGTACAGCGACGTTCGCGCCAGGAACGGGTCCGGAGCGTCACTGGTCAAGATCGCGTACACGTAGGTGCGCGACCGCGCGCTGAAGCGAGCGTGGAAGTCGTCGGGTACGGGACTGCACGCGCTGACGGCGATCGTACGGCCCCCGAGCATGCCGTTGAGCGAGTCCCTCACCTTGATCGGGTCGACGTCGCCCGGAGCGTCCTTCACACTGACGACCTGGCCCAGCGCGTGGACACCGGCATCCGTGCGTCCTGCGCCGACCGACGTCATCGGACGCGCGAACAGCTTCGACAGCGCGTCTTCGAGATCGCCCTGCACCGTACGAACGTCGGGTTGGCGCGCGAAACCGTGGAACGGTTCACCGTCGTAAGCGATGTCGAGCCGGAGGTTCATCGCGTCACTCCGAAGTCGCGATCAGGTTGTTCCGACGGCGTTGGGGCCCGCATAGCGGGACTCGCCGGCACGAGAACCGAAGGGAAACGGTCGACCGAAGGACGGGCTGGCGGGGGACGGCGACTACTTCGTGTCGGATTTGTCCTCGGGGATGCCACCCTGCGGAACGCCGCCGGCGCCACCACCCTGGACCTGGTCGCCGTGCACCTCCGTCTGCTCGCGGGTGCCGCCCGGGGGGCCGGACGCTTCGATTGCCGCCGCTTCCGCCGCTTCGGCGGCCTCGGTTGTCTCGGCCACTACTTGATCGGGAGGCGCGACCTCGCCGGGCTCACCCGGAGTGCCTTCCGCCGCGGCCTGGGCTGCTTGCGACTGGACCGGTTTGTCCTGCGGCGTGGAGCGACGGCGGGACGGGCGCGTCAAGCGCCGCCTGCGGCCACCATCGCTTTCCTCCGTCTCGTCGACGCGCGTGGCAAGGCCCTCGTCGACGAGCTCGATCAGCGCCATGGGTGCACCGTCGCCGTTGCGGGGGCCGAGCTTGAGGATCCGCGTGTAGCCGCCGTTGCGGTCGGAGAAACGGGGGCCGATGTCGTCGAAGAGCTTGTGGACGACGGCACGGTCTTCGATCACCGACAGGACCTGACGGCGCTTGTGGATCGAGCCGTCCTTCGCCTTCGTGATGAGGCGCTCGGCGAACGGCCGCAGCATCTTCGCTTTCGCTTCGGTCGTCTTCACCCGCTCGTGTTCGAACAACGAGACCGCCAGGTTCGACAGCATCTGGCGCTGGTGCTTCGGTCCCGATCCGAGGCGAGGCCCCTTCTTCGGCTGCGGCATGAGTAGGTCTCCTCGCCTTCTCTAGAAATCTTTCTTGGCGAGGCCGAGGTCCATCTCTTCGAGCTTGGCCTTGACCTCGTCGATCGACTTCTGGCCGAAGTTGCGGATCTCGAGCAGATCGTCCTCGGACTTCTGGACCAGCTCACCGACCGTCGTGACACCCTCGCGTTTGAGGCAGTTGTAGGACCGCACGGTGAGGTCCATCTCCTCGATGGGCTGTGCCAACACACCGGAGACCTCGTCTTCGCCCTGCTCGGGACCGAGGTCGAGCCCCGGACCCTCACCGAGTTCTGCGAACAGCGTGAACAGGTTGACGAGCGTCGACCCGGCAGCCGAGAGAGCGTCCGACGGCGTCATCGACCCGTCGGTCTCGACGTCGAGGATCAAACGGTCGTAGTTCGTCATCTGCTCGACGCGGGTGGGCTCCACTTCGTACGTCACCCGCTTGACCGGCGAGAACAACGCGTCGACCGGGATGGTCCCGATCGCCTCTTTCGGCGCGATCGTGGCCGCGACATAACCGCGTCCCTGTTCGATCCGAAGCTCCATCGACAGGGTCGCGTTCTTGTTGAGGGTCGCGATCTTCTTGTCCGGATTCAGGACCTCGATCCCCGCAGGAAGGTCCATGTCCTTCGCGGTGACCTCGGCCGGGCCCGGCACCCGCAGGTAAACGGTGGTCGGCTCCTCGTTGTCGCTGCGGAAGACGAGCTCTTTCAGGTTCAAGACGATGTCGGTCACGTCCTCGGTGACGCCTTCGACGGTCGAGAACTCGTGCAGCACACCGTCGATCTTCACCTGCGTGATCGCGGCCCCCGGGATCGAAGACAGCAGGGTCCGCCGGAGCGAGTTCCCCAACGTGTAGCCGAAACCGGGCTCCAGCGGCTCGATGGTGAACTTGTTCCTCACGTCGGAGATCTGTTCCTCCGATATCTGAGGACGTTGAACGATCAGCAGATCCATGCGGCTCCTCTCGCAGCGGTACTTCGGGTATTTGGTTTTACTTGGAGTAGTACTCGACGATCAGTTGCTCCTGCACCGGGACATCTACCTGGTGTCTCTCCGGCAGAGCGAGGACCTGAACCGTCATCTCTTTGAGGTTCGTCGAAAGCCACTCAGGCGTCTCGCGGCCGTCGGCGTAGGAGATGTTCTCGATGAAGCGGCCCATCGACTTGGAGCGCTGCTTCACGGTGATGACGTCACCGGGCTTGACGCGGAACGACGGAATATTGACCTTCTTGCCGTTGACCTCGAAATGAGCGTGGCTGACCATCTGGCGCGCCATCGGACGGTTCATCGCCAGCCCGGCTCGATAGACGACGTTGTCGAGACGGCTCTCGCAGATGCGCATCAGCTCTTCGCCGGTGACGCCCTTCGAGCGAGCGGCTTCGGCGTAGTAGCTGCGGAACTGCTTCTCCAGGATGCCGTAGAACCGCTTCGCCTTCTGCTTCTCGCGGAGCTGCAACAGGTATTCCGACTCCCGCACGCGGCCGCGCCCGTGCTCGCCGGGAGGCGGACGCCCCTTCTCGATCGGGCACTTCGGGCTCTCGCACCGCGTTCCCTTGAGGAACAGCTTCGTCTTCTCGCGGCGGCAGAGCTTGCACACCGGACCTACATATCTAGCCATTAGACGCGTCGCCTCTTTCTCGGGCGGCAGCCGTTGTGGGGCACCGGCGTCATGTCCTTGATGCCGATGATCTCGAGTCCCGAAGCTTGCAACGAGCGGATCGCGGTCTCACGCCCCGAGCCGGGGCCCTTGACCTCGACGTCGACACGGCGGACGCCGTGCTCCTGGGCTTTCCTCGACGCCGCTTCGGCCGCAAGCTGCGCCGCGAACGGCGTCGACTTACGGGATCCCTTGAACCCCACGTTGCCTGCGGATGCCCACGACACGACGTTCCCCTCGAGGTCGGAGATCGAGATGATCGTGTTGTTGAACGTCGACTTGATGTGCGCGACGCCGTGGACGACGTTCTTCTTCTCGCGCCTCCGGGCTTTGGTCTTCTTCTTAGGAGCTGCCAAGTTCTATATCCCTCTCTCTACTGCGTGATCTCTACTTCGTCGCTTTCTTCTTACCGGCCACCGTCTTCTTCGGGCCCTTGCGCGTCCGCGCGTTGGTGTGGGTGCGCTGTCCGTGGACCGGGAGGCTGCGGCGGTGCCGCAAGCCCTGGTATGAGCCGATCTCGACCTTGCGCTTGATGTTCTGGTTGGTCTCACGACGCAGGTCACCCTCGACGCGGTACTGCGCCCCGACCCAGTCGCGGATCCGAACGATCTCTTCGTCCGTCAGGTCGCGGACCTTCGTCGCGGGGCTGACGCGGGAACCGACGCAGGTCTCCATCGCCTTCGTGCGCCCGATGCCGTAGATGTAGGTCAACGCGATGTCGAGACGCTTCTCTCTCGGCAGGTCGACCCCGGCGATACGTGCCACTTATCCCTCCTCGATCCTCTAGCCCTGGCGCTGCTTGTGACGCGGGTTCGTACAGATCACCATCACGCGTCCGCGGCGGGTGATCACTTTGCACTTGTCGCACATCTTCTTGACGCTCGGACGCACCTTCATCTCAGCCGCTTCCTACTTGTACCGGTAGACGACGCGGCCGCGGGTCAGGTCGTAGGGAGACAGCTCGATCAGGACCCGGTCACCCGGCAGGATGCGGATGTAGTGCATCCGCATCTTCCCGGAGATGTGCGCGAGGACCCGGTGCCCGTTGTCGAGCTCGACGCGGAACATGGCGTTCGGCAACGGCTCGATCACCGTTCCTTCGACCTGGATACCTTCTTCCTTGCCGGAAGAAGCAGCCTTCTCCTTGTTCTTTGGCACGCGCACCTCTAGATCTGATCGCTGTCGGTTAAACCCGACCCGCAAAAAGCGCCCCCCGAGAGGGCGCGATGAGAACCGGGGACGGGACGGCCGCCTATGGTAACAGAACTCCCCCGGGCGGTCGACCGGCACGGACCGCATTTGTGCAGGTGGCACGGCCCAAAACGCTCACGCCCGCCGGACCGTGAGGACCTCGTGGCCTGCTTCGGTAACGGCGACCGTGTGCTCGAAATGCGCCGAGAGGCTCCCGTCCGTCGTCACGACGGTCCACCCGTCCCCCAGCGTCTTCGTCCCGGGCCCTCCCGCGTTCACCATCGGCTCGATCGCGAACGTCATGCCCGGTGCCAGGACCTCGCGGCGGCCGGGAGGGCCGTAGTTCGGGATCGACGGCTCCTCGTGCAGCGCACGCCCGACACCGTGGCCCGCGTACTCCCGGACGATCGAGAACCCCGCCGGCTCGGCAGTCTGCTGGACGGCGTAACCCACGTCTCCGAGCCGCTTGCCCGGCTCGCACTGCTCGATGGCCGCGTCGAGCGACGCCTCGGTCACCTTCAGAAGCTCGGCCGCTTTCGGGTCGACGTCGCCGACCGGGAACGTCCACGCCGAATCTCCATGGAACCCGTCGAGGAAGACGCCCACGTCGAGCGAGATGATGTCGCCCTCCTCGAGGCGCATCGGCGAAGGGATGCCGTGGACGATCACGTGGTTCGGCGACGCGCAGATCGAGGCGGGGAAGCCGCGGTAGCCCTTGAAGGAAGGCTTCGCGTCGCCGTCGGTGATGACTTTCTCGGCGATCCGGTCCAACTCCAGCGTCGTGACGCCGGGACGTACCGCCTCGCGGAGCGCCTCCATCGTGTCCGCGACGAGAGCGCCCGCGCGCCGCATCACTTTGATCTCGTCGAGCGACTTCTTGTAGATCATCCGAGCTAGAGCGAAGCGGAGATGCGCTCGAACACCTCGTCGGGCGAGCCACGGCCATCGACCGTGCGCAGGATCCCTCTTGCCTCGTAGTACTCCTTCAGGGGCTCGGTCTCGGAGTGGTACAGGTCGAGGCGTTTACGGATCGTCTCCTCGTGATCGTCGGCGCGTTCGACCACCTCACCACCGCAGCGGTCGCAGGTCCAGTCCACCATCGGCGGAGCGTCGAGGTGGTAGTTGCGCCCGCACTCCCTGCACGCCCTGCGACCCAACAGCCGTCGGAGCGAGACTTCTTCCGGCACCTCGATCACGAGCGCCGCGTCGAGCGCACAACCCCCGTCGGCCAGGATGTCGTCGAGAGCTTCGGCCTGGATGAGGCTGCGCGGGAACCCGTCGAGCAGGAATCCCTCGGAGCAATCTGTGGCGGACAGCCGCTCGCGCATGACCTCGATCGTGAGGTCGTTCGGGACTAGCTTGCCGGAGTCGACGTATTCGAGGACCTTCAGACCCAGCGCCGTGCGCGCCGTCTGCGCGGCCCGGAAGATCTCGCCGGTCGAGATCGACGGGATCCCGTACTTCTCCGAGATCCGTTCCGATTGCGTGCCTTTACCCGCCCCCTGGGGGCCGAAGATGACTATCCGCATGAGCGCGTCCGTCGTTGAGGCACTTACTTCAAGAAACCTTCGTAGTGGCGCATCATCAGCTGCGACTCGATCTGCTTCATCGTCTCCAGCGTGACGCCCACCGTGATGAGGATCGACGTCCCCCCGAACGGCAGGGCTTGGACGTTGAAGACCGCGAGCGCGACCGACGGGATCAACGCGATAGCAGCGATGAACAACGCGCCCGGCAACGTGATGCGGGTCAGGATCCGGTCGAGGTATTCGGCCGTAGCTCGTCCCGGACGGATGCCGGGGACGAAGCCGCCGTATTTCTTCATGTTGTCGGCGACGTCGACGGGATTGAAGGTGATCGCGGTGTAGAAGTACGCGAAGAAGACCACGAGTACGCCGTAGATGATCATGTAGGTGGCGCTCGCGGCGTTGATCAGGTTGTTCGAGATGAAGTCCTGGACCGCCTGGTTCTGGATGACGTTCTGCAACAGGGTCGGGATGTAGAGCACGCTCGACGCGAAGATGATCGGGATGACGCCGGCTTGGTTGACCTTCAGGGGGATGTAGGTAGAGCTTCCGCCGTACATCTTCCTGCCCACGACGCGCTTCGCGTACTGGACCGGGATCCGCCTCTGACCCTGCTCCATGATCACAATGGACACGATGATGCCGATCACCATCAGGCAGAGCATCAGGAAGAAACCGAGGCCCTTTTGATCGAGGATCGACTTCCCCTCCTGGGGAAGGGTCGAGATGATCGACGCGAAGATCAGGATCGACATGCCGTTGCCGATCCCACGCTGGGTGATGAGCTCGCCGAGCCACATGATCAGCGCGGTACCGGCCGTCAGGGACAGCACGACGAGCGCAACGGTCGGTGGGTTGAAGTTCGGAAGGATCTCGATCCCGGTGTCGACACCGGTCTGGCCGAGCTGGCCGCGATGGAGGAGGAACGCCAGACCCGTGGATTGCAGGATCGCGAGGATGACCGTCAGATAGCGCGTCCACTGCGTGATCTTCTTGGTCCCGGACTCACCCTCCTTCGACCATGCTTCCAGTCTCGGGATCACCACGGTCAGCAGCTGCATGATGATCGACGACGTGATGTACGGCATGATCCCGAGCGCGAAGACCGCCATCTGCGCGAGCGCTCCACCGGAGAAAAGGTTGATGAAGCCGAGCGCGCCACCCGGTCCCTGACGAGACAGCTCCTGCGCCGCCTGGATGTCGATCCCCGGCGTGGGGACGTGGGCGCCGAAGCGATAGACCGCGATGATCAGGCCGGTGAAGAGGATCTTCCGGCGAAGGTCGGGGACCTTGAACGCGTTGATGAACGCACCGAGGAGGTTCATCTACGCCTGCTTCTTCTGTGGCACCTGCGTCACGACTTCCACGGTGCCGCCGGCGGCCTCGATCTTCGACCTCGCCGCGTCGCTGAACGCGTGCGCGCGAACGGTCATCTTCCGGTCGAGCTCGCCGTTGCCGAGCACCTTGATCAGCTTGTCGCGCTTGTGTACCAGCCCCGCCTCGTGCAGCAGCTCGGGCGTGACCTCGTCACCGTCGAGCTTCCCGAGGTCGCCGACGTTGATCGCGCCGTAGACCTTCTGGTTGGGTGGCCTGAAGCCCTTCAGCTTCGGGATCCGCCGGATAAGGGGCATCTGCCCACCCTCGAAGAACAGGTGGACCTCACCGCGGGCCTTCGTGCCCTTCGTGCCGCGCCCCGCGGTCTTGCCCTTTCCGGAACCCTCGCCGCGCCCCTTGCGCTTCGAACGTTTACGCGCGCCTTCCGCGGCTCTCAACTCATGCGGTTTCATCTGCTCTCCTCAACCTCCACGAGGTGGCTTACCTTCGCGACCATCCCCCGGATCTCGGGACGATCCTCGTGCTCGACGGTGTGGCCGAGCCGTTTCAGGCCAAGGGCGCGGATCGTCCCGACCTGCTTCTTCCCGCGCGAGTTGGCGCTACGGATCTGCGTGATCTTCAACGTCGCCATCAGCCCACTACTTCTTCCGCCGGGGTGACGGTCGTTGCGGGCGTCGCCGAGTGACGCGTGTCGAGGAGCCACGGAGGAGCTACCTCCTCCGCGGTCTTACCGCGCTTGCGGGCGATCTCGTCGGCCGTCTTCAGGTCCTTGAGCGCCTTCACCGTCGCGTGGATGATGTTGATCGGGTTGTCGCTCCCGAGCGACTTGGACAGGATGTCGCGGATCCCGGCGCACTCGACCACCGCGCGCACGGGGCCCCCGGCGATGACACCCGTACCGGGTGAGGCGGGCTTGAGCAGGACGACACCGCCGGATTCCTCGGACAGGATCTCGTGCGGGATCGTCTGCCCGATCAACGGGACGCGGAAGAAATTCCGCTTCGCTTCCTCTATCCCCTTCTGGATCGCCTGCGGGACCTCGCGCGCCTTCCCGTAGCCGACCCCGACCTGCCCGGCACCGTCGCCGACGACGACCAGCGCGGTGAACGAGAAGCGACGGCCACCTTTTACGACCTTGGCCACGCGGTTGATCGCGACGACCCGCTCCTCGTACTGGGTGCGGTCGTCGTCGCGCCCACCCCTACCGCCTCTACCTGGTTGTCTCAAGTGATCCTCCTTATTTCGCTGTGTGCCTCTGGCGAGCGAAAAGGCCGCCAGGCAAGGCCGCAGGGAGCGTGCGTACCTGGAAGGTACGTGCGCGACCGAGAACGCAGCATGGCCGAGCTTTGCAGCCGCCAGAGGTGCACGTGTGAGGTAAGGAGGGTCACCACTAGAACTCGAGTCCTCCCTCGCGGGCGCCGTCGGCGACCGCTTGTACACGACCGTGGTACATGAAACCGCCCCGGTCGAACGTCACACGCGTGATGCCTGCCGCACTCGCAGCATCGGCGACGGCTTTGCCGACCGCTTTCGCCTGCTCGGTCGGCTCACCTTTGGTGTCCAGCGTCAGGGTCGACGCCGCCGCCAGCGTACGCCCGGCGAAATCGTCGATCACCTGCGCGTAGATGTGGCGGTTCGAGCGGTACACCGCTAGGCGCGGCCGCTCCGCAGTCCCGACCACCTTCTTACGCACGCGCCGGTGGCGCTTGAGCCGCGAGGTACCTCGTCGTTGTTGTTTGGTTTCCATAGCTGCTCCTAACCGGCGGCCTTCGCGGCCTTGCCGGCCTTGCGGCGGACGTACTCGCCCTCGTATCGGATGCCCTTCGCCTTGTAAGGCTCGGGCTTGCGGATAGCCCTGATCTCCGCCGCGGTCTGGCCTACGAGCTCCTTGTCGACACCCTTGACCACGATACGTGTGGGACTCGGAACGTCGAACTCGATACCCGCCGGCGCCGCCTTCTTCACGGAGTGCGAGAAACCGACCGCCAGCTCGAGATCCGACCCTTGCTTGGCGGCACGGTAACCCACGCCGTGGATCTCGAGAGCCTTCTCGTAGCCTTGGGTTACGCCCTGGATCATGTTCGCGACGAGCGTCCGGAACAGACCGTGCAGCGCTCGCGCCTCCGTCGTCTCCTTGTTGCGCGTCACGACGAGGTCGGAGTCGACCTGCTCGATCGCGATCTCCTCCGGCAGGTCGCGGTGAAGCTCGCCGCGCGGCCCGTTGACGTGGATCATGTGTTCCGTGACGCTGATCGACACCCCGTCCGGGACGGGGATCGGCGCTTGACCTACTCGTGACATAGCTGTTCGTAGCCTCTCGTCTCTCGGTTACCAGACGTAGGCGAGGACTTCCCCGCCGACCTTCGCCTGTCGTGCTTGCTTGTCGGTCATGACACCTTGGCTCGTGGAGATGATCGCGACGCCGAGCCCGCCGAGGACCCGCGGGAGGTCCTGCGCGCCGCGGTACACGCGCCGCCCCGGCTTCGAGATCCTCCGGATGCCGGAGATCACCCTCTCGCGCTCGTCGGTATAGCTGAGGCGGATCTTCAACTTCGGGTGCCCGTCGTCGGTCACGCGCTCCCAGCCCGAGACGAAGCCCTCGTCCGCCAGGATCTTGGCGATGTTCTCCTTGATCTTCGACGCGGGCATCTCGACCTCGTCGTGCATCGCCGAGGACGCGTTGCGTACCCGGGTAAGCATGTCTGCGATCGGATCGGTCATGCTCATGCTCTCTCCCTTACCAACTTGCCTTCGTGACACCGGGGATCTCACCGTTGTGGGCCATCTCGCGGAAGCACAGACGGCACAGGCCGAAGCGCTTGTAGACCGCCCGCGGACGTCCACACCGCTTGCAGCGCGTGTACGCCTGAACCTTGAACTTCGGCTTCCGTTCCGCCTTGTTCCTCAGAGCCTTCTTCGCCATGCCTCTACTCCTCTACTACCTGTCGTCTTGCTTCAGAGGGAAGCCCAGCGCCATCAGCAGCGCACGTCCCTCGTCGTCGTTCCTGGCCGTCGTGACGATCGTGATGTCCATGCCGCGCGTCATGTCGATGTCGTCGTAGTCGATCTCCGGGAACACCAGCTGCTCGGTGAGGCCGAAGCTGTAGTTGCCGGACCCGTCGAAGCTCCGCGGGTTGAGGCCCCGGAAGTCGCGGATGCGCGGTAGCACGATCGACAGCAGCCGGTCGAGGAAGTCCCACATGCGGTCACCCCGCAGCGTGACGGCGGCGCCGATCGGCATCTTCTCTCTGATCTTGAAGGTCGCGATCGACTTGCGCGCCCGCCGTATCGCCGGCTTCTGCCCGGTGATCGTCGTCAGGTCCTTCACGGCCCCGTCCAGGAGCTTCGCGTCGCGCGAGGCATCGCCGACGCCCATGTTGACGACGATCTTCACGGGCTTCGGGACCTGCATGACGTTCGCGAGCCCGAGCTCGTCTTTCAGCTGCGCGACGACTTCGGAGCGGAAGCGCTCCTTGAGCCTCGGCGTATAGGTCGCTGTTGCCATCAGGCGGTCCTTTCAGTGGTGCTGTTCGTCGTGTGAGGTGCGAAACACCGGCTACGCAAGGTCCGCACCTAGAGTTCCGTGCCGCACTTGCGGCAGATCCGGACCTTGGCGCCACCGGCTTCGATGCGGTAGCCAGCTCGCGTGGGTCCGTCGCTCGGGCAGACCAGCGCCACGTTGCTGATGTTCACCGGCGACTCCTTGTGGACGATGCCGCCCTCCTGAGTGCCGCGACCCCGCCGGCTCGGTCGCACTTTCTCGTGACGCGTGACTCGATTGACCGCTTCCACGATCACCTTGTTCTTCTTCGGGATCACTTCGAGGACGCGTCCCTGCGCACCCAGGTCCTTGCCGGCGATCACCGCCACGGTGTCGCCCTTCTTGATCTTAGGCACCACCTACAACACCTCCGGGGCCAGCGAGATGATCTTCATGAAGCGCTTCTCCCTCAGTTCTCGCGCGACGGGACCGAAGATGCGGGTGCCCCGCGGCTGCATCTGCCCGTCCACGATCACGACCGCGTTGTCGTCGAACTTGATGTAGCTGCCGTCGCCCCGTCGTTTCTCCTTCGCGGTCCGCACGACGACCGCCTTCACGACGTCGGATTTCTTGACGGTCCCACCGGGGATCGCGTCCTTCACGGTGCAGACCACGATGTCACCGACCGCCGCATAGCGACGGCGGGACCCACCCAGCACCTTGATGACGAGCACCTCTCGGGCACCCGTGTTGTCTGCGACGCGACACCTGGTCTCTTGCTGGATCATTTGGCTTTCTCCACCACCTCGACCAGACGCCACCGCTTGGTCTTCGACAACGGACGCGTCTCCATCACGCGGACGAGGTCACCGACCGCAGCCGAGTTCGACTCGTCGTGAGCTTTCAGGTGCTTGCTACGACGGACGATCTTGTTGTAGGTCGAGTGCTTCGTAGCGTCGCGGACCTCGACCACGACGGTCTTGTCCATCTTGTCGGACACGACGACGCCGGTGCGGGTCTTACGCTTCGCGCGCTCCTGCAGGTCCTGCTCGTTGATACTCATGACTCCTCAGCACCTTCGATCTCTTGCTGACGGAGGACCGTCTTGATCCGAGCGACGTCCCTCTTCAGCTCCTGTATGCGCTTGTAGTTGTCCAGCTGTCCCGTCGCGTTCTGGAACCGCAGGTTGAACAACTCTTCCTTCGTCTCTTCGAGCCGGCGCTCGATGTCCTCGCGGCCGAGCTCCCTGAGCTCTGCCACCTTCAACTTCGCCATTTAGTGACCCTCCCGCCGGCACACGCCGCGTCCAGACGGCTGCAAAACTCCGTCATGCTGCGTTCTCACTCCGTCACGCACTCTGCGAGTTCGCTCCTCCGTCGCGGCCTTGCCTGACGGGTTTTTCGCTCGTTTGGGCCGCACCAGCGCCACCGGGCGGATCACTACTGCACCTCGAGGATCTGCTCGCGGGTCACGAACTTGCACTTGATCGGCAGCTTGTGTGCCGCGAGGCGGATCGCCTCGCGCGCGAGAGGCTCGGGGATACCCGCGATCTCGAACATCACGCGGCCGGGTTTGATCACCGCGACCCACCCCTCGGGGTTGCCCTTACCGGATCCTTGACGCGTCTCGGCCGGCTTCTTCGTGTAGGGCTTGTCCGGGAAGATATTGATCCAGACCTTGCCGCCGCGGCGGATGTGACGGGTCATCGCGATACGAGCCGCCTCGATCTGCCGGTTCGATATCCACCCCGGTTCCAGAGCCATCAGGCCGTAGTCGCCGAAGTTGACGGCGGTCCCGCCTTTCGCCTGCCCCCGCATGCGCCCGCGGTGGTGCTTGCGGTGCTTCACCTTCTTTGGCTGCAGCATCAGGCTCCGTCCTCCTCCGACTCGGTGTCACCAGATGCTGCGCCGCCCGCGGGTTTGTCCTCGCCCGACTCGGTGTTCCCGGTCGCCGTCTCTTCGGTGCCGGTCGCGTCCGCTTCGGTCGGGACGTCGGACAGCGTGTCGGCGTCCGGTGGGACCTCCGCCGAGGGCTGCGCCTCGACGTCACCCGGAGCCTTGTGCTGCGCCGGCTCGGAGCTCGACTTACCGAGCGCGGCATCCACACCGTCGGTCGTTCCGATCGACTCCGTGACCGAGAGGTCCTCGGCCCCCTCCTTCGCGCGCCGCTCTTTGAGAGCCTGCGGCGATTCGTGGATCGGCGCAGGGCCGGTCGCGGGTCGAGCAGCGACCCTGCGGGTCTTGACCTCGCTCGCCTTCCGGCTCGACGCGGCCCGGCTCTTGGCGCGTTCTTCGGCGCCGCGGCCGACCGTCTCGCCCGCGGCGAGCGCCGCCTCGCGGCGCAGGCGCGCGGTGTCGCGAGCCGTTGCATAGAGGTCCTGGAACGGCCCCTTGTAGATCCACACCTTGACGCCGATGCGCCCGAAGGTGGTGCGAGCCTCGGCGAAGCCGTAGTCGATGTCTGCACGCAGCGTGTGCAACGGCATCTGGCCCTCGATGTACCACTCGCGACGGCTCATCTCGGCGCCACCGAGGCGTCCGCCGCACTGCACGCGGACGCCCTTGGCGCCGTGGCGCATCGCAGTACCGACGGCTTTCTTCATCGCGCGGCGGAACGAGACACGCGACACGAGTTGCTCCGCAACACCCTGCGCGATCAGCTGGGCGTCGAGCTCCGGCTGCTTCACCTCGATGATGTTCAGGCGGACGTCGGTCGGCTTGCCGTACAGCTTGGACTCCATGTGCTCCAGATGGCTGCGCAGCCGTTCGGCCTCCGCGCCACGGCGTCCGATGACGATCCCGGGCCGTGCGGTATGCGCGTCGATCCGGACGCGCTCTCGGGTGCGCTCGATGTCGATGCGCGAGATCCCCGCATGCGGCAGCTGCCCCATGAGGTACTCGCGGATGCGCAGGTCCGCCTCGAGGTACTCCTGGTACTGCTTCTCGGTGAACCAGCGCGACTTCCAGTCGGTATGGATGCCGAGCCTGAACCCGTACGGATGGACTTTCTGACCCATTAGCTACTCACTCTTCTTTCGAGAAGTCTTCTTCGCGGTCGTCTTCTTGCTCGTTGTCTTCTTTGCAGCCGTTTTCTTCGCACTCGTCTTCTTGGCGCTGGTCTTCTTGGAGGTCTTCTCGGGGCCGGCCTCGGTCGCCTGCGACGAAGCCTTGGCCGACTTCTTGGTATCCGGCTTGCCCGTGGTGTCCTTGCGGACTCGGCGTTTCGTCTGCTTGGTCGCGGGTCGCTCGGGCAACCTCGCGTCCTCGGGCGGGCGTCCGACGACGACCGAGATGTGACACGTTCGCTTACGGATGCGGGTCGCGCGCCCCATCGCCCGCGGGCGGAACCGCCGCAGAGTAGGACCCTCGTCGGCCCACGCGCGCACGACGACCAGCTCGTCGGTCGGCAGGCCGCGGTTGTGCTCGGCGTTCGCGATCGCCGACTCGAGGACCTTGCCGACGGGCAGCGAAGCCGCTCGCTCGGTGAACTTCAGCACCCGCCGCGCTTCGTCGACGTGGCGTCCGCGGATCAGGTCGACGACCTGGCGCGCCTTGGTGGGCGACATGCGGATGTACTTCGCGGTCGCGATGGCTTCCTGCGCCTGTGCGTGCGGCTTGATCGTTCGTGCCATCTATCTGACCTTCGTCGCTTTCTCCGAGCCACCGTGGCTGCGGAACGCCCGCGTCGGAGCGAACTCGCCGAGCTTGTGGCCCACCATCGACTCGGTGATGTAAACCGGGACGTGCTTGCGCCCGTCGTGCACGGCGATCGTGTGACCGACCATCTCGGGGATCACCGTCGAGCGCCGCGACCACGTCTTGATCACGCGCTTCTCGTTGCGCTTGTTCATCGCGTCGACCTTGATCAGCAGGTGGTCGTCCACGAACGGGCCCTTCTTGAGACTCCGTGGCATCAGCGGCCACCTCTCTTCTTGCCGCGGCGGCGCACGATCTGCTTGTCCGACGCCTTCTTCTTGCGCGTGCGACCCTCCGGCGTGCCCCATGGGCTCACCGGGTGACGGCCGCCGGACGACTTGCCCTCGCCACCACCGAGCGGGTGGTCGACGGGGTTCATCGCGACGCCGCGGACGCTGGGACGCTTGTTCTTCCACCGGTTGCGACCGGCCTTGCCGACCGAGATGAGCTCCGCCTCGGCATTACCGACCTCGCCGACGGTGGCGCGGCAGTCCATCGGGACCGTGCGCATCTCGCCGGACGGCAGACGAAGCGTCGCGTTGACACCCTCTTTCGCGATCAGCTGCACCGACGAGCCTGCGCTGCGTGCCATCTTGCCGCCCGCACCGGGCTTCAGCTCGACGTTGTGGACGACCGTACCCACGGGGATGTTGCGGAGCGGCAGAGCGTTGCCCGGGCGGATGTCGGCGCCGGGGCCGGACTGGAGCATGTCGCCGACCTTCACGCGGTTCGGCATCAGGATGTAGCGCTTCTCGCCGTCGACGTAGTGCAGCAGGGCGAGCCGCGCGTTGCGGTTCGGGTCGTATTCCACGTGCGCGACCTTCGCGGGGATGTTGTCCTTGTTACGGCGGAAGTCCACCCGGCGATAGCGCGTCTTGTTGCCGCCGCCCTGATGGCGTGTCGTGATCCGGCCGCGGTTGTTCCGCCCGGCCTTCTTCGGATTGGGCTCGAGCAGAGACTTCTCGGGCTCGGTACGCGTCAGCTCCTTGTAGTCGCTATGCGACTGGAACCGGCGCCCCGCTGATGTCGGCTTGCTTTTACGTATCGGCATTAGCTATCCGTCTCTTCCTAGGTCTGCTGTTCGAAGATCTCGATCTTGTCGCCCGCCGCCAGCTTCACGACCGCGCGCTTGGTGTCGGCGCGCTTGCCCTGCGTGAAACGGAAGCGCTTCGTCTTGCCCTTGCGGTTGATCGTGTTGACGCTGAGCACCTTCACGCCCCAGATCTGCTCCACGGCTTGACGGATCTCGGTCTTGTTCGCCTGCGGATGGACCTGGAACGTGTATGCGTTGTTGTCGAGCAGCGAGTAGCTCTTCTCGCTGACCACCGGGGCCAGGATCACGTCACGGGGGCCGGACTTGGTAGAGCTCACGCCGCGTCACCTCCACCGACTAGCCGGTCATAGGCGCTCGACGTGAACAGGATCGAATCGGCTACCAGGACGTCGTAGGTCGACAACGACCCCACGAGCGAGAACGCCGCGTTCCCGAGGTTGCGGAACGCGCGATCGACGGTGCGTGATGCGTCGTCGGCGGGATCTAAGACCACCAGGACCTTGCCTTCGATCCCTGCGGCTCGGAGGGCCGACGCCGCGGCCTTCGTCTTGGTCTCGGTGAATCCGTCGAGGATGAACATCTGTCCGGCGCCTGCCTTGTCCGCGAGCGCACTGCGAAGGGCCGCCTTACGCATCTTCTTCGGCAGGCGCTGCGTGTAATCGCGCGGGTGGGGGCCGAACACGACGCCCCCGCCGACCCAGATGGGGCTGCGGGTCGATCCGTGACGAGCCCGACCGGTCCCCTTCTGACGCCACGGCTTGGTACCGCCACCACGGACCTCACTGCGCGTCTTAGTAGATGCCGTCCCCGCCCGAGCGGCAGCAAGCTGCGCCGTGACGACCTGATGCATCAACGGCACGTTGACGTCGCCACCGAAGACGTCTTCGGGCAAGGCCTTGTCACCGGTCGCGTTGCCGGTCTCATCGAGCACCTTCGCTTTCAGGTTGGCCATGGCTTAACTGGCCTTCCTGTGACGGAATCGGATCGCGTCGCGGATCATCACGAGACCCCCGCGGGGGCCGGGGACCGCGCCGCGCACGAGCAACAGGTTGCGTTCCGGATCCACCTGGATGACCTTCAGGTTCAGCGTCGTCACGCGGACATGCCCCATATGCCCTGCCATGCGCGTTCCTTTGAAGACGCGAGCCGGAGTCGCACACGCGCCGATCGAACCGGGGGAACGGTGCTTGCGCTGCGTACCGTGGGTCGCGCTCAGCCCCTTGAAGTTGTGACGTTTCATCCCACCGGCGAACCCTTTGCCCTTCGTCACACCGATGACGTCGACCGTCTCACCAGGTTCGAAGATGTCGGCCTTCAGCTCACTGCCGACGGTGTACTCGCCCGGGTCGGACGGATCCAGGCGGAGCTCGACGAGCGTCCGGGCGGGATCGATCCCGGCCTTCTGGTAGTGGCCGCCGAGCGCCTTGTTGGTCTTGCGCGGCGCGCCGAATGACAGCTGAAGCGCCCAGTAACCGTCGGTCTCGGGGCTCTTCAGCTGCGCGACGCGACACGGACCCGCTTCCAGCACCGTCACCGGCACCGCGCGCCCGTTCTCGTCGAACACCTGGGTCATCCCGATCTTGCGACCGAGGATCCCTTTGACCGCCATGTCGTGGTTTCCCTCTCTCCTTCGTGGACTACGTCCACGAGTTCGTCGTGCGGGGCTCGAATGCACCTCGTGCATTCAGCCCCTTTACTCCTCCTTTAGAGCTTGAGCTCGATATCCACGCCGGCAGGAAGGTCGAGTCGTTGGAGCGAGTCGACCGTCTTCGGCGTCGGGTTGACGATGTCGAGCAACCTCTTGTGCGTCCGCATCTCGAAGTGCTCCCGCGAGTCCTTGTCCTTGTGGGGAGAACGGATGACGGTGTAGACGGAGCGTTCTGTCGGTAGCGGGATCGGCCCGTTGACGCTCGCGCCCGTGCGCGTCACCGTCTCCACGATCTTCTTCGCGGATTGATCGATGACCTCATGGTCGTAGGCCTTGAGCCTGATCCTGATCTTCATGCCATCCGTCGCCACTCTTCGTCCGTTCTCTTGGGTGTTACTCGGTTACTCGAGGATCTTCGTGACGCGTCCGGCGCCTACGGTGCGACCACCCTCGCGGATGGCGAAACGCAGACCCTCGTCCATCGCGATCGGCTGGATGAGCGTCACTTCCATCTCGGTGTTGTCGCCCGGCATGACCATCTCCGTGCCGCCCGGGAGGACGACCGACCCGGTCACGTCGGTGGTGCGGAAGTAGAACTGGGGCCGGTAGTTGTTGAAGAACGGCGTGTGACGGCCGCCCTCTTCCTTGCTCAGGATGTAGACCTGCGCGTTGAACTTGGTGTGCGGCGTGACCGAGCCCGGCTTCGCCAGGACCTGGCCCCGCTGGACCTCGTCCTTCTTGGTCCCACGAAGGAGGATCCCCGCGTTGTCGCCCGCCTGCGCCTCGTCGAGGAGCTTGCGGAACATCTCGATACCCGTCACGACGGTCTTGGAGGTGGTTGGCTCGATACCGACGATCTCGATCTCCTCGCCGACCTTCAACACACCCTGCTCGACTCGTCCGGTGACGACGGTTCCACGACCCGTGATCGTGAAGACGTCCTCGATCGGCATGAGGAAGGGCTTCTCCGTGTCGCGGACCGGCTCGGGGATGTAATCGTCGACCGTCTTCATCAGCTCGAGGATGCCGTTGGCCGCATCTGCGTCACCGTCGAGGGCCTTCAGGGCGGACACGCGGCTCACGGGGACGTCGTCGCCCGGATATTCGTACTCGCTGAGCAGCTCACGGACCTCGAGCTCGACCAGGTCGAGAAGCTCGGGGTCATCCACCATGTCGACTTTGTTCAGGGCGACGACGATGTAGGGGACGTTGACCTGACGAGCGAGCAGCACGTGCTCACGGGTCTGGGGCATCGGGCCGTCGGCAGCCGAGACCACGAGGATCGCGCCATCGATCTGCGCGGCACCGGTGATCATGTTCTTGATGTAGTCGGCGTGACCGGGCATGTCTACGTGTGCGTAGTGACGGTTCTCGGTCTCGTATTCCACGTGGGCGATGGCGATCGTGATGCCCCGCTCCTTCTCTTCAGGAGCCTTGTCGATCTGATCGAACGCGGTGAACGTGGTGTTCGGGTTCTGGTCCGCGAGCACCTTGGTGATCGCTGCCGTCAGCGTCGTCTTGCCGTGGTCGATGTGACCCATGGTCCCGACGTTGACGTGCGGCTTGCTGCGCTCGAACTTTGCCTTTGCCATCCTGTCTCCTCTTCCTCTTTCCTTACTCGCCTCGGACGGTAGCTACGACTTCATCTGCGATCGACTTCGGAACCTGCTGGTAGCTGTTGAACTGCATCGACGACGTTGCACGACCTTGGGTCCGGGACCGCAGCTCGGTCACGTAACCGAACATCTCTGCCAGCGGGACCTGCGCACGGACGATGCGATCCTGCCCGCGCTGGTCCATCGCCTCGACCTTCCCGCGGCGACCGGAGATGTCACCGATGACGTCACCCATGAAGTCCTCGGGGGTCACGACCTCGACGTCGAACACCGGCTCGAGGAGGACGGGTTTCGCCTTCTTGCAGGCTTCCTTGAAGACCATCGAGCCGCAGATCTTGAACGCCATCTCGGACGAGTCGACGTCGTGGCTCGAACCGTCCTGCAGCGTGACCCGCACGTCGACGACGGGATAACCCGCGAGCACACCCGAAGCCATCGCCTCTTGCACGCCCTGGTCGACCGCCGGGATGTATTCGGTCGGGATGCGACCACCGGTGATCTTGTTGACGAACTCGTAGCCCCCGCCGGGACCGGTCGGCTCGATGTCGATCACGCAGTGGGCGTACTGGCCCTTACCACCGGTCTGCTTGACGTAGCGGACCTCGACCTTGGGCTTCGCCTCTGAGATCGTCTCGCGATAGGCGACCTGCGGCTTTCCGACGTTGGCGCCGACCTTGAACTCGCGGATGAGCCGGTCCACCAGTACCTCGAGGTGCAGCTCACCCATGCCCGAGATGATCGTCTGGCCCGTCTCTTCGTCCGTGTGGACGCGGAACGTCGGGTCCTCCTCCGATAGCCGCTGGAGTCCGTGGCCCAGCTTGTCGGAGTCGGCCTTGGACTTCGGCTCGATCGCGACGTCGATGACGGGGGCCGGGAAGTTCATCTCTTCGAGGAGCACCAGCTCGCCCGGCGCGCACAAGGTGTCACCGGTGAGGGTCTGCTTGAGACCGACGACCGCGACGATGTCGCCCGCGAAGACCGACTCTTTGTCCTCGCGGTGGTTCGCGTGCATCTGCAGGATGCGACCGATGCGCTCCTTGCGGTCGCGCGTGGAGTTGACGACCGAATCGCCGCTCTTCAACGTCCCGGAATACACACGCAGGTAGGTCAGGCGGCCGACGTAGGGGTCGCTCATGATCTTGAACGCGAGCGCCGAGAACGGCGCGGAGTCGTCGGGGGGCCGCGCCACGAGCTCGCCGTCGGGAGTCTTCGCCTCCATCGGCGGAAGGTCCAGCGGCGAAGGGAGGTACCAGCACACCGCGTCGAGCAATGGCTGGACGGCCTTGTTCTTGAACGCGGTGCCGCAGAGAACCGGCGTGATCTCGCCCGATATGGTCCCGCGTCGTAACGCCTTCTTGATCAGGTCGACGGGGACCTCTTCCTCCGCGATGTAGAGCTCCATGACCTCTTCGTCGTGGTCGGCGAGGATCTCGAGCAGGTCGTGGCGGTACTGGTCCGCCTGTTCCTTCATGTCGTCGGGGATCGGGCGGTCTTCCCACTCCTCGCCCATGCCTTCGCTCGGCCAGTAGTGGGCGATCATCGTGACGAGGTCGACGACGCCGTGGAAGTCGACTTCCTTCCCAATCGGGAGCTGGATGCAGACGGGCGTGCCGTTCAGGCGGTCCTCGATCATGGAAACGGTGCGGAAGAAATCCGCGCCCGTCCGGTCCATCTTGTTGACGAAACAGATCCGCGGAACGTTGTAACGATCGGCTTGGCGCCAGACGGTCTCCGATTGCGGCTCCACACCGGCAACGGCGTCGAAGACGGCTACTGCACCGTCCAGCACGCGCAGCGACCGCTCGACCTCGACCGTGAAGTCGACGTGGCCGGGGGTGTCGATGATGTTGATCCAGTAGCCCTTCCAGTGGGCGGTCGTCGCGGCCGAGGTGATCGTGATGCCGCGCTCTTGCTCCTGCTCCATCCAGTCCATGACGGCGCCGCCCTCGTGGACCTCACCGATCTTGTAGGTCTTGCCGGTGTAATAGAGGATGCGTTCGGTCGTCGTCGTCTTGCCCGCGTCGATGTGAGCCATGATCCCGATGTTGCGGGTATGGCTCAGCGGGTACTCGCGGATGGCAGGGCCGCCGCCTTTTACGGCACGCAGCTGCTGCTTCTGCTCCTGTTGCTGCTTCTGTGCTGCCTCAGCCATCTCTTCCCCTACCAGCGGTAGTGGGCGAACGCCTTGTTCGCCTCGGCCATCTTGTGCATGTCCTCACGTCGCTTCACTGCGGCACCTGCGCCACCGGACGCGTCCAGGATCTCGCCTGCGAGCCGGTCGGCCATGCTGCGTTCCTTCCGCTTGCGGGCGAAAGTCACCAGCCAGCGGATCGCGAGCGTCGTGGCGCGTCGCGCCTGGACCTCGACGGGGACCTGGTAGGTCGCGCCGCCGACGCGGCGGGACTTGACCTCGAGCACCGGCTTGATGTTGTCGACCGCCTTCTTCAGGATCACGAGAGGCTCTTTGCCGGTCTTGTCGCCGACCTTCTTCAGCGCGTCGTAGACGATGCCTTCGGCCAGGGTGCGCTTGCCGCGCGTCAGGATCCGGTTCTGGATCTGCGTGACGAGCAGGGAGTCGTAGATCGCGTCGGGCAGCAGCTCCCGCTTGGCGGGGGGACCTTTTCTGGGCATCCCTACGCACCTGCTTTCTTGGCGCCGTACTTGCTGCGGGACTGCACCCGGTCGCGCACGCCGGCGGTGTCGAGGGCGGCGCGGATGATCTTGTAACGGACGCCGGGAAGGTCCTTCACCCGGCCCCCGCGCACGAGCACGATCGAGTGCTCCTGGAGGTTGTGGCCGATGCCGGGGATGTATGCGGTGATCTCGATGCCGGAGGTGAGGCGAACACGAGCGACCTTACGGAGAGCGGAGTTGGGTTTCTTGGGCGTGGTCGTGTAGACACGCGTACAGACGCCGCGCCGCTGCGGCGACCCCTTGAGGGCCGGCGACTTCGACTTCTCTTTCTTCGACTGCCGGCCCTGACGGACCAACTGCTGGATCGTCGGCACTGACTCTCCTTCGCGGGCGATGGACCCGCAGCTCGGGTCCGGCCCTGTTCCTGGGGCCGGACATACCTCACCTCTATGCAGCCCATCAGGGCTTTATCTCTGCTTTACCGAGAGATAGGGCCGCGATGAAGCGGTTGTCCTCTCGGCGCAGTCGTCCGGCGATGAACCCCGACTCCGGAGGTTCCCAGGGTCGCGCCTAGGGGGGAGGGAAGCGCCTGCGCTTCCAACGACCCCCGCAGCGTGCGGTGGCTGTTAAGCCACCCGCAACTGGGCCTGCCGAAGCTCACCGAACTCGGGCTTGAAGCTAACTTGCGGCGCCGCCTAGGTGAGCGACGCGAGAACCGCGCCCTCAAGTGCTCCGGGCGCGACGGGGAAGGATAAGTGCCGCCTGCCACCTGGTCAAATGGTGCTCAAATGGCGTCGTGCGAAGTGGATTACGCCGGTGGTCGGCGCCCGTCCTCATCGGCCTGGCCGGGGCGGTCCTCGCCCTGTGGGTCCTCCCGGCGAGCGGCTACCGGCTCGGCCCGACGATCGTCGAGCTGAAGGCGCAGCTCGGAACGGGTCACACCAGCCTGGAGGTGACGCCGTTCGGCACCCTGACCGCACGGACCCACGTTGCCCCGCTGGACGTCACCGCGGCTCTGCGGCAGGTCGATATCGAAGAGCTAGGCGCCACCATCACGACCGCCGACGGGCGCGCGCGGCTCCAGGGCGAGATCGAGCGCCAGATCCCGGGCCTGTTGCGGCGGGCGGCCCTCACCCACGTAGTGGCCGGCGTCGTCGTCGGAGGACTCCTCGGCGCGGCCCTGTTCCGGCAGCGGCGCCGCGGAGCCGCCGTCGCAGCCGTGACCGCTCTCGGGACGATCGTGTTGCTCCTCGGGGCGACGGCTCTGACCTATGAACAGGACCGCTTCGCGGAGGCGAGCTACTCCGGCAGCCTGGCACGCGCCCGCCAGGTGATCGAGACCGTCACCGAGCACACGCGCACGTTCGACGAGGCCCGGTCTCGCTACCAGGTGGCGGCCCGGCGCGCCTCCGAACTGATGGTTCTCCTGGCCCAGCCCCAGCTCGATCCCGCCCGGGACACGACGGCGATCCTCCACATCAGCGACCTTCACGCGAACCCGGCAGGACTCGAGATCGCACAGCAGCTCGCGGTCGAGTTCGGTGTCGCCGGCGTCATCGACACCGGCGACCTCGCCTCGTCATTCCTCGATACGGGCGAGCTCTCGGCCCTCGAAGCGCCGATCGACCGCCTGATGGTGCGGGGCATCCGGCAGCTAGACGTGCCCTACCTGTTCGTCCCGGGCAATCACGACTCTCCGCGGCTGCGCGCTGCCGTAGCTCGTGCGCCGAACGCCACGGTCCTGTCGGGCGAGACCGCGTCGGTCGCCGGTGTCGACGTCCTCGGGTGGGCGGACCCCACGTACTCGACCATCCCGGCACCCGAATCGGAGAAGGCGGAGCAACGGCGGCAGGTGGCAGACGACGTCGCGGCTGCGGTGGCGCGCGAAGAGCCCGACATCCTGGCGGTGCACGACGCCGTGCTCGCGAGCGAGTCGGGCGGGACCGTCCCGCTGGTGGTGTCGGGACACTTCCACCGCAGGATCGTGACGGAGTCGGAAGGAACGCGCTTCCTTGCCGTCGGCTCTACCGGTGCGACGGGGGTGAAGTCGTTGACCGTCGAGGCAGACCTCCGCTACGAAGCCGAGATCCTCTACTTCGACGTGGCCGGCCGGCTCGTGGCGGTCGACTACGTGACGCTCAAGGGGTTGGGCGAAGACTTCGTGCTCGAGCGCAACAGCTTCGCAGCGGAGCCGGCGAGCGCCGAGCTCTAGAGCTGCGTCAGTTCCAGATCAGGTCGCGGATCGCGTCCGTCGTCTCGATCCAGCGGTCGACCTCGGAACGGTCCTGAAGCTCGCCCTTACCCTCGAGGATCGCCAGCGCTTCGGTCACCGAGTTGCGATCGACGACGCCGTAACCCTGGTAGATCCAGTACGCAGGCGTGGTGGGCCGCACGGCGTAGTCCCACAGGAGCTTCTGGGGATCGGCAGGTGTCGGGAACGCCGTCTTCTGGACGAGCTCCTCGGCTTCGGGAAGGGTCAGCACCCCGTCGGCCAGGGGGCCTTTCTTGGGCGCACGCGACTTCGGTCCGACTGCCACTGCTTGGTCGGGGCGCTGCCCGCCGGTCGTGTCGCCGAGGATCTCTCGCGCCACCAAGATGATCCGAGAGAGCGCGCCTGCTGTGACCGGCGCAGCACAGGAGGTCCCGCCGAAGTCGCGCGTCTGCACGTTCTCTTCGTCCGGCGCGATCTCGACACCGAAAGCTCCGGCCGCTCGCCACTTGGAGCCGAACGAGGAGACATCGACCGGGATGCTGTGCCACCAGTGGGCTTGGCCGTTGATCGGGGACGCGGCGCCCACGGTGAGCAGCCACGACGGGCCGCTCCACGGGTCGGTCATGGAGATGTCGGAATCCGGGGTCTTGCACTTGCAGGGGTCCGTGCCTGCGGGGAACACGGAGGAGGAGTTCGTGTTCGTAGCCCCGTTACCGGACGACCACACCCAGCTCTGACCCCGCTCGTAACCGACCTTCGTGTCCGACGGGTCGCCCAGTGGAAGGTTCGCGCGGTTGCCCCACGAGTTCGACACGACATCGATCCACGGCTGCTTCGACGCCCACTCGACGCTTCGCTCGCCCAACGCTTCTACGGCCACGATCAACGCGTTCGGGTTCGACCCGAAGAAACGGCCCGCGGAGACGCTCGCCACCCCGGTCCCGTGTCCTTGGTCGTCCAGGATCTTGCGCTCCGTCCAGGGAGCAACGGTGCCACCGGCCCCCATCGAGATCCCGCCGATGATCCGCGTGCCCGGGAACCAGTGCAGCTTCCCGGGCTCGGTCAGCGCCCACTCGGTGTCGTCGAGCTCGCGGGCCGCCTCGTAGCCGGTCTTGTCCGCGGCGTCGAGCGCGAGATCGAATGCCTTCGCGTCGCTCGGGTAACCCTCGACGTACTTCGACGGGTGATGGACGAACTCCGGAGCGCGGAAGTCCTGGTGGTACGGGTTGATGCCGGTGTCGGTCAAGGCGATGACGACGAACGGCTTCCGCCGGAAAGCCTCCAGCGAGCACGCGACCTGCTTCTGTTTCGGCAACCTCGTGCAGCTCTTGTCGATCCGGATCTGGGTCTTCGGGTTGTCGAAGTGGCTGTCGTCGTTGTACGCGAACCACTGGTCGCGGGGAGGCGTCGGCGGCACCTGAGCGCGCGCCGGAACGGCAATCAGGACCGACAGTAGGCCGAGCGCCGCGGCAAGAGCTCTTCGCATGCCGGAAGGTTGGCGACGGAGGGGCCGGAATCCTGCTGCCGGCGCCTAACCGCGGCCGAGGAAGTCGTTCAGGATCTCCCCCGCCTGCGGAAGAAGGTCCCGACGCAGGGTCCAGGTCTTCTCGGTGTTCTCCTCGCGGATCAGCACCAGCCCCGCGTGCCGTAGGAGACCCAGGTGGTGGTGGGCGGTGGACTTGGCCACCCCCAGCTCTTCGGCCGCCGCCGACAACGTCAGGCTGCCTCGCGCGAGACGTTGGAGCAGACGGAGGCGGCCTTCGTCACCCAGCGCCTTGTAGAAGCGGGCGAGTTGGGTCGTCGTCATGGTCCCCGGCGCGGCAGGCTCGTCCGGCACCGGATAGCAGAGGATCTTCTGGTCCTTGTGGTCGTGGTGGACCATCCACGGCTTGAGGACGGCCGAAGGAAACAGCAGGATCCGCCGCGTCCTCGGGTCGTACGTGTACTGGAAGCCGTTCGTGGCAGTCTCGATCAGCTGGTCGAGCGGAACCGTCCGCGCCTGGCCCCGCTTCGCCTCGGCATCCGCCTCCAGCGCCCCCATGTCGATCCCGAAACCGGGCCAGACCTCCTCGTGCCACCGGGGCAGGATCGACAACAGGAGCTGTTTTATCCGGTCGGGCCCGAGCTGCAGCAGATTGTCGAGCTGCGGGAACCAGTCCGGGTAGCCGGCCGCGGCCCTCACCAGCGCCGCGCGCGCGTGCTCGTCTCCGCCCGCTACGGCCCGGATCAGCGCGGGCGGCGCCTCCGGATGCGGATGCTGGTAGTAGCCCAACAAGGCGAGCTGTATCTCGACCGGGTCCGCTGCCGCTAGGTGCGCGACCAGCGCGGCGACGTCCCGGGGAGGATCGAGCTCGCTCACGAAGCCGATCACCTGCGCCATAACCTCCGAGCCGGTGGCCAGCTCGTCGAGGTCTGCTCGCAGATCGGCCGCGACGGAGGACTTGATCTCCTCCAGACGTTCGGTCGGGAGGTCGTAGGTGGCGAAGTCGCAGTTGCCGGTCATCAGGAACAGGCTCATGAGGACCTCGGCGGCCGCGGAAGCCTCGATCTGGAGCGCGGGGCCGCTGCGGGCGCTGCGCGACAGGTCAAGGACCTGCGGACCCTTACGTTCTACGTCCATCGAATCGTCACTTGACTCCAGGCGGGTCGTTCGATATATTTCGAACACAGCGTTCGAGAGGGCTCGAACATCGTAGAGCAGGGAGGCACCAGATGTCCACGCTTCACTCCCTCGAGAGTGCCGCCGCGCAGGTCACTCAGGCACGCCTGGACGAGGCCGACCGGACCCGGCTCGTGCGCAGCGTCCGCCCAGCACGGCTCCGGGCGCCGCGCCGCAGCGTTGCCTCGGCTCTGAGGAGCTGGGCCGACCGGCTCGAGCCGGACCGTCCCTGCCTCGACTGCTGATCCAGCCCCCTATGAGCAAAGGCCCCCGGGAATCCGGGGGCCTTTGCTTTCTTGTCCTCGTGGACGTCTCTCGCGTTACTCGGCGGCCGAGGTCGCTCCCTCTTCGTGGAGGGCCGCTTCCTCGGGCGCCGGGGCGTCACCGTCACCGGCTACCGCCGCGAGATCGATCTCGCCATCACCGTCTCCACTGCCGTCGGGGACAGCGGAGAGGCCGACGACTCCGAGAAGCTCGCGTGCCGCTTCCTCGCCTTCGGTGTCCTCGCGTGGCGGAAGCCCGAACATCGCCCTCGCCTCGTCGTCGGACATGGCTCCCTCGCCCGTCGTGACGGGCCGGATCGAGCGGTAACGGGTCATCCCCGTACCTGCGGGGATCAGCTTGCCGATGATGACGTTCTCCTTGAGGCCGAGCAACGGGTCCGACTTGCCGCGGATGGCGGCTTCCGTCAGGACACGCGTGGTCTCCTGGAACGACGCCGCCGACAGCCACGACTCGGTCGCGAGCGACGCCTTGGTGATGCCCATCAGCATCGGACGAGCCGTCGCCGGCTCGCCGCCGTTCGCCACCGTCTCCTCGTTGGCGTCGGCGAACGTCTTGGCATCGACTAGGTCGCCGGGGAGGAACTGCGAGTCTCCCGACTCCTGGATCTGCACCTTGCGCAGCATCTGGCGAACGATGAGCTCGATGTGCTTGTCGTGGATCGGCACACCCTGGCTCCGGTAGACCGACTGGACCTCGTTGACGAGATAGATCTGCACGTCCCGTGCACCGAGGACCTCGAGGATCTCGTCGGGGTCCTTCGAACCTTCCGTCAGAGCCTCGCCGGCCTCCACCGAGTCACCCGTACGGACACGGAGACGAGCACGGCGTGGAACCTTGTAGGTGATGGGCTCGGAGCCGTCGTCGGGGATCAGCTCGATCGAGCGAGCCTTCTCGTCCTCGTGCACCTCGACGCGCCCGGACGACTTCGCGATCTCCGCCTTGCCCTTCGGGGTACGTGCCTCGAACAGCTCGACGACACGAGGCAGACCGTGCGTGATGTCCTCACCTGCAACACCACCGGTGTGGAAGGTACGCATCGTCAGCTGCGTGCCGGGCTCACCGATCGACTGCGCGGCGACGATACCGACCGCCTCACCCATCTCGACGAGGTTCCCGGTGGCAGGCGACACCCCGTAGCACTGCTGGCAGACGCCGTAGCGGGCGTCGCACGTCAGGGTGCTGCGCACGACGAGCTGCTTCACGCCGGAGGTCGCGATCTCGTTCGACATCTCGGCAGTCACGGCAGTGCCCGCAGGGACGAGAACCGTCCCGTCCTCGGTGACCGCGTCTTCGAGCAGGATCCGCGAGTGCAGCTTCTGCTTGAGGTGCGCGCGCTCCTTCTCGACGTCGAGCCGGATGCCGCGGTCGGTCCCGCAGTCTTCGGCCCGCACGATCACTTCCTGCGCGACGTCGACGAGACGCCGGGTCAGGTAGCCGGAGTCGGCGGTACGAAGTGCCGTGTCGGCGAGACCCTTACGGGCACCGTGCGTGGAGATGAAGTACTCGAGCACGGAAAGACCCTCACGGAAGTTCGCTCGGATCGGCCTCGGGATGATGTCACCGCGAGGGTTGGCGACGAGGCCACGCATACCGGCCAGCTGGCGGATCTGCTGGACGTTTCCTCGTGCGCCCGAGTTCGCCATCATCCAGATCGGGTTCAGGTCGTCGAAGTTCTCGACCATCGCGTTCTTGACCTTGTCGGTCGCTTCGGTCCAGATCTCGATGAGCTCCTGGCTGCGCTCGTCACCGGTCATGATCCCCTTCGCGTACTGGGACTCGACCTTGTCGGCGCGCTTCTGGTGCTCTTCGAGGATCTTGGGCTTGCTCGCCGGCGTCGTGACGTCCTGGAGACCGACGGTGACGCCGGACTTGCTCGCGAACTTGAAGCCGATGTCCTTCACGTGGTCGAGCGTCACCGCCAGCGTCTTCTTGTCGTAGGTGCGTGCGCACGTGTCGATCAGCGCCGCCAGCTCCTTCTTCTTGACCGGCGTGTTCTGGAACGGGAAGTCGTCCGGGAACGCCTCGTTGAAGATGACGAGCCCCGCCGACGTCTCCATGAGACGGTTCGGGTTCGCCTCGTAGTCCTCGGCGGACTCGCCCTCGAAGCGCTTCAGGCCGCGGACCTTGACCTTGGCGTGGATCCCGACGACCTTCGCGTCGTACGCGCTCAGGAGCTCGCTCGCCGACGAGAACACGCGACCCTCGCCCGGCTCGCCGTCGTGCGCAACGGTCAGGTAGAAGACGCCGATCACGATGTCCTGGGTCGGAGCGACGATCGGGTCGCCGTGTGCCGGCGACAGCACGTTGTGCGCCGAGAGCATCAGCAGACGCGCTTCGGCCTGAGCCTCCGCGCTGAGCGGAACGTGCACGGCCATCTGGTCACCGTCGAAGTCCGCGTTGAACGCAACGCAGACCAGCGGGTGCACCTGGATCGCCTTGCCCTCTACGAGGACGGGCTCGAATGCCTGGATGCCCAGGCGGTGAAGCGTCGGCGCGCGGTTGAGCAGCACGGGGTGCTCGTGGATGATCTCCTCGAGCACGTCCCACACGTGCGGACGCGAGCGCTCGACCATCCGCTTCGCCGACTTGATGTTCTGCGCGTGCCCGAGGTCGACCAGTCGCTTCATGACGAAGGGTTTGAAGAGCTCGAGCGCCATCTGCTTGGGCAGACCGCACTGGTGCAGCTTCAGGCTAGGTCCCGACACGATCACGGAACGACCCGAGTAGTCGACGCGCTTTCCGAGCAGGTTCTGACGGAAGCGGCCCTGCTTGCCCTTGAGCATGTCGCTCAACGACTTCAAGGGACGGTTACCGGGACCCGTGACGGGACGGCCGCGACGCCCGTTGTCGAAGAGCGCGTCGACCGCCTCCTGGAGCATGCGCTTCTCGTTGTTGACGATGATCTCGGGAGCCCCGAGGTCGAGGAGCCGCTTGAGACGGTTGTTGCGGTTGATCACTCGCCGGTAGAGGTCGTTCAGGTCGCTGGTCGCGAAGCGACCGCCGTCGAGCTGCACCATCGGGCGTAGGTCCGGCGGGATCACCGGAACGCAGTCGAGCACCATGCCGAGCGGCGTGTTCTTCTTCGTCGGGTCGGTGAACGGCGCGACGACCTTCAGACGCTTGATCGCACGCTGCCGCTTCTGGCCCTTCGCCGTCTTGATCTGGTCGCGCAGCCACTCCTCTTCCGCGGTGAGGTCGAGCGACGCAAGGAGGTCCTTGATCGACTCGGCCCCCATGCCCCCGGTGAAGTAGTCACCGAAGCGGTCCTTCAGCTCGCGCCACAGGACCTCGTCGTCGACGATCTGCTTCGGAGCGAGGTCGCGGAACATGTCCAGCGTCTCCTGCACGAGTCCGATCTCGCGGTCGGCGCGCTCACGCACCTCTTTCTGCTGCCGTTCCGACTGGTTCTTCGCGGTCGTCTTCTCGGAGGAACGAGCCTTGCGCTCTTCCATCTCGGCGAGACGACCCTCGGTCTCCTTGAGGATCTCCTCGAGGCGCTCGTCGCGCTTCTTCTCGATGACCTGGACCTCGGCGGTCACGTCCTCTTCGAGGTTGGGCAGGTCCTTGTGCCTTTTTGCGTCGTCGACAGACGTGACTATCGACGCCGCGAAGTAGATGACCTTCTCGAGGTCCTTCGGGGCGAGGTCGAGCAGGTACCCGAGCCGCGACGGGACACCCTTGAAGTACCAGATGTGGGTCACCGGAGCGGCCAGCTCGATGTGGCCCATGCGCTCGCGCCGTACCTTCGAGCGCGTCACCTCGACACCGCAGCGCTCGCAGATGATCCCCTTGAAGCGGACGCGCTTGTACTTACCGCAGTAGCACTCCCAGTCCTTCGTGGGCCCGAAGATCTTCTCGCAGAAGAGTCCGTCCTTCTCCGGCTTCAGGGTGCGGTAGTTGATCGTCTCGGGTTTCTTTACCTCTCCGTTGGACCACGCCCGGATCTGATCACCGGTGGCGAGCCCGATACGAAGCTCGTCAAAGTAATTAACGTCGAGCACTAATCGCCTCCTCAGAACGAACGCCCGGAACGAGCGTGGTCAAGTTGTAGTCCCAGCACGCCAGCACTCGGCGGAGCCGCTTCACATCAAGCATCTAGTTAGACCTCCTCGACTGAGCTGGGCTCACGGCGGGACAGATCGATACCGAGCTCTTCGGCGGTGCGGAAGATGTCCTCGTCGATCTCTTTCATCTCGATCTCTTCGCCTTCGGCCGAGAGAACCTCGACGTTCAGGCACAGCGACTGCATCTCTTTGATCAGCACCTTGAAGCTCTCTGGGATGCCCGGCTCGGGGATGTTCTCGCCCTTGACGATGGCCTCGTAGACCTTGACGCGGCCGAGCACGTCGTCGGACTTGATCGTCAGCAGCTCCTGCAGGCAATAGCTGGCGCCGTAGGCCTCGAGGGCCCAGACCTCCATCTCGCCGAAGCGCTGACCACCGAACTGCGCCTTACCACCGAGAGGCTGCTGGGTGATCATCGAGTACGGGCCGGTCGAGCGAGCGTGGATCTTGTCGTCCACCATGTGGCTCAGCTTCAGGATGTACATGTAGCCGACGGTGATCTCGGAGTCGTAGGGCTCGCCGGAACGACCGTCGTAGAGCTGCGCCTTACCGTCCTTATTGGCTAACGGATACTCGGTTTTTCGGTTGGCCGTAGCCTCGAGGGCCGCCAACAGCTCGTCCTCCTTGGCACCGTCGAACACCGGCGTCGCGACCCACGCGGGTTCCTGGTCGCGCCAGCGGCCCGGAGCCTTGTCGAGGCCGTCGCCGTTCTCCCAGTGGTGCTTCGCGACCCAACCGAGGTGGGTCTCGAGGACCTGTCCCAGGTTCATACGGGACGGGACACCGAGAGGGTTCAGGATGATGTCGACGGGAGTCCCGTCGGCCAGGAACGGCATGTCCTGCTCCGGCAGGATCTTCGAGATGACGCCCTTGTTGCCGTGGCGTCCGGCGAGCTTGTCGCCCTCGGAGATCTTGCGCTTCTGAGCGACGAACACGCGGACCAGCTCGTTGACGCCGGGCGGTAGCTCGTCGCCGGCGTCACGGTTGAACTCGCGCACACCGATGACCTTGCCCGACTCCCCGTGAGGCATCTTCAGCGACGTGTCCCGCACCTCGCGCGCCTTCTCTCCGAAGATCGCTCGGAGAAGTCTTTCCTCAGGGGTCAACTCCGTTTCCCCCTTCGGAGTGACTTTTCCGACGAGGACGTCGCCCGGGCCGACGTCGGCGCCGACGCGGATGATGCCGCGCTCGTCGAGGTCCGCGAGGACCTCTTCGGAGACGTTGGGGATGTCACGGGTGATCTCTTCGGCGCCGAGCTGGGTGTCGCGGGCGTCGACCTCGTACTCCTCGACGTGGATCGAGCTGAGGATGTCTTCCTTGACGAGGCGCTCCGACAGGATGATCGAGTCCTCGAAGTTGTAGCCCTCCCACGACATGAACGCGACGAGGAGGTTCGCGCCGAGCGCCAGCTCGCCCTTGTCGGTCGAAGGACCGTCGGCAAGGATGTCGCCCTTCTTGACTTTCTGTCCTTCACGGACGATCGGGCGCTGGTTGATGCACGTCGACTGGTTGGAGCGGCGGAACTTGTCGAGCTTGTAGACCTGGCGCTGGTTGCCCACCGCGACGACGATCTGGTCCGCCGACACGCTCTCTACCGTTCCGCCATCCTCCGCGACGATCACGTCACCGGCGTCGACCGCGGCCCGGTGCTCGAGGCCCGTCCCGACGTAAGGAGCGGTCGGACGAAGCAACGGAACGGCCTGGCGCTGCATGTTCGCGCCCATCAGCGCTCGGTTCGCGTCGTCGTGCTCGAGGAACGGGATGCAGGCCGCGGCCACCGAGACGATCTGCTTCGGCGACACGTCCATGTACTCGACGTCCGACGGGTCGACGGACTCGACCTCGTTGTGACGGCCGCGCACGAGCACGGTGTCCTCGGTGAAGTTGCCGTCCGCGTCGAGGAGCGCGTTGGCCTGGGCGATGATCGCCCGGTCCTCCTCGTCCGCCGTCAGGTATTCGATCTTCTTGGTCGCCTTGCCGTCTTTGACGACGCGATACGGCGTCTCGATGAAGCCGTAGCGGTTGAGGCGCGCATAGGTCGAGAGCGACCCGATCAGGCCGATGTTGGGTCCTTCGGGCGTCTCGATCGGGCACATCCGGCCGTAGTGGCTGGAGTGGACGTCTCGCACCTCGAAGCCGGCGCGCTCACGGGAGAGACCGCCCGGCCCGAGGGCAGAGAGGCGACGCTTGTGCGTCAGACCCGCGAGCGGGTTCGTCTGGTCCATGAACTGGCTGAGCTGGCTCGATCCGAAGAACTCCTTGATCGACGCGACGACCGGCCTGATGTTGATCAGGGTCTGAGGCGTGATCGCCTCGACGTCCTGAGTCGTCATCCGCTCGCGCACGACGCGGTCCATACGCGACATGCCGACCCGGATCTGGTTCTGGATCAGCTCGCCGACCGGACGGATCCGGCGGTTCCCGAAGTGGTCGATGTCGTCGGTTTCGTAGTCGTCGTTGCCCGCGTGCAGCTGGACCAGGTATCGGATCGTGGCGAGGATGTCCTCCTTGCGCAGGATCGGTCCGTACTCCTGGATCGTCTTCTCGTCGTATTTGAAGCCGAGCTTCTTGTTGACCTTGTAGCGGCCGACTCGCGCCAGGTCGTAGCGCTTCGGGTTGAAGAACAGGTTCTCGAGCAGCGCCCGAGCGCTCTCGACCGTCGGAGGCTCACCCGGCCGCAGCTTCCGGTAGATGTCCATCAAGGCCTCTTCTTCGGTCTCGATGGCGTCCTTCTCCAACGTTGCCTGGATCGACTCCGCACCGTCGAACAGCTTGAGGATCGCGGCATCGTCGCCGTATCCGAGCGCCTTGAGCAGGACCGTCACGTTCTGGCGGCGCTTGCGGTCGATCCGGACGCCGACCATGTCCTTCTTGTCGGTCTCGAACTCGAGCCACGCACCGCGGGCCGGGATGATCTTGCACGTATAGATGTCTTTGTCCGAGGTCTTGTCGATCGAGTTGTCGAAGTAGACGCCGGGACTACGCACGAGCTGGGATACGACGACACGCTCGGTGCCGTTGATGATGAACGTGCCCTTGTCCGTCATCATCGGGAAGTCGCCCATGAAGACGGTCTGCTCTTTGATCTCGCCGGTCTCCTTGTTCATGAAGGCGGCCGTGACGAAGAGAGGGCGCGCGAAGGTCATGTCCTTCTCTTTGCAGTCGTCTTCGTCGAACTTCGGCTCCTCGAACCGGTGCTCGATGAACTCGAGCGCGAGGTTCCCGGTGAAGTCCTCGATCGGAGAGATGTCTCGCAGCGTCTCGCCCAGTCCTTCGTCGAGGAACCACTGGAAGGATTCCTTCTGGACGGAGATGAGGTTCGGTGGGGGTAGTACTTCGGTGAGTTTCGAGAATGAACGACGTTCGCGCAGCGCGTTACTCGACAAACGAGCCCTCCTATGGATGCTGGCTTACCGCGGGGATCTGATCCAGGTCCGGACGGCTCCCCTTTTTCGCCTCCCGGGCCTTCCCCCTAACCGGTTCGCCTTGGGCGGTTCTTAGCCGCGCGACAAAAGCGAGAGCGACGATCTGGGGGCGTGACAGCAGTCGGACAGTGTAGACCCGCCCGCCTCGTACGTCAACAGGCGGTTTCCGGCGGCCGGATGCCGCCGCAGCGACGTTTGCTTGCTCTGGCAGGGTAACGGTGCAGCAGCCTCGAAAGCTCGGTGCACGACCCGCCACGGGGGTGGCGGGCATGGTTCAGAGGGGGTCGTATGAAGCGGCTGTTCCTTTCCTTGCTCGCCGTCGGATTGATCGCAGGGGCGTTCACGGCCCCGGCGTCAGCGGGGTCCTCGGGCAGATACATCGTGGTGCTGGAAGACGGGGTCGATGCGAGGGCGGCAGCCGGTGACCACGCGCGGAGCGAGGGGGCGCGGGTCTCCTTTGTCTACGACCACGCTCTCAAGGGGTACGCGGCCGAGATGTCGGCGCAGGCCGCGGCTCGGATCGCCAACGACCCGCGGGTCGACTACGTCGAGCCCGACCTCGAGGTCGGCACCTTCGCCCAAACGCTGCCGACCGGGGTCAACCGGATCGATGGTGAGCTGAACACGCTCGCGAAGATCGACGGGACCGACGAGCGCGTCGACGTCGATATCGCCATCATCGACACCGGCATCGACCTCGACCACCCCGACCTGAACGTCGTCGCCAGCACCAAGTGCAGCGGAGGGGGGCCGTTCAGCAGCAAGTGCACGGACGGTGCCGGAGATGACGACAACGGCCACGGTAGTCACGTCGCAGGTATCGCGGCGGCGCTGGACAACGGAGTCGGGGTTGTCGGCGTCGCTCCGGGCGCTCGCCTGCATGCGGTCAAGGTTCTCGACAGCCGCGGCAGCGGCTACACCTCATGGATCATCGCCGGCATCGACTGGGTCACTGCCCGAGCGTCGACGATCGAGGTCGCGAACATGAGCCTCGGGGGTTCCGGCTACACCACCTCGTACCACACCGCGGTCAAGAACTCTGTGGGCAAGGGGGTCGTGTACACGGTCGCCGCCGGTAACGAGAAGAAGGACGTCTACGGGGCGGACCTTAGGTTCGGTACGTCGGACGACGTCCAGCCTGCCGCGTACCCCGAGGTTTCGACGATCTCCGCGCTCGCAGACACCGACGGGCTCCCCGGTGGCCTGAACGACGTGTCGACGGCGTTCTCGATCTGTACCGAGAATAAGGACGACTCGTTCGCCTGCTTCAGCAACTACAGCGCCGTCGCTACGAACAACCCCGTGACGTCGACCGGCGCCAAGATCGACCTGATGCTGCCAGGTTACCGCATCTACTCGACCTACAAGACGGGCGGGTATGCCACCGTAAGTGGCACGAGTCAGGCTGCACCGCACGCCGCGGGCCTTGCCGGTGTCTACATCGCTCGCAACGGCCGGGCGACATCGGCCGCGGGCGTGTATTCGATCCGTCAGGCGCTGATCAACGCGGGACAGTCGCAGACGGGGCCCAACGGCCTGACCACGCACGACGATCCCGATCTGAACGAAGAGTTGATCGGCTGGGCGTCGGCTATCTAAGCCTTCCG
>DASZOC010000035.1:0-21175 GCA_035550975.1 Actinomycetota bacterium | reverse complement strand
CCCCCGCCGACCTTCGGCAACAGACGCTGCGTCATGACCCCGACCAGCGATCCGGCGAGCCCGATGCGGACTTGCTTCTGCTGGTGTGACGGGAAGAAGTCGACGATGCGGTTCACCGTCTCGACGACATCGGTCGTATGCAACGTCGCGAGCACGAAGTGACCCGTCTCGGCCGCCTGCAGCGCCGCCTGCACCGTCTCCGTGTCGCGGATCTCGCCGACGAAGATCACGTCGGGGTCCTGACGCATCGCAGCCCGCAACGCGAGCTGGAAGCTCGTCGTGTCCTGACCGACCTCACGCTGCGTGACGATCGCGAGCTCGTCGGCGTGCATGATCTCGATCGGGTCCTCGATCGTCACGATGTGGCACCGACGTGTCTGGTTGATGTGTTTGATGATCGCCCCGCAAGTCGTCGTCTTGCCGGACGACGTCGGCCCGGTGACGAGCAGCAGTCCCCGGTGCTCGCTCGCGAGCGTCGCGACGACCGGCGGGAGCCTGAGTTCGGCGAAGTCCGGTGCGTTTGGAAGGATGCGGCGAGACGCGATCCCGAGGCTGCCGCGCTGCTTGTGGATGTTGACGCGGAAGCGACCGACACCCGACAGCGAGTAGGCGAAGTCGACCTCGCCTTTGGCGTCCAGCTCCGTTCTTTCTTTGTCCTGCATCATTGCGTGAGCCAGGCCCCGGCACTCTTCGGCACCGAGCACCGCGTAATCGAGTGGGTGCAGATGGCCGCTGATCCGGATCATCGGCGGTGAACCCGCTTTGATGTGCAGATCCGAGGCCTTCGCCTCTACCGAGTAGCCGAGCAGACCGTCGATCGTGACGTGGCCCGACTCGTCGAGGTCGAGGGGTGGCAGCTCTACCGACGCTTCCGGCTGCGCCTGGTCGGACCGCGCCTCTTCGGCGCTATCGCGGCGGTCGACCGGCTCGGGTGCGTCGGACTGCGGTGGCGCCGGAGGAGCCGGAGGACCGGCTTCGACCCCTATGGATTCCTGGAACGCGGATTGGAGCAGGTCGATCGTTCTCAGCCTCCCGCGGGGCCGATAGACGAAAGGTGCCCCGTAGGTGAATCGGCCAGGTGCAGCAGCACTTGAGCGATTCGCGTAGAAAAGCTAGGGGCTGAACGGCGTCGGGCCTCCGGTTCCCCGGCCCTGGTTGCGAAGGAACCGCTCGACCTCGTCGCCGATGTGGTCGGCCGCCGGGATCGTCTCCTCCCCGACCAGGCTCTCGAGCCGCTCGAGATAGGCGCCGGCTTCGGGATTGCCTTCGAACAGATCCACCAGGGCCTCGCGCTGGGCGCGATCTTGCTCCTCGAGCTCGCCGGCTCCGATCGTGACCGACAGGTGGGTCTCGACCCGCCGGATCAGCGCGATCGCACCGGCCGCGTACGGCGTTGCGTAGTGCGGGACCTGCGCCCAGAACCCGACGGCGGGGATACCGTGCTCCGCCATCGTCCACTCGACGAGGCTGACGGCCGCGGCCGGGACCCTGAGGAGGCCTTCGGTCGAGATGGCGTCTTTCAGTTGCTCGTCGGACGATGCCGTCATCATGATCGGCGTGGCCGCGGTATGCGGGACTGCGGACGGGATCGCGCCGAGGCTCACGTGCTCGATGATCCCCAGACGGATCGCCAGCTCGAGGACGTCGGATGCGAACTCCTTCCAGCGCGAGTCGGGCTCGGGGCCCGTCAGGACGAACAGGTCGCGTTCGCTGAAGCGGCGTCTGGTCAACGTGAGCTTCGGGAACTCGAACCGCTTCGGCCGCCCGTCGACGATGTCCAGCACCGGACGATGACTGCGGTAGTCCAACAGCGCATCCGTATCGAACGTCGCGACCTCCTCGCCGCCCTGCGCGATGTGGCGTGCTGCCGTCGAACCGGCGCCGCCCGCGTCGACCCAGTCCTCGAACGACACGATCAGCGCGGGCGCTATCGAGGCGTCGGGTTCGTTCGTCAGCTCGTAGAGAGGCATCGCGTTATGCCCGCGCGCGAGCGCGCGGGTTGGGCAACGGCGTCAGGATGCCATCCAGCTCGTCACGCAGATGCTCGAAGTTCGGTGGCAGCGACAGGCGTTCGCCGAGTGATTCGACCGGCTCGTCGGCGATGAACCCAGGGCCTAGCGTCGCGATCTCGAAGAGGACGCCAGACGGCTCGCGGAAATAGATCGACCTGAAATAGAAGCGATCGATCACCGCCGTCACCGACGTCCCCGCCTCCGCGACGCGCGCTCGCCACGCGTCGTGCTCCTCCATCGGCGATGCCCACGCCACGTGATGGACCGTGCCGGCACCGTTCAGCCCGCGCTGCGCGGGGGCCGGGTCGAACCGGTAGAAGCCGCCGCGGTGCGCGCCGCGTGCGACCCACTGCGACTCGCCGTCGGGCGCGAACGCGAGCGTGTCTTCGAAGAACGACCTGCTCGCTTCCGGACGGCTGGAAAACGCGTGCACGCCCTCGAACCCTCTGATGGCGTGCTCGAGGGGGATATCCGGCGCCTCCGCACGCAGCGGTTCGTCGCGCGAACCGTCGATCACGAGCTCCAGCTCGAGCCCCTCAGGATCGTCGAACACGAGCGCTGCGTCGGAACGGTCGACGATCACGCCCTCGGCCCCCAGTCGTTTGTCCCAGAAGTCGAGTGCTTCAGCAGACTCGACGCGGAACACGACCCGGTGGACCATCCCGTCACCGGCGCGCCCGCGGGGCGAGCCGGGGTATTCGAAGAAAGTGATGTCGGAACCGGCGCTGCCTTTCTCGTCCGCATAGAAGAGGTGGTACACGGTCGGGTCATCCTGATTGACCGTCTTCTTCACGAGACGCAGGCCGAGCACGCCGGCGTAGAACTCGACGTTGGCGGGTGCGTCGCCGGTGATCGCGGTTACGTGGTGGATCCCTTCGAGCTTCATGTCGCCTCCTGATGCTCGTTCGCGTGTGTCTGCGCGAACACCTGCCGCAAGCGCCCGATTCCCTCCGAGGGTAGCCGCGGATAGCACTTCGGTGGACGGCGAATAATCTCGGGTCGTGGCCGATCACGTCTTGATCCGCAAGCTCGAGCACCTCACCGGCGACGCGCGAGCGCCGCGGTGGACCTACGGCGTCGAGACCCGCTCGACGCGGGGACCGGCATACAAGACGGGGGCATTCCCCGACGACGGGGTCTGGCTGAAGCTGCACGGAGGTCTCGTCGTAGGCCGGGCGCGGATCCAGATCGCGTGGCTCGGCGAGTACTCGTCGCTGCACGAGATCCGGTCACGGACCCGCGGGTCGGCCCTGTTCGACATCGACGACTTCTGGGCCGGTCGCCCGAAGGTGGGATACGCGGTCGTGGCCGAGCTCAAGGCCGAGCAATGGGTCGAGCCGCACTGGGCCGGGCCGCGTACCTACGGCTACGAGTGGGTCGTCCTCGACGACAAGAAGCGGGCGGCGTGGCTCGCGACGAAGCCCCCGCCGCGCGACGGGGCCGAGCTGGAACGACGCTTCCGGGAGTGGAAACACGCCCGCAGCTGACCCACCCTGCGTGTGCGGGTTGACGCTGAGCCTACGGCCGGGTAAGTTACGGTTCCGTAACCGTAGATTCCGATCTGGGAGAGCCCGTGAGCACCGTTCTCGAACGACCGATCACCACCGCGCCGGAACCCGAGCCCGCCGTACCCGGCGTGTATCCGCTGGGTCGATCCACCGCCACGCTCCAGAAGAGGCTGGTGCTGATCGTCACGATCGTCCCCTTCCTCGGGTTCGTCGCCGCGGCGTGGAGCCTGTGGGGCACCGGGCTGTCGACCGTGGACGCCTCGATCGCGCTCGGCATGTACCTGTTCACCGGGTTCGGCGTGACGGTCGGCTTCCACCGCCTCTTCACGCACCAGAGCTTCCAGACCAAGCGCTGGGTCCGTCACGCGTTCGCGATCGCGGGCTCGATGGCGATCCAGGGGCCGGTCATCCGCTGGGTGGCCGACCACCGCCGCCACCACGCGTTCTCCGACCAACCCGGCGACCCCCACTCACCGCACCTGGACGAGGGGCCCGGGATCAAGGGGGTCCTGAAGGGCTTGTGGCACGCGCACATCGGCTGGTTCTTCGACGAGGAGCAGACGTCGGCCAGGCGCTGGGCCCCCGACCTCGTCCGGGACCCGGCGATGCGCTGGATAGACAGGATGTTCCCTCTATGGGCGCTCATCAGCTTCGCTCTTCCCGCGGTCGCCGGGCTGATGATCACCGGCACGCTGCGCGGCGGTGTCACCGCGTTCCTGTGGGGCAGCCTCGTCCGGATCTTCATGCTTCATCACGTGACCTGGAGCATCAACTCGATCTGCCACTTCTACGGCAACCGCCCGTACCAGACCACCGACTTCTCGACGAACAACTGGATGATGTCGTTGATCTCGTTCGGCGAGTCGTGGCACAACAACCACCACGCGTTCCCGAGCTCCGCGGTACACGGGCTGCGCCCCTACCAGATCGACGTCAGCGCCGGTCTGATCCGGCTGATGAAGCTCGTCGGGCTTGCGACGGACGTCAAGACGGTTTCCGATAAGCAGCTCGCTGCCAAACGCGCGGCCGCCTAGGCCGCGCGCGTGACGGGCAAGGAGCGCAAGTTGCGCATGACGGGGCAAGAACGTCGTGCACAGCTGCTCGACGTCGGACGGTCCGTCTTCGCGGAACGCGGTTACGAAGCCGCGTCGGTCGAGGAGATCGCCAGCCGCGCGCAGATCACGAAGCCGGTCGTCTACGAGCACTTCAACGGGAAGGAAGGCCTCTACGCGGTCATCGTCGACCGCGAGGTGCAGGCGCTGCTCGGTCGCATCACGGCGTCGCTCCAAGGCAATCACCCGCGCGCGCTGCTGGAACAGGCGGCGCTGTCGTTCCTGACCTATATCGAGGACGAGCCGGACGGATTCCGGATCCTGGTCCGCGACTCCCCCGTCGCCAGCTCGACCGGGACGCTCGCGAGCGTCATCGGCGACATCGCTATGCAGGTCGAATACATCTTGCGCGGCGAGTTCGCCCGCCGCGGCTTCGACATCAAGCTGTCGCCGTTGTACTCACAGGCTCTGGTCGGGATGGTCGCGCTCGTCGGCCAGTGGTGGCTCGACACCGACAAGCCGAAGCGCGAGGTCGTCGCCGCGCACCTCGTGAACCTCGCCTGGAACGGCCTTCGCGGGCTCGACCCAGCACCGTCGATCGCGATCCCGGTTCCTGCCGCGAACGGCTAGCTTGCCCGTCAGCGGTCGGCGGCTTGTTTCTCCGCCACTATCGAACCGGCTAGGGCATCGATGTTCGAAGCGATGTCTCTGATGCGGCGGGCGATCGCGCGCAGGTTCTCGGCCTTGTCGAGACCCGTCGAGCGCGCCGCGGTGATCTCGTAGGAGAGGTCGTCGAGGAGCGCGTCGAGCTCCTGGCGGCGACCATCGTCGTTGGGGGGTGCCACGGCGCTACCGGTCCTGTTCGCGACGCGATTCCGCCGCTTTCTGCCGCCGGGCGCGCCGCTCCTCCGCCTCGCGCGCGTTCAGCGCGAGCGACTCCTCCACGGTCGGCGCGGTCCCACCCAGGTGCGCCGGCAGCCACCACATGTCATCCGGTCCCGCCGGCTGCTGGGTGTAGTTGCGCTGAACGCGATCGACGAGGGTCTCGATGCGCCGCATCATCTCGAGCGTCACCTTCTCCGGGTCCTCGTCCGGATCGTACGGAACGGGCTCGTCGAGGGCGACGTGGATGTCGATGTTGCGCTGGAAGTTCTTCGGACGTCCCTTGGTCAGGATGCGTTGCGTGCCCCACACCGCGCCGGGGATCAAGGGGGCGCCGGCCAGCATCGCCATCCGCGCGGCCCCCGTTTTACCTGCCGCGGGGACGAACGAGCGGCTGATCGTCGACTCGGGGAACATCCCGATGATCTCTCCGCGCCTCAGGGCTGCGACCGAGGCGTCGATCGCCTGGCTCGCGCGCCCGAAGCGGTCGACCGGGATGTGCTTCATCCCGCGCATCAAGGGACCCGCGATCTTGTGGTCGAACACCTCCGCCTTGGCCAGGAAACGCACGAGCCGCTTGCGCTCGCGGGCGGCGGCTCCGACGAAGACGAAGTCGAGATAGCCAACGTGGTTCGTCGCGATCACTGCGGGGCCCGACAACGGGATGTGTTCGGCGCCGCTGGTATGAACGTTCCAGCGCATCACCTTCATCAGCGACAGAGCGAAGGCGATGACCGGGCGATAGACGGGTTCCACGGACGCCATTCTGAACCACGCGCGGCGCGGATGCTCAGCGCGGGCTGGCAAGAGCTTGCGTCAAGACCGGGTAGATCGCGTCTGCCCATGCGCGGTAGCCACCGGGACCGGGGTGGAAATCGTCGGTCGCGTACGCATCCTCGGGATGCGAAGCGAAGTACGGACCCGTCTTCTCCGCAAGCGGCACCACCGGAACGTCGTGCCGCTCGGCGACACCCGCGATGACCGCAGCGACGCGGCGGCCCCGCCATCCGGCAAGCGTTCGGAGAGGCTCCAGCCATGCGGCCGCGCGCATATCGGGGGGGCCCGCGACGACGATCGTCGCTCCCGTCGCGACGAGGCGCTCGAGGGCGACGTCCATATCGCGTTCCACGTCCGCGAGCGACGTGAGGTGGGTCGTGTCGTTGGCGCCGATGCCGACGAAGACCAGATCCGGCTCGGCGGCAACTGCCAGAGCCACCTGCTCCTCCCGAACGTCGCGCACCCGTGCTCCCGAGACACCGAAGGCCAGGAGCTCGACGCGCCACTCATCGCGCCCGAGACGTTCCGCGAGGACGGTCGCATACGCGTCCTCGGGCGAGCCGGCACCCAGACCCGCCGCGGTCGAGTCGCCGAGGACGACGAAACGCAACGGCCGCCCGTCCTCCGGGCCGAAGGTTCCTCCGAGCTGCAGCGCCGGTGCCGTCGGCAGATACTCGCGCGTCAGCGCGAGCCACACCTCGACGCCGAGGACGACGGCCACCACGCCCACCGTCGATGCAGCCACGATCGTCACCGTCTTCAGCACCGCAGCAAACTAACCACCGCTGCCGCTAACGACGACCCGTTCCGCGAGTCACGGAATTCGCATGGCGGGCCACGCGTTGACATCTGCAGGTGGATGCTCCTCTGCGATGGCCGGCGATGCTCGTCACGCTCGTGCTGTTCGCATCTTGTGGGCTCGAACAGCGAGGTGATCAGGTGAAGCCGCTGCGCAAGATCTTCGGGTCTCGAACCGCGACGGTCGACGGTCATGACGAGGGCCGGCTGAGCGCGACCGTCCGGGCGCGGGTGACCTCCGCAGACGCCGAGCCGGGTCTCCACCGGCTGCACGTCGAGAAAGCCCGCGAGGCGCTCGTCTACGTCCCGCGGACCTACGTCCCCGGGCGCGCCGCCCCGCTGGCGTTGACCCTGCATGGCGCGGGTGGCTCCGCCGAAGGAGGGCTCACCTGGTTCAGAGGGATGGCCGACAAGGTCGGCATGATCCTGGTCTCCCCGACCTCCGAGGAGCGGTCGTGGGATCTCATCTATGGCGGCTTCGGCGACGACGTCGCGTTCATCGACAAGGTTCTGAAGCGCGTCTTCTCCCGCTACACCATCGACCCCGAGCGCGTCGCGATCGAGGGCTTCTCCGACGGCGCGTCCTATGCGTTGTCGCTCGGGTTGACGAACGGCGACCTGTTCACGCACGTCATCGCGTTCTCACCCGGATACTCAGCCCCCGGTGTCGAACGCGGGTCGCCGAAGGTGTTCATGTCGCACGGCATCGAGGACCGCGTCCTTCCGATCGAGCGCACGAGCGAGGCGATCGCCCCGCAGCTAGAGGAGCAGGGTTACGACGTCGTATTTCGTCGCTTCGACGGAGCGCACTTCGTCCCCCGCCGTCTTGCGACCGCGGCCGTCAGCTGGTTCCTGGTCGATCGGCCGCAGTAAGCGCGACCGAGAAGCCCGCGCTCGTCCGGGTTAGGTGTCTGCGCCTCCGCGCTCGACGTTCTTCGCCGAGTTCACCGTTCCACCGGAGACACCGCCCGCTACCGAACCGGCGACCGCGCCGACGACGGCCGTGATGATGAGTCCGAGCGCGCCGTCGAAGATGATGAAGCCGATGATCGCGCCGATCACAGCCCCGGCGATCGCGCCGATCGTTCCGCCGCCGATCGCACCGCGCGCCTGGCTCTTCGTCGCTACGACACCCGGCCCACCCGTGAAGTGCTCGGCCTCCTGCTCCGTCGGAGTCACCGGATGGTTCTCGGCCATGCCTATCCCTCCCTCGCCCCTTGGTCCTCGACGCAATAGCGCGCAGTGGGTACGACGTCGAGGCGTTCGGCAGCTATCTCCTTGCCGCATGCCTGGCAGACGCCGTAGGAGCCGTCCTCGACGCGTTTCAGGGCCGCGTCGACCTCTACGAGCTGGTCCTCGAGCGTGTTGAGGATCGCCATGTCCTTCTCTCGCTCGAACGTCTCGCTTCCGGTGTCGGCCGGGTGCTGGTCGATCGAGCTGAGCTCGCCTTCGGGCCTCTCGTCGTGGTTGGTCTCGTCTAGGTCGTGCTCCTCCGCCAGGTTGTGGGCGATGGAACGCAGCCTTTCTTTCTCTTTCTCGAGGCGCTCGCGCGCGGTTGTCGTGTCCATGCCCCCGCGATACCCCCCGGTGCGAGAACGAAACCGGCCCGTCGGGGTGCCCACCCGGGGCGTTGATTGACGAGGCCAGCCGGGTAAGGGAAAGCAAACGAGCACAAGCCAAGGAGGACCGATGACCACCACTACGCGCGCTCTGCTGCCCGACCGGTTGCTGCATGCGAAGGGCCCCTTCGTGTCGGTGTATCTGAATACCGAAGCGGCGCGCGCGCAGGGTTGGGAAGAGACGAACCTGCGCTTCAAGGCGCTGCGGGAACGAGCCGCCGAGGCCGGAGCACCCGAAGACAGTCTCAACGCGTTGGAGGAACGGGTCGATCGCGCCCACCTCCTCGGCGACGGGCTGATCCTGATCGTCTCGGGGTCTTCGGTCGTCTTGGAACGGCACCTCGCGCGTCCCGTTGCAGACGACATCACGTTCGGCCCCGTTCCGAACCTCGTTCCATTGATCGAGTGGGAGCAGGCGAACCCGTCGTACGCCGTCGTGCTGGCAGATCGCACGGGGGCCGAGATCCACGTAGTGCACAAGCAGTCGATCACACGCTCGATCGAGGTCGAGCGCGACCTCACCAAGCAGGACGTAGCGATGCCGCAGCCCGGTGGCTGGGCGCAAGCACGCTTCCAGCGGCGCGCGGAGAACCTGTGGGAGGCGAACGCGAAAGAGGTCGCCGACGAGCTCGGGCGCGTGGCGCAGGCGGAGAACCTCGAGTTCATCCTGGTCGCGGGAGACGTCAGCGCCGTACGCCACCTGAAGAACCACGCCGCGGACAACATCGGGCCGCTGCTGATAGACGTCGACGTGCACCCGAACGACCTCAGCGAGATCCAGGACGAGCTCGAACAGGCGCTGAGCGCCTACGTCGGACAGCGCATCAAAGCGCTCCTCGAGAAGTTCCAGGAGGAGCGGGGCCAAGACGACCTTGCGACGGAAGGTTGGGAACGCACGATGGCCGCGTTGCGGATGTCGCAGGTCGGGACGTTGCTGATCTCCTCCGACATCGAGGAGCGAGCCGCGTTCTTCGTCGACGCGGATCCGAACCAGTGCTCGGTCGACCGCGGCGCGCTCGAAGGCTTGGGTCTCGGTGACGTCGTCGAAGGCCGCGCGCGTGACGTCATCGTGCGAGCGGCGCTCGGCACCGGCGCAGACGTGCGCGTCATCCCGTCGCTCGGGCCGGAGCACGGCCCCCGCGACGGCGTCGGGTCGCTCCTTCGCTTCGACGTGCGCGCCTGACCCGCCGGTAGACGTGCCGCGCCAGCCCGCGTGGGTACAGCCCATGCTCGCGACGTTGACGCGCGACCCCTTCTCGGACCCGGACTGGGTCTACGAGCCCAAGCTCGACGGCATCCGATGTCTCGCGTTCAAGAAACGTGACGGGGTCAAGCTGTTGTCGCGCAACCGGCTCGATCTAACGGGGTCGTATCGGAAGGTCGCGGCCGCGCTCGCGAAGCAGGAGGGCGATCTCATCGTCGACGGCGAGATCGCGGCGGTCGAGGGCGACCACACCAGCTTCGCACTGCTGCAACAGGCGAAGCGGACGAGCGTCCCCGTCGTGTACTTCGTCTTCGACGTCATCTACCTCGACGGCCGCGACGTCACGAGACGACCTCTGCTGGAACGCAAGGCGCTTCTGAAGAAGGCGCTGCGATGGCGGGCACCGCTGAGCTTCGTGAACCACATAGAAGAAGAGGGCGAGACGTATTACCGCGAGGCGTGCAAGAAGGGTTGGGAGGGCTTGATCGCGAAGAGAGCCGCGTCGGCGTACACGAAGGGGCGGTCGAAGGAATGGCTCAAGTTCAAGTGCTCGAACGAGCAAGAGCTGGTGATCGGCGGCTTCACCGACCCGCAGGGCGCCCGCCATTCGTTCGGCGCGTTGTTGGTCGGCTATTACGACGGCGACGAGCTGCGCTATGCCGGCAAGGTCGGGACCGGCTATGACAGCAAGACCTTGCGCGCTCTGTACGACGAGATGGCTCCGCTGGAGCGCCCGGAGTCGCCCTTCGCGGGTCCACCGCCCGTGCGGAAGAACGTGCACTGGATCGAGCCGAAGCTGGTCGCGCAGATCGCGTTCGGCGAATGGACGACCGACGGCCGGCTGCGCCACCCGCGGTTCGTGGGGATGCGCCGGGACAAGAAGGCGGGCGACGTCGTCCGCGAGAGCGCCTAGCCCCGAGCGCCTACTTCGGACCGCCGCGACGGGCCGGACGTTCCTGGTAGCGGACGCCGTTCGCTACCGTTGGGGTCGGATCTGACGAGGAGGATGCCGATGCTGCACAAGGCCACGTTCGGAGCAGGCTGCTTCTGGGGAGTAGAGGCCGCCTTCCGGCAGTTGTCGACCGGCGTCAAGGCGACGCGCGTCGGATACATGGGTGGCGATCTCCCGAACCCGACCTACGAGCAGGTGTGCAGCGACCGGACCGGCCATGCCGAGGTCGTCGAGGTCACCTACGACCCCGACCAGATCTCCTACGACGAGCTTCTCGAGGTGTTCTGGGAGGCCCACGACCCCACCCAGCTGAACCGCCAGGGGCCGGACGTGGGCCGCCAATACCGCAGCGCGATCTTCGTGCACGACGACGATCAGAGAGCCGCGGCCGCCGAATCACTCGCGCAGCGCAACGCGTCGGGCCGTCACCGGCGTCCGATCGTGACGGTCATCGAGGACGCGACGGAGTTCTACGAGGCCGAGGACTACCACCAGCAGTACCTCGAGAAACGCGGCGTGTCGAGCTGCAAGATCCAGGTCTAGCCGCCGCGCGGCCGAACCGGCTACGAAGGCTACGTGTCACGCGCGGCGAGCGTCGCCTCTGCGACGCGCACGGCATCCCACGTGTCACAGTCGCGTGCGGCCTCCTCGTCGACGATCACCTGTAGGTCGAGCGACGCCACCACGTCTCTCATCGCGCGGCCGCGGTTGCGGCGAGCCTCCAGAGCGCGCCGGAGCGAAGAGGTGCGGTAGACGCCGGCGAGGAACTGGTCACGACCCGCGCCGTCCCGCAGGATCGCGCCGTCGGCGGCTCCCACGCTTGCTGCCAGGCGCGCGATGGTCTCGGCGCCGAGCAGGGGGAAGTCCACCCCCACGACCGCGACCAGCTCCGCGGTGACCAGTCCGATGCCCGCTTCGAGCGCCGCGGCCGGACCACCCCCCGGTGGCTCCTCCTGCGTCCACGTGACGACGGACGACGTAGCTCGCGCCGGGCCGACCGCTATCGTGCGGCGCGCACCGGCTACGGCAGCGGCGGCGCGCTCGAGCAACGTGCGGCCCCCGACGACGACGGCCGCCTTGTCCATCCCTCCGAGCCTGCGACCGGTGCCACCACACACGATCACCGCGTCGAACGTCACGGGAGCCTCCAGACCTCCACCGTCACCTCCGCCCCCGCGTCCAGCACGGTCTCGTCGACATCGAAGCGCGCGACGCCGTGAGCGTCCAACAAGCTCGACTGGATGTGCGATCCCTGAGGCCCCGTGGGCGTCGCAACCACCTCACCGCCTTCGAACGACAGGCGCACGCGCACGAAGTGGAGCCGCCCCGGCTTCTTCTCGATCCTGTGGCCGATGCGCGCCCGCACGACGGGACGGAGAACCTCGCGACAACCGCGCATCTTTCGGATCGCGGGCCGGACGAACTGCTCGAAGCCGACGTGGATCGACACGGGGTTGCCGGGAAGGCCGAGGAACGGCGTCCCGTCGATCGCGCCCGAGACGACCGGCTTGCCCGGCTGCATCGCCACGCGCCACAGATCGAGACGCCCGCGCTGCTCGATGACGTCGCGCACGAAATCGTAGCGGCCGACCGACACCCCACCAGACGAGACCACGAGATCGGACCCGGCGGCCGCGTTTCCCAGCGCGCGTTCTACTTCGGTCCTGTCGTCGGCGATGGGGCCCCGGACTCGTACTTCGCCTCCCGCGGCGCGCACGAGCGCGGCCAACGCGACCGAGTTCGAGTCGCGGATCTGGCCGGGCCCGGGCTCGACCTCGGGCCTTACGAGCTCGTCACCGGTCGAGAGCACCGTGATCAGCGGCCGGCGGTGAACCGGGACGGGCGACAGACCCATCGTCGCCAGCATCGCCAGCTCCCCGGCATCCAGCTCCCGACCCGCCGGCACCAGCAGGTCGCCTGCGCGGACGTCGTCTCCCGCGGGACGGATGTGGCCGTGCCCCGGGGGGGCCGCGCGCACCGTCACCCGGCCGGCATCCTCGTCTGCGTCCTCGATCGGCACGACCGCGTCTGCTCCCGCGGGGACGGGCGCGCCGGTCATGACCGCGATCGCGGTGCCGGCAACCACTTCACCAGAGGGAGGAGAACCCGCTCTGGCCTCACCGATCACCTCCAGCGTGACCGGCACATCTCCGAGGTCTGCTCGCCTCACCGCGTAGCCGTCCATCGCCGAGTTGTCGAAACGAGGAGACGGATGCGGAGCCACGACGTCGTGAGTCGGAACCATCCCGAGCGCCTCACGGATGGGAACGTCGATCGACGGGAGTGACGAGAACGCGGCGAGGATCCTGGCTCGGGCTTCGTCGACCGTCAGCATCGACGCGAGGCTACGGCGAGTCCCGGAAATCTCTCCTCAAAGACTCGTTGGTCACGGGCAGATTCATCTCGGCAGCCTTGAACGCGACGGTCGACGGGAAGTTGTTGCGGCGGAACATCGGCGTGTCGGCCTGCGTGATCTCGAGCAGGACGGAGTGGTCCTTCTCGAACGTCCACCCGTTGCCCCACAGCTCGAAGATCTCGCAGCCGGCGTCCGGATCCGAGTTCTCGTTCACCCTGCAGATCCCGCGCGTGACCAGCGTGATCGACCCATCGGGAGCCTTGTCGAACAAGCGCGCCGCGATCCAGTAGTCGCCTGCGGGGGCCGAGGCGGAATAGGTCAGCTTCAACGACGGCAGGCCCATCATCGTGAAGGATTCTCCGACCGGCTGCTGGTACTGGACCACGCCCGGCGACGCCTGCGCGTTCTGCGTCGTGTAGCACTTGTCGGGCTGCGCGACGCGATAGGCGGGGTCGCTCTCGGAGGCGTGGTTGTCGGTCGCGGTCGACGAGGTCGTCGTCGTGGCAACCCCACCGCCCGACCACGCGAACCGTCTGCTGTCACGGGCGAGAGCGCGCCATGACCCGGCGGCATATTCGATACCCGGTTCGTCGGCCGGAACGGCTTCGGTCGCGTTCGCGCGGCAGATCGTCGTCGTCGCCCACACCTTGCGCCGGGGCTTGTTGCCCTCGGCCTGCAGGTAGAAGTCGAGGAAGCGGTTCATCCTGAACGTCACGCCCTGCCGGACCCTCGTCGCAGCACGGTCGAAGTCATAGGTGCCGTCGGCCGTCTTGTAGTCGTCCAGCGTGCAGACGTGGTGGTCGTCGCCGCAGAGGTCGTTCCACTCCTTGGCCTTGTTCGCGGTGAAGTGTTGGTAGTCGCCGAGATACATCTGGATCGGATACTTCGGCACCATCCGCTTCAGCTTGTTGTACATGAGCAGCCCCGACTCCCGGGCCGTGAACAGGGGGTCCGTCCACGTCGCGGCGACGAACGCCGGCACCCGAAGACCGCGCGCGACCTGCCTCCAGAACCTCTGCTGGTAATAGGCCGACCGATCCTCGAGGAACCACTGCGCTACCTGCTCGAGCACGGGATCGCCGTCGTACGGCTCGCCCGCCTGGAGCCGCTGGTAGGCCTCGTGCAGGTAGTCGGGGAACGTCGTGTGGTTGGTAGCGGCCGCGTTGCCGGTTCCATAGAGCAGCGACACGATGCTCTGTTTCTCTACGCCCAACGGATGCCGCGACCGAGCACCGGCCACTTTCGTCGTCGGCACCACCGTCTTGCCGGTGTCGTGGTCCCTCTCCTTGTAATGACCGTTCGGGACGAGCGACTCGAGCAGGTCGGCCCATCCGTAGCGGGGAGCCGCAGCCCGGAGCCGGATCCGCGTCCTGGTCGCCGGACTCGCCCACCGCGGGTCGGTCACCGCGAGCCACGAGAAACCTCCGCCGTAGCTACCGCCGACTGCACCGATCTTCGAGGGGTTCACGTTGAAGATCGGTCTCTTGCCGGCGGCGCGTCGCTGCGCGTCGTGATCGACGAGGAGCCCGACGAGGTACTGGTAGTCGTTGATCTCGAAGCGACGTGAGTCGAGCTGCGTCGTCCCGGTCGAACCCTGGTCGTTCATGTTGCGGAACCCGCGGGCGGTGTACGTGACGACCACGTAGCCGCGCGACGCGAACCAAGCGTTGCTCTGGTGCCACTTCTCACCCGCGGCATCGACAGTGCCTGCTTCCCAGCTGTTCTTGTTCCCGCCGCAACAACCGTGCATGAGCACGATCACCGGATAGCCGCCGCGCGGCACCCTCATCGATCGCCACGGCTGCCCATGCTCGGCGGCGATGCCGGGAGAGGGCGGCAAGGTCACGTTCACATCGAGGGTCACCCGGTCGCCGGCGGCATCGGGACGAAGATCGAACCGTGCATTCTTCTCCGCGATCTCCTCGGCGGTAGCGACGCGCGGCAAACGGCTGAAGTCGTCGCCTGATTTGCCGGAGTGATACGCGACGGGGACCGGGATGCCGTTGGCACCACCACCCCTCGGCGGCAGACCGTCGTCGCAGTACACGTAAGGGAGCTTCGTGTCGGTGGACGTCTCGTCATCGCCCGCGTCCTTCAGCGAGCAATGCTCGCCGGCCTTTCCGACCAGTCCCTCCAACGCCTGGAGGCTCTCGTCGACGAGCTTTGGCTCCGGGGCCTGTGCTGCTGCGGGCACGAGCGTAGTGGCCGCGACCGCGACGGCAAGCAGGAGCAATCCGAGCGCGGAGCGAGGTGTCGTCGTTCTCACTTATCCATTGTCGACCCCCCGCAGCCATAAATGAACCGCTAGCCTGCCGGCATGTCCACACCTCGCCGAGATCCTGTGGCCCTGGTCGAGCTGTATCACTTCGCGGCCCGTCTTCCCGCGACGTTCCGGCCGAGCTGGATCCCCGGTTTCCCCCAGAACGAGAACCGTGCGACGCTGATCCGGATCGTCACCGCCGACGGCGTCGAGGGGTGGAGCGCCGGTCCCGCGATCGGACGCGAGCGCGAGGGCCTCGGACAGTTGCTCGGGCCTTACCTCGTCGGAGAAGACGCGCTCGACATCGACCTCGTCCAGCAACGCCTTCGAGAGATGTCCTATCTCGGATGGCGGAACTGGTGGATAGAACCTGCCTTCTGGGACATCGCCGGCAAGCACGCCGGGAAGCCCGTCTACGAGTTGCTCGCGCCGGGCTCGGGAACGCCGTCGGTGCGGCTGTACGCGTCGACCGGCGAGGTCCGTACACCCGAAGAGCGCGTCGAGGAGGCGCAGCGTCGCTTCGACGAAGGTTTCCGCTCGATCAAGATCCGCGTGCACGAAGACGAAGCGCGCGATGTCGCACAGGTGCGGGCGACGGCTGCCGCCGTGGGCGATCGGATGTCGATCGGCGTCGACGCGAATCAGGCGTGGCGCGTCACCGCGGTCGCCGATGCTCCCCTCTGGGACCTTGCTCGCGCGAAGCGGTTCGCGGACGTATGCCGCGACAACGCGGTCGCGTGGCTGGAGGAACCGCTTCCGATGGACGCGTACGACGATCTCGTCGCCCTTACCGCGTACTCCGACGTGTCGATCGCCGGCGGAGAGCTCCACACCGCGGGGTATGCCGAGCTCGCGATGATGATCGACCGCAAGTGCTATTCGATCTTGCAGCCCGACGCGATGTTCACGGGTGGGATCGCACAGACGTGGCGGATCATCCAGCGGTGCCGCGAAGCCGGCCTCGTCTACACGCCGCACACATGGACGAACGGCGTCGGGTTCGCGGTCAACTTGCAACTGTTCGTTGCGTCCGGCTCGGGCGATACGAAGGAGCTCGAATACCCGCTCGATCCACCGGGATGGGTACCGGAGGCACGGGACGCCATGCTCGACCGACCGTTCCTGCACGACAAGGGAACGCTGGCGGTCCCGGCGGGGCCCGGCCTCGGCATCGACATCGACCAGCGCGCGCTGCGCAAACACGCCAAGCGATTCTTCAAGATGGATCGCAAGCGCCTGATCTTCTTCGCGCTGCGCGATCGCGGCATCAAGGCCAGCAAGGAGATGGACGCCCACAAACGCGCCCGCACCCGCCACTAGCGGCCGCGACCCTAATTACAAGAATTCGCGGGACCCAAATCCAGGGCCGGGAGGATGATGTCACTCATACTCCGATTCCCCCCATCATCGGCAACGGGGCTGGAAGGGTTAACCGGGGAGGGCAGGACATGGAACAGCCGCAGCTTCCGGAGTGGGAATCGCTGCTGATCGACGAGGCCATCACGGCAGCCGAGCGGCGCTACGCAGAAGAGCAGAAGCGGGCGAAGGGGCGCGAGCTCGAGCTGCGCCGCCAGCAGGCCTACCACCGGCTCGCGTTCGTCATCGACCGTCCGGAGAGCAAGCGCGTGCCGGACCATCCGGGACAACTGAGCTTCTTCCCGCAAGACCCCACTCTCTTCGACTCGAGCTCGTAGACAGACGACCCAAGCCAACTACGTATCGCGTACCCGAACGGGGCACGCGACGATAGGCAGATGCGGCGGGCGGCCCTTCTCTTACTCATCGCGTGCGTACTGGCGACGAGCGCGCCCGCGCATGCGCGCCCGTACTGGAAGAAGCGGATCGATCACATCTCGGCGGGCAAACGGATCGGCATGGTCGTGCACGACGAGGGGCGCGTGCTGTACCAGCGAGCGCCGAAGACCAAACGCGCGCCGGCTTCGAACGAGAAGCTGCTCATGTCGATGGCGCTGTTCGACCGTCTCGCGCCCAGGACGACGATCGAGACCAGTGCGTACGCGACGTCGGCTCCGTCACTGACCGGCGTCATCGAAGGTGATCTGTGGATCACGGGCCGCGGCGATCCCTCCGTCACGGCGGGCGGGCCGTACGCGTCGTCGTTGCCGATCCGGGCTACCGACCTCAGCGACCTCGCCCGTGGCATCGCGGCGACGGTGACGAAGATCGAAGGCCGCGTCCTCGGAAGCCGCGGTTATTTCGCGCGCGACTGGTTCGCCCACGGATGGGAGAGCTATTTCCCCGCGACCGAGATCGCACTTCCTACCGCGTTGACGTTCAACGGCAACAGCGCGGAGGGACGCCACGTGTCGAACCCGGAGTGGCGCGCGGCCCGCGCGCTGACGCGCAGGCTCGAAGCGCTCGGCGTTCCCGTGCGCGGCCATCCCGCAAGCGGATACATGCCGGCGAGCACGACGCCGGTCGCGGCGGTCCAGTCGGAACAGCTATGGCGGATCGTTCGCTACATGAACCGGTCGTCGTCGAACTTCTTCGCCGAGGTCCTCGGGAAGCGTCTGGGGGCCGAAACCTTCGGCGCGCCCGGGTCGATCGCGAAGGGCGCCGACGCGATCGAGGCGTTCGCCCTCGACCACAACGTGACGCTGGCGGCGTACGACGCCTCGGGCCTCTCGTATTCGAACCGCGTGTCGCCGCTGGGAATCGTGAAGCTGTTGACCGCCGTCGAAGAGACGAAGCCGTATTACGAGGTCCTGCGTGACGGGTTGCCGCGCGGGGGCGAGGGGACGCTGGAGGACCGCCTTCACGGCGTCAAGCTGCGGGCGAAGACGGGCTCCCTCCGCAACGTCAGCGCGCTGTCGGGATGGGTGTGGCTGAAGAAGACGCAGAGCTGGGCGGCGTTCTCGATCCTGTCGGCGGGAACGTCCTACTACTCGTCGAAGGGTCTCGAGGACCGGATCGTGCGCCTGCTCACGAACTACGCCCGCTGATCCCGGGCCCCGGCGAACGCCATTTCTTGGGAAGACCGGTACATTTGTCGCGAAGCGGTCGTGGCGAGCGGATGGGGGCACTCACAATGCAGCGGATCCTGGTCGGACTAACTCTTGTTGGCCTCGTCTTCGGAGGCATAACCGCGCAGGCGTCGGGATCGGCGGTCCCACCCCTGGGCGCGGCCGCGGTCGCGCCGGACGAGGTACGGGTGGCCGGGCCCGTCGCGACGACCGAAGAGCAATACGCCGCTTACGGCCGCGTGTTCCCCGACCCGCACGGGTGCAACCAGGGGCAGCCGGGCTACTCGCCGTTCGCGAAAGGCCGTGTCTGCGCGGTGGACTTCCTGCAGTTCCAGGAGCTCCACGCGGGACTGAGCTTCCTCGAGAGCCTCGAGGGGTTCGAAAACTTCATGGAGATCTACAACCTGCACGAGGACTTCGACTGTCGCGGCCACTACGTGGCCAATCCCGAGAAAGCGTGCAAGGCGTTCCGCTCGGCAGGGCTGCCGGTGACCGCCAGCACCTCGAACGGTGAGGGCGTAACGCGCGAGCGCCTCCCTCTCGTGATGGTGCGTGTGACCGACGAGTCCGTCCCTAACCGCGACAAGGACTACTTCGTCTTCCCGCTGTCGATCCACGGGATCGAGCGCGCGGGGGCCGAGGGAGGGACGCGTGCGGTCGAGGACCTCGTGACGTGGGCGGCGTGCGAGCAGGCGCCGAACCTCGACCAGTGCGCGAACGAAGAGCCGATCCCCCACCCTCTGCTCGAAGCGACGCCGAAGAAGTCGGTTACTGCGGGTGACGCGCTCAAGCGCTCGGTCGTCTACTTCATCTATCCGAACCCGGATGGTTGGGTCCGAGGCGATCGCACCACCGGTACGCAGTTCTATCAGCGCTACAACGGCAACGGCATGGACCTCAACCGCGACTGGCCGGAGCAGGGATACACCTTCCGCCCCTACACGCCGTGGTCGGAACCCGAGTCGATCAGCTACGGGAAGGTGCTTCAGCAGATAGGCCCCAAGGACGCGCAGGGGGACCCGAAGTGGACCGGCGGCATCGACCTGCACGGTCAGCTCATCGACCGCGCGTTCTCGTTCACCCTGATCGGCGGGTCGGAACGACCGTACGGCAAGAACCAGCGCGTGCTGCAGACGGTGAAAGGCGCGTGGGCCGACGCGGAGAAACGGCTCGCGTGGTCGCCGCTGATCAAGCCGAACGATGCGCCCGAGAACGACCCACGCGTCTACGGGGTCCAGTGGGGCACGATCTGGGACACGATCGACTACACCGTTACCGGCGCGCTGGGGAACTGGATCGACTCTCCGATCGGCCTGAACGCCGACGGCATCGACAACGAGATGAGCCTCAGCCACGTCAGTAACTGCGGCATCGGGTCGTGCTTCTCCCCCGACGCCGAGCAGCTCCACGTCGACGGCAACAAGTCGCTCATCTATTCGATGATCAACTACAGCCTCAAGCCGGAACGCAAGCGGTTCGGCGTCAAGGGGCGCGTCGGCTACGTCCACAACCGCGGTTTCGTGTCGGAGAAGACGAGCCGGTTCGAAGCTCCTCCGAAGTTCACGAAGCTGCCACCGCAAAAAGACATCCCCAGCGCGTGCCCCGCCGACCCATGCCTGCGCGCCGACAACGACTACACGTTCGAGTTCGACGTCAAGGGTCCCAACAAGGGCGTCTACAACGGCGGCATCGCCGTGTCTCTGACCTGCGCCAACGCACAAGGCGTGGGCGGTTGTGCGGCGAGCGAAGCGCGGCTGGAGCGTAAGAAGCCCCAGGAGGACCTCGTCCAAGGCGAGGAGTGGGAGCTGGTTGCCAGCTACTTCAACCAGTCGCCGATCTACGTGCAGGCCGGACAGGCTTTGCACGCGAATCTGCCGGTGCCGGGGCGTTACCGGATCCGCATCGAAGGTGGCGACAGGGCCGGGCTCTTCAACTTCAAAATCGACTTCACGAAGGAAAAGGGTTGGCCCGATCCCGGGCAGATCGGCTACAAAGCCACGAACATGAGGTTCTGGCAGGACCTCAAGCCGTTCGTTCGTCCGGGTCTCGAGAAACTCACGCCACGTCAAATCCGCACGAAGACGGCGTGGCAGAAGCGCTACGACACGATCGTGATCACGAACAAGGTCTATCCGAAGCTCGCGAAGAAGCTGCGGCGTTGGGTGTCGCGCACCGACGGAAACCTGGTCCTGACGGATGCGGCTCTCGGGATGCTGCAAGCCATGAAGATCGTCAAGGCGCCGGCGGAGAGCGCGAACCACTACCTCGGCTATGTGAACTTCGCGACGAGGCGCAAGGACGTGACGTACTCGCACCCGCTGGCCAGGAAGATCGACCAGCCGGGAGCAGCCGAAGGCCAGAGCGGCGGCGAGGTCCACCGGCGTCAGACCTACGAGGCGGTCCCGATCGGGTACTCGATCCAGAACCCGAACGGGGGCCGCGCAGACACGTCCCCGGTGTGGTCGATCCCGCAGAAGGTGTGGGGAAAGGCGTGGGGCAAGCAGGTCGCGGTCGGCACGACCGGTGACAGGACGAAGGTCACCTACGGAGAGATCGCCTTCAAGGGCGGTCGTATCCGGATCATCGGAGCCGTGCTACCGATGCCGACCGACGCATACGACAACCCGTTCGGCGTCGCCGACTACGGGGTCACCTACGCGGGCTATCAGATGCTGAAGAACCTGCTGACGTGGCGAAGCTGACGCAGCAGAGCTGACGCAGGCCGGCCACCGCGCCGGCGAGAGAACCTAAAGGGGCGGCCGGTTCACCGG
>DASZOC010000034.1:0-11080 GCA_035550975.1 Actinomycetota bacterium | reverse complement strand
GCCGTTAGTGGGGATCGAAGACCCCGCGTAGACCTTGATGGTGACGGTGCCGTCGGTGGTCTCGGCGACACCGGTGAAGTCGGGGGTCTGATCGGAGATCGGCGTGGTGGAGTCGGCGGGGGCGGTCAACGTGACCACCGGCTTGGTGGTGTCGTAGGTGACGGTGCCGTCGGGGGTCTCGGGAGCGTCCTCGACGTTTCCGGCCGCGTCGGTGGCGATCGTGTAGTAGCTGTAGGCACCGTTGCCGGTGGGCGTGAAGCTCAGCGAGCCGGTCTTGGTGGTGGGGTCGCCGGTGATGGTGGCGGTGTCGACCTTGGAGTAGGTGAGCGCATCCGGAGCCTTGACCCACAGCGCCACGGTGGTGAGACCTGCGGTTGCGTCGGTGGCCGAGTAGGTGACGGTGATGGGCGAGGCCTTGGTCGGGGTGGTGGCCGAACCCGACGACGCCGGCTTGACGGTGTCGACGACGAAGGTCACCGACGCGGGGCTGTCGTCGGTGTTTCCCGCCTGGTCGGTCGCTTGCACCGAGAAGGTGTGCGAGCCCTGGCTCAGCGACGAGTAGCTGGTGCCGGCCGCAGGGCAGGTGGTAAAGGAACCGGAGTCGAGCTTGCACTCGAAGGTGGAGTTGGACTCGGTCGAGCTGTAGGTGAAGCTGGCGCTGGCCGAGGCGACCTTGCCGGAAGGACCGGTGACGATCGAGGTGTCGGGGGCAGCGGTGTCCTTCGTGACGGTCGTGGTGTTGGAACCCGGGTTACCTGCGGCGTCGGTCACGCATACGCGGATCGTGTTCGATCCCTCGACCAACGACGAGGCGGCAAGCAAGAACGTCTGGTTTGCGCCTGCCGTGGTGTAGCTGCCCGAATCGACCTCTGTGCCGGACGAGCAGTCCGTGCCCCCGACAAGGATCTTGTAGCTCCCAGCCTCGGTTGCCGAGTAGGTGATGGTCGAGGTTCCGCCGGACTTGATCAGCACTGGGCTGGCATTCACCGTCACCGTCGGAGCCGTGGTATCGGCCGAGACAGTGACCGTGACGGCACCGGTGGCCGTACCACCGTTGTCGTCGTTGATCGAATAGGAGAACGATCCTGTGCCGGTGAAGTTGAGCGCCGGCGTGAAGGTACAGGTCCTGCTGTCGGTGGTCGCTGTCTGGCGAGTCACCACACAGGACGTAGAGCCGTTCGTCGTGGTGGGAGTGGCCGTCGTGATGGCGAGCAGATCGTTCTCAGCGTCGGTGTCGTTCGCAAGGACGTTGATCGATACCGGAGTGTTGATGCCAGTGCTCGCAGTATCGGCAGCCGCCACGGGCGCATTGTTCGCAACCGGGCCTACCGACACGACGGAGGCTGCATCGATAGCGGGGCTGGTGCAGGAGGTGCCGCAGGCGGTGGCGGTCCCGGTCTGGAAGTTGCGGGCTGTGCTCGAGTCGGTCCAAGTTCCCTTCGCGCCCGGGTTGATCGTTATCGAGGTTCCTCTTTGAGTGACCGTCGGAGTCACGCTGACACGGATCGTGGAGGTGGCAGAGCCACCGATATCGATCGTCGCTGGCTGCCACGTGATGGTCGCAGGACCGTCGGCGGGCAAGGATGAGGGAGACGACGAGATCGTGCCGCCGCCTGTCGTGGTCGTTGCGCTGATGAGCCTGACGCCAGATGGGATCGTGTCCGAGATGTTGATGTTGCTCATCGGATTCCCACCTTCGTTCGCAGCCTTCAACGTCATGTCGTAGACGGAGGTTTGGCCGGGCTTCGGAGGGTTGGGACCGCTGACCGACGTCGACGTCTTGGAAAGACCCAACTTTGCCTCGCTCAGCTTGACCGTCCTGAGACCCGTGAAGCTCGTAGAAGTCCCCGACATGTAGTCCTTGTTGATGACCGCGATGTTCGCCGCGGCAGATGTGCCATAGAAGGCGCGCACTTCGGTTGCTGCAGTGATCACGCCGTACTTCGTAGTAGTTCCATCGCAAAGAGTGCCTCCACACTGCGTTCCATTCATGTGAGCGGTGATGTCCGCGATGGGAACTTGGAAGTCGACGAAGTAGTCACCCGCCCCCGTGGCGGTCACTTGGGTGCCGGGGACCGAGCTACCGGATGTCGTGTACACATTCGTCTCCCTGTTCCCGTCGGGGAGGATGAGGTACACGCGGTCCACGGAAGGAGACTTGCCATCGATGCCGATGGTCAGAGCGTGACACCAAGTCTCCGTCCCATCCACGCTGCAACCCGTTACGCCGGTTACGCCCTTCGTGGCCAAAGCCACTTGCCACTGTCCCGACTGGAAACCGCCGGCGGTCGAAGAGGGATCGCCGAGAACTCGGATCCTGAACATCGCATTGGTCCCGTCGTTCGCCATGAACACTGATCCGGCGGTTCCTCGTGTGGTCGATGAACCTGTTCCTGCCGAGATATCGAGCTCGGTTGCGCTCGGCTCGTTACTGGACACACAACCCGTCGTGGTATTCGGCCGGATGCAGTCGCTGATGAGCGCGCCGGCGCTGTCTTTGAGATCGTTGAAAGTTGCAAAGGGACCGGGCGCAGCTCTTGCGGGAGCGGCGGGAAGGAGGACGAGCACGCTGGACAGGAGTGCCACGGTTAGGAGCGCGGCGGTGTGGCGCTGAGGCCATACGGTTCGGCTCGTACCCAACATGCGGTCCAGTCCCTGGTCGTGCCGGGTGCCCGTGGCGTCCAGTCCGACGCCAGCGATTAGGACGAGTCCCGACAACTGGCAGATTCCCCCAGTCCGCCTCTGGATGCACTACGTAGTTAGACGGATGCGCTTCGTGGTTGAATCAGCTTCAGGAGGTATCGGAGAGCGGGGCCGGATACCTCATAGCCCGGAGGGACTATCTCTGAGCTAGTCGACTGCCTTCCTGTGCAGGACTAGCGAATCGCGGCTAGTCGATGTAGCCGAGATGCCGCAGATGCTCCGCAACCGCCTCTGCCTCCTCGGTCGAGAAACCGCCTCCGGCCGCACGCTCTCCTGTCGATGCTCGGGCTCTCACAGGGTTGCCCTCCAAGAAGGACGGAGACACGACGCTTCGAGGCACCGACCCCTCGAGACCGTCGACGACGGGCTCCCCCAGGAGGGCCAGGGAAAGAGGAGCAATGTTGCAGAGCGACCACGACTCCGATCGCCCCGCCTCGATCCGCGGCCCCGCCGCGACGAAGATCCCTTCCGGACGATGATCCGAGGACCACGCCTCGCCGACCCCGGCGAGTGGCGCGGGCGGGATAACGACCTGATCGGACGGCTCTCGCTTGACCGCCACGCGATACCCCTGCGACCACGGATCGAGCATCACGTCCGGAGCGAGGTCGAGCGCAAGTCCCGTATAGATCTCCGAGCGGCGGTACGCGCCGGCGAAGACATGCTCACCCGTGGCGGGATCCGTCACCGCGAGCAGGCCACCGAGCATCTCGTCCAGAACCTCGTCGGCGCGCGATTCGGGAACGGTGCCGGACTCTTCCCGGCCCTCGAGGTTCAGCCACAGATCGTTGTGGACGCCGACGAAGGCATCGGTCGAGGACCAGTCGAAGGGCCCGAGCTGTTTGACGAGGAAAGCACCCATGGCCTTGCGCGCCAGTCCTGGTGCCAGTCGTCGTCCCAAAGTGCGAACGCGCGGCGGCAACGCCCACGCCAGCTCCGTCGCGATCGAGCGTTTCGGCGACGCATACGCGGCGTGACCATGTGCCGCCAACCACGCACCGACATTCACGTCGCCCTTCAGGTCCCCGGCGCCATGATCCGAGACCACCATCACGTCCGCGTCGGGGAACGCGTCGACGATGGCCGCCGTCGCGCGATCCATCGCCTCGTAGACCTCGTCGACCACGTCCGCTAGTGGATGGTCGGTCCCGCGGAAGCGCCAGAAGAAATGCTGCGCGCGGTCGACCTGTGGCCACACCGCTACGACACAATCGGCGCCCGTCGTCCGCGCCGCCCACGGCAGGGCCTCCGCTTGAGTCTCGAGGCCTCGAAGCAGATCGGAGCGGAACGCTTGCAACGTCGAGTGCGGAGCGCGGTCCAGAAGGTCCTCGAGCGGCCAGCGCTGTGCGAGGTCGTCCTGGAACGATGCCGGGGCGCAGAAACGGGAGCCCGGCGGAGCGCCGTAACCTGCCACCATCGCCCCCTCGATAGCGTTCGGCGGGTACGTCATGGGCACGTTCCACACCAGCCACCGCACATCGTCGGTCAGCTCCCACATCGCGGGGGCGCGGCGATCGCGCGACGAGAAATAGCGGCACTCGTATGCGCCGGGTGCGCGATACCAGGAACCGAAGATCCCGTGAGCGCCGGGGTTACGACCGGTGAACGCCGACGTCCATGCGCAGTCGGTCATCGGGGGCCACGTCGACATCAACGTTGCTCGGTTGCCGCGTTCGATCAACGACGCGAGGGCCGGCAACCTGCCCTGAGCCACCAGGGGGTCGATGACGTCGAACGTCGCGGAATCCCAGCCCAGCACCACCAGACGGGGTGTCACGGGTCAGGAACGGGTCGGTTCGGGCGTCGGTGTTCCCGATGGATCCGGCGTGGGCGTCACCGAAGGTGTCGGTGACGGTGGTTGGGTTAGCCCAGGAAGCGGCTCGGCGACCGCTTGCGAGTCCGGTGCGAGATCGAAGCAGACGTTCCGGCAGCGCGCCCCGGTGAACAAGGTCTCGACCTGCCACCGATACACGAGCCGCCGCGACCCGATACTCATCCGCGACAGCGGCAGCTTGACCGCCACGCTCTTCCAGTTCGGTTTCCAGACGTTGACCGACCCGACCCTGTAATCGGGCCGGTGCGCGCGGTCACGCCAGAGGTGGGCGTAGAGACGGTTGCCGAACGAGCCTACGAGGACGTAGTAGTCAGGCCGCTCATTCGCCACGGTGTCCAACAAGATGGTGACGTAGCCGACATCGAAGATGCGCCCGGCCTTCCATCCCTCGAACGTGATCACGTTCCACCGCGGCCGCGATCCTCCCGTGTTCGTCGCGCGCCGGATGTCGAGCGCGCCGCGCGTGTCATCGGCGTCCCGAACCGGAAGGTGGCCCGCCAGCGCGCCGACGATGACCGCGGTCGTCGTCAACGCGACGATCGCGGCCATGACGACCGAGCGCGCCGTTACTCGGCTCAGGGTTGCTCCCTCCTGCGGGAAGAGCCGTGGAACTGCGACAACATCCAGACGACTACAGCCGCGCCCACGAGCGTCAGAGCCGCCGGAATCATGTCGCCGCGGCCGGGGAGCGACGCTCCGGCTGTGATCGGAGCTTCCGGCCCCCGCAGAACCACCGCCACCAGCAGCGCCAGTGCGAAGTTCCTCCATAGCATCGTTGCGTAGTGGCGCTCCTCGGCACCTCCGAAGCATCCGCACGGCAGCTTGTCGCCGTTGAGTGACCGCGCGCGCAACACCGCAAGCGAGAATAGGCACAGGTTGGCGAGTGCGACTGCAGCACCCCCGCGTGGCGAGACCAGCACGATCAGGAACGCCACACCGAGCTCGAGCAACGGAACGACGAGCGTGCTGACGGATCGCACCGGCGAAGGCAACGCGTAGCGGCGGACGATCCCGCGCCAGCGCGAGTAGGTCACGAGCTTCGATGCGCCCGCCCACAGAAAAGCTCCCGCAAGGAAGATAGAAGCGATACGAGCGAGCGCGTCCTGCATGAGCGGCGAATCCTACGGCCGGAAGCGACGTGTTCTCACGGTAGCCTCACAGTGTCTTCGAGCGCCGGAGGTAGCAGGTAGTTGGATGGTTGGTGGGTCGCTTCGTACGTCGTCCTCTGGGTGCTCGTCGTCATCCTTTGCTTCGTCGTCGTCTCGCTCGCGCGCCAGATCGGAACTTTGCATCTGCGGCTCGGGCCGCGCGGCGCGCTCGAGGTCGACGACGAAGGACCCCCGCTTGGCGAAGCACCGGTCGCAGCGGACGCGACGCTTGTCGACGGCACGACGATGACGATCGGCGGGCCGGGAAGCGCGCAGGTGCTTCTGTTCGTTTCAGCGACCTGCCATGTCTGCGAGCAGGTGATGCCGTCACTCGGCGTCGCGGCGAAAGCCAAAGGGATGGACGCGGTGGTTCTTTCCGATGCCGACCGGCTCGAGACGCGACACACGTTCGCCAAGCGCCGGCTCGACGTCCCGATAGTCGCCGGCCAAGAGCTGATCGCGAAGTACCGGGTGCCGGGCACGCCGTACGTGGTCGTCTTGGACGACCTGGGGGTCGTACGAGCAAAGGGAACGATCAACAACCTCGAACAGCTCGAAGGCCTCTTGGAGACCGCGCTTCAACGGTCGCGCGAGCAGAGGCACGCGAGCTGATGCTCGATCAGACCGTCGAACGAGCCGCGCTCGCGCTGGCGTCGCGCACCAGCCGCCGTTCCTTCCTTAGCCGGCTCGGCGCTGGCGTCGTGGCGCTGGTCGGCGGGCCCCTCGTGGCGCACGCACTGCGTCCCGAGGCCGCGCAGGCGTACCACATCTGTGGTCACACCTACACGACGGGGTCGTGCCCACACCCTTTCTCGCCACGCACGCGTCTCGACGCGTACGGGTATCCCGTACATCCGAAGTACGGATACCCGGTGGACGAGAACGGAGACATCTATCGCTCGCGCACCCAGACGCGGCGCCGGATCTGCCAGGAGGTCGTTCCCGACATGTACCCATATACGGGCAGGCCCCGGTACGGCGGTGGGTGGAGCCGCTGCTGCAACGGACGCATCAGACGCATCGTCGACTGCTGCTCGTATTCGAACCGCAGGATCAACGGTGACGCCAGCGTCACCGGCTATTGCTACAACGGGACGAAGGTCTTCTGCGTCGGCTACCGCGACACGAATGTCCGCTGCTGACGTTTCGATACGACCTTCTGTTCGCAATCGCTTTCCGAAACCGAAAGTGACGCCAACCAGAATGGGGTCATGCCGCTCCCGGTGATCGTGGTCGGCGTGGCCGCGTCGGTTGTCGGAGGCATATCGACGCTGTTCGGCCCCTGAGGCCTGTCGATGGTGGAGACCATCACCCCCGTCGTGTACGGGAGCCGCGCGCGCTACCGGATCGCCGTGATCGTTCACGCGCTCGCGGCAGCGACCGCCGGCGGGTTCTTCGGGGCCGTCCTCGGCCTCGCGGGGATGCTGCTCGTCGCCCCGTGGGGAACCACCGGTCTCATCGCGATCGCCGTCATCGCCGGTGTCTACGCTCTTCGTGAGCTCGTTGGTCTTCCGATCCCCCTGTTCGATCGCAAGCAGCAGGTGCCGGACTGGTGGCGCACGTTCTACTCGCCTGTCACGGCAGCCGCGCTCTACGGTGGCGGCCTCGGGATCGGCTTTCTCACGTTCCTAGGCCACGGCACCTATGTTGCCGCGTGCGCAACTGCCGTCGCTTCGGGCGACCCGGTTATCGGAGCGCTCCTCGGAGCTTCGTTCGGACTCGCGCGAGGGGCCGGTGCGGTCGTCAACGCCCGTTCCATGGACGAAGAAGCAGCCGCTCTACGCGTTCGACGGCTGGAGTCGATCGCCAGCACGAGGACGCCGCAGATCGTCAACGGCCTGACGTGTCTGACGCTCGCGGTGACGGCGGTACGGACACTCCTGTAACCGCACTCGTTCGTACGAAGCAGCGGCCTAAGGCCTCTCCACCGCGGATCGATCAGGCGTGGAACAACGGTTGGCAGGTGTAGTTAAGGGACGTAGGTGATCGTCAGCGTCGGTCGCTGCGATGCCGTCGCGTGCTCGCGGGACGAGAAAGTCGCCTCGCGGGCCTGCGCGTTCGACTCGGCGCTGTCCACGACACTCCAGCCGTGGTTGCTCGCGGTTCCCGCCGAGAACGCCTGCAGGTCAGCCGTCACGGTCCATGACAGCGTCACGCCGCCCGCCGTCGCCGTAGATACGGTGCCGGTCGCCGTCGCATTGAAAGCCGGTTGATCGGCCCACGCTACGGCCGTCTCAGACCAAGCAGCGGTCACCCGGTGAACCCCATACGTCCGGGCCTGCGTTGGCGCCGTTGTCATGTACATGTTGAGCGACGCGGAGTTGACAGTGCTGCTGGACGAGATCGCGGGGCTGCACCCGGTGAGGTCGAATTGCACGAGCGACCGCTTGTTGACCGGGTTCTTCCCAGCCTTCTCGCTGCGCACGAAGAGACTGTCCAGCAAGCCGTAGTTCGTGGCCGGGGTCGCCTCGTCGACGTATGTGTCTGCGCTGGCCGTCAACGTGCACGTCCGCGTCCGGTCGATCGTGAAGTCCCTGGTGCCGATAGCCGACGTGTTCCCAGCAACGTCTACGGAGCGGAAGCGAACGCGGTAGGTCGTGTTCGCAGGGAAGTTAGCGAACGGGAACGCGTAGCCCCAGGAGGTCGTCCCGGAACCGACGTTGAAGACCTCAGCCGTGCTCGAGAAGCTAGATCCGTTCCAGTAGTTCCCCGCCGTCGTCCCCTGGCGGAGGCTGATCTCGACTCGAGCGACGCCGGAGAGAGCATCGGAAGCGGTCCCGCAGAAGCCTTCGATGGTGCAACCTGTGGCCCACGTCGAATAGGTGTGGGTGCTGTTCGCAGCCGGGAAACTCATCGCGACGGTCGGCGCCGTCGCGTCGTAACGGAATGTCCGGGTGGTTGATGCGATGTTGCCTGGCGCATCCGTGCCCGTCACCGTGAGCGTGTAGGTGGTCTGCACAGCGCTCACGACCGTTGACGCCACCGCGGCGTTCCATTTGGAGGCGGTCATAGTGGCCGCGTTGTTGACGACCGCAGTCCCCCAGGCATTGCCGGCGGCACTCCAATAACGGCCGTCGGATGCACGCCGCAGCGTCCAGGTAACGCTCGAGACGGTCGACGTCGCGTCGCTCACGGTCCCGCAGATATCACCCGCGGTCGAGGTTCCACACCCGGCAGCGTCGCCGGTTGCGCCGGAAAGACCTTGGTTCCAGACGGTCGCGGTGTTGTAGGCATCGTTGTCGGCGGCGGGAAAGGTTGCGCTCGCCGCGGGTCCAACCGTGTCGATGGTGAAAACCCTCGAAGCGGAAGCAGAGTTGCTCGCGGCATCCGACGTCGTCGTCGTGAGCGTGTAGCTGCCGTTCGCGCTCAGCGCAGTCCAGGGTAGGGACGCATTCCACCGGCCCGACGACACACTCGCAGAGTTGCTCGCACTCGGCGCGACCCAGGAGGATCCATTCCAGAAGGTGCTGTCGGACGCGCGCTGCAGCGTCCACTGCACCTGTGCCACACCCGACAACGCGTCGGACGTCGTGCCGCATATGTCGCCGGTCGTGCTGGTACCGCAGCCAGCAGCATCACCCGCCGCTCCAGTCAAGCCCGATTCCCACTTCGTCTGCGTGTTGAACACCGCGCCATCGGCACCGGGGAACGCGATAGTTACCGAAGGAGCCGTCGAGTCGATCGTGAAGGTTGTGGACGCGACCGGCGACGCGTTACCGACACCGTCCGTCGCGATCACGCGAACCGTGTATGCCCCGTCGGTCGGGAAGCTCGAGAAGGAGAACGCGTACGACCACGACGTCAGGCCGATAGGTGTCAACGCAACTGGGGTCGGCGACGCGAATCCGCTTCCGTTCCAGTAACTCCCGGAGCCTTGCTGGATGCTCACCTCCACCTTCGCGACGCCGGACGCGTCCGACGCGGTTCCGCAGAAACCGACCGTCGGACACCCTGCGGCCCAGGAGGAGCTCCCGTAGATGGTCGCGGTCGGGAACGTCGTCGTCGCCGCCGGAGCCACGGTTTCGATAGAGAAGGTCCGCGCGACACTCGTAGACCCGATGCTGTCGGAAGCAACAACACGGATCGTGTAGGTGCCGTCTGGGACGAGGCTCGATCCCGCGATCGCGTAGCTCCAACTGGTCGTGCCCGACCCGTCGAGCATGACCTCGGAGGTGCTCCCGAACGAGGAGCCGTCCCAGTAGCTACCTCCCGGCCTCCTGATGCTCAATTTCACCGACGCGTCGGATCCATTGAACGAGGCGGTCCCACAGATGTCTCCGCCACCGGTGCTGCACCCAGCGTCGAAACCAGCGGTGTTGTACGCGGTTGCGGCCGGAAAGTTGATGCCCGTGCTGGGAGGCGGCGCGATCGAGACACCGGCCGACTGGACCAACATCTTTTCGGGCGTCACGAACAGTCCTGCCGCGAACGCGGCTGTAACCCCAGCGAATGCCAGGGTGGTCGCGAAAAGAGCCGGGCGGATGAATCTCTTCATGGTCATCACGATAGGGACTTAGCTCTATCCAGGGGCCCCACGGGGCGGGTATCTCTGATTGGTGACGGCAGGTAGCCGGGACTACTCAAGATCAGGTAGCCGACGGAGCTGAGCCGGAGCGGTCGCCGAGCGGTACCTCGTCGACGTCGTCGGCGTCACCAGCTTCTTCGTTGCCGGAGCGATCCAAAGCGATGATCAGGAATACGAGCACGGCCGCTACCGCCGCGATCCCGAGCGGGCTCCGGAGCATCGTGAGGACGTTCGCGGCCTGCGGGATGAGGAACCACATCCGCCCCAGGACGTCCTCGTCGGTCGGGTGCCATGGGTCCGGCAGCTCTCGATTGTCACCCTGCACGGTGTAACCGTCGGCGCCGCTGCCCCCGATGATCCGGTGGATGACCATCGATCCGGCACCCGCCTCACGGGCCGGGATGCGGAAGGCCACCACGTCGCCTACCTGGTATTCCGGTGCCTCTCGTGCCACGACGAGGTCGCCGGTGTGCAGCCGAGGCTCCATCGACTTGCCCGAGACCATGACGTAGCTCGCCGGTCCCCCCAGGAAGGTGGGCCGCAGGGTGAAGAACCAGCCCGCCAACAGAAGCGCGAACACGGTCCACGAGACAACGGACTTGCTCCGCGGTCGAAATCTGGTCATCGCCGCTGTATCTCGCACCCGGTCATCGACCCGAGGTCGTAGATCCCAAAGCAGCGGTCACGTCCACGACCTCCGAACACGCCGTCCGAGCCTGCTTGTCCATCGAGAGAGTCGTCGCCGGGCCCACCGCGCAGCTCGTCGTCGCCGGCGCCGCCGCGCAACCGGTCTCGGTCCGCACCACCCACGAGGACGTCGTTCCCGCTGCCGCCGCCGAGCTTGTCATTGCCCGACCGACCGAAGATGCG
>DASZOC010000033.1:0-5336 GCA_035550975.1 Actinomycetota bacterium | reverse complement strand
CAGCGTCACCAGGTTCGGTGACTGCGTCGGTCCACCGGCCGGCCAGTGCTCCATATGGTGCTCGTGGACGAGACGCATACGCGTGCATCCCGGGAAGCGACACATCAGATCGCGATGCACGAGCTGGCGGCGGAGCCATTGTGGCGGCCGCCGGTCCTGTCGACCGATCCCTATGCCGCGGCCGTCGTTCTCGAAGACCGGCTCGACGACCGCATCGCACATCATCCGGGCCACCGTCTCGGGAGCCAGAGTCATGCCGCTCTCGGTCTCTGCGTGTGGCTGCTCACCGGGGACCTCCGACAGATCCACGTGCGCCACGACCATGGCGCGCTCGCCGTGGACGGGTTGCTCCGACGCCAGATAGGAAGACGCGAGGTCGACGAGAGCATCGGCGCAGCGCCTGTCGAAGGTTGCATACAGGCCCGTCTCCGGATCCTTCGGTACCTCTTCCGCCAGCCGCTCGATGGCCTTGATCAGCGTCTCACCGTCGCCATCCGGCAGGAACCCCGACAGACGCACGCCTCCCGTCGTCACACTGCGTCGCATCGCGAAGAAGCGATCCTGATGACGTGACTCGGCTTCCGCCAGCGACACCGCGCGCGCCTTGTGCGCCGCTCTCTGTAGGTGTCGCACCTCTGTCGTACGAGCCTGTTCGGCCAGCTCTTGGTCACACTCCGGCGACGCCATTGCCGTCACTGCCCGCACCTTGTCCCACGACAGCTCGCCTCCCGCGAACGCGCCCGCCAGATGCGGAAGATCAGTCAGAGCCCGGGCGGCGTCGACCCATTCGTGCGCGGTCTTGCGCGATATCCCGAACGAGAAGCTGATCCAGTCTTCGAAAGAGCAGCAGCCGTCGCCCCGCCACAGCTCGCGCTCGTCGACGACGGACAGGATCTCGAGTAACGCGGCATGGGTGGCCGCAAGAGCGGCGGCCAGCTGACCGGCGGACCTGATGAGGTCCTCGGATGAACATGCGCGTAGGCGGTCTCGGTCCAAGATGGACTTCCTCCAGCCCGCGCGGTGGGCCTGAATATCCAACTATACGAACATACGTTCGATACTACTGGAGGGCCGGATGGACGTCAAGCTCTTTCTCGAAATTTCCTTGTCTCGGACCCTCCGCGCCAGGCCGACCTCGGGGCGGCCACCCACTCAACCCGCCATCTGATAGATGCGCATCACCCCGAGAATCCCAGCGAGCGCGATCGCAACGAGCAAGAAACCGAGAGCGATGACGGTGTTCCGGCGCATGTCCTAGATGTTAGAAGGGTTCCGGCGCGCCCGAACCCTTGAACATGACCGTGAAGCGGCGGTCGCACGAGGAGCAGTAGTAGGCGTCGTCGTCGACCGGCTCGATCGTTTGCTCCGCGCAGTAGGGGCAGTAGAACGGCACCGCTCGCATCGACGCCACTTATTGCTCGGCCTCCGACTGCCGGGGTCCGTGGGCCGTGCCGAACGAATGGATGCCGCACTCGGTCTTGGCGCGGCCGTCCCATCGTCCCGCGCGTTCTTCCTCCTCGTCGGAGATCGCCCTGGTGCACGGCTGACAGCCGATCGACCGGAAACCCTGTTCGAGCAGGGGGTGGGTCGGGATGTCATGCTGGGTCACGTACGCCGCGACGTCCTCGCGCGTCCAGTGCGCCAGGGGATGGATCTTCATGACCTCGTCGCCGGAGGGCAGCATCTGTGCTTCGACGATCGGTGTCGCCGCACGCAATGGTGACTGATCGCGGCGCAGCCCCGAGATCCAGCCGTCAAAGCCCGCCAACGCCCGTTGCAGTGGCTCGACCTTGTTGATGAAGCAGCACTTATCCGGGTCCCGTTGATACAGGGCGGGACCGTGGATCTCTGCTTGACGGCGCGCGCTGCCATGCTCGCCCTGCAGCACGACCACGTTGAGATCCCATGCCCGCGCGATGCGATCCTTGAATGCCAGCGTCTCGTCGAAATGGAAGCCCGTATCGAGGAAGAGGACCGGAAGGCCGGGCCTGATCTCGCGCATCATGTGCAGGATCACCAGTCCCGACGATTGGAACGACGTCGCGATCGCCAGGCGGTCGATCGTCGTCGCGGCCCACTCGAGGATCGTGCCCGGGCCGCCCGACGACAGGTCGCCGTAATGCTCGTCGGGTGAGACGAAATCTCGTTCGACCAAGCTCATGACGCCCGCGGCTCCGCGACGATCGCCGGCGCGGGGCGGTGGATCGCGATCCGAGGCTTGCGCGCGAATGCGTGGAACTCGGCCTCGTCCAGGCGCGCGATGAACGTCGCGAACGTGTCGTCGGCAGCACGCAGCTTGCGGTACCGCCGGACGAGCGTCTCGACGTAGGGGCCGAGCTCTGACGCCAGGACCTTCACTCCCTTGACCTTCCTGCCGAGGGCGCGGCCCTCACCCAGATGACCGCCGAGGTGGACCAGAAACGCCTCGACCTTCCGTCGTTGCTCGACCTGATTGCCGTCGTGGTCGGGGACGTGGATCTTCTCCGTCACGACACAGCCCATCAAGCCTATGTCCGCGGTCTGGAACCGGGCGCAGGAGTTGGGACAGCCGTTCACGTTGATGCGGATGTCCTCCGAGATCCCCGGCAACCTCTCCTCGAGGTAGCGATACAGCTCGACGGCGCGGCCCTTCGTCTCCACGATCGCGAGCTTGCAGAACTCGATCCCGGTGCACGCCATCGTGCCGCGACGCCAGGTGCTGGTCTCGACCGGAAGGTCGAGCGCCGCGAGCTCGTCGACCAGCTCTGCCGTACGCTCCGGCGGCACGTCCAACACGACCATCTTCTGCTGCGTCGTCGTGCGCACGCGTCCGTTGCCGAACCGCTCCGCCAGCCGCGCGACCGCTTCCAACTGGTGCCCCGCGATCCGGCCGGCCTTGGGCGCGAAACCCACGTAGTTGGAGCCGTCCTTCTGTTCCCCGACGCCGACGTGCTCGCGGTGTGAGCTGCCGTTCATCGAGGGCGGATCGAGATCGATCAACGCGAACCCCATCGTGTCCTCGAGCACGTGCCTGAACTTCGTCGGCCCCCAGTCCTGGACCAGGAACTTCATGCGAGCGCGGTTGCGGGCTCGCCGGTATCCCCACTCGCGGAAGACCGTCGTGATTCCCACGACGACGTCGACGACCTGATCGGGGCGGGCGAAGGCGTTGAGGCGTTTCGCAAACATCGGGTTCGTGCTGAGGCCTCCGCCGACCCAGACGTCGAAGCCGGGGGTGCCGTCGGGATGCTCGGCGCCGACGAGGCCGATGTCGTTGATCTCGGCTTGGGCGCAGTTGTGCGCACAGCCGGAGATGGAGATCTTGAACTTGCGCGGCAGGTTCGCGAAGTCGGGGTTACCGATGAGGGCAGCGTTCGCCTCGTCGAGCACCGCCGACGCGTCGACGATCTCGGTCGCGTCGATTCCCGCAAGGGGGCAGCCGAGCAGGTTGCGCGGCGTGTCACCGCACGCTTCGGTCGTCGACAGACCTACCGCCTCGAGCTCGCTCCATATCTGCGGCACGTCCTCGATGCGGATCCAGTGCAGCTGGACGTTCTGGCGGTCGGTGACGTCGGCGACGTCGCGCCCGTAGCGCCGCGAGATCGAGCCGATCGTTGCCGTCTGCTCCGCCGTCAGGCGCCCCCCTGGGATGCGGATGCGCAGCATGAAATAGCCGTCGGTCTCCGGCCGCTGCGTGTAGAGGCCGTGCCAGCGGAAGCGGTTGCGCAGATCCGACGGCCAGATCGAAGCGAAACCTTTGGACGCGTAGGTGGACTCGATCCGGGCGCGCACGTTGAGGCCGCCGTCCTCTTTCTTCGCTACCTCCGCCGCGTTCTGAGGCTCCAGGTAACCGAGCGCCCACTGCGCCTCGCCCACCCGCCCGCGTTTGGCGGGGGTCGGCGTGTAGCAACCGCACGTGTCGCACATGGCTGTCAGACCTTCCGGAGGGAGAAGGTCCTTTTTGTACAGGGTAAACAGTAGGAAGTCAAACCAGTCGCTCTACCCGGCGCGGAGCCACAGGGCGGGACGCGGGGCGACGGTCGCGGTGGCGGGGTGCGCTGAAAGGCGGGGCTAACCGGCGGTGGCGCCGAAGTCGCGGCACAGCTCGTTGATGTGGCGTTCGAGCTGGTTGAGGCCCTCCACCTTGCCGATGCACAGGGCGATGCCGGCGGCCTTCGCCTGCTCCTCGATGGTCGGGTCGAGGTAGGCGGTGTAGAGGATGATCGCCTGGCTCGTGCGGCTCTGGCGGATCGATCGAGCTGCCGTCAGCCCGTCCATCCCCGGCATCTTGAGGTCCATCACGATCACGTCGGGGTTGGCGCCGCCCACGCCGTCGACCGCTTCCTCGCCCGACGCCGCCTCGCCCACGACCTCGAACCCGTCCAGCTCTAGCATGTCGACCAGCATGTTGCGGACGTGGTCGGTGTCGTCGACCACCATCACACGTACCGGGGCGGTGCTCACGTTCGTGGCATCCCTTTCGTCCTCCGCTGCCTGGGGGCCACCTTGGCCTCGACCAGCTCCTTCGACCGCCTCAGCATCTTGACCAGCTCCTTCGGCCTCTCGAGGTAGCGACGCAGCGAAAGCTCCAACGAGATGACGCCTGCGTAACGGGATCGGCCCACCTCCGCAAGGAACCGGTCCAGCGGAAGTATGCCTTGCTCCAGCTCCAAGTGCCCGTCGCGGCCGTCGCCCGCGTTCTGGGACAGGTGGATGTGAACGAGCTTCGGCGCGAGGACCTGGTAGGCGTCGAGGATGTCGTGGCGGGCGACGGTGAGGTGGCTCGTATCCATCGCGACGAGGGGGGCCGCCCGCGCGAGGGCGGCCGGGTCGAGCCAGCGGTATGCCCGCATCCGCCGCCCCGCGACCCACATCGGATACATCGTCTCGACCGCGACCGCCACGCCGCTGCTCTCGGAGACCGCGGCGCACTCCTCTTCCACCCAGCGGGCGTACGCCCGCTCCCACAGGAACGGGGGGTGAACCACGTAGTTCGTCGCGCCGACCTCCCGGCACATCTCGACGCCGCGGCGGATCTTGCCCAGCGGGTCCGGCCCCCAGACCGTCTTCGTGATGGCGAGGAAGGGGCCGTGGACGGAGGCGATGTTCAGCCCTCTTTCGCTCGCGAGCCGCAGGGGCAGGGCGGGCTCGTGCGTGCGACGGTCGCGGGTCACCATCAGCTCGATGTCGGTGAACCCGGCCTCGGCGATCAGGTCCAGGGCGTGGTCGAGCTCGTAGGCCCAGAACGGGCCGGTCGAACATTGGATCGCGGGGGGCATGGGCGCAATGGTCGCACGAGGTCCGGTACGCGCTGGGGGCGCGGAGCCCCAGGGCCGGAATGGCTTGGGGCGGGCTGG
>DASZOC010000032.1:0-97446 GCA_035550975.1 Actinomycetota bacterium | reverse complement strand
ACGCCCGCCCGCCCGGGTCGACGGTTACGCCGGAGACGTGTTCCTCGCTGCGACGTCCGAGGTAGGTGACATACCTGGCGGCAGCGAGGTCACCCTCGAAAGCCGCGATGAAACCGTTGAAGTCGAAGTCGCCGTTGCCGTTCTTGGCCCGTTGATACGAATCCGGCGTCGTCGGCAGGTCCGTAGAGCGGCTACTTCCGGCGACGTAGATGTTGCCGCCCGCATCAAGTGCCACATCGGCCGGCGAATCCCAGGAGGTGCCGCCGAGATAGGTAGCGTGGAGCAACCTCGTCCCGGCGGGATTCAGCTCCGCGACGAAAACGTCCGCCTCGCACATGTCGAAGCAGGTCGGCACGTTGTAGGTGGGGTCGAAGGATCCTTGAGACGCGGGGAAGTCGGCGGAGCTGGTTTCACCGGCAACGATCGCGACTCCCGTCGCGGTGATCGCGACTCCGCTGGCTCCGTCGGCGTCGCTACCGCCCAGGTAGGTCGAGTATTCCAGCGTCGAACCGTCGGAGCTGAGCCGCGTGACGAAAGCGTCTCCGTAACAGTGGGGATCGCACCCGGTGTTCTGTCCTCTGAATTCCCGTTGCAAAGCGCCGGGGGTCGTGGGGAAGTCTTGCGACAGCGTTGTCCCCGCGACGTAGACGGTGCCGTCCGGCCCCACCGCCACGTCGTTCGCCACGTCGCCGTGCGTCCCACCCACGTATGTCGCCCACACGGGTGCACCGGCAGGATCCAGTTTCGCGACGAACGCATCACCGCCACCCGGCGGCTCGGGCTGGAACGCACCTTCTGTCACTGGAACGCGGCCGTCGGTCACGCCCGTGACGAACACGTTGCCGGCAGCGTCGGTCGCGACGGACGTGAGGTTCTCGTACAGCCCGGACCCTCCTAGATAGGTCCCATACGACAGAGTGGAGCCGGACGGGCGCGCGAGCGCGTCCCGCGCGAGTTCATCACCCGCCGCCTGTGCTACAACCGAAGATGCCGCCGCCAGTGCGAACAATGACACAACGATCACCGGCGCCGAGGCGCGCCGAACGAACGAACTTTCGAAAAGGAACACCGCGAGAACTCCTTCTTCCTGTTGAGCTAGACGTGGCCTACGACGTCAACGTGCCACAGAATGTTCCCGAGATTCCAGCGCCTCGGCCGGATCCGGTCCGAAAGCGCGGCGCGAATCGGCGCGATCCAGGACAGAAAGGACGCCGCGAGGTCCGGCTGATCGCGCGCTAGGACTTCACCAGGCGTTCGATCGCGGCGGTGGCTTCGGTCACCATGTCCTTGTCCTTCTCCGTGCCGCGCGCGACGCAGTGGCGGATGTGATCGTCGAGCAGGCCGACCGCCACCTTCTTGAGCGCGTTCGACGCAGCCGTGATCTGCGTCAGGATGTCGATGCAGTAGTCGTCGTTGTCCACCATCTTCTGCAGGCCGCGTACCTGGCCTTCGATCCTGCGCAGCCGCGCCAGCATCTCGTCCTTGCCTCCGTAATACCCTCTCATCGGAACCTCCTTTCCCGAGTCCACCATACCCTGGGGGGGTACTGTAGACAAGGTCCAGCTCGGGTGTCGGCGGAGTCGAGTCAGGCCGAGCCCAGGAGCGTGAGTCTCCAGACCAGCCCGAACGCTGCACTCGCGCCTACGACCCACAGCACGTTGAGACGTAACCGCCACAGCGCGACGAACCCCGCGACCGCGAGCCCGGTGAGGAACAGGTCCACCGTGTTCCACTCGGGCCGCGGGTAGGTCATGCCGAGGACATTTCCCCGCGTGACGGACCTGAACAGGACGGCCAAGCCGAACGTCACCCCCAGGTTCAAGATCACTCCGACGACCGCCGCGGTGACGCCCGCCAGGGCAGCTCCGACCGTGCGGTTCTCGCGCAGTCTCTCGATGTAAGGAGCTCCGAGGAAGATCCACAGGAAACAAGGAGCGAACGTCGCCCATACCGCGACCGCGGCCCCCGCTATCCCGGCAATCACCGGATCCAACCCACCGGGGAAACGGTAGGCGGCGAGGAAACCGACGAACTCCGTGACCATGATCAGCGGTCCCGGAGTCGATTCCGCAAGACCCAAGCCGGTGACCATCTGCCCCGGTTCGAGCCAGCCGAAATCGTGCACCGCCGCCTGGTTGATGTACGCGAGGACCGCGTACGCCCCGCCGAACGTGACCATCGCCGCCTGGCTGAAGAACAACGCCGCGCGGGTCAGTGTGTCGTGTGTCCCCCGCGCGAAGATCACGCCGATCAACGGGGCCCACCAGACGAAGAGGCCGATGGCGACGACGCGCAACGTCTGTCGCCCGCTGCGACGCGACCTGCGTTCGATCTCGGCGTCGCCCAAGACCGCGTCGTCTTCTACATCGTCGTGGGTGCCACGAACGAGCATCTCCGGAGCGACACGCGCCGCAACCACGCCGGCCACACCAGCAGCAAGGATGATCAGCGGGAACGGCATCTTCAACAGGAATATGCCGACGAATGCGGCCCCCGCGATCGCGGCCATCAAGGGTGTCCTGACCGCCTTCGCGCCGATCCTCAAGACGGCGGCCGCCACGAGCGCGATGACCGCCGCCTGGAGCCCGTAGAACACCGCGGCTACCCAGGAGACGTCGCCGTATACGGCGTACGTCCACGAGAGTCCGAGGATCAGAAAGAACGCAGGCGCCACGAACAGCACACCGGCGGCGATGCCACCTACGTTGCCGTTGAGGAGCCACCCGATGTAGATGGCCAGCTGCTGTGCCTCCGGCCCAGGTAGGAGCATGCAGTAGTTCAGCGCATGCAGGAAGCGGCGCTCGCTGATCCATCGCTTCCGCACGACGAGCTCGTCGTGCATGATCGCGATCTGACCTGCCGGCCCACCGAAGTTGACGAAGCCGAGCTTGGTCCACCAACGAAGCGCGTCGCGCAGCGGAACTAGATGCGCGGTCTCTGCCGCTCGACCTACTGCCGGAGACCCTCGCGTCACCCGGACCTCTTCGGCCCGACCTCCTCGATCGCGATACGGACCAGCACGCGCTGTTCCTGTTCCATCACCCGCCGGTACTCGTCCCAATCCGGGTGCTCTCCACGAATGGCCCTGTAGTAGTCGACCAGTGGCTCCATAGCTTCCGGCAGCGACGCGATGTCAACATCCCCATCGATCTGTACCCACTCGCCGAAGAACTGGTCGGTGAACACGCAAACGGTCGCGCGCGGGTGGCGACGCAGGTTGCGCACCTTGTATGCCGTCTCGCGGCTGCTGACCACGGCGTGACCGTCGTCGTCGACACCGATCGTGATCGGCGACGTTTGGAGAGACCCGGAGCTGCGCCGCGTAACGAGCACGGCGCGATGGTTGTCACGGATGAAAGCGATCGCCTCGTCGCGCGTCATCCTGCTACCTACTTGCTCTTCTTGGCCTTCTTCGCCTGACGCTTCTCTTTGAGGTTCTGCTTCGGGGCCTTCTTGCTGTCCTTCGACCCACCCTTGTCCTTGTTTCCCACCTCGGCTCCTTACGCTCGGCGTCCGGCCCCCACGTTATGACGTTCCGGCGTGGGCGACCACCACCCGTAGGTTTCGCCCGCTGCTGCGGCTGGTAGTCCTATGCGGTGGCCAACGCACTGGGTAGAACCTTCGCTTCGCTGAAGGTCCGCAACTACCGGCTGTTCTTCTCGGGACAGGTCGTGTCGTGGACCGGGACGTGGGTTCAGTGGGTGGCGCAAGGGTGGCTCGTGCTCCGCCTGACCGACAGCGGTTTCGGCCTGGGCATCGTCACCGCGCTGCAATGGCTCCCGGTCCTGGTCTTCGGAGCATGGGCCGGAGTCCTCGCGGACCGCTTCGATAAGCGAAGGCTGCTGTTGTTCACCAACGGGACCTCGGCCGTGCTGTCGCTGACGCTCGGTATCGCGACCATTACCGAGGTCGTCACCCTTACGTGGGTCATCGTGATCGCTCTCCTCCTCGGGGTCGTGACGGCGATCGACAACCCAACTCGCCAGACGTTCACGTACGAGATGGTCGGGCGCGAGCGCCTTCCGAACGCCGTCAGCCTCAATACCGCCACGTTCACCACCGCGCGCGTGATGGGGCCGGCGATAGCGGCGTTCCTCATCGCGGCCGTAGGTATCGGCGAGTGCTTCCTCGTGAACGCGGTGTCCTTCATCCCGATCACGGTCGCGCTCGTGCGGATGGATGCGACCGAGCTGCGGCCGACGGGTAGAGGGGCACAGAAGCGGGGGCAGGTAAGGGAGGGCCTCCGCTACGCGGCGTTGGTCCCGATGTTGCGAGCGCTGCTGATCCTGATGGCGATCATCGGGACGTTGCAGTACAACTTCCAGGTCATCCTTCCCTTGCTCGCGAAGGAGACGTTCGACGGGACCGCCACGACGTTCGGGATCCTCGGCGCGGTCCTCGGCGCCGGCATGTTCACGGGATCGATCGTCAGCGCCGCGTTCGGCAAAGCCGGCCGCAGGTATCTGCTCGGTGCCGGGTTCTCGCTCGGCACACTGTCTCTGCTGGTCGCGAGCGCGCCGAACGTCTGGATAGCAGGGATGCTGATGATCCCGCTCGGGATGGCGTCGATGACGTTCCTGGCGACGGTCAATGCGACGCTTCAGTTGAATTCGTCAGACGCGATGCGCGGCCGGGTCATGGCGATCTACTTCGTGCTCTTCCTGGGCTCGACGCCGATCGGCGCGCCGATCATCGGCTGGTTGGCGGAATCATTCTCGCCGCGGGTGGCTCTCGCGTTCGGGGGCCTCGCGACGCTTGGCGCCTGCTCCTACGGATACGTCCGGATCCCACCGCACCGCGAGCACCCGCAGGACGAGATCGACGGGGACCCGACTCTTACGTCGAGCGAAACCGTGCCGCGCTGACAGCCGCTGCTTCGCGAGCTAGTGGACCATGTCGCGCCCGGTGCCCATCTTCTCGACCACGTGGAAACCGTCGCGCTCTTCTACGATCGTCTCGATCTCCGGGGTCTCGTGACCGGGCCTGACGATGAAGCACTGGCGCTCCTCGTGGATCGAGCGGTAATCCTCCAGGGATACGACGATCTCCTGGACACACGACAGGTCCGAGCACTCGCAGATGAAGGTGGGCTGCTCCGACGGCCACTTCTCCTCGCCGCGAGCGAGGCCTTCGTTCAAGGAACGCGTCAGAGCCTCGTTCTTCGCGGCTCTCTGAGGCGAGGAGTCATCCACTCTCGCAGGCTATCTCCGGCCGGAGCCGATCCGGAGCAGACGTCGGAAGACGGTGCGGCACAATCGTTGATGCTTGCTCTAATAGAGTCGTGGACCTCATCGATTGCCCCGCATAGAAAAGGTGGAGCCCGTGGCGCGCGTACTGGACGGTGTATCTGTGGCACAGCCTGAGCTGACCCTGGAGGCGTCGGTCTTCTCTTCTCCCGTGGGAGCGATAGGTCTCCTCGCCTGCGACGGGAGCCTCGTCGCGGCGGGGTTCACCAGCGATGTCGAGAAACTCGCGCTGCGTTACCCGCACGATTCACTGTCTGAAGTCAGCGCGATCGACGGGATCACCGACCGGATCGCGCGTTATTTCGCGGGCGACCTCGTCGCGATCGACGAGGTGGAGACGGATCCGGTCGGAAGCCCGAGGAAGAAAGGGGCATGGCGAGCGATGCGAACCGTCGGACCCGGTCCAATGTCGTATCGAGAACTGTCGTTGCGGATGGAGCCGCCGGCGAGCCCGCGGTCCGCCGCCCGCGCGTGTGCGACGAACCCGGTCGCGCTCGTGGTGCCGTGCCACCGGTTCGTCGGCAGCGACGGCAAGATGCACGGCTACTACTGGGGGACGGACATCAAGGAAGCTCTGCTCGAGCACGAACGGCGCTTCATGATCTGATGCGTTCGGCCCCCGCGTAGACGTTGAAGCGTCGCTCTCGCAAGAACCCGACCAGCGTGACGCCGAACGCCCTCGCCACGTCCACAGCGAGGCTCGAGGGGGCGGACACCGAGCACACGATCGGCACTCCTGCCGTCGCGCACTTCTGCAGGATCTCGAAGCTCGAACGCCCACTGACGACCATGATGTGGTCACTCAGCGGCAAGCGCCCCTCCAGTAGCGCCCATCCCACCAGCTTGTCGACCGCGTTGTGTCTCCCGACGTCCTCGCGCGACGCGACCAGGTGTCCGCTCAGGTCGAACAACCCTGCTGCGTGAAGCCCGCCGGTCGACGCGAAAACGTCCTGGTCGTCACGAAGCTTCCCCGGAAGCGACAAGATCGTCTCGCGCGACACGCAAGCATCCGATCTGATCGTACAGACGCCGCGCAACGAGATCGATTCGAGACTCGCCTTCCCACATACACCGCACGCGCTCGACGTGTAGAAGTGGCGATCGAGGCCGCGGAGGTCTATCTCCGAAGTCGGGTCGAGCTCGACGATCACGATGTTGTAGAGCTGCTCCACCGGCAGGTCTGCGTCCTTGCAGTAGCTGATGGCCACTATCTGCTCGCGCCGAGCAACAACGCCTTCGCCGAAGAGGAACCCCGCCGCAAGCTCGAAGTCCGCACCAGGGGTGCGCATCGTGATAGCGATCGTCTTGCTTGTCCCCGCGAGCGAGATCCGGATCTCGAGAGGTTCCTCGGTGGCGAGACGGTCTGTGCGAGAACCCTCCACGCCGTCGTCGTAGACCGAGACGTGCGCCGCGGTCTCGCTGCCGGGCCGCTCGGTCATCGGTTCGGTTCGGCGACTGCGACCGCTCGCTCGATGCGGACCACCGCGTTGTAATCGGGGATCCCCGCCTCGGGCGACCGCCTCTGCCGATCGATCAGGACCTGAGCTTCGGGCCAGTGGACCTGGAGGTTACCCGGCGCGATGGCAGCCAGCGCGATACGACCCCGCAGGCGACCGTGCTGGTTGACGAGCTCGACCGCGTCTCCCTCGACGAGTCCTTCGGCGTCGGCGTCGGCGCGATTCATCAGTACGGCGTCGCGGCCGAGTCCCGTCAGTGGATCCCGCGGTTTCTGCACCATGCTGTTGAACTGCTTCCCGCGCCGGGTCGCAACGACGTACGAGCCGTGGGGCGCGTCGCGGAGCGGGACGGGAACGACGGAGAAATGCGCCTTCCCGTCCGCCGTCGGGAATCTCCAGCCATCGCACAGCATCGGCCCTCCGTACTGGACCTGGTCACCTTCTTCACGAAGATGCTGGATGCCGTCGTAGAGCGGCACGATTCGTGCGATCTCCTCCCTGATCGCGGGCGTGCCCGACCACGTGACTGCGGACGCGTTCTCGGGCGTGACGTTCGCCGCGAGCTCGCTGAAGACCGCCCACTCCGGTCGTGCTTCGCCGATCCTGCGCCCGGGAATCTCGGGGTTGAAGATGATGCGGCGCTCGGTCGAGGTCTCGGTGAGTCCACCCGGGGTCTCGTAACGGGTCGCGGCCGGTAACAGCACGACCGTCTCGCACGGATCGATCAGCATCTGGGTCGACGTGACGATGTCCATGTGGACCCGCAGCGGAACGCGCGCCATCGCCTGCTCGACCGCGCGCGGGTCGGGCATCACCTCGAGGAAATTGCCCCCGACCGAGAACAACACGTCGAGGCGGCCTTCACTCGCCGCGTCGATCATCTGGGGTGCGGTGTAACCCGGCGCAGGGTCGACGCGGAACCCCCACCGCTCGGACATCGCGGCGGCGCTGGTTTCGTCGAGGACGACCGCGCCCGGCAGGACGCCGGTATACGCGCCCATCTCGGCCCCACCCTGGACGCCGGAGTGGCCGCGTATCGGCATCAGCCCGCACTTCGCGCGGCCGACGAACCCCTTCGACAGACCCAGGTTGATGATCGCGCGGACGTTGTCCTCGCCGAACGTGTGCTGCGTCACGCCCATGCTCCACACGAGGACGGCGCTTCGCGCCGCCGCCAACATCTGTGCGAACGCGAACATCTCGTCCCGCGACGCTCCGGCGCGTGCTTCGAGATCGGGCCACGTCAAGCGGTCGACCTCAACCGCCACCGCGTCGAAACCCGTCGTGTGCTTCTCGATGAACGATCGATCCACCCAACGGTTCGCGATCATGTGCTTCAGCGTGCCGGAGAGGAACGCGATGTCGCCGCCGACGTTCACCAGGAAGAAGCGGTCCGCGATCTGCGTGCCGAACAAAGCGCTCTCGACGTTCGACGGCACCCAGTATTTGTCCATGCCGGGCTCGCGATAGTTGTTCACGACCGCGACCTTCGTGCCTTCCTTCTTCGCGTGGAACAGGTACTTCATCATCACCGGCTGGTTATTGGCTACGTTCGAGCCGATGAACACGACGAGATCCGTCCCGATCAGGTCCGTATACGAGCACGTCGTGGCCGGCACCCCGAGCGATTGCTTGAGGCCGAACGTGCTGGGCGAGTGGCAGACGCGAGCGGCATTGTCGATCGAGTTCGTTCCCATGGCGCGCACGCACTTCTGCACCACGTAATAGTTCTCGTTCGTCATCCCGCGGCTCGTCAGATAGAAACCCAGTCGGTCGGGAGCACTCGACCCGATGCGGCTCGCGATCAGGTCGATCGCGTCGCGCCACGTGACGCGACTGAAGCCGAGCTCCCCCGCTCGACGCACCATGGGATACGGGAGGCGGCCGAGGTCACGTAACTGTGCGCTCGTCTTCGACTCGAGCGTTCGAACGTCGAAAAGCTGATCAGGGTCGAGGGCAGGCATCGTGTTCAATCGCAGGAGGCGGAGACGCACGTTGCAGAGGTGCACCTCGTCGAGCGTCCAGTCACGCATGCCGGCGGTGCCGAGGGCGCAACCATCGCAGACGCCGTGTTTCAGGATGCGCCACGCGTAGCCGAGCTCATCGCGGTTCTCCTTGAGCGCGCTCCATATCTCGGCGTAGTTGTTGGGCCGGTTCTCGCCGATGCCGAACGGTTTCTTGCTCGCCCAGAGGGCCGGCTGCCACCTGCGGCTCATGTCGCAGAACCTACCCGTCGGCGCGAGCGACGAGCTCGAGCGTCCTGATCGTGAGACCGAGGTCGTCCGGCCACCCCGCGGGCGGCGCTTGTTCCCTCAGCTCGTCCACGAAGAGGTCGACCGTCGGGTGGTCCGCGGGGATGTCGACGGCGAACCAGAACGTGAGTGCCGTGGCGCGTTCCCACGGGCCCCACCAGGCTTCCCCCTCCTCACGCACCCAGCGCAGGGCCCACTCGGCCATCTCCGTCTTCGGGCCGTGACTCCGCCAGTAGGCCGCGGCTGCGGCGAACGTCGGGTATCCGCCCCCGGTGAAGCGTCCGTCCTGATCCGCCTCACCGCGCAGCAGATCGAGAGCGCGATGGCCGGGATCGCGCCCGACGCTCAGCAACCCGCACGCGGCCGCGGCGGTGGCCCAGACGCGGGCCGCGGCCGGATTGTCGAGCTCGCCCGGCACCTCGTCGGGCGCATCCAGCCATGCCTGCGCGGGTGTACGAGCGTCTTCCAGCCAGTCGGCCGCGATCGCCGCAGGGCCGGAGTCGGCCAGACCAAGGACGACGAGGTGACAGAGCGCTTCGCCCGTCGCTCCAGCCGAGACCGCGCCACCGGGTCCCGTGAAGCCGCCTTCCGCGTCCTGCGCGGGGATGTCGGGGATCGCTCCAGGGTCATCGCCCGATAGCCGGAGGGCGCGCCACGACTGCCACTCGTCGCCTTCCGCGAGCGCGCGGTGGAGCGCCGCGTCGAGATCCAGCATCAGTAACCGGAGCCCATGCCCCGCGGCCGCACCTCGGCGCGAGGGTCTTCGGGCGTCCTGTCGGCCGGCCGCTCCGGGATGATCTGCATCCCAGGAAGGTTGCCGCGGGGGCCGGACCACGGGCCCGGCGGCGCAGAGATCAGGTCGGCCCCCACGGCATGTGTCCGCGCGAAACCGAGGGTGAACAACGACGATCCACTCTCGACCACCGAGTCGAGGAACTTCCCGATGAAGGGCCACAGGATCAACGCGTAGCCGAACAGGAACAGGACGATCCACGTGAACAGCAGCGTGAGCAGGAACGTCGGCGCCTGGAATGCAAGCACCTTGTCGCGCGCCTCATAGGTGTCGAACCGCCGCGCGAGGAAGTGAAAGAGCCGGATCACATAACGCGCCACGTAACGCGGCAGGACCGACTGAAGGCTCCTGGGCACGATCAGCGTCCCGACGACGCTCGACCCGGTCAACAGCACGATGTAGGTGCCGAAAGCCAACGCGCACCAACGAAGGACTTGCACGTTACGCGGACCGGCCCGGCATGACCGCATCCTAGGAGCGACCTCGAGTGGTGCGAGGATGCGTCGATGACTACTCCAGGACTGACCGTCGCCGTCACGGGTCCCACCGGAAGCATCGGGAAGGCATTCGTAAAGGCGCTCGAGGACACGCCCGGGATCGATCGCATCATCGGGATGGCACGGCGACCGATCGACACGGCCGAGCTGGGGTGGCACAAGACCGAATATCGCCAGGGCGACATCCTCGATCGCTCGTCGGTCGAAGACGCCGTGAGAGATGCCGACGTCGTCGTCCATCTCGCGTTCCTGATCTGGGGCACGCAGAAGGAGACGCGTGCGGTCAACCTCGACGGATCCCGTAACGTCTTCGAAGCTGCCTTCGATGCCGGCGCGACCCGTCTCGTCTACACGTCATCGGTCGCTGCGTATGGCTTCTACGAGTCGAACCCGGACGTGCTGACCGAAGACGTTCCGGCGCGCGGCACCGACGGCCACTACTACTCGGCACAGAAGGCCGAGCTCGAACAGACGCTCATGAAGATGGCGCGTGGCACCGGCACGGACGTGTACGTCTTCCGGCCGTGCATCGTCGCGGGGCCGACGGCGCTGGACATCATCGACCAGATCCCCTACGTCAAGCTCTCGGAGAAACTGCCGCAACCGGTAAGAAAGCTCGTCGGCACGATCCCGCTGTTGCGCCCGGTGATTCCCGACCCGGGCGTTCCGTTCCAGCTGGTGCACGAAGACGACGTTGCGTCTGCTCTCGTCGCGGCCGTGCTCGGTCGAGGCGAACCCGGCGTCTACAACCTTGCGGGAGACAACGAGATAACCGCCTCCGACATCGCGCACGCGCTCGGCTGGTACGCGGTCCCGGTCCCGGAGCTTGCGCTGGACGCGACGACAAAGATCGTTTCTCGGTTCCCACTACTGCCGTCGAGCGCGTCTTGGCTTCACGCGATCAGGGTTCCCGTGCTGATGGACACTGCAAAAGCGCGCGCGAAGCTCGGCTGGCGACCTCGCTACGACTCGATCGAGACGCTCGCGGACACGATCGCCGCGGCCCATCACGCGGGGTTGGTGCCGTGGCCGGGGCGCGCCGGCTGACCTAGAGGCCTTCGAAGGCGCGCGCCAGCAGCTCTTCGTGCTCCTGCTGGTGTACCGCGGCGCTGCCCGTCGCCGGGCTCGCGCTCTCGTGGCGTGAGGCAACACTCAGACGCAATCTCTCCCACAGCTCGCGCGCCAGCTTGCTGTAGATGAACGTCCACGCGCCCATGTTCCGCGGTTCCTCCTGGACCCAGCGCACCTCCTCGAGGTTCGGGTAAGAGGCAAAGATGCGGCGCAGGTCCTCCTCGGGGAATGGGTACAGCTGCTCGACGCGCACGACCGCCGCGGGGGCCGCGTTGCGGTCGCGGTGCTCCATCAAAGCGTAGGCGACCTTGCCGGAGCACAGGAGGACGCGGTTGACGGCTTCTCGATCTTGGACCGCAGGGTCATCGAGCGCCTCTTGGAAAGTGCCGTCCGTGAACGCGTTCGTTGCACTCTGAGCCACGCGTGCTCGCAGCAACGACTTCGGTGTCATCACGATCAGCGGTTTGCGGACCGACCTCAACATCTGGCGACGTAGCAGGTGGAAATACTGGGCCGCGGTGGTCGGCTGGGCTACCTGGATGCTGTCCTCGGCCGCCAGCGTCAGGAAACGCTCGAGCCGGGCGCTCGAGTGCTCGGGCCCTTGGCCTTCGTAGCCGTGCGGTAACAGCAACACGACGCCGCTCTCCTGGCCCCATTTGTCCTCACCCGCAACGATGAACTGGTCGACGATGACCTGGGCCTCGTTGATGAAGTCGCCGAACTGAGCTTCCCAGCAAACGAGAGCATCTCCGTTCGCGACCGAATAGCCGTACTCGAAGCCGAGGACTGCGAACTCCGACAGCGAGCTGTCGTGAGTGCGGAAGCGAGCTTGCTCGTCGGCAAGCTCGCTCAGTGGGAAGTACTCCTCGCCGGTGTGGTAGTCGATCAATACGGAGTGACGTTGACTGAAGGTCCCGCGGCGCGCGTCCTGACCCGACAGTCGGACGGTGAAGCCGTCCAGCAGCAACGATCCGAACGCGAGGGTCTCGGCTCCTGCCCAGTCCACGGCGTCGTCGGCGAGCATCCCGGCGCGCTTCTCGATCATCTTCTTGAGCTTCGGGTGCGGTTCGAAGCCGGGCGGGAACGTCGTGACGACGGAGTGGATCTTCTCGAGGCGGTCGCGCTCTACGCCGGTTTCGATGTGAGGCAACACGCCGGTCGGAGCCGGTGGCTCGGCAGCCCGCGGGGGCTCACCTTCCGTCGAACCCTTCGTGTCGTCGAAGGCAGCCTGCATCCGTGAACGGAAGTCCTCCAGCGCGCGCTCCGCTTCTTCCAGCGTGAGCTCTCCCTTGTTCAGGAGCTTCTCGGTGTAGAGCTTGCGGACCGAGCGGCGGTGCTCGATCTTTGCGTACATCAGAGGCTGCGTGAATGCGGGCTCGTCGCCCTCGTTGTGACCGTGCCGTCGGTAGCAGACGAGGTCGACCACGACGTCCCTCTTGAAGCGCTTGCGGTACTCGTATGCGAGCTTGATCACGCGCACGCACGCTTCGGGATCGTCGCCGTTGACGTGGAAGATCGGCGCCTGCACCATCTTCGCGATGTCGGTGGCGTACGTCATCGACCTCCCCGAGGTGGGCGCGGTTGTGAAGCCGATGTTGTTGTTGATCACGAGGTGGATCGTTCCGCCGGTGCGATAGCCGCGCAACAACGACAGATTGAAGGTCTCGGCCACGACACCTTGACCCGTGAACGCGGCATCACCGTGGAGGAGGACCGGTAGGACCCGGTCACGCCCCTCCTCGCCCAGTAGATCCTGCTTCGCGCGCGTCATCCCCTCGACGACCGGGTCGACCGCTTCGAGGTGCGACGGGTTCGACGCCAGGACCACTGCCAGCGGATTCCCCGCTCGCGACGTGAAGCGGCCGGTCATCCCGAGGTGGTACTTCACGTCACCCGACCCCTGCACGCTGTCGGGGTCGATGTCGCCCTCGAACTCCTTGAAGATCTCGCGCAACGGCTTCCCGACGATGTTCGCAAGGACGTTGAGCCGGCCACGATGCGCCATTCCGATGACGGCTTCGATCATGTGGTCGTCGGCGGCCGACTCCAGCAACGCGTCGAGCGACGCGATCGTGCTCTCGGCCCCTTCCATCGAGAACCTCTTATGGCCGCTGTATTTCGTGTGCAGGAAGCGTTCGAAAGATTCGGCAGCGTTCAGGCGGTCGAGTATGTGGAGCTTCTCGTGACGATCCAGCGGCTCTTCGTCGCTCTGTTCGACCTGGGACTGGATCCACCGTTTCTGCTCCGGGTCCGAGATGTGCATGTACTCGATGCCGATCGTGCGTGAGTACGAGTCGCGCAACGTGTCGATGATCTTGCGCAGGGTCATCCGGCGAGGGCCGGGTAACCCGTCGGTAAGGAAATCGCGGTCGAGGTCCCACACGGTGAGCCCGTTGTAGGACAGGTCGAGCTCTGGGTGCGACAGGACCTCCCACCCGATGGGGTTGAGGTCCGCAAGCAAGTGGCCGCGCACGCGATACATGTTGATGAGACGGATGACCCGCGACTGCTTCTCGAGCTCGGACCCCGCATCGTCGGACGTGACGTGGTCGCGGCTCCAGCGGATCGGTTCGTACGGGATCGCGAGCGAGGCGAAGATCTCGTCATAGAAGCGATCCGCGCCGAGCAGCAGGTCGTGGATGTAGCCGAGGAACTGGCCCGACTCGGCCCCCTGGATAACCCGGTGGTCGTAGGTGGAGGTCAGCGTGATGACCTTGCTGACACCGAGTTGAGCGAGCGCCTTCGGGTCGGAGGCCTCATATTCGCTCGGATACGAGATCGCGCCCGTGCCGACGATCAATCCCTGGTTCGGCATCAACCGCGGAACCGACAGCCGCGTCCCGAGGGTGCCCGGGTTCGTCAGAGTCACCGTCGTTTCCGCGAAGTCGTCGGGCGTGAGCTTGTTGGACTGCACCTTCTGGATCACGTCTTCGTAAGCGCTCCAGAACCCGGAGAAATCGAGGTCGTTGGCGCCCTTGATGTTCGGCACGTACAGGATGCGCGTTCCGTCGGAGCGCTCGACGTCCACGGCGAGACCGAGGTTCACGGATTTGTGCTGGACGACGTGAGGCTGACCGTCGACCTCGACGTAGCTGGCCTTCATCGCCGGCCGCGCTTCGAGCCCCTTCACCACCGCCCACCCGATGAGGTGCGTGAAGCTGACCTTGCCGCCGCGCTCCGCGAGGTAGCGGTTGATCACGCGCCTGTTCTCTTCGAGTAGCTTCGCCGGCATCGTCCGGACCGACGTTGCCGTCGGGATCCCCAGGGACGCTTCCATGTTCTCCGCGATGCGTGCCGCCACGCCTCGCAGCGGCGTTGCGTCTTCGGGTGCTGCGGCCTCCGCTTCGGATCGAGATGGCGAACCGGCACGTGGCTGCGGCGTCGACGGCGCGTCGGGCGCGGGTGCCGCCTCCCGCGTCGCCGTCGGGGGCCGCGGAGCTCCCCGGCTGGGCGCGTAGCCGTCGAAGAACTCCTGCCAGGACTCGCTGACCGCCTTCGGGTTCTCCTGGTAGCGGCGGTACATCTCGTCCACGAGCCACATGTTCGGCCCGAAGGACTCCCTCTCGGTTTCGTCCATGCCCGTCATCGAACTCCGTTTTGTCGAGTCGGTCTTCTCAAGGGTAGCCGCCCCCCACCCCTACCCACTTGACGGCCGCGCTAGTAGGAGTAGAAACACCGGAGGGTCGAGGAAAGGAGGAGCAGATGTTCGCTCAAGTGATCCAGGCCAAAGCCAAAGATGCGGCCGGGGTTCGCAAACAGTTCGAGAGGTGGGGTGAGGAGCTTCGGCCTCGCGCCGAAGGCTTCCTCGGCAGCACCGCCGGAGTCTCGCCGGACGGCGAGTTCATCGCGCTGGTGCGGTTCGAGAGCGAAGACGCCGCCCGGGCGAACAGCGACCGGGCCGAGCAAGGCCAGTGGTGGTCGGAGACCGAGCAGTACCTCGAGGACGTGCGCTTCTACGACTCGACCGACATCACTACGTTGGGGGATGGTGGATCGGATGAGGCCGGGTTCGTCCAGGTCATCCAGGGCACCGTGCGTGACCGGGATGCCTACGAGCAGATGGGACGAGAGTGGGAGCCGCAGATGCGCGAGCAGCGCCCGGACGTGATCGGCGGCGTGGTCGTCTGGCAAGGCAACGATTTCACGCAGGTGATGTATTTCACGTCCGAAGATGCAGCGCGTGAAGGTGAGCGGAAGATGGAACAACAGACAGACGCCGGAAGCGACCGTTGGGAGGACATGGTCACGAACATGAAGTTCATCGACCTGACGGAGCCGTGGATGCGTTAAGGCGGCGTGAGGAACGCCTCGAACCTCTGAGCCGTTAACTTGGGAGGGCCTTCGGGCCCTCCCTTTCGGTTCGTAACAGGAGCATCTCTTGACAAGACCGGCAGCACGGACGCGCCCTCGTCTGGTGACGCGGCCGTTCATGCTCGTGATGCTGTCGAACTTCGCGTATTTCCTCGCGGTCGGCGCGACCCTTCCGGTTCTCCCCCGGTTCGTGGAGGGGCCTCTCGCGGGCGGCAGCGTCGCCGTCGGACTCGCAATGGGCACGTTCTCGTTGGCGGCCGTGCTCCTACGACCGTTCACGGGACGGATCGGAGACACGCGCGGGCGGCGCGTGCTGATCATCGTGGGCGGTCTGCTCGTTGGAGGCTCACTCGTCGGATACGTCTTCACCGCCAGCCTCCTCGTCCTGTTCCTGCTGCGGTTGGTAAGCGGAGCGGGTGAGGCGCTGTTTTACGTAGGCACCGCCAGCGCGATCAACGACCTCGCGCCGGACGAACGTCGAGGAGAGGCACTCAGCTATTTCTCTCTCTCACTGTTCGCCGGAATCGGCCTCGGCCCGATCCTCGGGGAGATCGTGCTCGACGCCGCGGGGTTCGACGCCGCGTGGATCGTCGCCGCACTCTGCAGTGTCTTCGCCGGAGCGATCGGATTCTTCGTCGTCGAAACCCGGCCCATCGACCCTGACGTCGCGCCGAGCGGCAAGCTGGTCGCGACCTCTGCGCTGCTCCCTGGAACCGTCATGGCCGCGAGCATCTGGGGCCTCGCGATGTTCTCGACGTTCGTTCCGCTGTACGCCCTCGCACTGGGCCTCAGTGGGTCCAGGTTCCTGTTCGCGCTGCATTCGGGCGTCGTGTTCGCGATCCGGCTGTTCGGCGCGCGCCTGCCGGACCTGCTCGGTCCCGCAAAGGCGGCCACCGGCGCGCTCGCTTGCTCCGTCCTCGGATTCATAGCCATGGCGGCATGGAGGAGCCCGACGGGGCTCGTCGTAGGAACGGTCGTCTGGTCGCTCGGACACTCGCTCGCGTTCCCGGCGCTGATGTCGATGGCCGTCAAGGGCGCACCTGCGTCGGAGCGCGGAGCCGTGGTCGGAACGTTCACGGCGTTCTTCGATCTTTCGTTCGGCGTCGGAGCGGTTGCCGCCGGAGGCATCGTCCACCTGTTCGGCTACAGCGGTGGCTTCTTGTCCGCATCGATCGCGGCGGGGGCGGGCCTGTTGTTGCTCAGTGCGCGGCGACAGAGGGCCCGAAGGATCAGCGTTTCGACTGCTACCCTTTAACTCGCCTCATGGCGGCCGTAGCTCAGCCAGGTAGAGCACCCGGTTGTGGTCCGGGATGTCGCGGGTTCAAGTCCCGTCGGTCGCCCTCTATGTGACGAACGGTCCGCACCTACGAGCCGCAGTGCAGCGTTCCTCCCTTAGTCGCGACGTTCCCCTCATTGGTGCAATCGTCACCACGTTGTTCCTGCGGGTCGAGCGGTACCGACGGGACGACTTCGACTTCCTTTGGCTTTGGCGGATCGCTGGCAGCAGCCTTCGTGGGATCCTCTGCGGGGGGCGCAGGTTGCGGCGCCACACCTTCGTCTTTAGGCGCCGGCGGGTCGTCGGGAGTGTCCTTCGTTTTGTTCACCCTTGCCTTCGCCTTCGTGCGACGGTCTTCGCGTCTCGCCGTCGTTGCGTTCTTCGTGCGACGTGTTTTCGAGGCTCGGTCCGGCGCGCGCGTGATCACTTTCCCCAGCACCTCGTCGGCCACTTCGACATCTGCATCGGCGACCGGGCCGGCAAGGCGCGGTCGAGTCCCACTGGAAGGACCAACGAGCGTTGCGACCGACGTGACGACAACCAAAGCCGCCCCGAGAGCCGTCGTTCCAGACACTGCGGACGCAGGCACGGCGTCCTTGAGCGTGTTCGCGACGGTCTCAACGAACCGCCTAGGCATCGTCAGGGCCAGCGCGACGAGAGCCGCGAACCCGGACCGCCGGAGAGTCGGCAGGAACGCCTCGACAACCTCGGGATCGAACTGATGACCAGCTTCGTCGCGCAGCACGGCGACGGCTCGTTTGCGCGACGATCCGGCCCGATAAGGGCGTGACGACGTCATGGCGTCGTAGGTGTCCGCCACTGCGATGATCCGCGCGCCCAGCGGGATCTCGTGGCCCGCGAGTCCATCCGGATATCCGCGACCGTCCCAGCGCTCGTGGTGGCTACGCACGATCGCAGTGATCGCGGGGTCATCGAGCATCCCCAAGATCTCGGCTCCCGCCGCGGAGTGCCGGTTGATCGCATCTCGCTCGCGATCGGACAATGCGCCGGGCTTCCTCAGGACATGATCCGGGACCGCCAGCTTGCCGATGTCGTGCAGAGCGGCGGCAAGTGTCAACTCCTCGATCTCACACGAGCGAAGTCTCAGCGCCAGAGCGGCCCGATAGGCGTGCTTTTCGACGCGCCGTGAATGCCCAAGCGTGTACGGATCCTTCAACTCGAGCGCGGCATTAAGGCGATGAAGGATCGCGAGCCGTTCCGCAGAACCCAGCGCGACCGTGCTGACGGGTCGCCCCATCGAGCTCAAGCCGAGGAGTTTGGTGTTCGCCGTCAGTTGCTGCTCGGCGCGGCGGTGCCGCAGCCATGTCCACAGCATGAGCTCTCGGAACGGCAAGCCGCGAGATTCTTCGCGCCGTCCCCACCACCGCGACCCAAGCTTCATGATCACGAACGCAGTGGTGAGACCGATCGACGCGAGCGCGCCCAACGGTGCCGCCGGAACGAACGCGGTGACGGCCAGCACCGCGAGCATCGGAACGAAAAGCATCGCGATGGTCGCAACCAGGGGCGGGAACGGCCCACAAAGCAACGGCCTGGCGAGGTCGCTCTCTAACCTGGAGAGGGTTTCGTCGAGCAGATCCTGCTGGAGCTTCGCCAGGCGCTCCTCGCGAACCGCGGTGGCGCGCCGACGCAGCATCGCGCGTCCGTCGACGTTCGCGTTCGTCGCCTTAGTCATCCGCCTCGAGCCTCCCAGTTCGTGCGTCCAACCTAGGGGGGCAAATAGGGCGATTCCATAGTCCGTTCGGACCATCTATGACTGGTCGCTGCGACGTCGAGCCGGAAGGGGCCGTTTAGGCTGGTCGACGGGTCGCTAGCTCAATTGGCAGAGCAACGGACTCTTAATCCGTAGGTTCAGGGTTCGATTCCCTGGCGACCCACAAAACCGCAGGTAGAACCCTATGTCGATCGGACCTACGGATTTTGGGCCGCAATTAGGCCGCAAGCGCGCTCGATGGCTGCATTTGTCGAGCACGACCGTCGGTAAGTCGGACCTACGGATTGTTGATTCGTTCCTACCGCTCACGTAAGGAGTCTCGACCGTAGGATTGTTTCGCGATGGCGGGGCCAAAAGAGCGCAAGTACGCGACCGTTCTCTTTGCCGATCTTGTTGGTTACACGCAGCTGGTCGAGCGACACGATCCCGAGATCGCCGAGGCGATCGTGATGCGTGTGTTCGATGTGTTGACGCGTGAGGTCGAAAGACATGGCGGGATCACCGAGCGCCTTATCGGAGACGCGTTGCTGGCAGTCTTCGGCATACCGGCGGCTCACGAGGATGACCCTGAGCGAGCCGTCCGGGCTGCCCTTCGGATCCTCGACGCTGTGTCGGAGCTCAACCATCGGCTTTCATCGGAAGGAAAGCCCGAGGTCGCGATACGGATCGGAGTGGAGGCTGGCGAGGTGCTCGTCGACCACGAGCGAGCCGAGGCATCCCGAGAACGGATGCTGACCGGCGACGCCGTAAATACGGCGGCACGCCTCCAAGGTATTGCTCAGCCCGGATCGGTCCTCGTCGGTGCTGACGTCTATGCCGCGACCAAAGCCGTCATCGAGTACGAGGACCTGGGGCCCGTCATGCTCAAGGGCAAAGAGGAGTCGGTACTCGTCTTCCTGGCGCGTACGACCAAGCGACGGCTCGGAGGGGGCCGAGCACCTCTTGGACTTGAGGCTCCTCTTATCGGGCGCGACCATGAGCTAGGCACGCTGCAGGAGTCAATCGAACGGGCACAGTCCGAGGAACGCAGCGTCCTCATCACGATCCTCGGCCCTCCCGGTATCGGCAAGTCTCGACTGGCGCGCGAACTAGGGAGTTACGTCGACTCGCTGCCTGACAACTACTACTGGAGAATCGGGCGTTCGCGCGCCTATGGCGATGTTGCTTATTCGGCTCTAGTAGACGTTGTCAAAGCACAATGCGAGATCCTCGACGACGATCCGCCGGAGGTCGTCGCACGCAAGATCGAAGATGCCGTCCATGAGTTGTGCGGCGACCATTCGATCGTCCCAGAGATCCGTTCATTGGTGGGTGGTGAGGCGACGCAGACTTTCCGACGCGATCGTCTATTTGATGCATGGCAGCGTTTCCTCGAGAGAATGGCCACTCGCTACCCGCTGATCCTGGTCTTCGAGGACATCCATTGGGCCGACGATGGGCTCCTTGACTTCATCGACTATCTAGCGGAGTGGGCCAGAGGTCCGATTGCCGTCGTGACGATGGCTCGTCCAGAACTGTTGGATCGCCGCCCCGGATGGGGACGAGGTAAGCGCAACTACGTGGCCATCGATCTCCATCCCTTGTCCGAAGATGAGAGCGAAACGATGCTTCAAGAACTTGTCTCGGGATCCCTTCCTGACGAGGTCACAAAGGATGTGGTGGAGCGAGGTGAAGGCAATCCGCTTTTTACCGAAGAGATCGTCAGGATGTTGATAGACCGTGGCCGATTGCGACAAACGTCCGAAGCTGAATTTCGATTCAGCGGCGAAGTTGGTGACATAGAGGTCCCTCGATCCATCCGCATGGTTATCGCTGCTCGTCTCGACGGGCTTTCATGGGAACAAAAGTCGCTCCTTCAGGACGCCGCGGTAGTAGGCAGGATCTTCTGGGGTGGAATCGTCGCGGCTCTTGCGGACTTTGATCTACAACAGACGGAGAATGCTCTCAAGGCGCTACAAGCCAAGGAACTGATCGCGCCGAGGAATTTATCGGCCTTCTCCAACCAAAGCGAGTACTCGTTCCACCACGTACTGATCAGAGACGTCGCTTACGAGTCGCTGCCGAAAGTCCAGCGCGCGACCAGGCACGAAGCGGCGGCACGGTGGTTGGAGCTCCAGGCGGCAGGTCGGAAGGAGGAGTTGGCACAAACCATCGCCTCGCACTACGCCGCAGCCCTTAGCTACATCAATGAAGTTGGGGACTTGGACCGTGAGCATCCAAGCCTTATCGACGAAACCTTTCGCTGGGCGCGGGCTGCCGGAGACCGCGCGGCGGAGGTATGGGAAACCCAGGAGGCCCTGCGTTGGTATCAGCAGGCTCTTGACCTTGGAGAGGTTGCTCGTGTCTCTGAAATGGATAAGGCAGGTGTTTGGGAGTCCTACGCCAGAGCGGGTTCTCGCAGTTTGCCTTATGACGAGACCAGAGCGGCTTTCCAGCAAGCCCTGAAGATCTACGACCTTCTTGGCGAGGATGCTCACGCCGGGCGGGTGGAAACCTCGCTTGCGGATGGCGCGATTGGAGCCGGAAGGACAGAAGAGGTGGAGGGGTGGATCGACCGCGCCTTGGTGAGGCTTGAACCTCTCGGGACGAGCGGAGAACTTGGGACCGCCCTCTACGTCAATGGTCGCCACCTTTGGATGCAGGGTCGATTGGATGAGGCGGAGCCACTTCTGCGGCGCGCCATCACTTTGGCGGAACGATTGGGGGCGGTCCTCGTGGAGGCTCATGCCACTCTGACTCTTGGTGCGGTTGTCGCCCAATCGGGGAGGGAACTGGAGGGTCATCGGCTCACTGATAAGGCCTACGAAATGGCTCGAGCAGTGAATGACTTGGATCTTTATCTGCGAGCCAGCAACAACCTCGCTTGGAGTCTTTGGGAGCGTGCGGAGTACGAGCGACAGGAGACTGTGTTTCGTGACGCAATAACGGTTGCAAAGAAGTCGGGCCAGGTGCATCACGAATCTTGGATGCGTTCAGGGCTCGCCGGCCTTCTCGAGGAATTTGGACGGCTGGAGGAAGCACAGATTGAGTTCCAACGAAGTCTTGACCTGGCGCGAAAGCTGGATAGCCGCGCGCATCTTGCACAAGTGTTATGCGGTCTCGCGTGGTGTGTTGCCGTTAGAGGCGCGATTGACGATGCCGAGGAGTATTTGACACAGGCCGAGGCACTCGCGGGGGTGTACCAGCAGCAGAACATCGAGTTGGCTTATGCACAAGGGGTCGTCAGCCTCGCGCGCGGCGATCTAGATAAGTCCCTTGACCATTTCCGTGCGGCCGCCGAACCAGATGCCGGTCCCGACGTAGACGCGTGGGCGCTCCTCGAAGCGGTCCGCGCTCTGGCGAAGGCCGACCGGCGCCGCGAGGCCGCACCCTTCAGAGACCGATTGGTAGCTCTCGCGGATCGGCGGATGAAGGTGAATCAACCTGCCGCGTGGGCCGAAGCCTTGGTGGTCGAGGATCCGGGTGAACGAGGATCGTTGTTAGAGGAGGTTGTGGCGATGTTTCAATCGCAAGGTTTGCGCCTCGAGGAAGGTAGGGCTCTCATAGATCTCGGCGACGCGTACCGCGACAGTGGCAAAGAATCGGGAGAGATATTTGAAAGGGCAAGAAATGTGCTCGAAGAGTGTGGGGCGGAGCTATATCTAAGAGAGCTAAGAACATGAGATGTATCGAAACGAGCTCGCCTAGAACAACCTAACGAAGATCCCTAACGTGTCCTTCCTTTTTGTTCGTAAACGGTCGATCGATGCTTGATGGCCCTAACGTTCACCATCTCCGACCGTGACCGACATCGCCACCGTCGCGCGAGAACACGCTCGCGCAAAGAGATTCTCGGGCGCCGTCCTCGTCGAACGGGCTCGCGACACTCTTGTCCGCCAAGCCTTCGGGTTCGCTGACCGACGCCATCGAACACCGAATCAGATCGACACCCGGTTCGGGATAGCGAGCGGGACGAAGGGGTTTACGGCGCTATCGGTCGTGAGTCTTGTCGAAGACGGCACCCTGGAGATGTCGACGACCGCGCGATCGCTCCTAGGCGAGGATCTCCCTCTCATCCGCGACGACGTGACCATCGAAGACCTGCTAGCTCACCGCTCAGGCATCGGCGACTACTACGACGAAGAGGTCGTGATCGATCCCACGGAGTACGTGCTACCGGTTCCGGTGCAGGAGCTCGTGAACACCGAGGATTACCTCAAGGTACTGGATGGCTTCCCGACGAAGTTCCCACCGGGAGAACGGTTCTCCTATTGCAACAGCGGCTACGTCGTCCTCGCGTTGCTCGCCGAGCGCGCGGCAGGTGTTCCCTTCGCAGATCTAGTTCGGCAACGAGTCTGTGATCCCGCCGAGATGAACCGCACCGAGTTCCTCCGATCCGACGAACTCCCGAGTGATGCCGCGATCGGCTATCTGTCACACGAATCGGAGCGCACGAATCTCTTCCACCTCCCCGTACGAGGTAGTGGCGACGGCGGCATCTACACAACGCTCGACGACATGCACTCGTTCTGGCGGGCGCTTTTCTCAGGCCGCATCGTCTCCCGCGAGCGCGTCAAAGAGATGACTTCACCCCGGAGCGAGGTCCCCGGAGAGAACAAGCGATACGGATTGGGCTTCTGGCTGCATGCCAGCGGGGCGACCGTCTACCTGTGGGGCGGCGATGCCGGCGTGTCTTTCGGCAGCGCGTGCGACCCTGACCAGGACATCACCTACACAGCGGTGTCCAACGTGGATGGAGGCTCGGCAGCCCTGATCAGAGAGCTTGAAGTTCGCTTGCTGAACTGAGCGACGATTCATAGATACTGGTCGGACGTTTGGCAAGTCAGTGCTTGCTTCCTTGGTACGCGATCGACCGATGCTTGATCGCACGAACGATCACCTTCGGTGAGCGACTGCCCTCGATCGAGTAGATGACTCGGTAGCTGCCTACCCGCGCTGACCACAAGCCCTTGAGCCGGCCCACCAGAGGCTTGCCAGCCGCCTCGGGGTCGATCTCTAGCTCAGTCAGCGCATTGAGGACGGGCTCCTGCAAGCGCAAAGGTAACGAGTCGAAGTGGCGAGTCGCTTGCCGGGTCAGTGTGACCCGCGCCATCAGCTACGTCGCTTGCGGAGATCCTCCAAGGAGGTGAGGCGTCCGGCGCGGACGTCGTCCTCGCTCTTGCGCAAAGCCTCTATCAGGTCCTTGTCCTGGAGGATCTCAAGCGTCTCCTCGAGCGACTCATACTCATCCGCCGAGAGCATGACCGCGGAGGGTCGTCCGTTGCGCGTAATGAGGACATGCTCCTGGCGATCTTCGACGTCATCGAGGAGCTCGGTGAGGTTGGCTCTAGCCTCGGTGAAGGGCACTATCTTTGCCACAAAGTGAGTGTACACCATTCTGTACCTTTAGGCCGCAAATAGGCCGCGAGGTAGCAATGAACACTCATAAACGTTCATGAATGACCATGGATCAAATACGCAGACCCAGCGCCACCTTGCGCCTGAAACCGCAGGCGACGGTCACGGACTCGAGGAAACTCTTAATCCGTAGGTTCAGGGTTCGATTCCCTGGCGACCCACTGTATAAGTCCAGGTCACACGGTTCTTCTGGCGATCACGTCGTTGAAAAGCCCGCAGAAAACCCACTCGGATGAGAACCAACGAGCAAGGATGCGAAGCAACGATAACTCCCAACCCACGGGCTTTTTGTTCGTGGGTTGAGCGACCGCCATTTTTTGTGCCGGTGCTCGTCCCGCATGGACTCGAGCAGGACGTCGCGCTTCCACGGAGACTCCCGTAGCGGGAACGGTCCGGACGCGCTCACACCAGCACCGCACGCCGAAGTCTGCCCCTCCCGTCCGCAAACCACGAGCGCCAACTAGGCTGGGTCTTTCCGGCGCGCACTGCCAGGGAGGACCATATGGCTGAATTCCAGACCTTCGACGGCATCCGGCTCATCTACGAGGTCCACGGCGAGGGCGAGCCCGTCGTGCTCCTGCACGGATTCGCCGCGGACTCGTTCATCAACTGGGAGCAACCCGGCGTCGTTGCAGCCCTGACGGAGGCTGGTTACTCCGTGATAGCGCTCGACGCGCGTGGCCATGGCCGGTCCGACAAGCCGCACGAGGAGGCCGCCTACGCGAACCGAGCGATGGTCAAGGACGTCCAAATACTCCTCGACGAGCTGTCACTCGATAGAAGCAAGGTGATCGGTTACTCGATGGGCGCACTCGTCACCCTCGGTTTGCTGACCGACGAGCCGCGCGTCTCTGCAGCGGTGATCGGTGGCATGGGCGACAGAGCGCTGGGGCCTATGGACCACGGAGACATCCCCGAAGCGCTTATAGCCGACGATCCGTCTTTGTTCTCGGAGAACGCGCAGGAATACCGTGCATTCGCCGACGCCACGCAGGCGGATCGACAGGCACTGTTCGCGGCCATGCGAGCAGGGGCGGAGCCCGCCGACCCCGCGGTCCTAAAGAAGATTCGCACGCCGGTGTTGGTCATCTGCGGCGACGGCGACACAGTGGTCGGCGATCCGGCGGAGCTTGCTGGCGCGCTCGGAAACGCCTCGAGCGTCGTTGTCGAGGGCGATCACCTGAGCGCGGTGACCGACCCCTTGTTCGCCAAATCGATGATCAAGTTTCTCGACGCTAACTAGGACGACCCACACTGGCGCTTAACTCAAGTTTCACGGCTCGGTCCTAGGAACGGTAGGGATTCGCGTCGCTGCAAGTAACCGCGTTCTGCCGGGACCGCTTCGAGCACTACAAGTGCCAGCGCAGGAGGAGTCACCGATGACCTGCCGCTCTTCGAAACCGGCTAAATCAATCGCCGCGAGGTAGCCAAGCGCCTACGTCGTAAAGCCGCCGTCGAGGCTCAAACCGCCCCGGTCTACTGATCGGGCGGGTTCTCGTACCCGTAGACCGCACCCTTCTTGGTGAAGACGCGCGGGGCCGTGCTCGGCCAACCCCCCCATTCGTAGCGCTTGCCGCCCGACACGTACCAGTACGCGCCCTGGCGGCCGTTCGCATCTTGTTGGTCGGGGTCCCACCACAGCTCGACCATGTCGTCGTAGGAGGTGGTGTCCCAGAACGAGACGCCCGTCACGGTTTTGCGGCCGTAGCTGCGTTGCGGCAGCGTCACGGTCCCGCCCGTTGTGATCGCCCTGTCCATGGCCGCGGCGAACGACTTGGGGGTCAGGTTCGGGCCCGCAAGGTGAACGCCTGTGTAGAACAAGATGAACGGAGAGAGGGCTGCGGGAGCCTCCTCCTTGGGATCGCCGCTCGGCCTCACCTCCTTGTACATCTTGTGCCAGTACTCGGCCTCATTCTTCACGTCGGGCTGCTGCATCGAGATGCCGAACGCCCGGGACCACTGCTCCTGGTTATAGAGGCGAGCGAAGTTGTTCGTGTCCGTCAACCCAGATCCGGTAACGATCCACTCCCACTTGGCATTCTGAAGGTTGGCCGCGCGCGTGAGGTGTATGGGACAGAAGGGGTCGGTGTTGGCGAGCACAGATGTCACGCCCGCGATCTGCAACTGATTGACGATGTTCGTTGCGTCTGTCTGACAACCATCGATGTTCGTGTAGGGGATGATCTTTTTCAGCTTCACCCCGTAACGTGCCAACTGTTTCTGGAAGAACTGCACACCTGCGCGATAGTCACCACGCGTGTTGTCGAAGTAAACCATTCCGAACGACCGCTTCTGTGCCCTCAGGGTCGGATCGCCTGCGTGCCTCGCGGGCTTGCGTGCAAGTCGCTTGCCGATGTATTCCGCGCGGTGGATATAGGCCTGCGTAGAAGACATGAGCGGGCCCCATACCATCGGGTAGTACTTCGCATAGAACTCCTCAGGCAGAGAGAACGTGCAGAAACACATGATGCCTTTGGAGGTCAGCTCTTCGGCGTAGACGGTGCTTGCCTGGTTGGGACCACCGAGCGCGGCCATGACGGGAGGGTCGATCGACGCGATGCGACGCGCGTCGTCACGCGCGGCGGTTTCGTTGGCCTCGGACCCCGACCCTTCGATGAAGATCGGCTCGATCCTGCGCCCGTACATCTGGTAGTACTTCTCGAACCAGTCGATGTAAGCGGTGACGTAATCCTTCCAGCATGAGACCTCCCCGCAGCCACCCGCAGCCCGGACCCCGCTCACTACGACGGGATCCCTCGTGATGTAGACGGCCACGCGGATGCGATCGCGGTAGACACCCCGGTAGGTTTCGCCCCCGTTATCCCCTGCGAAGGTGGGGACACACTGCGGAGCCCAGGGAAACTGCACCTTGCTACCGGTCTTTATGACGCGGCCCGCGCAAACGTTTGCGGTCTTGGGGTTCTTGAACTGTGCCGAACGCTCAGTGGGAATCGTCGAGGAGAGTTGCGAGGACCCTGCCGTCCCGCCGGAGTCACCTATGTCCTTGCCCCCGGCTTGGTTCTTGCGTACCGCGTTGCCACCCGTGCGGCCCTTGTTGCTGCCGCCGGAGGCGGAGTCGCCCTCCACCACAGAGCCGTCGGCAGTGGTGGCGCCGGCAGTCGGGTTGGCTAGCGGTATACCGCCCCTCGGCGTACAGGCCGCCAGCATCACAACCGCCCCCAGCGCCGCGACCGTCCGTGACGTTCTACCGAAGATCTTCATCTCGTCACCTTCCCCCGTGCAGCGCCCAATCGGCTCCCGAAACACTACTCCTGCCCTCTCCGTTCGCTAGAGTGATGTGCCCCTAAATAAGACGCCACGACGAGGGGGTCGTGGATGACGTCTCGCGGCGAGCCGCGAGCGACGAGGCGCCCGAGGTCGAGGGCGATGAGCTCGTCGGCGACCGACGTGACAAGTGGCATGTCGTGCTCGATCACGAGCAGGGTGCAGCCGATATCGTTCCGCACCTTCAGCAGCAGGTCTGCGAGCGCCCGGGTCTCCGCCTGTGCGATCCCAGACGAAGGCTCATCGAGGATCAGGATCGTCGGTCGATGGGCGACGGAGCAGGCGAGGTCGACGATGCGTCGGGTCCCCGTCGAGAGCTCGGACACGAATTTGTCGCGGTACGCGATCAATCCGAGTTGCTCGACCAGCTCGTCCGCACGTTTCGCGACCCTTCGTTCCGAGAGCCTCACGTGGGGCAGGGAAAGCGCGGCCGACAATGAACTCCGGGCCGGCAGATGGCGCTCGAGCGCCACGGCCAGGTTCTCCGCGACCGTCAACGACGGAAAGAGTCTCGCGTGCTGGAACGAACGGCCGAATCCCCGTCGAGCTCGTTTGTGTGCGCTGAGTGAAGTGACGTCCTCACCTCGGAACAAAACCCGGCCTGCGTCGGGCGAAGTGAACCCCGAGATGAGATCGAAGATCGTGGTCTTCCCCGCGCCATTCGGCCCGATCAAGCCCAGGATCTGACCCTCTTTGACGTCGAAGCTGACATCGTCTACCGCGGTTATCCCTCCGTAGGATTTCCCGAGCCCATCGACGGCCAGGATCACCGGGTTCACCGAGGAAGCTCCCTCGCCTGCGCCGATCGGACGCGCCGCACAGACGGCTTCCGGCCGGGCCGCCCGATGACCGTTGCCTTCGCGCGCGGCGCCCTCGAGGAACACTGACCTCAAAAGATCCGTGCGCCCTGCGAGGTCCTCCGCCGCGCCGGAAAAGCGAACCTCACCCTTCTCCATGAAATAGGCACGCTGAGCGATCTTTAACGCGATCGTTGCCGACTGTTCCACGATCACGAGCGTCGTGCCGCGCGCATGGATACGGCGAACGGTCTCGAGGAGCTGCTCGACGACCACGGGGGCCAGTCCCAGCGACAGCTCGTCGATCATGAGCAGCTTCGGTTTCGCCATCACGGCCTGGGCAAGAGCAAGCATCTGCTGTTCGCCGCCGGACAAGGAGCCGGCCTTCGTGTGGCGGCGTTCTTTGAGACCCGGGAAAATCTCGAGGGCCTCAGCCGTGAGCCTGCTCGCATCCCGCGACCTCTTCGCCAACAGCCACGCCGCGACTCGGAGGTTCTCCTCGACGGTCAGACCTGGGAACACACCGCGGCCCCCCGGGACCTGAACGATGCCGGCCGCCGCGGTCTCGTGGGGCTCGTAGTACGTGACGTTTTCGCCCTGGAAGAAGATCGCGCCCCCGACGGGGTGCACGATGCCCGAGATCGCCTTGAGAAGCGTGGACTTTCCCGCTCCGTTCGTGCCGAGTAGAGCGACGATCTCGCCCTCGTTGATCTCGAAATCGACGCCGAACAAGACCTGGACACCGTTGTAGGAAACATCGACGTCGCGGCATCGCACGAGCGAACGAGCACCCTGTATCAGGCGCTCTTTCCTGAGCTCTGCCTCGGCATCGAGCGCTGCAAGGGCACGTTGCGCATCGGTTGACACGTACCGCACCGCGTTGAGGTAGATCGCGGCCGCCACCCACATCACCAGGCCCAAGAACGTTACCGCCGCGCCGAGGCCGGGCCCGTCGGACATCACGCCTGCGATGACCGTGAAAACGAACCCCCCGAGGCCGGAGAACATGACGCCGACCCCGATACCGAGGCTGCGGACCCTCGCCGGCAGGACGGCAGCCATAACGGTGGTGTTCGGGACATACCAGAGCCCGATCGAGATGTATGTGATGAGGCCGCCCAAGATGGCGACCCACAGAACCGGCGACAGCCCGACCATGATGACCCCGAGGCCGATGCCGATGTTCCCCATGGCCGCCAGGAACGAGACGCGTCCGAGCGACCGGCGACGGATCCGGTCGGTCACGGCGCCGGCGATCACCGCCCCGATGAAGAAGGCCACTCCTTGGGTCGCCGCGCCGATCAAACCTCGGCCGAGCGAACCGACGGCATATTCCTCTTCGTAGAACAGGTTGACGTACGGGACCAGGGCGAATATCGCTCCGCCGCCGAAGAACCAAGAGGTGTAGAAGCGCTTCAATGTCGGCACCGAGAAGAGCCAGCGCCACGCTCGGGCGAGGGGAATCGGCGCCTCCTTGGCGACCTCTTCGGCCTTTTCCTTGTCCTCCGTGGCGCCGCGGAGCGGTTCCTTCAAACGCGTCGCAAACGCAGCGGTGACGACTGTGGGTATCGCGATGACGAAGAAGGCCCAGCGCCAGTCGGCGAGAGTGGCCAGGATTCCGGCGAACAATGGGCCGAGCGTGCTGCCGACGGGGTTCGCGGCGCGGTGAACGCCGAAGACGCGTCCGTGGATCTCGCGCGGGTAGTAATCTGTGAGAAGACTCGTATGAAGCGTCTCGTTCGCGACGCGCCCGGTCCCGCCGAATACGCGGGCGACGATGAGCATCCATAGCGATCTCGCGAAGCCGGTCAGGACCGTCATCGACCCCCACAGCGCCGCGGCTACCACCACGAGCGGTGTTCTCTTGAAGCGGTCCCCTACCAACCCCACCGGGAGGCCACCGATCAGGATTAGGACCGTGTAGAGCCCCACGATCACCCCGAAGGCCGTGTTCGAGAGCCCGAACGCATCGCGGATCTCGGGCGCCAGGATCACGAACGCAACTCGGTCGAATTCGTCGACGGCATTGAGGATGAACAGGATCACGAGCGGGAAGACGGGTTGGTCGACGAGGAAAGGGAAGCGCCGCGTGATGAAGGACGAGCCCTCGACGGGTCCACCCGGGGGTTGGGACCAGATGTCGTTTCTCGATCGCAACCTCATCCCGAGTCTGCCGTGCGCGTCGCGACCGGCTCGCGCGATTCCGCGGCGGGTGAACCTGGAATGAGAACCGAGTCGTCGACGCGAACGTCGGCGACGAGGCTCGGAACAACGAGTCCCCGCCGTTTGGCGACCCACCTCAGGATGCTGTCGCGCCATCCATAGGCGACCTGGCCAAGGCCACCCGGGACGACCATGAGCAACACGACCATTCCGAGCCCCGTCCCCAACAGGCTGTAGACCGGAGGCAGGAAAAAGATGACCGAGAAGTAGTACGCCGCGCCGAGGAGGGCTCCGGGGATGGAACCCAGGCCCCCGATCACGACCATGACGAAGACCTGGAGGCTCGCCTCGACGTTGAAGGTCGTCGCCGAGACTGCATTCTGATGCAGGGCGAAGAGGCCACCGGCGACTGCTGCATAGAAGCCCGAGAACGAGAACGCGGCGAGGCGCGCTCGCGTGACGTTCACGCCGTAGCCGCGGACCGCTTGCTCGTTGTCCCTGGCCGCGATGAGGACGCGCCCCAAGCGGCTCCGCCGCAGGCTACGGGCGGAGATCAGGATCAACGTGAACACCACGAGCACGAAGAAGAAGAAGGCTCGATCGGAAACCACCTCGAAGCCGAATACCGAAGGCCGTTCGATCCGCTCGCGCGGGAGAAGCCAGCCGAAGTAGTTCTGGTTCAGGACGACGGTCGCGACGAGGAGGCCGAACGCGAGCGTGGACACGGCGAGGAAGAGACCCTTCACGCGAAGGGCAGGGAGCCCGACGACTACGGCGACCGCGGCCCCGACGAGACCCGCTGCCAGGAGGGCAAGCGGCACCGCGACCCCCTGTTTGACGATGAGCGCCGCGGCGACCGCCGCCCCTACCCCCGCGAAGCCCATCTGTCCGAGCGAGATCTGCCCCGCCCAGCCGGTCAGTACGACGAGAGAGACGCCGATCATCGCCAGGATGAGAATCAGCGCCACCTGCCCCACGCGGAAGCTGGGCCCGACGAGTCCGAAGAGGGCGAGCAATCCGAACAGGGCGACGGCGATCGCGCGAAAGCCGAAGCGCACCTCCGGCAGCGCTCTCAACTCTCGCGGCACGGGACGCACCTCGCGCAACTGCTGCCATGTCGACTCCTCGACCTCTTCGGACCGCCCGGCGCGGTCCCGCCGGGCGAGCAAGAGAGCGCCGAAGATGACGGCGAGCAAGATGACGTCGCGAATCGAGGGATCGGCAACGCGGAAGAACACCGCCTGATCGATGATTCCGAGCACCACGGACGAGACGAACGTGACCCGCATGTTCTCCATGCGTCCGACGATCGCGGGGGCGAGGGCACGAACCAGCAAGGACGGGCCGAAGTTGCCGCCCGCGATAGAGAGACCTATCGTCGGTGCGCGTAACAGTGCGCCGACGGCAGAGAGCGCCGCCGCGACGATCCACACGATGGTCGAGATGCGCCGTACCGGGATGCCGAGCAACGAAGCGCGCTCCTGGTTCTCGGCCGCCGCGCGCGAGGCGATACCCATCCGCGTGTACTTGAGGAACAAAGCGATCGCCCCGATCAACAACGGCACCGACACGATTGCGAGGATGTGGTTGGCCGAGAAGATCACAGCTGGGAGCCCCGTGGCGACGTCTGGGACCTGGAACTGGGCATCGAACGGCGTCGGGATCTCGACCGTCAGGAAGTCGAGCCCAAACGCACCGGGAAGGATGAGCTCGATAAACACGAGCACCTGGGTGACGGCGATGGTCGCGACGGTGAGAATGAGCCGCGGTGCCTTGAAGAACCGTCGCACGACCGTAAGCTCGATCAGGGCGCCGAGGGCCATCGCGGTCGCTATCCCGATCGCAACGCCGAGGAAGTAGTTCATCTTCGTCTGCGCGACCAGCAGGACGGTCAGAACCGCAGCTACGCCCCCGATGTCGGCCTGGGCGAAGTTGATGATCCGATTGGTCCTGTAGATCAATACGAGACCGATCGAGATGAACGAGATGAGCGCGCCGATGACCGCACCCAGAAAGACGATGCCTAGAGGTGCCGGCCACGCTCGCGTAGCTGAGGCGACGACGAGCGCGATTAGACAGGCGAGCCAGAAGAGAGTGGCGCGATCGCGGAGAAAGGAGGCGACCACGCTAGATCAATCCCCTATCGCGCAACCTGCGCTCGTCGGCGAGTGGGTCTTCGACAACCCCCGTCTCTGCTCGGAGCACCATCGTCGCCCCCGTATCGGGCCGACAGGGGGGCCATTCGGGCAGGTGATCCGAGATCGGTCGTCCCTTGGGGGCAAAGGCGGTCCACGTCGTCTTCCCACGCCTCGTGGCCCGCGGAGGGGTCACGGGCGTCACCGTTGAAAGCCTGGAGGTGCGGCGGTGGATGGAACGACCAGAACCTTCACCTTCACCGGGCGGAAACGATCACCTCTCGCCACGAGCTGGCGAGGACCAAGGATGTCGTTGGGAAAGATGAGAACGCCTATCTTGAATCGGCCCTCCTGACTCGTCCTTACCTCGGTCGTCCCGATGCCCTCGCTCCAGCGCAGCATCAGCCTGGTCGCTGGTGGAAACTTCCGACCGCTCACTTGCATGACGGACCCGGGAGGCGCGACAGGGGACTCGATCTCCAGATCTGGTCTGAATCTGGGGCGCTTCTTCCTGTCTCTTCCGTCTTTCTTGTCCTGAGGTTTCTTGGTGGGAGTGGCTTCGGGTGAGGGAGGGGGCTCCTCCGGGGTCGGCTCTGCAGTCGGTTCCGGTTCCTGACACGGCACCGTGAATGGAGCCGTCGCGCGCGTCGAGACGGTCCCCTCCCCGTCTCGCTGCAGGGCTTCGACCTCGTAGGTACCGGCTGCGCGGCGGGCGGACCTGATCGTGGTTGTGAAAGCTCCGTTCTCGTCAGCCACCACGTCCTCTTGGTCGGGGTCGTCCTGCCGCTCTCCCCCGAAGCTGATCTCGACGTCGTCGCCAGGCTCGAAACCACTTGCCTCGACGACGATCTCGTAAGGCTCGTCAGGTTGATCGGTCGCCTCCGGTCCACAATCCGGTTCGATCGTGATCGACGGCGAGGGTTGCGCGGAAGCTGGCAGGGCCAGCGAGAACAACAGGGCCAGGCACAGCACGAAGCGGCCCGTCGCTTTGGGCGAACCGTTGCTTGTCACTCGCTCTCGATGGTGCCCACGTAATAGAGAGCCGGCGAGCACGGTGCCGCGTCCGAACAGGTCGCGCGCAAGACGAGAGCGGCACCCGGACCAAACACGATCGGGGATACGAAGTGGTAATCGAGGTCCCGAAAGTTATCCAGCCGCACCTCCAATAGCACCTCATCATTCCGGCTGATGATTAGCGTGCCACTGTTGCCATCGGGGTTCTCGAGGATGAGGTCGGTAACGAGCAAGGTCTGTCCCTCGGGAACCGAGAAACTTTCACTTCCACCGACCTCCAACCTGCCGTCGGCGGGCCTCACCGACGGAGCATCGTCGCCTTTGGTGAGAGCCGGGGGTGGCTTGGCGCCTATCTTCTTGGCGAGCGCGGCTATCTGCTCCTCGGCGCGCTGGAGGGGCGCTTGAATCGAGTCTGTTGCCGCGTCCGCTGCAGCGTCCTCCGCGGACGATTCGATCACCGGCCTCAGCAAAAGGGCCAGCAAGAGCACGAGCACCACGGTCGCCAAAAGCGCTGGAAGTACAACCCGGGTCAGGATCCCCCTACCCTGCGGCGGATATTCGGGTTCATCTCTCGATTGCACTCACAGCCTCCCTCCGTTGCGCCTTTCGTTGTCGTTGCTGCGTTCCTAGCCGTTATGCAGCTGGCGTCCTGGTTCTTCCTAGCAGGAGCAAAGAACGCCCTCACAAGATTGTCCTGATCCGGGCCTTCGCCTTCTCCTGGTCGATGAGGACTCGTCTAAGGATCTTTCCCGAAGCCGATTTCGGGATCTCGTCGATGAACTCGACCTGGCGGATCTTCTTCTGCGGGGACACCCGCTCCGCCACGAAGCTCATAATGTCGTCTTTCGACACGTCGCCCTTCTTAACGACGAAGGCTTTGGGGATCTCGCCTGCCTCTTCGTCGGGGACAGGGATCACCGCTGCGTCGGCGACGGACGGATGCGACAACAGCAGCGCTTCGAGCTCGGCCGGGGGAACCTGGAAGCCCTTGTACTTGATGAGCTCCTTGAGCCGGTCGACCAGAAAGAAGAAACCGTCTTCGTCCACGTAACCGATGTCGCCCGTGCGGAGCCAGCCGTCGTCATCGAGGGCGTGACGAGTGGCTTCGTCGTTGTCGAGGTAGCCCTTCATCACCTGAGGCCCGCGGATCCACAGCTCGCCGGTCTCGCCGACGCCCAACTCTTTGCCGCTCTCGGGATCGACGTACTTGGCCTCGGTGTTGGGGATGAGGAAACCGATGGATCCGGCCCGGCCCTTCCCTTCCTCGTCCGGGTTCATGTGGGTGACTGGACTGGTTTCGGTCAGTCCGTAACCCTGCATGACCACACACCCAACACGCGCCTGCGCGGCCTCCTGAAGGTCCTGGCCCAGCGGTGCGGCGCCCGACATGATCACCTCGAGGTTCGAGAGGTCGTACTTCTCGACGATCGGGTGCTTGGCGAGTGCCAGGATGATCGGCGGCACTAGGGACGCCCGCGTGATCTTGTGGTCTTGCATCAGCGTCAAGAACTCCTCGAGGTCGAAGCGCGGCATCGTCACAACGGTTCCGCCGACGCGGATGGCGATGTTCATGATCGCCGTCATCCCGTAGATGTGGAAGAAGGGGATCACGCCGATCACGACATCGTTCTCGTCCGCGGAGTGCGGTTCGATCGTCTGGCACACGTTGGCGACCAGGTTGCGGTGCGTGAGCATGACTCCCTTGGGGAACCCCGTGGTCCCGCTCGAGTAGGGAAGCACCACCAGGTCTTCGGCTGGTTCGATGTCGATCTGCGGCGGAAGGCCCTGGCTCGCCAGGAGTTGCGTGAAGGGGGTCGCGCCTTCTGCCTCTCCCAGGACGAATATCTCCTCGACACCTGCCTCCCCGGCCGCGGACTGGGCACGGTCCAGGAACTGCGGGATCGTAAGCAGGTAGCGAGCCTTCGAATTACGGAGCTGGAACGTCAGCTCCTCGACGGAATAGAGCGGGTTGATCGTGGTCACGATCCCACCCGCGGCGGCGGCGCCGTGGAACGCGAGCGCGTACTCGGGAACGTTCGGACAGAAGATCGCGAAGCGATCTCCCTTCCGGAAGCCGCGCTCGGCCAGGCCCGCAGCCACCTTCGGCACGCCTCCAGCGAGCTGCGCGTACGTCAGTGTGCGACCTGTCGGCCCGTCGATAAACGCTGGCTTGTCACCACGGGCTGCCGCTTCTTCCAAGACGAACGCGGTCAAGCTGCTGTGCGGGATGTCGACGTCCGGATACGGACTGGTGAAGATCATTGCCGCCTCCGGGTCGACGGGAAGCCAGAGGCCAAATGTTCTTCCGAGAAACTTCTAGACCGGGCGCATGTCTTCACGACATCCTGCGAGCCGACACTCGATGTCATGAGATTGAGATCCCGCCGTCGACGACGACCGTTGAGCCGGTCAGATATGCACCGGCCTTCGACGCAAGGAATATCGCCACCCCCACGATGTCGTCCGGCTGGCCCACGCGCCGAAGAGGGATCTCCCGCTCTAAGTCCCCTGTCCCATCTGGATCATCAAGGAGGAACGAAGTCATCTTGCTCGGAAAGAACCCTGGCGCGATCGAGTTCACGACAACGTTGTCCGGAGCAAGGCGGATCGCTAAGTGCCTCGTTAGCTGTAGCACCGCGGCCTTACTTGCCGGATAGGCATAGTTCTCCCACATTGGAACGCGCAAGCCCTCGATAGAGCTGACGTTCAACACGCGCGCCGGGTGTTCGAAAGACCCTGCTTTACGGAGAAGCGGGAGCATCGCTTGCGTCAGGAAAAAGATCGACTTCAAGTTGGTGTCCATCACCTTGGTCCATCCGGACTCCGGGTATTCCTCTAGCGGGGCCGCCCACGTCGCCCCAGCATTGTTCACGAGAACGTCCAAGCGGGATTCGCGCGTTCCTAACTCGTCAACGAGGAAACTCCTGCCTTGCTCGCTAGTCAGGTCCGTGGGTAGGGAGATGCAGGTTCCGTACTTCGACAACTCGGTTGCCGCCGCGTCGCAGACGTCTGCTTTCCGAGAGGAGATGTAGACCCGAGCCCCAGCCTGGACGAAGCCGCCGGCAATCATCAACCCGATACCCCGCGATCCTCCGGTAACGAGTGCGACCTTGCCGTCGATCGAGAACAGCCGGTCGACGGGAGGGGGTTGGCCCCGATCTTTCCCCGAGGATGACTGGCTTGACGACACTAGAGGGCGGTGCGGAAGGATGCCGCGCCGGAGAGGAGTTCTCTCTTGAAATCCTCTTTTGCCTTGTCATAAGCAGCGTCCGCGACGCCCTTCGCGACCGAGCATTCACCGCTCTCGACATGGCCGCTTACCGCCAAGCCCAAGAGATCCGGCTGGGCTGCACCGATCACGACTCCGCATGAACACTCCAGCTCGATCTTGCCCACCACGCTTTCCTCCTCAGTCAGCTTCTCAGCCACTCTCGGCCATGGCTCCGGTCAAGAAGACCGATCGCAGCAGATCGTCTCGACCGTGCAGCTCTTCGGAGGGCCCAGAGAATCGGATCGAGCCACGCTCGATGAAATAGGCACGCAAGGCAACGTCGAGTGCAAGGTCAACGTGCTGGTCGACGATGACGACTGCGACTCCCTCTGCGTTCAGCCGCTGGAGGATCTCGATCAGCTCATCGACGACCTTGGGAGCCAGCCCCAACGACAACTCGTCGATCAGGAGCAGATCTGGATCCATGACGAACGACTTGGCGAGGGTGACCATCTGTTGTTGCCCTCCAGACAGGCTTCCGGCGATCTGCCTGCGACGATCACGGATCGCAGGGAAGAACTCGAAAACTTTGTCGATCATCTCCTGACGACGTTTGTTGTCGCGTCCGTAGAGAAAGCCGCCCATCTCGAGATTCTCGTAGACCGTCATCCCTGGGAATGTTCCGCGCCCCCCCGGCATCTGCACGATCCCGCGTTGGACTATGTCCGCAGGTCGCTCTCCAATAATCGACTCGCCCTTCCACGACACCAGCCCCGCCGTCGGTTGCAGCAAGCCGGAGATAACCCTCAGAATCGTCGTCTTTCCCGCGCCGTTGGTCCCGAGAAGGGCGACCATCTCACCTTCCGAGACCTCCAAATCGATCCCGAACAAGATTTGGAGGGGCCCGTAGCCAGCGTCGACACCCTCAAGCCGTAGCACGAGACCCACTCCTCGTCCGGCCGAGATAGGAGCTGAGGACGCGGTCGTCGTGGACGACCTCGGTCGGCGTTCCTTCGGTGATGATCTTGCCGAGATCGAGCGCGTAGATGCGTTCCGAGCTGTTCAACAACAGGCCCATGTCGTGCTCGATGAGAAGGATGGCGCAGCCGGTGTCGTCGCGGATGCGCTTGAGCATGGGTCCCAGCGCCTCGACCTCCTTCTGCTGGATCCCCGAGGCGGGCTCGTCGAGCAACAGGATCTTCGGTTCCAGCGACAACACACAGGCCAGCTCGAGGAATCGAGTCGTTCCGTAAGAGATCTCCAACGGCTTCCGATCCTTCCACGGTCCGAGATCGACCAGTTCGAGGATCCTGGCCGCGCGTTCGCGCGCTTCTTTCTCGTCGCGACGCCAACCGGGCGTCCGAAACATCGCTGCGAAGCCGCCGGCCGATAGATGGCGATGTTGCGCGACCAAGAGGTTCTCGTAGACCGTGAGGTCCCTAAACAGCTTCACATGCTGAAAGGTCCGCCCGATCCCGGCCCGAACGCGCTCGTACGGGAGAAAGCGAGACACGTCGTCTTCCTGCAACAAGACGCGGCCGAAGTCTGGCTTCAGATAACCGGTGATGACGTTGAACAGCGTCGACTTGCCGGCGCCGTTAGGACCCAGGAGCCCTACGATCTCCTTTTCCTCGATCGTGATATCCACCTCGGAGAGAGCCGCGATCCCCCCGAAGTGGAGAGTGATGTCTCTCGTCCTCAACAAGGCCACGGGCGCGCCCTCGTCACGACAGATACCGCACGATCAGGTAACCGCCACCGATGTTGAAGAGCAGGATCGCGGAGGTGATCCCTATACCCAGCGCCGGGCGGACACGCGTCAGGTGAGCCAAGCTCTGGCCGAGCTGGACGATGCCTCCGGGGTGGAGCCGGAGGAACAGGATGAGCAAGACAGCCGCGTAAAGCCCGAAGACGGAGAACAGAGCCTCCGCGCCTTGGAAGACTTGCTGCTGCGCCACGAGTGCAACCGCGCCCAGAACCGCCCCTATGGCTCTGTTCATGCCGCCGATGACGACCAGCGATACCAGCAGGATGGAGGTCACCTCGACCTGGGGCGACTGAAAGGCCTCGCGGGTCACGTTCGTCAGCAACAACGCAAGGAAAGACCCCCCGACCCCCGCGATCATGCCTCCGTAAACGAACGCCGACAGTTTCGTCCTGTAGGGATTGATCCCGAGCGCCTGAGCCTCGAGCTCGTTGTTGCGCACGGCAAGCATCGCCCGGCCTAGGCGCGACGTCCTCAAGCCTCCGATCATCCACACCAACAGGGCGACGACCCCGAGCAGCACTACGTAGAAGGCGGCCTCACTCGCGAGATCGATGGGGCCGACGGCGGGTTTCTCTACCAACCAGCCCGCCCGTCCCCCCATCGCCGCGTCCCATTTGAAAAACGTCTCGCCGAGCGCGGTGGATAGCGTAAGGGTCGCGATCGCCAGGTAAAGACCCTTCAGTCGAACGGAGACCATGCCAACAAAGACTGCGACGGGTACCGTGGCTGCTGCTGCGATGAATACGCTCATCCAGAAGGGGAAGTCCCACGACGACATCGCGGCGGCGGTCACGACAGCCCCGATGCCGGCGAAGCTGTACGTCATCAGCGAGAGCATCCCCGCGTAGCCGGTAACCACGACGATCGAGAGCCCCAGGATCGCGTACACCAGTGCGAACTGGCCGATGAACAGGCCATAGTCTCCGAACGGGAGAGGAGCGGCGATCATCGCTGCTAAGCCCACCAGTCCGGCAAGACGGCCAGGCGTCACTCTCCGACGTGCGCTCGAAGCGGTTTCTTCGGCTTGGATGGGTTCTGCTTCTTGCCTATCGAGCTCCACGGTCTGGGCACTCATCCTTCCAACGCCTCCAGCTCCTGTCGCGTGGCAAAGAAGCGCTCCGTGCGGATCATCAGCAGCACCACGATCAGCAGCGCGGCGATCACCGATCGGAGCGAACTCCACGGTTGAGGCGCGAGGACGAGAAGCTCTTGGGCAATACCGAACACGAAGCCGCCAAGGAGCGCCATGGGCAGATGAACAAGGCCCCCTACCAGAGCCGCCCCGAAAGCAGGTATCAGCAGAGTGCCGAGTGGAGTCAGATCCGCGGTCGAGATGAGGCCGCCGCGTTCGCCTGCGGTGTGCGGAAAGACGAGCAACAGCGCCAAGGCGGCGAGAGCGGAGCTGATCCCCCATGCGATCGACGAGTAACGGATTGCATCAATCCCCGCGAGCTCCGCAGCCTCCCGATTCTGGGCCACCGCGCGCAGGGCCCTGCCCGTGCGCGAACGCCGGAACCACACCAGGAAACCGAAAGCGATCCCAATCGCGGCCGCAAAAGTGACCACTTCCGACGACCGGACAGCCACGCCGCCGATCGTCCACTCGTAGATGGGGATCCATCCTCTGAGGCTCGTGAACTGCTCGAAGCCCAAGACGATCCCCCCCAGCGACGAATAGAACTGAGCGACACCGATCGCGATGAGGATCATGACTACCTGGTTGGCCGCCGATGCCCCCCGAAAGACGAGCCGGTACGCGGCCACCCCGGCGACGACGCTGACGGGCAAGGCGATCGCCACACCGAGCGGCGTAGGAACGCCCGCTCCGGTGACGACGGTATAGACAACCAACCCGAGAAGCCCTATCGCCCAATGGGCGAAGTTCAGGACGCCGGTAGTGCGATAGATCAGTACGAGTCCAAGCGCCAAGAGGCTCAACACAGCCCCGGTAGACAGCCCGAAGGCCGCCACCTGGGCGTAGGGCTGAGCCGCGATCGTCATACCTTGATGAACGCTCGGTACATCCAGTCCAAGGCCCTAAACGGCTGCACTCTGTATAAGCGCCTGGCCCACGCATAGCGCTGAAGCCAGCGAGAGAGAAGCATCATCCAGCCCACGAGACCAACGGCGATGAGCGCGGCGGTGATGCCGTAGCCGGCGACGACCTCATAGATGAGGATGTCTTCCGGCTCGCCTACGGCCACGGGGCTGGCCGCAGGCGGAGGCTGGGCGACGTCATCGAAGTCCGCCGGGCCCCCGATGTTGAAACCTCCAGACCCGGTTCCGAATGAGCCGAGGCCGCCTCCTCCCCCCGTGCCGAAGGGATCTGCTTGCTCCTCGGCGGGCTCATCGAATGGAGGAAAACGAAAGGCGTCGTCTGCGCCGAAGCTCGCCACGAGCTCCGCCCCGCCGAGAAAGGCGTTTTGCTCCTCACTCCCGAAGTGCAAGCCCAATGCGACGATGTTGAGCTTGGTTCCATCCTTGGACGCGTCCACGTATGGCTCGCTGACCCCGGCTGTGAACCCCGGACCGGCAACCGTCTCGCCGGGCGGGAGCGTGACCGGTTGTCCTGCGACCTTGGCTCCCGATGCGGTGGTAACCGCGCTCCACTTGAGTCCACCGCGGGTTCCATCTGATCGGAAGGTGACGTAAGTCACCAGCGAGTCGAGGGTGAACACCCCTCCGGCGGAAGTGAGCCCGTCGACCGTGGAGCGCAACCGCCCGCTCACTTCACCGGACCGTTCCTCGAGAAGGACGATCTGGCGAGCGCGCTCGGCGGAGAGGCCGAGTCCGAGCTGGCACCGTTTGCCAACGCACTCGGACAGGTGGTAGGTGGACGGGGTTTTGAAAGACCGCGACAGGAAGTGCTCGTAATTCTCCTTATCGATGGGCCTGGGGTCGCCGGAGTCGTCGCCGGAGTAGCAGCGTTCCTCGTAGGGCGCGAAATTGGATGCGAACGCCTCGCTTTGGGTGTGAGCCAAGGGCTCGGAGCGCCCGGATGAGTCGGTGTAGATAGATGAGGCCAGCCCGCCTGCCTCAAACAGCCCCGAAACGTGCCCTAGTTTCGCCGCGCTGAGCAGCCGGTTGAGCTGGATCGGGGTGCCCTCGTCCGGACGCTCGGGGGGGCCTGCGTGGTCTCCTGCCCCTCCCTTGGCGGGCTCGGCCTCAGGTGGTGGCTGGGGCTGTGGGGCCTTGCCCGTCCTGCCGATCTCGATCGGCTCAGGGCAGTTCTCCTTGTGTTCCCACTTGCTGTTGTCGCAGTCATAAGGATCCTCTTCGGGCTTGCATGGCGGGATGAGCGGGATGACCTCGTCTCTCAGCCCCGCCTTGTAGGCATAGGCGCGCCCGTCGCGGATCGAGTAACCGACAGAGGACTTGTTGTCTCCAGGTGCTGCTTGTGCCCTAAGCGCGACCGTCATCGGACCGAAAACCATGATCAGGGCGCAGGCGAGAACCGCGGCTCGCTTCATGATCATCCGTCCACCGCGCTCGCCGGCACACCGAGCTGATCCAACGTGACGAATCGTCCGGAGACGTCATCGAACCACGGCGCGCGTCCGGTGAACTTGATGACCCAGGTCGCGTTGGCCCCGAAGTGATCGGCGTCGCTCGTGTTGATCACCGGCCCGATACCGGCATCCCAGTTCCTAAGGTTGCCGAGCGTGTGTGCAAATCTCTCTCGCGATAGATCCGGGCCTGTCATCTGCAGCCACAGCGCGATGCCCGACGTGATCGCGATGGGAGCATAGGTGAGGATGTCGGGTGGGTCCTGGCTGAGGTAGCGCCTGTGTATGTCGCGATATATCTTGACGGCCGGGTACTTCGCGGCGCTTGCCGTCGGGACGAAGGGGAGACTGGCGGAGTTCGTGGTCATGCCTTCGCACGCACGTCCGCAGATGTCCGCGAGCACCACGGCCCAACAGGACGTTCCCGTGCAGGTCCAGCTCACCCCGGAGTTGGCTGGTTTCCACCCTTGGTCCTCCGCCTCGAGCGCCGCGAACGTGGCCAGCACCGCGTCGAGAGCGACGACCATGTCAGTCGGATTGGCGGCCCCATAGCAGGTGCGCATCCTGGCGACCTCCCCACGCATGCCGCGCGAGGCCTCCTGGATCCTCTTGTAGACGATGCAGTCCGACGGGATCCTGCGCCCGAAATGGCTGGCAACTCGCTTGACGACCGGCACCAAGGTTCTCTCGTGAGTGGGGTCGGCGAGGATCGCGATCCTCTTCTTGTTTCCCTTCTTGAGGTCATAGGCCGTGTTGATCGCGGTCTGCACCTCCGGGTTGGTCCCGGGGGCAAAGCTCCATGGGGCGAGTTCGGGGAGTGGCATCCCCGAGTAGTGGCACCACACCGCCGGTACTTGCTGCTGGTTCTGGTATTGGGCCGCCGCTCCCATGAGCTCGTCCTGGAGATAGCAGTCCCTGACCGTGAAGACGTTCTCGGCGGCGATCAGGCGCCGCATACCCGCGAGCGCCTCCTCGGGTGTGTTGTTCTGCATCGAGAAGACCTCGAGCTCGACCCTACGCCCGAAGATGCCCGGGCGCTCGGGGCATCCCCAGCCGTAGTTTTTGTAGGCGCCGCCGAGGGAGCTCTGTCGGTTCATGATCTGCTCGGTACTCACCTTCATGGCGCGTCCGGCCTGCTCGCCAAGGGGCCGAGAGGATCCCGTCAGCGGCAGGATGGTGCCGATCTTCAGGGTCTCGGCAGTGAAGCCGTCGTCCGGGTTCGAATTGGTGGCGCACATCGTGCGGCCACCCCCGCCAGGACCGCCACCGCCGCCTCCGCCGGGGCCGGAGCCGGAGCCGAGATTGAGGCTTCCCGCGCCGCCCTCGGAGAGCTCATCTCCCGATCCGGCCTTCCCGCCCTTGCCGTCGGAAGACGCCAGAGGCCCAGAGCCGAGATCGCCCTCAGCTCCTGCCGCCTCACCGGTTCGACGCTCGACCAGGACGGCATTGCTGCAGGCCACCAGAAGCAGCACTGCGACAGTTGAGATTGCGAGGATCCTTTGCCTTTTCATTCCGGGAACCCCCTTCTCCGATCCAACTCGCGCAGTACCCCGGCGCCCACCCCGAGCGCCAACAGGACAGCTGCGACGACTAATGTCCACGCGCCCCATCCCAGACTGGCGTGAAATGACACAAACTGGAGATCACTTGATTGTCGAGCTTCCGCTGCGATCCCTTCAGATTGATCGACCAGCGCGACCAGCCGCGACACGATCAAAGCGACTGCGGCAAGAGCCGCGGCCACCGGGATGACCTTCGGCAACAGCCGCGGAGACAACCACAGAAGTGCCACCACTAGACCCACCGCGCCGAGCGCGGCGATGATGACTCCGGCAGGTTGCGCGTAACCCATAAAGGTGGCCACACGCTCGGGACCCACGTATTCGTCCTCGAGCCGTTCAACTCTGATCCAGGTTCCGAGTCCTCCCATCACGGCGAGCGCGCCCCCCATCGCCGTCAGTCCCGGCGCGATTTTCTTCGAGAAGGTCCGATAGGAAGCGGGAGTTAGAGCGACGGAAGCCGTTTGGCTGTCGGCGTGTAGAGCGGCGGAACCCGTTTCGCTGTCGGCGTCTCCCCTAGCTCCCGCGCCCCCGATCACCCGGAGCGGCCACCGCATCCGATGGCTGAGTCGGGACATGACCTGACTCATGCTTGATCGCGTCCGTTCTTGTGTTGGCCCGTGGCGTTCATCAGGAAACCCGTGGTCGTTAGAGCCAAACCCAGCACGACCAAGGCCGCGATCGCGGCCCCAGTGACGGCCAGGGGGGATTCCTCCGCTGCTGCGCTGACGGCTCCCGACAGGGCGTCCTGGTCGGCGCCGGGACCACGACCGCGTCCCGCTCCAAGTGTGGCGTCACCCCCGGGTCCGCCATCCCCGGACCCGCCGTCCTTCGGGGCCATCGAGGCTGCGCACATGGCCGCGGTCGCTCGGGGGCTGCTGAAATAGGTGTGGGAGCCGCGGGCCACCTTGACATCGCCGATCCCGTCCAGCTGGATGGTCGCCGGACCGTCCGACTTGACGCGGACCTCCACCTGGCAACTGGGGTCGAGGTGCGCGCGACGTGTGGCGATGCGCGCTGACTTGACGTTGGTGAGGGTGAGGTCGAGCCGGTTCTTCTTCGGGATCTGCGCCAGAGGACCCCACACCTGGCCGTCCTGCGTCCAAGGATGAGCACTGGGACCGGTGCCGACCGTGTGGGTTGGGCGGACCTCCGTCGGGTCGCCGACTCCCAGCCCGTGGCTGAAGGCATCGATCACGCTCTTGGTCACAGTCTCCGGCTCGGTACTGCCGTCTCCTCGGGACGGCGGCGGTGCCTGCTCGCGCACGGTCACCTGCGATACCCAGTACGCGTGGTCGTGCACCAGGCCCAGCTCGCGGGTGTTCTGGATAGGCAGGTAGGCGAAGGTGACGTGCGCCGGGTCGCGGTCGACGGTCCCCTCTCCCAGGAACTCCGTGATCCCCGGCATCTCGTAAGACAGGTACGCGAGCAAGAGGTGATCAAAGTGCGGGTAATTGCGCAGCTGGAACCGGTATCCCTGCTCACGGAAGCTCGTCAGCCCAGGCCAGCCCGGAATCCCCAGGGTCTGCTGGTACGTGCCGGTGTTCTCGAACTCGTCGAGCGCGCCGCGCATGACGAAGTACGGCAGGTGGCGGGCGTTCTCCAGGTAGAGGTTCGTCACGCCGCGCCAGCCCGGGGGCGGCGAGCTCGTGTAGCCCGTCGGATAGAAGCACATGCCGTGGCAGGGGCCGTTGGTCATCGCCAACGCCGTTCCGAACAGATCGGGATAGAGGAAGCCGAGCCGGTAGGCACCGAACGCTCCCATCGAGTAGCCGAGGATGGACGCGCGGTTGGGGTCGAGCGCGAAGTGGTGAGCGACATCGTTCCATACCTCGAACGCGTCGTACTCGAACTCGTCGAAGTACCAGCCGGCCTCGCCGCGCGAGTCGGGAGTGGCCACGAAGCTGTCCCGCTGTTCGCCCCACTGCTGCACGCCGATCGTGTTGCTGTACTGCCACCACCGCGCTGTCAGGGAGTGCAGCGCGAAGGTGAACCCGCTGCGGTGGTTCGGTCCGTAGCTGCTCGGGACGTACAGGAAGTACTGCTGCAGCCTCCCGGGAAAGTAGTCCGGCCGGTCCGGGTCCAGCCCCTCCTGCACCTGGCGGCGGCTCGCGAAGATGCGCGCCTGGTTGCCCGAGGCGGGCACGCGAATGTCAGTGACGCGGCGGTCGAGCAGGCCGAAGTCGATGTCATGGGCCTCCGCCGTCGGGTTGTCCTCGGCGAGCACCTGTGCCTGCCGTTCGTCGGGCGGCTTGTTGTCGCTGAGTTCGACGTCGGTGGTCGAGACCGGCTCGTCGAAGCGCAGTCCCAGGTTGTAGATGCCATTGTTCTGGTTGTCTGGCTGGTACCAGCCGCCGGTCTCGACGTTGTGCACCCCGGCGGCCACGGTCGCCCGCCACACGCCACGGGGATCCGACAACGCCCGGGGCACGGTGACCGTGATCTGGTTGGCCACCAGGTCGGCGCTGACCTCTACGGGAGTGGTCTGCCAGCTACCCCCGTCCCACGACGACAGCTCGGCGCCCGTGCCCCACGTGGTGAGCACCTGGTCCGTGCCGGGGAATGGGGCACCCGGGTCGCGCGGGAGTGTCGCGGAACCTGTCAAGGCTTTGCGATCGGCGTCCCAGGCGACGCTGATGATCGCGGCGTCCTTCACCAGCATCGTGTTCAACGTGAACCGATAGAGGACGCTGTCCTGCTGCGGCGCGATCCGCACCTCCACGAGGTCGGCAGCGTTGCCGCGGTAGCGCTTGGGATCGTCCGGGTACTTCGCCCTACCGCGGTAGTCCCCGCCACCGCCGCTAGTGCTACTCCCGCCCCGGTCGTCGTTCAGATAGTCCTGGTAGAGGTACTCGCCTTGCACATACCCCTCGATGCCGGACACCAGCAGCGGCGCCGCACGGAACCGCGGGTCGTGGTTCTCCAGCTCCGGGGCCGATGGCTGCTTCGAGTACAGCACCGCGGGACCCGGACGGGCGCCGCTGGTGACGGCAGGCAGCGACGTCGCCAGGTCGTGTCGGGCTGACGGGGCCGCGCGGGAAGACAGCGGCCACACACTGACCCCGACGACCGCGGCGAGGCAGGCAACGATCACGAATCGCCGCATATACCTACTCCCAATCGGAGAGAGCACTCATGTCGTCACGCTTGCCTCGACAGGCGAGGCGCGTCAGGGGTCAGGCCGTTGCCGTCTCGGCGAGAACCGCGGACCAGAGACTCGAGTGTTCCCAGCAACTCCAGCCACCCCTCGAAGGGATGAGTCGCCCCGTCGTCCGTCTGGATCGTGCCGCGGATGTGCGTGCGGGTCGACCCCGTTTGGATGTCGTAGCGGAGCGTCCCTTTACTGTTCACGCCCTCATGGTGCGATCGGAGCAGGTCGGCGACTAGAGGGGAAGCCACACTCTTAAGCGGCGTCCCCCCCCGCCATATAGGGGGCAACGAGCCGATCCGGCTCCGAATCCAAGGCAGACAGGGCTGTCTCTTAGGCAGGGGGATTTTTCGCTAGTCACATCCTCCTCTTCGCGGTCAGATGAGCCATGCCTTCGCACACCGCGGCGAGCGACCCACCGCTCAGCACCAGCTTCACGGAGCTCGTAGGTATCGCCCACCCGATCGTCCAGGACGCGATGGGTCCGCACGCGACCGACCACCTCGCCGCGGCCGTCTCGAATGCCGGAGGATTGGGAACCGTCAGCACTCCCGGTCGGTCCCCGGAACCCACCGAGGCAGCCCGCATCTTCCGCGAGCGCATCGACAACACGGTCTCTCTGACATCGGAGCCTTTCGCCGCGAACGTCCCTACCTTCCGGGCGATGTCGGGCGAGCTGAGCCCCGTCTCCGTGGCATATCTGCATGCCGTGATCGAGGCGCGAGGCTCGGACTCGGCTCTCGAGCGCGGGCTTCGCGTAGTGACGACTTCCGGAGGCTTCCCGAGCGAGCTGCGGGAAGCGATCCGCGATGCGGGGCTCATCCACATCCAGAAGGTCGGTTCCACGCGCCAGGCCAAAAAGGCTGAGGACGCCGGAGTCGAGGCCATCATCGCGGCTGGCTACGAGATGGGGGGCCACACCCCCGGAGCACCGGTGAATACTTTCGTCTTGGTCCCCAACGTGACGGAATCGGTGGACATCCCCGTGCTCCTGTCGGGCGGGGCGAGAGACGGCCGCAGCCTCGCTGCTGCACTGTGCTTGGGTGCGGACGGCGTGGCCATGGGCACCCGTTTCATCGCCGCAGAAGAGCACCGCGATTGGGACCCGAGATATGCACAAGCCGTCCTCCGAGCCCGAGAGGGAGATGACATCGTGCTCGACGGAGGACGCGTGCTGCGTAATCGGGCCGTAGAGCGACTGTACGCGAGGAAGCCTGTGGCCCTTGCCGGTCGCGTCTTTGGCCGCTTCGACCGCGTCCAGCGATTGATGACACGCGTGGGAGAAGGAGCACTGCTCCGAGCACAACGTGACGGAGAGGTCGACCGCGGCATCGTGGCGGCGGGACAAGTTGCGAGCGCGATCAGAGAGATCGTCCGAGTAGCGGACTTCGTTCCGTCGATGGCAGAGGAAGCCGCACGGATCCTCGACGAGCTATGGCCGCGGCGCATCCCAACCCCCCACTGAACAAAGCGCAGCGGTCTCGGAGGGACCTTTCTCCTAAACGAGGCGCTCGACGATCATCGCCATCCCCTGGCCCCCCCCGACGCACATCGTCTCGAGCCCGATCGTCTGGTCTCGGGTCCTTAGGTCGTTGAGGAGCGTGTTCATAATCCGCGCGCCGGTCATCCCGTAGGGGTGCCCCAGCGCGATCGCGCCGCCGTTCGGGTTCAGCTTGTCGGAGAAGGGATCGACCCCGATCTCGCGACACACCGCGATCACCTGTGCGGCGAATGCCTCATTCAGCTCGACGGTCTCGATGTCGTCGATGGACATGTTCGCTTGCTTCAGGACCTTGCGCACGGCTTCGATCGGGCCGACGCCCATGATTTCGGGAGCGAGACCGGACACCGAGGACGCGACGATTCGCGCCAGCGGCTTAAGGCCGAGCTGATCGGCCCGCTCGGCCGACATGACGAGCACCGCCGCGGCACCGTCATTCAGCGGACAGGAGTTGCCTGCGGTCACGCGCCCGTGCTCCTTGAACGCCGACGGCAGCGATTGAAGCTTCTCGAGGGTCGAGCTCGGGCGCGGCCCGTCGTCGTGCTCTACGAGCGTGCCGTCTTCTTTCGTGAAGGGTGCGATCTCGCGCGCGAAGAACCCCGACTGCTGCGCTGCAACCGCCCGCTCCTGTGACTGCTGCGCGAACCGGTCCATATCCTGACGCGACACGTCGTATCTCTCCGCCACGTTTTCGGCGGTCATGCCCATGGAGATGTAAACGTTCGCGATCTCGGCGTCGTCACCGAACAGCTTGGGGTGCAGCTCGTCTGCATCCTTCGGATAGCCGTCGACCTGAGTGATCGACTCGACGCCGCTCGCAATGAATGCGTCACCCTCGCCGGCTTTGATCGCGTGGAACGCCATCCTGATCGTCTGCAAGCTCGAGGCGCAGAAGCGGTTCACCGTGGTGCCGGGGACGTGGTCGGGAAACGCCGCGAGCAACGCGCCGCGCCGGGCCACATTCATGCCTTGCTTCTGCTCGGGGAACCCGCATCCGGTCATCACGTCGACTATCTCGCCGGGATCGACCTCGGGTACCTTATCCATCACCGCTTGGTGGGCAAACGCGAGCAGATCGTCGGGGCGGACGTCGGCAAGCGATCCTTTCTTCGCTCGACCTATCGGGGTACGGGCGGCCGCAACGATGACGGCTTCAGGCATTCATTTACTCCTCTCGGCTGGTCTGGTTGAAAGCTTCCGGATCATCGCTCCAGAGTCGACGGCTCTCTGGCCAACCTCCTCAATAGTGCGCCCGTTGCAGCAAGTCCGAGCGCGAGGAAAAGGAACGCGAGAACGGATGCTCCGGTCAAGGCCAAAGTGGAACCTCGCGACGATGCCACCTGGGCGCTCGCAGATCGATCATCTGGCGGCACGCGGGAATGCGTTTCGGGGGAACCGGCGTCGTCGCCGCCCGAGCCGCTTCCAAGTGCCGGCCCGCCGCGGACCAGAGTGAAGCGGTAGTCGCCGTTTTTCGCCAGCGAAACCACGAGCCGGTCTCCTTTGCTGCGAACACGAGGACATGGGGTGGGCTTGCAGTCGACGGGAGAGGCACCGGCGGCATCGGTCAGCGTGATGGTCGCGGCGCCGTCGGTGGACGCCTCGACCTTAAGCGGGTTGTGGGTGGTGAGGCCCATGCGGTCGAGGTCAAAGGTCGCGTTTCGCAAGTTAGTGAGCGTCGTCTCTAACGCGTTGCGGTGCTCGAACCGCTTGCCTTTCACGGGGCGGCGGCCGTGCTCCTCATAAGGGAAGCCGCCGTCGCCGTTGACACCACTGCGCGGGCCGTACTTCTCCGTCGCGAACTCGCGCTGACCCGCCAGTCCGTACGTGACCGCATCGACGGTGCCATAGGCGGTGCGGTTCTCACCCGGCTCGCTGCGCTCGCGGGTGCGCAGCCCAGACACCCAATAGGCGTGGTCGAACACCAGCCGTTTCGAGATGTCGGGCCGCCACCACCCCTGCTCGGTGGTGTACGTGACCTGCGCCGGGTTGTGGTCAATCACGGCCCGCTCGGTCGCCTTGGCGTCGGCCTCGTACCCGCCGCGGCCACAGGTGAGATGGCTGCCGGCTGCCAACGAGCGGAAGTTGTAGATGTAGCCCAGCTCCTCCAGTCGCTGCGCGTGGAGCGCGGCACCGGGGTAGTACGCGACTTCGTCGGGGATGCAATGATTGATGCGCCAGTAGATGCCCCGCGTGTTTTGCATCAGGTCCATCTCGTTGCCGTTGGCCGGATGCCCCGCCGCCGTGTCGGCAGGCTCGTGGTCCTCGTTCAGCGCCGTGGAGGCCGCCCACTGCACCGCCGAGGCGAACTCGTCGGGATGCAGCACCGCCAGCCGGCCCGAGCACAGCCCGCCCATCGAGTAGCCCCATAGCATGTTGCGGTCGGTGTCGATGAAACTGCCGCGGGTCGGCTTCCCGGCGCGCGCGCCGTGCGGGAACAGCGACATTGCGTCGTCCCACGCCTCCAGCACGTCGTGGTGTGCGTAGTCGGTGCAAAAACTGATCACGCCGCGCGCGTGCGGGGTCACCATCACCGCGTCGGCAGCCTCGGCTAAGTCGGCGTAGGTTGGCTGTTTGGTCATCGCCCCGTACGAGGTGGTGCCCGGATGGTTGGCCAGGATGGCGCGGTCGTAGCCGCCCTTGGGAACGTACAGGGCGTAGGGCTGGTACTTCCCCACGAAGTGGAACCTGGTCGGCACCGGGCAGCACAGCGCAAACGTGTACAACCCGCGTCCCTGCACGCCGGGGAAGTTGGCGTATACCCCCTCACCGGGCGGGATGGTGATCGACGACTCGAAGATCCGCTGCACCCACGCGCCCGGTCGGAACGGCTTCGCCGCACGGTCCGCACCGCCCAAGTCGATGTCGGCGTGAAACGCCGAGATATCCTTCGCCCCGAGTGCGGCGCCCTGCGCGTCTTCGAACCAGTTGCCGATCTCGCCCGGGCGGAACGCGACGTTGAACACTCGCGGCAGGTCGGACCGGGGAGCGGATACGGCGGGCGTGGTGTAGTCGTTTCCGTCGTAGGCCAGCCGCAACCCCGGCTCGGTGTAGGTGCGCGACTGGTGAATCACCTGCCACTGCGCTGCCTCGGCGTCCCACAGACCGGTGCCCACGTACGCGCGGAACCGCGACCCCACCAGCCCGACCGGCAGCGACACCTCGATGGCGTTGGCCTTGGTGTTGACCGCGACCTTCCCGCCGACGTCTTCAAGCGGTTTGTCATCGAACTTGCCACCGGTGCCCCACACCGTGATGACGTGCTCCGTGCCGGGCGTGGACAGCGTGGCACCCAGCGGCCATTCATGCGCCGGGCCGTCCTCGCCGTACGGCCCGATCGCGATCGCGGCCACGGTGGTGTCGGGCTTCAACAAGGTGGTCAGCCGGATCAGGAAGTGCACGTTGCCGCCGTCGCGGGCCGCCCGGAACTCCAGCAGATCCGCGCAGTTGTTGCGACAGTCCCGCATCTCGTCGGGATACATGTAATCACCGACCGAATCCGTGATGCCGTGGTAGTACCAGGTGTTGCCGTTCCCCTGGCTGGCGGTGTAGTCGTTCGCACCCGCGTCGTCGAAGAGGTAATCCTGATAGAGGAATTCACCTCCGGACACTATGGAGGCGCCACCGACGAGCGGGGGCTTGGCGATCCAGTCCCGGGTCGACCCGTCGACAACGTGTCGCCGTGGGCTAGCTGCGACCTGGGTCGGCGACGCAAACAGGGGTGACGCAAGAGAGATCATCAGAACGACCGCGCACAGACGGCGCGCGGCGCGGGAAGGGAGCACGGTCCTGGATCCGCCCATGGGACTCAATGTCGCGCCTGGGAGACGGTCGTAAATAGCGGGGGAGCCACATTCTTTAGGGGTCCGGCCGCTGCTGCTTAAGACCCGGAAGAGGTGCGGAGAAGCGATCGCACGGCCCTGTTCTCCTAGTGAGGGGGCTTCCCCGCTAGACAGGACACACTTTGCAAGCGAACCTTCCGCCGTAAGGGCCGGAGACCCGGATCCGTTTGGTCAAACGCGACGGAGGCGCATGAGCGAAAGCCGCGACCGATCTCAGGGCTCACGGGCCGCCGTCCCCCCGTTTCATCCGCCTGGCGCCGTCCGTGGGCCCCGATGTCGGGCGCGACAGACGACGTGAGGCGGCAAGAGCGTGGACTCCGCACCTTGGAGGAGGTTGCAGGCTGAGGATGCCTCACGAAACGGTCGTAGATCTAGTTCGAGTCCGAGCACGCACGCATGGCGACAAGCCCTTTGTCCTATGTGGTGATCGTCGCGTGAGCTTCGCCGAGGCCGACGCTGTCTCGGATCGAGTCGCTGCCGGCCTGGCGGAGATCGGCGTGGCTCCCGGCGACCGTGTAGCGATCCTCACCGAGAATCGCCCTGAGATGGTCGAAACCGTCTTCGGGTGCGCAAAGCTCGGAGCGATCCAGGTGCCGCTGAATCACTTCCTGAAGGGCGAGTTTCTGAGGCATCAGCTGGAGGACTCCGGCGCCTCCACCCTTGTGGGCGATAGAGCCGGCGTCTCGGCTGCGATCTCCCTGCTCGATTCCATCCCTGAGCTGAAGCGCATCGTGTGCTTCGACGATCCGCCCGGATCAAGCTCGGTCGAGATCACCTCTTACGACAGCGTGCGGGCCTCGCGTGCGCCGACACCGGCCGTCGAACTGTGCTCCGCAGATCTCATGGCCATCCTCTATACCTCGGGCACGACGGGTCTGCCCAAGGGATGCATGTTGAGCCACGCGTATCACACGCATTACGGCCGGGTGTGGTGCGAATTCGCCGGATACGAGGAAAACGACGTGCTTCTGTCAGCCCTTCCCATGTATTCCAACGCAGCGCGCGTCACCGTCATGCTCCCGGCTCTGACAGGCGGCTTCACCGCGGTGATCGAGCCCGCCTTCCACGCCAGCACGTTCATCCAGAGAGCGATCGACGCAGACGTCACATGGATCGGAGGTGTAGGCGCCATGGGCATGGCCCTGATCGCGCAACCGCCTTCACCAAAGGATCGTGCGCACAAGATCCGAGCCGCGGGCTTCATCCCGTTCGACCCTGAGGCGTCAGATGCGTTCAAGCAGCGCTTCGGGATCCCCGAGTTCTTTACCGAGCTCTATGGACAGACCGAGTGCGCCGCAGTCTGCTTCAGTCCTATATCGGGCGACCGGCGGCCCGGTTCTGCGGGAAAACCCGTCCCGTACCTCGACGTCCGCTTGTTCGATGACGATGACCGCGAGGTCGAGGCAGGTCAGGTTGGTGAGATCGTCGTCCGGCCAAGGCAGCCCGGGGTGATGTTCGACGGATACTGGGGCAAACCCGAGGCAACCCTCGAGGCATTCAGGAATCTGTGGTACCACACCGGCGACTACGGCCGTTTCGACGCAGAAGGATTCCTCACCTTCATCGATCGCAAGAAAGACGCTTTGCGTCGACGCGGGATGAACGTCTCCTCAGTAGAGCTCGAGATGGCGATCAGCAGGCATCCCGCAGTCGCGGAAGCAGCCGTCGTAGCGTTGGCCGCGGCGATGACCGAAGACGACATCAAGGCATGCCTCGTGCTCGAGCCAGACGCGACCATCGAGGCGGAGGCACTCTTCGAGTTCTTCTCGAAGAACCTCCCTTACTTCGCCGTCCCGCGCTACGTGGAGATCGCGGCGAGCCTGCCCAAGAACGCCATGGGCCGAGTGATGAAGCACGAGCTTCGAGACGCCGGCGTCACAGAAGGAACCTGGGATTTCGAAGCGATGGGGCTGACCGTGTCGCGTGACGATCGGCGATGACGACTTTTAGCGCGGTGGACAGTTCAGAGCACGCACGTCTTTGTGAAGGCCGCGTGGTGATCGTCACGGGAGCAGGTCGCGGGATCGGCCGTTCCCATGCCCTCGAGTTCGCGCGCCACGGAGCCAAAGTGGTCGTCAACGACCTGGGCGCGGAGGTGGGTGGGCAAGGAACCTCAAGCAGTCCCGCCACCAGCGTTGTGAACGAGATACGAGACTCGGGAGGCGAAGCCGTAGCCAACCTGGACGACGTCTCCGACTGGGAGGGCGCCCATCGCCTCGTTCAAGACGCCGTCGACAACTTCGGGCGTCTGGACGTGCTCGTCAACAATGCCGGGATCCTGCGGACCGGGCCTATCGACGAATTCGGTGAGGACGACTGGGATCAGGTCATCAAGGTCCACCTCAAGGGAACGTTCTGTCCCACACGCGCGGCGGCCGCGCATTGGCGCGAACGGGCTGCAGACGACGGACCAACAGAAGCGAGAGTGATCTGCACGACCTCGATCGGGGGTCTTTATCCGGCGCCGATGTACGCGGCGTATGCAGCCGCCAAGGCTGGCATCGCCGCTTTCGCCACTACTGCAGCCGTGGAGCTCGCCGACTGTGGGGTGACGGTCAACGCGATCGCGCCACGCGCACTGACGCGCATGTCACAGGGAACGCCGGGAGGCTTCGATCCCGACCAAGTCGCGTCGGGCGCAGTCGAAAAGTACGCCCCGGAGAACATCTCGCCTCTGGTCGTATGGCTCGGGAGCCGGGAATCGGCCGGCGTCTCCGGGCGCGTGTTTGAAGTCGGCGGAAACTGGATCCGTCTCGCGCTGGGGTGGAGCAAAGGGCCCTCCGCGTCGACCGAAGGGGGCGGCGGCCCCGACGGCCTCGGTCCCCTGGTCTCAGAGATTCTCCGCAGTGCCGATAGCGCCTAACACGGCGGAAGCGAACACGCCGCGTCGGCCAGATCGATCGAAGTATCAGCGAGGTTCGCTGTTCGGCTGGTCGAGCCGACGCGCCGAGACGGCAACCGCAAGCTCGGTCCGCGACTCGCATCCGGTCTTGGTGTAGATACGCGACAGGTACGTCTCGACCGTGCGAGGGCTTAGCGACAGAGCTGATGCGATCTCGCGATTCGACAAGCCCTCGGCGACTAGCCTCGTGACCTGTTCCTCAAGGTCCGACAGTCCCTGCCCCTGTCGCTTCCGGCTCCGTCTCGGGACCGGCTGGCCCATACTCCGCAACGCGGCGCCGGCCCGGCGTCGCCAGGGTTCTGCCCCCAATTTCTCGAAGCGGTGGTAGGTCCCGGTCAGGATGTCGGCGTCGTGCAGAGCCGCGGCCAGAGCAAGCTCCGTTTGGGCGAGCTCGAAGGGCATCTGGAGCTCGTCGAATCGCCGTCGGGCGTGCGCCCCCGCATCAGCGTCGCCCGAGACCAACAGCTCCGCGTAATCCGCTACTGCATGGAGATAATCGGTGCCTATCTTCTCGGCAAGCTCGACGAGGCGAGCGGCCGCAAGCTTCGCTTCTCCATGCCGCCCCGCGTCCAGCAGAGACTCAACCATCTCCAGTAAGCCCACCGCGGGGATGACGAGCCCCTGGGCGTCGTGAACGGTTACGACCTGGTTCAAGAGATCGACGGCCGTTGCCGCTTTTCCGCGCAATCGCTCGAAGTGGGCTCGGCACCACATCAGATAGGGCCACACGAGCTGATTCGATGCCGCCTCCTCGGTTTCCAGCTTCGATAGGTAGCGGCGTGCAGCTCCGAACTCGCCGCGGTCGCTCAGGATCGCGATCAAGGTCGCCCAACTGGCCATCGTGTCGACTCGTCCACTGCGCTCGGCCTCTTCGATCACGTCCATACTGTGGGCCAGAGCGTCGCCCCACCGCCCTTCCATCCGGCGGAGGGTCGCGAGGCCCATATCGATCAACGGCCTGTAGACGAGCGTCCCGTGTAGCTCCGACAGACGTTCCGCCTCCTCGAGCATGACCCGGGCCTCTCCAAGCTCGCCGACGCCGACGAGGCAGATGCCACCGTAGGACTGGATAGAAACTGTCGTGCCGGCGGGCAATGTCCTAGCGAGATCCAATGCCTGACTGTGAAGCTGACGGTGCTGCTCCAGATCGCCGGTGACGAACGCGACTTGGGAGAGTTGCCGCACGACGCGCACCCGGGCGGCAAGGTCATCTCCGATGAGCTCCAGCGACTCGTCCCCGCAACCCTTCGCTTCGCGCACGCGCCCTTCGTAGAGCAAGACGGACATCCGGTGGGCGAGCAAACGGCCCCGGCTCTCGTCGCGAGCATGCGCTTCCTCGAGGGCCCTATCGACTTCCTCCCCAGCCTCATCGAGACGGCCGAGCCCGGTCAAAGCCGCCACTACGATTCCCGCCGCGGCAGCGCGCCGCCCTTCCGGGAGCTGCGACCAGGCCGCGCGGGCGACCTCTACCGTGTCGGTGAGTGCATCCGAAAGAAACAAGGCACGCGCGCGCCGTGTCTGGATCTCTGCTCTGGTTACTGAATCGGAGTTGGGCACCAGCCGCTCCGCTCGCTCGTACCAGGTCGCGGCGATCGCAGGTACGCGCTCGAGAGTTTCGTCTCCTGCAGCGGCAAGGAGCTCTACGGCATCGCGGTCGCCGACGCGGGCCGCCTCCGCGACATGAAGGGCGATGTCGAGGACAGTGACGGCTCCTCCGGCGCGCCGAGCCGCTTGTAATTCTGTCGCCAACGTCCTGTGGATCTTGCGACGCTCCACCGCCCCGAGATCCTCGTAGATGAGAGATCGCACTATCGGATGCGCGAACTCGAGTGTGTCGCGATCGCTATGGTGGAGTACTCCGGCTCTTACCAATTGGTCGAGAGCTTCTTCGGCGGCAGTCTCGTCCAAGCCGGTCGCAGCGATGGCCGCGGGGTAGATCGCGTCAGCCAGGCCGATCGGTCCCGTCGCGGAAGCCACTCGAGCCATCGTCATCGCCGGCGCACCAAGCGAGAAGATCCGGTGGTACACGAGCCCGGAGGCACCCGGAGGAACGGGAACCGTAGCGTCGGCGACTGTGACACGACCCTCTTTCTCGTCGAGGGCTCCCGATTGCTCCAGCGACCGGACCGTTTCCTCCACGAAGAAAGGATTGCCCCCCGTGGTTTCGAACAGCAACCGCTTGAGATCTTCGTCGGGCTTTCCCTCTAAGAGATTCGAGACCAACCTCGAGCAGTCGAGCTCGTCGAGCGTTTCGATCTCGAGCTTGATCGCTGCCGGGTCGCGGGCGAGCTGATCGAAGAGAGCCGCCGTCCTACCCGTGAGCTCGGGGGGTCTTCCCCGATAAGCGAGAACCAGAAGGCATCTCGAGTCCTGCAACCGCCGCGCGAGAAGGGAAACGACCTCGAGGGTTCCCTGATCTGCCCAGTGAGCATCGTCGATCGCCAAGACGATCGGCGCCTCGATCGCCCACGACGTCAACATGTTGGCTAGAACCACGTGCGCATGGGCTCGAGCATCGATGCTGTCCGACCGAGACGGCGCCACCGACGGAAACAAGGCGCCGAGCTGTTCCCACGAGGCACCCCCCAGTTGAGCGAGTGAGTCCTTGGGCAAAGACGAGAGCGGCCCCTCTAGTGTGCTCGCAAGGGCTGCGTAGGGAAGCGCCTGCTCGAACTCGTTGGCACATCCGTAGAGCATCTTGATGCCCAGTTCCTCGGCCTGTACCTCAAGCTCGTGCAAGAGACGGGTTTTGCCAACACCGGGATCGCCTTCGATCAAGACGGGCTGGGAGCGGGCTTTGGTCACCTGTTTCAAACACTCCGTGAGCATGCCCAACTCCAGGAGGCGCCCTGCAAGGGGTACTCGCGTCGGCGCTGCTGCCATACCTAATCTCTCTACAGGGTCGTCCGCGCTTCGTGAATCAGCTCATGTTCGGCCGCGGCGATCCGCTCGAGCAAATCAGGAGGAGCATCATCGGTCCCGAGGAAACGTACGCCGCAAGGGTCGAGTGCTTTGATGCAGTGCATCTCGTCCTCGCTGGGCGGCTGCGTGATGGGGATCGAACCATCTGAAGGCGGCCACTCGAAGCCCGTACGTTCCTGGCACGACTCCAGGCTCACGCCAGGGTGCAAGGACTCGATGACCATATGGCCTCGATCGGCGTCGAAACCGAACACCCCGAGGTCGGAGACCACGCGCCTTGGAAGGCCAGTGGTCAGTCCCAGCCTCTTACGCTCCTCCCCGTACCCCAGTCCACAGACGAAGTCGACTTTTTCCACGAAGGTCCGCGGCGAGTGCTGGACCACATGGAAGTACAACTCCGATATACGGACTACATCGTCGGGAATTCCTCGAGAGCCGACGAGCTGCACCTTCGGCTTGGACCAATCGCCCAACACCGAGATGTTCGAGTTGCCGTGCCGATCGATCTGCGCCGGCCCGAGGAAGATGCGGAGCTTGTCCGCTGCGATGAGGTCCCACTGCTCCATCCAATCGATGGGAGCTGGCGAAGTATGAGCGCACACGAACTCGTCGTTTAGGACCTGAGGGACGATGATGGCGCAATCGAAGCCGGCAAGGGAGCCCCCGACGATCGCCAGGTCGGATTCGTACAGCGCCTTGGCAACACGCGCGGCTAGATAGGAATGCAACGTGGCTCCGGTCGCAATCACCTCTCCGTGGAACTCGCGCGCTATGCAGGCGATGATGAGGTCGGACCAAGTCCACGTCTGCGATGTGGTGGTGGCCGGGGCCGTCTGAGTACTCACGCAGCCTCCTCTGAGACGAAGGAGCGCAACCAGGCCTCGTCCTTCGCCTTCGCCGCGTACTCCGCGGCCCCCTGGCCGTCGAGGCGACGATCGGGGAACATGGCCGTGAACCCGCTTCCCCCGGGCGTTTCACAAACACCGTCGACCCACAGCCTGGAGATGAAATGACCTCTGGTTGCCGGGCGTTCGACCACACGCTCTGCGGTCAGGTACGTGCGCTTCGCCGCCCGGGCCAACAGGAGGTCCCCAAACTCATCTCCATGAATGAAGCCGTTGCCCGAAGCGTCGGCCTCGTTGACGTGGATGAAGGCGACGTCGGGCTGCAGCGCCGGTACGGCTACGAGCTCCGTCCCGGTTAGGGGACACGAGAACACCTTGAACGGTGTGTTTGCGAGCGCCAGGATGTCGGAGCCCAGTGCGGACTTCGTCGGCAGGAACGTGACCTTCTTGACCGCCGCTTCCAGCCCCGTCAGGACTATGAATTCCGTGGCTTCGATGGCCTCGATGAGACCCTGTTCGCGCGCCTTGCGGAAATTGGGCGCCATCCCAAAGGTATCGAGCCCCACGTAGGCGAAATGGACTGAGCTTGCCTTGCCCAGCCCGATCAAGAGGTCCACCTCGGGCCCGCCGAGAAAGGCGACCAGCCGCAGATCAGCTGCGTGTGACCGAGCCACCTCTTTGGCCGCGGTGAGGGGCTTGCGGTTCAAGCCACCTCCCCCGAAAGCGATCTGATCACCATCTCGGATGGATGCAACAGCGTCCTGGAGTGACACGAGTTTGTCTGCCATAGATCTCCCTCGGAGGGCGGAACAGGTTTCATTGTGCCGCTCATCCGAGACGGCTACTAGCGTGATAACCCGCCATATATACGACCATCCGGGAAGTCAGTCGTCCCAGTTCGCCCTGGCGATGCTGGCGCCGGTGAAAAGGGAGATGGCGGTGCTCACCGAGCCAGGATGGGTAGAGGTCCCCACCAGCAGACTGGTGCAGCGCGAGAAGGTCGAAGAACAAAACCCCTGTGGTCGGCCGACCGCGGCTAGCCGGCGCAGCCGTTTTGAAGGCCGTATTGCGTTACGAGTCGTCGAGCAACCGCCTGGCTGCGTTGGTCAAGCGGACGTTGAAGAATCCGGAGTTGCTGTCGGAGTACCAGATCTCGCCTCGTTCGGGAACGAAGGCAGGAGCCGACATCGCATACGAACCGCTGAGCGTTGCATAGTCGCTCATCGGCGGAGGCTGGTTGAAGTAAGCGATTTCGCGAGGATGCTTCGGATCCCTGATGTCGAAGACGCGGAGACCCGAAAGGATCATGCTGCAAGCAAGAATCTTCGGCTCCACGGTCCGTGGGACGGAGCAATAATGCGGGGCGTAACCCTGGCCCCCTGAATCGGCGCCCGGGTCATTCCACTGATCGGTCTCTCGCGCTTCCTGCTGGTGAACCTCGAGACGGATCCGGCTGACTATCCGAGGGCGACGCTCGTTCTCGAGGTCGATCACATGCACCCCTCCGACCGTGTCCGAGCGGTCGTCACTCCAGACGTTGCTGTCGTACTCGTCGAACTGGATTGCGTAGCTGCGGCCATCGATCGCCACGGGAACGCTGTTCTGCGGGATGCTGACCTCGGGCCACGTGATGGAGCCGACCTCCCGAACGGTCGGTACGGTCACGCGCTTCTGTACTTCGCTGACGTCGAGGATCGTGAAGCCTCCAGCGCCCATCGATGTGGTCGTAACGAAATCGGCGACCTCCGAGAGGTAAGCCCTCTTGCCATCCGGCGAGATGCTCAAGCCGTGTGACGCGTATTCCTGGCTCCGCCACGCCACCCTCGGCAGGTCTGGATCAGTTAGATCGATCGCTGTCACTCCGGGAGCCGCGGTGGTCGCCGCCCAGTACGTACGACCGTCGGGTGAAAAAGCGCCTTCGTGACCGGCAAGCGCAAGCGGAGTGCTCGAACGGAGCACGGGGTTGCGACAGTCCTTCGAGAGGTCGTAGACGTCGACGAAGCCCGGATAGGTGGTGGCCGTACCCATGTTCGCCGCAAGGAGCCCGCGCTTCTGATTCAGTCGGAGTGACTCGTGCGGAGACATCATCGCCGGGGTTTGCAAGGTCGCGGCGTGCTTCGGCTTCGCCGGGTTGCTCATATCGAGGACGTAGGTGCCGGGTTCGGCCCCGCGCGGAATCTCTCTCCCGAACAGCAGCGAGCTGTCGTAGATCGCACATTCGTGACCCGCATTGTCGACGTACCGATGCACGGCGAAGCCACCGCTTATCCCATGACGCGCTACCAACTCCGCGTTGCACGTGTACGGCTTGTCCGCGCGGCCGCTCTTGAAGTCGGCGAGCGGGACCCGCCCCTGGTGACCGGTCTCGGGACGAGACCCCGGTCCGCATCTCGCACGGGGTGTGGCGGCCTCGATCGCAGTGACGGCGCGCGGCATCTTGGCGTCCTGCCTCGCGGCCACGTTCGGACCGTGTACATGCGGAACGGCGTAGTCGTTGTGAAGGTGAGACCATTGCGTGAAGTTCGTGATCGCAGATCGGTTTCCACTCGATCGCGCGATGCCGGCTCCCGCGATTATGGCGATCGATGCGGCGAGAGCGACGATCCGGAACGCCCGGCGCTGGTTCTCCACTCGACCCATGACCCAAGATTTCGACCCTCAGGCGGCGCATTCCTCTCGTCGCGCGATATGCGTCGGTCGGGTTCAAGAAGAGACGGGTTACGACGCAGTACGTTGCTTTTCCGGCGCCAGGAATCGGAGCGGAGGCGGATGGGAATCGAAGCCACCCACCGGGGTTAGCCGCGCACCGGCTTTGAAGACCGGCAGGGGGGCCAGCCTACGGATTCCTGGTCCGTTGCACCGTGATTGTCGACGCGAATGTCAAGTCCGAAAAAGCCCACAAAAAACCCACGCGACGGCGAAAAATGATGCGAAACGACGAGAAGTGATGAGAAACGACATCGCAGATCAAAGTACGTTTTGGAACAAAACCGCAGGTCACGAGATCGCGACTTATCACTCTCTTAATCCGTAGGTTCAGGGTTCGATTCCCTGGCGACCCACCGCCGTCTCTCAGCGCGCAGCTCAGAGATTGCGTGCCTCTCTACCTCTCCCTACCAAGACGCCGCGGTTAGCAGCGTCACAAGACAAGCAACCTTGTCGGGGGATGGGCTGTCTGAGTTCTTGACGACCCCTTCGAGAGGAGTCTATATGTTTGCCACCCGACTGCTTGTGCTCGCATCGTTAGCGATGTCCGCAGCGCTGCTCCCGACCGATCCCACCGCTGCTCAAGGTGCGGGGGCGAACCAACTCATCTCTTCGACGTATATCGGCGGTCACGGCTTCGACGAGTCGATCAATGAAGTCGCCGCGGACTCGGAGGGCAACGTGGTGATTGCCGGATTCTCCTCATCGAAGGACTTCCCCGACGGAACAGGCGAGTCCGATGAGACGCGCGCGTTCCCCTTCGTAGCCAAGCTCTCCGCCGACGGGAGCGAGCTCCTCTACATGGTGAAGCTCGGCGATGGTGGAGTGGCGAAAGATCTTGCTCTCGACGCACAGGGGAATGCTTACGTCACGGGGTCGGTCGAAACTCACAGCTTCACCTCAACTCCGGGGGCGGCGCAGCCGGTGGGAGGCGGGCGGGTAGACGCTTTCGTCGCGAAGGTATCCCCGGCCGGGGCCCTCCTGTACGGGAGCTATCTCGGTACCTCTGGGTACGAGCAGGCGTTCGGCATCGACGTCGACGACGAGGGTCACGCGTACGTCAGTGGCAGGACCAACTCCGACACGTTCCCCACGACGCAAGGTGCCTACGACGGCGCCCTCGATGGGCACACCGACACCTTCGTTACCCAGCTGTCTGCAGACGGCAGCAGCATCGTCTACTCCACGCTGCTGGGCGGATCTTCGAGCGAAGGGCCGGTGGTATGGGCGGACAGATGGGGTGCTACAGGCGTCGCCGTGGACGACACGGGAGCGGCTTACGTAGCGGGGGTAACCAGGTCCGGTGACTTCCCCGTCACTGCCGGAGCACCCATCTCGTCGCGCCGGGGCGATTGGGATTCCTTCGTCACCAAGCTGGCACCGGGCGGCGGGACAATCAGGTACTCGACCTACTTGGGAGGACGCCTCGCAGACACGATCGAGGCGATCGACCTTCATGACGACGGCTCTGCCGTGGTGGTCGGCGCGACCCATTCCAGTGACTTCCCAACGAGCAATACAGCCTTGCAGCGCACCTACGATCCAGGATCGTTCGGTGACCCCGATGGTTTCGTGACGAGAGTGTCCCCGAGCGGCGACCGGTTCGTTTACTCGACACTGATGGGCGGGGCGCGGGACGATCAGCTCAGCGCCGTCCACGCCAATCGGGACGGCAGCGCGTTCGTCGCGGGCGAGACAGACTCGTCCGATTTCCCGGTCACGTCTGATGCCTTCGATCCGTTCCCGCCTCGCGATCTGTTGATGGTCGATCCCCCGCCGACGGAATTCGACAACGATCAGGTGATCGCCAGGCTGTCTGCCGACGGCAGCCGACTCCGTTACAGCACCTATCTCGGTGGTATGGGCAGCGACGATTACGAGACGAGAGATTTCTCCCCCGGTAACGACCGTGCCTACGGCATCGACGTGTTCGACGGCGACGTGATCGTCGGGGGCAGCTCCTCGTCGCACAACTTCCCCACGACCCCGGGTGCGTTCCGCGAGCATCGCGGCGCTAACTACTATTCGACGGATGCCACGGTCAGCAGGCTTTCGCCGGGCGGATCACCTTGCACCCACCCCGGCACGCAGAGCGGAGACAGGATCGACGGCACCAGCGCGAACGACCTGATCTGCGGCCTCGGCGGGAACGACTTCATCGACGGTGGCGGAGGTCAGGACATCGTCTACGGCGGGTCAGGCAACGACGAGATCCGCATGACTTCCGGATGGGATGCGGTCTTCGCAGGATCCGGTAACGACCTTGTCCTCGGCAACGCTGGGATCGATTCGCTCTTCGGTCAAGGAGGCAGCGACAGGATCTATGGGGGCTCCGGCACCGAAGAGTACGCCGGTGGCAATCGCGACATCGTGGTGGGAGGCCGAGGGCGGGACCGTCTCGTGGGAGGTCCCGATCGAGACGACCTGCGCGGCGGCCCAGGGCGCGCCCGCGACGTGCTCGTGGGTAGAGGGAGCGACGATTCCCTCCAGGGGGGTCCCGGACCAGACCTGCTCAGGGGAGGCCGGGGCAACGACTACCTCGACGGTGGAAGCGACCGCGACAGCTGTTTCGGGGGAGAGCGCCTGACTCGCTGCGACTAGCAGCTCAGGAGATTCTCCCGCCCAAGAACCTAGTTACACGGCGTGGGGGAACGTCTCGGCTGCGTCCCGCCCGTGCCACCCCGAGACGTCGTCCAAAGGCCGTAGCGCCGTGGTCGCGTCGACGTGCGCGATAGCGTCGAACTGGTGCGGGAGCGAGGCATCGAAATAGTGGCTCACCCGTTCGGTCTCCGGGCGGTAGATGACTCCGATCGCGCGCTGTAGCCGGGGTGGCGCAAGTGCATCTGACACGGCGCGATCACCGAAGGGCAAGAGGAACGTCCCGTTCCCGACCTGATGCAACAACCATTCGTAGCTACCTTCCAGCGCCGGCCGCACCCGTTTGAACTCGGCAGGTCCATCCCAATCGGATGCCGCCGTTACCGAACCCGAGAACGTGGTGAACCCGAGCAAGAAGCTGCGCTTCCCGAACCGTTTCCTGACGAGCTCCCCGACGTTGACCTCGCCCGCGTGACCCATCTGCGTAGCGCGGGCGTCGCCGAGGTGAGAGTTGTGTGCCCACACGACGATTCGAGGTTCGGCGTGTTTTCCGATGTGATCGTGCAGGGCCTCGAGCGTCTCCGTCATGTGGGTGTCACGCAGGTTCCATGACGAGACGCTGCCACGGAACATCTCCCGGTAATAGCGTTCGGCGTTCTTCACGAGAGCCGCGTTCCGCTCGACGAAGAAGACCTCGTCCGGGTCGTCGCCTGCCTGTGGTTGTGTCATCTGTAGGTCGATGAGTTGGCGGACGACATCGTCCTCGCAGGTCTCGATCCGGCCCGTAGAAGCCGCGTAACCGTACGCCTGCGAATCCTCACCGAAGGCTGAGAAACAGGCGTACCTATCGCGGGCGCGGCGAGCGGCCTCAGCATCATGCTCGATCAGGTACGAAAGAACCGCCTCGATGGAGCGATGAAGGCTATAGAGGTCGAGTCCGTAGAACCCGACGTGTTCTCTCGGGCTGCGATCCGAGTTGTGGGCGCGCAGCCAGACCACGAGATCCTCGATGACTTCGTTCCGCCACATCCAGCGCGGGAATCGCGTGAACGAACCCAGAGCAGAATCAGCATCGTCGTCCGAACCACCGTGCCTGATGAAGCGATTGACCCGGTAGGCATCCGGCCAATCTGCTTCGACCGCGATCGCATTGAAGCCGTGCTCGATGATGAGCCTCTTGGTGATCTCGGCACGAAACGCGTAGAACTCCCGCGTGCCGTGGGTTGCCTCTCCTAAGAGCACGACGGAATGGCCGACGACCCGGTCGACGATCGCGTCGACATCGGAAGCGCCAACCCCGATACAAAAGGCAGCGACGTGCTCGACCAGGTTCTGGTCGGGTGTGGCCATATCTCCGTCTTACCCGTCTACGACCAGAACCGTCACTCGGCGGGTGGCGATCTGCCTGCGTCTCCGGTCCGCATCTCTAGATGGAGTCCTCCAACTGCGGGATAGCCTGCCGCGCATGCTTGCCTCAGCGTTCGGCCACGTCAGCGCCTGACCGTGGCTGCTGACGCCGACCGCCTCACATCTAGCTCCCAGGAAGCGCCGCCGGTTGGGAAACGCTTCGGCACGTTCGAGGGCGTCTTCACCCCGACGCTCCTCACGATCCTCGGCGTCATCATGTACCTGAGGGAGGGATGGGTAGTCGGGAACGCCGGGTTCGCCGGCTCCGTCGGCATCATCCTCATCGCGTTCGCGATCACGGGAGCCACGGCGCTGTCGCTCTCATCACTCGTAACGAACATCCGGATCGGTGCCGGCGGGGCCTACTCGATCATCTCGCAGTCGCTCGGCCTCGAGGTGGGGGGCGCGGTCGGGATACCGCTCTATGCGTCCCAAGCTCTCGCCGTCGCGATGTACGTCTTCGGTTTCCGCGCCGGCATCCAGTACGTCGTTGCCGACGCCCCTGCTCTGCTGGTCGACCTCGTGACGTTCGCGTTCGTCCTTCTGGTCGCGTACATCGGGCCGACCCTTGCGTTCCGGATCCAGTACCTGATCCTCGCAGCCATAGTCGCGTCGGTCGTCTCGATCGCCGTCGCCGCGATCGGCGGTTCGATGACACACCCGCTCACTCTCCTCGGAGATTTCCGCGGGGCTCCGGAGTCCGGCTTCCGGGGAACTTCGTTCTGGCCGGTGTTCGCAGTGTTCTTTCCGGCCGCGACCGGGATCATGGCGGGCACGAACCTGTCGGGGATCCTGCGCGACCCGCGTCGCAGCATCCCGCGTGGCACCCTCGCCGCGATCGGCGTGAGCCTCGGGGTCTACCTCCTGCTCGCCTACTGGCTCGCCCGTTCCGCCTCGCCGAGCGAGCTCACCTCCAACTACTACGTCATGGTCGATCGCGCGGCGTGGGCCCCCGCAGTCGTCGCGGGGCTACTCGGCGCGACACTGTCGTCGGCACTAGGTTCGATCGTCGGAGCGCCTCGGATCCTTCAGGCGATCGCCGCGAACGGCGTCGTCCCCGGCAGCCGCTTGCTTGCAGGGCAGGATCGGCGGGGGGAACCGCGGAACGCGACGCTGTTCACCGGAGGCGTCGTCCTCGCTGCATTGCTACTGCGGAACCTCAACGCGATCGCCCCGCTGATCACGATGTTCTTCCTGATCACTTACGCCACGATAAACATCGTCGTTCTGATCGAACAGCGATTGCGGCTGGTCAGCTTCCGTCCGCTTCTGCGGATCCCGCACTTCGTTCCAATCGCCGGCGCGGGCGGATCGGTGTTCGCCATGTTCATCATCAACCCCGTGTTCGGGCTCGTCGCGACATCGTTGGTGGTCGCGTTCTACGCAGTTCTGGTCCGCCGGAACCTCGTTGCGACCCGCGGTGACCTCCGCAGCGGCCTGTTCGTCTCCATCGCCGAATGGGCGGCACGCCGCGTCATCGAGCTCGGCGGCACGAACGAGCGGGCATGGAAACCGAACCTTCTCGTTCCTGTCGAGGAGGGCGCTTCGCTACGCGCGATGCTTCCGATGATCGGCTCCATCGCGGCGCCGAACGGCAGCGTCAAGCTCGTCGGCGTCGGCGGCCACGACGAGGGTGAACTGTCGCGCGTGGTCGAGCACGCGATCGGCGAGCTTCGGCGAGACGGTCTTTTCGCCACCTCCACGGTCGTCGATGCGGACTCTTTCCAGCGCGGCGTGGCGACGACGATCCAAGCGGTCGCGGGAGGGTTCCTGACACCGAACGTCGTCCTGCTCGCCGTGCCCGAAGAGGTGGAGCGCGACCAGCAGCTCCACGCGATCATGCGCGCAGCTCGCGACAACGGTGTCGGAGTCGCGCTCCTCGCGCGGCACCCGGGAACGGGGTTGGGTCGACGGCGCGAGGTGGCGCTGTGGATCGGCGACCACGGTCCGTCATGGCGACTGGAGATGGACCTGCCCGACCTCGACCTCGCGACACTGTGCGCGCTCCAGGTCGTCAAGAACTGGGGGGCGCGCTTGACGCTCGTAGGCCTTGCCGCCGAAGCCGCACACCGCAGCGACGCGGAGCGCTACCTCGACGCGCTCGCGGGAGCCGCCCGGCTCCCGAGCGACACGCGGCGCCTCGTCGTGCCAGACGCGTCTGCGTCTCCGGTAGACGCGGCGGATCTTGCGGTCTTCGGGCTGCGCGCCGATGTCGAGCTCGACGAGGTACGGCGAACGGTTCACGACCTCGGCGCATCGTGCCTCTTCGCCCACGACTCGGGCATCGAGAGCGCCTTGGCCTGATCCTGCAGGCGAGCGGACTCCAGCTCACTTAGCGCCAGCTGGACCAGCGAAGAACGAAGTTAGGTCTTGCGACCGGCCATGCCCTCGAAGATGCCGATCAGCGCGATAGCGGAGATGACCGCGACGATGAAACCGAGCGCGTTGAGCTCGAAGATGTCGCCCGTCCCGAGGAGGTTAGCCACCACGCCACCGATCACAGACCCGGCGAGGCCCAACAGCAGCGTCGCCAGGATGCTCAGCTTCTGCTGTCCAGGCTTGATCAGCCGGGCAAGCGCGCCGATGACGAGACCGGCGATGACGAATCCGATCATGACCTTTCCTCCTCGTTGTCGATCTTCAGACGTCGGGTCCCGGACGCCATTGCACCACGCGCGGGCCGAGGTCGCGTGCACGCCGCGGGACCGCCGCCGCCTACGAGCGACGATCCGGCGGCGGATCGCCGGTCTCTCGAACGTCTCGGATGATGGAGAAGAATCGCTCTGCCGTTTGTTCCCAGGTTGGGAATGTCTCCGCACGCTGCCGCGCCGCCGCGCCCATAGCCGCACGCACCTGGGCGTCCTCCGTGAGTCGCCGTAGCGCGGCAGTCAATCCCGCAGTGTCGCCGGGCTCGACGATCAGTCCCTCCCGCTCGTGCGTCGCGAGGTAAGGGAGGTTGCCGGCGCGCCACCCCACGACCGGCAAGCCCGCGGCCATCGCCTCGCCGTAAACGGTTCCGTACGGCTCCTGCCGGCTCGGCATCACGAACGCGTCCGCCGCCCGGTACAGCGCCGCGACCCGCTCTTTCGGCACCACGCCGTGGACCACGACGCGACCATCCAAGTGCCGCAACCGGCGGCGCACCGCCGACGCGTACCGAGTGTCGGCACGATCGTCACCGACGAGGTGGAGCGTCGCGGCTTCCGGCGGGAGGAGGGCGAACGCCTCCAGTAGCTCGACGATGCCTTTGCGCGGCATCCAGTTCGCGACACAGAGGAACGCAACCCTGCGCCCGCACCGCAGATCACCGGCGTCGCTCTCCAGAGTGCTCGCGACATCGCGACCGGGTTCGACGAGACGCACATCATCGTGCAGCTTGCCGAGCTCGCGGCGCAAAGATTGACTGGCAACCAACAGGACTCGCATGTACGGGTACGCCCGCCGATCGAGGCGTGCCTGTATTCGCGTGCGTAACGGTCCATGGTCTATGCCGCCCGCAGGTTGATGGAGCATCCCCACCAACGGCCGCGGCACGGACCGGAGCCAAGGTGCCGCGAACGCCGCGACGATGCTGTCGATGACTATCACATCGCCATCGGCAGCATCCTGCAGAACCGCGCGTCCGACGAGCGCGGGGGCCGGAAACGTCCGGTCGGGAAAGGATACGAACCTGATTTGCGCGCCGTAACGTGGCGCCGCATCTGCGAGACGCCGGTGGTAGAGATAGCCGCCGGTCTGCGTATCGGGATCGCCGAGCGTCACGAGGGAGAGATGCATGCGCGTCATCCACGTATCCCCGACCGCGTTCGGGGGCAGCGGTCTCTACGGCGGCGGTGAGAGGTATCCCGTCGAGCTCGCGCGAGCACTCGCGCAGCACGTCGATTGCGAGGTCGTGACGTTCGGACCGCGCGGCGCGTCATACCGGGACGGTCCTCTCCATGTCACGGTGCTCGAGCGGTCCTTCTTGCTGCGCCGTCATCCCGCGCATCCGGTGGCCGGCGGCCTCGTCCGCGCGTTGAAGCGAGCAGACCTCGTCCACACTCATCACGTTCGCGCCTTCCCCAGCCGCGTCGCAGCAGTCGCGGCATACGTTCGGAAACAGCCGCGGGTCGCGACCGACCATGGGCTCGGACCCGGACGGTCGCCCGCCCTCGATGCACGCTTGTTCGACCGGTTCCTCACCGTCTCACGCTATTCGGCGGCAACGCTGTCGTCGCCCGCGTCGAAGACGACGGTTATCTACGGCGGCGCCGACACCGATCGGTTCCATCCGGGGGACGAACAACTTCGCCAGGGCGTGTTGTTCGTGGGGCGTCTCACGCCACACAAGGGCATCGATCGGTTGATCGCGGCACTCCCGCAAGGAGCGACGCTGACACTCGCGGGCACCTTCGGCCACGATCGGGAGCTTCCGGAACGTGCCTACGAGGCCTTGCTCCGATCCCTGGCACGAGGCCGGGACGTGCGGTTCGCGGGACCCGTTCCCGAGGATCACCTCCCCGCGCTGTACCGGCACGCACGCGTTCTCGTGCTGCCGTCGGTCGACGAGACCTGCTACGGCAAGCACGTCGCGATCCCGGAGCTCTTAGGCCTGGCGTTGCTGGAAGCAATGGCAAGCGGCACACCGGTGGTCGCGTCGAACATCGGCGGCCTCCCGGAGGTGGTGGCGGACGGGGTGACCGGTTTCGTCGTCGAACCCGGAAACGTCGCGGCGCTTCGAGAACGGCTCGAAGAGTTGCTGGGTGACGACCGGCTGCACGCGCAGATGAGTCGCAACGCCCGCGATCACGTCGTCGGCAACTTCACCTGGGCGCGATGTGCCGAACGCTGTCTTTCCGCCTACGAAGAGCTGGTCGGCGCGGCGTAACCTCCGAACGCCACCGGTGACTCCCAGACACGGACGGCCAGATCGACAGCCGTCGCGAGCTCCGCCGAGAGCGCACCGTGGGCCCAGCGTGACAGAACCTCCACCGTAACGGCTTCGGCATGCGCAGGTCGGATGATGTCGAGGTTCTGTCCCGCTACTACGCCGACGACTTTCTCGAGAGCTACGTCCAGGACATCGAGGTCGCAGACCATGCCGCGCTCGTCGAGATCGCCACGCGAGACGACGACCTCGAGCCTGTAGTCGTGGGTGTGGAGCTCTCCCTCCGGCCCGTCGACTCCCGGCATCACGTGCCACGCGACGAAAGTCTTGGACAGCCCGATCTCGTACATCGATCAGCTCTGCTCGTAGGCGAGCGCGACGTGTATCAGCTGCGGGTCGCCGCGATCGAGCGCGGCGAACGCCTCGGGGGCGCGTTCGAACGCGAACTCGTGGGTAGCGAGCCTCTTCAGGGGAAGCTCCTCGAGCAAACCCGCTACGTGCCGTCTCCTGCGCGCGATCGTCCACCGGGAGGACAGGCGCGCCGGGATCGTCGACACCTGCGTGCTGCGGATCGTGAGGCGACGCCGGTGGAATTCCGCCCCCAGCGACAGCCTCACGCGTTTAGTCCCGTACCAGGACGCGACGAGGACCGTGCCTTCGTGCCCGAGCATCGGAAGAGCGGCCGGCAGCGCGGCCGGGTTGCCGCTGACCTCGACCACTAGCGGAACACCGCGGCCCCCACTCCGCCTCCGCACGTGCTCTAGCGCGTCGTCGGGACCGACGGCGTCGATCCCGAGATCGGCCGCTACGTTGCGTCGCTCGATGCTCGGCTCGACGCCCAGCACGTGAGCGCCCGACCTCTGCAGGAAGAGGGCCGTCAGAAGACCGACCGCGCCGAGACCCGTCACGACGACCGACTCTCCGGACACCTCGCCGGCGTCGAGCGCAACCTGGAAGGCCGTCTCGACCAGAGGAAACATCGTTACCGTCCGCGGATCGGCCCCCGCGATGGACACCACGTCGGCGGCGGCACAGACGAAACGATCCTGGTGCGGATGGAACGCGAATACGAGCGCGCCCGGTGCAACGTCCGCCTGCGATCGTTCCACGATGCCCACGCAGCTGTATCCGTACCGGAGCGGGTACGAGAAGCCCCCACGAAGGGCCGGGATCGTCTCGTCGAGCACGAGGTCCGCGTCGACCTCGCCCCGATACACCAGCATCTCGGTCCCGGAGCTGATCCCGGAATACAGCGTGCGAACCTGGATCTCACCGCGGGCCGCTTCGTCGAGGACCACGTCGACGACACGAGCCTCACGCGGTGCCGAGAACTCGACCGCACGAGCGCGCATCGCGATGACGTAGCCTCCTGTCCCCGGCGGAAGTGGCCGATGCATCCTCCCACGAAAGGCACGGACGACTGATGGCCCCGACGCAGGTGGCGCGCGTACAGCTCCCGACCGCGTTCGGAACGTTCGACCTGCACGCGTTCAAGACGTCTGCAGGATTCGTCCACCTCGCGATGATCGCGGGAGAGATAGGCGACGGGACGTCCGTCCTTGCGCGCATCCACTCCGAGTGCCTCACGGGAGACGCGCTGGGATCACTCCGCTGCGACTGCGGTGTGCAGCTCGCGGCCGCGATGAAGGCGATCCGCGCAGAGGGTCGTGGGGTCTTGCTGTACGTGACGGGGCACGAGGGCCGCGGCATCGGTCTGATCGACAAGCTGCGCGCGTACCTGGAACAGGACGGTGGTGCCGATACGGTCGACGCCAACCTGCACCTCGGCCTCCCGGTCGACAACCGGAGCTATTCGGAAGCCGCCGAAGTCCTGAGGAAGATCGGCATCCGTTCGGTGCGGCTGATGACGAACAATCCGAGGAAGGTCGAAGGCCTCGCCGGGTCCGGCATCGAGGTCGAAGCCGTCCGCGGCATCACCATCGCGCCGAACGGCCACACGCTCCGCTATCTGCAGACGAAGCGGGACCGGCTCGGCCACAGGGCGCCGCTGGGAGCTCCGTTAGCCGAGGTGCTGGCTGCGATCCCGGACGTGTCGTCACTGATCGGTGCCGTTCGTCCCCGTCTGGACCGGCCCTACGTGGTCGTCAAGTACGCGCAGTCGATCGACGGGCGGATAGCGACGACCTCAGGCGATTCGCGGTGGATCAGCGGCGACGAAGAGCGCTCGATGTCCCACGCGATGAGGGCACACTGCGACGCGATCATGGTCGGCGTCGGAACCGTTCTCAACGATGACCCTCAACTGACGGTCCGCCTCGTCCCGGGGCCATCGCCGACGCGTGTGGTCCTCGACTCGGACTTGCGTTCGCTGGCTACGAGTCGCGTCTTCGACGGCTCGGCCCCGACGATCGTGATCACCACCGACGCCTCGGATCCAGAACGCCGGGAAGATCTCCGCGCCCAGGACGTCGCCGTCCATGTGGTGCCGCCGGGACCCGACGGCGTCCACATGGCGGCGGCACTGTCGGTCTTGACGAGGCTCGGCATCTCTTCGTTGCTCGTCGAGGGCGGTCAGCGGATCATCACCTCGCTGCTGCGCGGCCGTTGCGCCGACCGTGTCGTCGTCGCTCTTGCGCCACTGTTCCTGGGACGCGGCGTCGAGGCCGTCGGCGACCTAGGGATCGATCGTGTCGCGGAAGGGATCGCGCTTACGAATCGATCCGTCGTACTGGCAGGCGACGACGCCGTCATCACGTGGGACGTGATGCACTCCGGCAACGGGTCGGGCCATGATCACCCCGGTGCCCCGCAGATCGAGCACGTCGTGACGGGGCGACGCGACGGCAACGACTGACGAACGGCGTGTGCGGCGACTGCGCCGCGACGAGGCGCGGGAGGCGCTACGACAGGCGATCTCGCGTCGCGGCGGAGCGCCCCTCGGCAGCCCGCTGCAGGAGATATGCGCAGCGCGATACGACGAGCCAACCGCAGTGGTCGCGACGACGTTCTGGGGTGCGCGCATGCGGGTCGTGCTCCCCGAGCTGGTCTCGTGCGAGATACACGAGCACGGCGTGATCGAAGCGCCCTTGACCGCGCAGTTCATAGAGCTCGTAGGACCCGGAGCGGTCGTTTACGACGTCGGTGCGCATCTCGGTTACTACTCCGCCCTCGCCGCTGCTCTCGGCGGCACCGTGCATGCCTTCGAGCCCTCCAGCGGCACGCTGCCGGACCTCCGAGCGAACGTGCCGGGCCGAGTGACGATCGTTCCCGCCGCGTTGTGGGATCACGAGACGACGTTCGAGCTGAAAGATTTCGGGGCCGCGCACTCGGCCGTCAACACGCTCCTGTCCCCGAAAGACGAGGACTTGAGCGACCCCGTGGACGCCTATGCCGTCGATGCGACGACCGTGGATAGCTACGTCGAACGGACGCGGGACGTACCCACGTTCATAAAGATCGACGCCGAAGGCGCAGAGCTCCAGGTGCTGCGGGGCGCCGAAACTACGCTGGTTACCGCCCGTCCGTACGTCAGCGTTGAAGTCGGCGACACGCGGGAGCAACGAACCAGCCGGCCTGCGCTCGAGTTCGCGCTCAAAATGGACTACGCGGCCTACGACCTGACCGACCGCGGCCCGACGCCGCACACATTGCGCGAGGGCTACCCGTACGGGAACGTCCTGCTGATCCCGCGCGAGACGAAGCCGCCTCTGCCGGCCGCACTGGATGCGGGCGCCTGAGGGCTGCGAGGCGGCCGCTCCTAGACGGTGACGATCCTCACGACATCGGTGCTCCCGGCCGGTGGCGTAGCACCGGCAACCAGCGTCAACCGGTCTCCCGGCTCGGCCAGCCCCGCTCGACGTGCGGCGTCGAGCGCCCGTTCGATGCCTCGCGCGGCGACGTCTTCCTCGGCTAGGAACGGCACCTCGAACGGGACGACGCCCCACACCAGGGTCAGTGGTCGCAGGACCTCGACGCTGTGGTCCAGGGCCAGTATCGGCATGCTCGGCCGGAACGACGCTACGCGTCTAGCCGTGGCTCCACTGCGGGTAGGGCAAAGTATGGCCGCGACATTCAGCTCCTCCGACGCCTGAACCGCGGCCCGTGCGATAGCCCACGAGATCGGGTCGTCCCGCGCCGTCGTCCGCGCCGCGTTGCCTTCCTCGCACTGCTCGGCTTCGAGCGCGATCTCGCCCATCACCCTCACCGCGTTGGCCGGAGCGTCTCCGACCGCCGTCTCTTCTGACAACATCAACGCGTCGGTCCCGTCTATGACGGCGTTCGCAACATCGTTGACTTCCGCTCTGGTGGGCAGCGGTGAATGTGTCATCGACTCCAGCATCTGGGTTGCCGTGATGACCGGGATACCGCTGGCGTTGCACGTGCGGATGATCGTCTTCTGCAGCAGCGGCACCTCGCGGTACGGCAGCTGGATGCCGAGGTCACCGCGTGCCACCATGACGGCATCCGCGACGTGGACTATCTCGTCGAGGTCTTCGACCGCAGCGCGCGTCTCGATCTTCGCGACGACGGCAGGCGTCCTGGCGCCGTCCGCGCCTCGTTGTTTGACGGCAGCAACGTCGTGGGCCGAACGAACGAACGACAGCCCTACGATGTCGACGCCGATCTCGCACGCGAGGTCGAGTGCAGCTTTGTCCGTCGGCGTGAAGGACTCGACCTTCCGCTCGGCCCCCGGGATGTGCATCCCCTTGCCCGACCGCAGCAGTCCCCCGCGCAGCACCTCACCCGTCACGCCGTCGTCGACACGAACGACTCGAAGGATGATCTGACCGTCCGCCAGGAAGATCTCGTCCCCCACCGACACGAGCTGCGACACCGGCACCGTCGTCGACACGCACCCTGGATCGTCGGCACCCGCTGTGGGAACGAGGCGGAAGACCTGCCCCGGGTGGAGCAGGATCTCACCGCCGGGGACCGGCCCGGTCCGCATCTTCGGCCCCGGAAGGTCCGCAAGCAGGGCGACGACGCGTCCGGACTCTCGTTCTGCCTCCCTGACCCTTTCGGCGGTGGCACGGTGCGTCTCGGGATCGGCGTGCGCGAAGTTGAGCCGGAATACGTCGGCACCCGCGTCGATTAGCGCAACGATCGTGGTCCGGTCGATCGAGGCGGGGCCGAGCGTGGCAACGATCTTCGTTCGACGCATACGCCGTATCTACCACCAGGTGCGGCGGTGAACCCCTTCGCGCGATCTCGCACGTGATGGACCCCTCTTGCAACGTCGGTCGGCGGGATGACGCACCGTGGAGTAAAAAAGCCTCGCGGCGGAACGCGGTCCGACAAAGGAGCATGTGGATGGAACGGGGATCGGTCATGAAAGCGGCCCTCTACATGGGCCTCATCTCGCTGGTGCTGATCTGGCTGCCGTTCATCGGCCCCTTGATCGCAGGGATCGTAGGCGGCAAGGTCGCCAGGACCGTCGGCAAAGCGATCGTCGCGTCGATCATCCCGTCGATCGTGCTGGGCGCCGGTCTGTTCGCGGTATTCAGCGCCTTCGACCTGCCGCTCGTCGGAGCATTGAGTGGCATCGGCCTATTCCTGTTCATCCTGATCGGAGATATCCCCATGATGATCGCGGCAGCTGCGGTAGCAGCCGTCACGCCCGACCAGCCCGGGTAGCGCGCCGCAGTCGGGCGTGTCCGGAACGCGTTTCTGGGGAAGATAGCCAGCTATGGCTCTCCCCCGATGGATCCGTTACCTCGACGCGAAGGACCTCGAGCTGTTCCGGCGGGCGACGCGCTGGGAGGTGCCCGAGTTCGAGAAGACCCTCCCGAAGCTGAGCAGAGCGGCCAACAAGTCGGTCCTCTGGATGGGCATCGCGACCCTGCTGTGGCTCGTCGGCGGCCGCCGGGGGCGGCGCGCTGCCGCGCGCGGCTTGATAGCCGTCGGCATGACCTCGCCTATCGCGAATCTCTTCGGCAAGCTCCTGACGAGACGCCCGCGGCCTCTCATCGACGAGGTGCCGATGGGGCGGCGGCTCGCCCGGATCCCGAGGTCGTCGTCGTTCCCGTCGGGCCACTCGGCCTCCGCGTTCGCGTTCGCCACGGGAGCCGCGCTCGAAGCCCCCTTCCTGACGGTTCCGCTCGCTCCGCTCGCCGCGGGCGTCGCGTACTCGCGGATCTATACGGGTGTTCACTATCCCGGCGACGTGATCGCCGGCTCTCTGCTCGGTGCCTCGGTCGCGGTTGCGTCCCGCAGCTTCTGGCCGTTGACGCCCCGCGACACGATCGAGCACCGCCAGCGTTCCGCAGTCGACATCGAGCCGCGGCCTGAGGGCGAGGGCCTCGTGCTCGCGGTCAACACCGATGCCGGTTCCGGGCTCGGAACGAACACGGCGCAGATCCTGCGAGAGAGGTTGCCGCAGGCCGACATCAAGGAGATCGAGATCGACAGCGGGAATGAGCTGGTGGAGGCATTGGAGTCGATCGTCGACACCGTCGACGTCCTGGGAATCGCAGGCGGAGACGGCTCCGTAAACGCGGCCGCACAGATAGCGCTCGATCACAAGAAGCCGCTGATGGTGGTCCCCGGCGGAACGCTCAACCATCTAGCGCGCGATCTCGGGCTCGACGATGCCGAGCAGGCGATCGACGCCGTGCGTGACGGGCACGCGATCGCGCTGGACGTCGGACGCATCGACGGACACGTGTTCCTGAACACGGCGAGCTTCGGCGCGTACCCGGATCTGGTCCACGCGCGCGAGAAGCTCGAAGAGAAGATAGGGAAATGGCCCGCCATGGTCGTCGCTCTCATCCGGGTCCTCCGGCGGGGGGCGGTCACCGACGTCGAGATCGACGGCGTTCGCCGGCGCATCTGGATGATCTTCATCGGCAACTGTCGCTATCACCCCAGCGGCTTCGCCCCCTCGTGGCGCGAACGACTCGACGACGGCAAGCTCGACATCCGAATAGTCGACGCCTCCGCCCCGCTGGCGCGAATGCGATTGATCGCTTCCGTGCTGACGGGGCGACTCGGCCGGTGCCGCATATACGAACAGCGCCTCGCCGAGCGGGTCGAGGTGCGTTCGCTCGAGGGTCCGCTGCGGCTCGCGCGTGACGGCGAGGTGTTCGAGGGCCCCGAGAGCTTCGTCGTCGACAAGATGGGCGACCGGCTGACGGTTTACTCGCCGGTCGAGTGATCAGGCGCGGCCGATATAGCGGCCGAGCAACACGGCGGCCCCCATCAGAGCCGCAAGTCCCACCGCCGTCAGCCACGGACCCGCGGACTCGTAAGCCTCCCCCGCCAGAAAACCCGCGCCGAGTGACAGACCCGCGGAAGCGATCGCGCCGGCGACGTCGTACGGCAGGAAGTCGCGCGACCGCATGTTGCAGGCACCCGCAGCCGCGGCAACGGTCGCAGACGAGAATGCTGCCAGCCGCCCGAGAAAGACCAAACGGCTGCCCTTCGCGTCCAGGACCTTCTGGAGCTTCGTGATCTTGCCCGGATCGAGGACCCTCCGGCCGAGCCCCGGGACCTCGCCCTTGTCGATCTCGTCGCAGTAACGTCTGCCCAGGTAGAAGAACTGCCACACGCCGAGGATCATCAGGGGGATCGCTGCGACCACGACCTCGACAAGACCGACATCACCCCCGCGGATCAGAAAGCCCGCCGCCAGGAGGACCTCCTTCGTCGGTCGCATCAGGACCAGGACGACGAAGTGCTCGCGATAGAGGAACGGAGCCAGGGGGATCGCCGCGAGGCCGATCATGACCCGCACGACGGCCAGCCACAGGAACACGGCCTTCGGGACCCGGTCCAGCTTCATCCGGCAGTTTTGCTCCGCACGCGCAGGGGGCAAACCTAGGCCGATGGTGGGACAGATCCTGCGGGCGCGACTGGACCCGGCGCAGCGTTACGGGTTGCGCCTCACCCTGTTCGTCCTCGCGATCCTGCTCGTAGCAATCCCGTTCGGTTTGCTGCTGCGAGAGGTGACGAGCGAGGGGCGCTTGACCGAGATCGACACGATCGCGGCGAACGAGCTCCATGAAGAGGTGCGTGACTCGCCGGGGCTGGTCACCGCTCTAAAGGCGATCAGCTTCCTCGGGAGCCCCGTCTGGTTCTACGTCTTGATCCCCGCAGCCTCGTACTACATGTGGAAACGCGGGCACCTCCGCCTCGCGTTGTTCCTGGTCGTGACGACGCTGCTCGGGGGCGTCATCGACACCATCGTGAAAGAAATAGTGGCGCGCCCGCGGCCCTCACTGGTGGACCCCGTAGCGACCGCCCACGGAAAGAGCTTCCCTTCCGGCCATTCGATGACTGCGGCCGTCGCCTACGGCGCTCTGTTACTCGTCTTCCTCCCCGAGATCCCGCGCCGGTGGAGGCTGCCGGTCCTGGCCGCGGCCGCGCTTCTCGTCCTCGCGATCGGGGGAACGCGCCTCGCTCTGGGCGTGCACTACATCACCGACGTCGCGGGAGGTTTCGTGCTGGGGCTCGCGTGGCTGTTCGCATCCACTGCCGCGTTCAGCATCTGGAAGGTCGAGCGCGGCAAGGGTCGCGTCGACGTCACCGAAGGGCTCGCTCCGGAAGAGTTCTAGCCCCGTGCTGACCCAAGGGACCTCCACCGAGGTCCATCCCGATCTGGATCCCTTGCGGATGCGACTGCCGCATCGGTCGTATCGGTTCGTGCGGGCGGAGGGACTCGAACCCCCAAGCTCTTTCGAGCACGAGCACCTAAAGCTCGCGCGGTTTCCAATTTCGCCACGCCCGCGTCGTTCGATCGTAAAGCTCATGTGCGAGCGTCACGCGCGGCGCCCCGTCCTGCTCAGCAGTTGTCCGTGTGATCCTCGGCCGTGTCGTAGCAGCGGTCGTTGCCGGTGCCCCCATCGAGGACGTCTGCCCCAGAGCCTCCGTCCAGATTGTCGTCCCCTGCTCCACCGTAGATGTGGTCGTCTCCACCCTCGCCGTACCCGCGGTCGTCACCATCACCTAGCTCCATCCGGTCGGCGTCGTCCCCGCCATAAACGGCATCTTTGCCGCCGCCGGAAGAGATCCTGTCTATGCCACTGCCCGCATAGATGTTGTCGTTACCATCGCCTGAGCTGATCTCGTCGTCACCCGCACTTCCGTCGATGCGGTTCTGACCTGCACCCGCATGGATCCGGTCGTTACCGCTACCCGCGTAGATGTTGTCGTCACCGTCTCCCGAAGACACGACATCGTTACCCGCGTTCGCATCGACGCGGTTTTGCCCGCTCCCGACACGGATCGTGTCGTTACCCGTGCTCGCGTAGACGTTGTCGTCGCCGTCGCCGGAAGAGACGACGTCATCGCCGGCGTTCGCGTCGATGCGGTTATTGCCCCCGCCCGCATGCACGACGTCATCACCGGTTCCTGCATAGATGTTGTCGTCACCCGGCCCGCTCCTGATGACGTCCTGTCCGGCGCTGCCATCGATGCGGTTCTGACCCCGACCGGCGTCGATACGGTCGTTCCCATCGGCGGCGTAGATGTTGTCATCCGCGTCCGACGTTGTGATCGTGTCGTTCCCGGGTCCACCGTAGACGGTCGCTCTGCCGGAGCCACCCTCGATCGTGTCGTCTCCCTCGGCTCCGTCGAGGCGGTCGGCCCCCGGTCCTCCGACGAGCCGGTCGCTTCCGTCTTCTCCGTCCAACGAATCGTCGCCCGCGTCGCCGAACAGCGTGTCGTTACCCGCGCCCCCATACAAGGCCCCGGTGGCTCCGGGAGGAAAGCTGACCTCGTAACCGACTACGTGCGCATAGATGCCCGACTTGCGTTTGTCGTGACCGGCGCCTCCGGAGATCACATCGTCGCCGCCGCCGCCCTTCAAAGTGTCGACACCGCCACCACCGCAGATCAGGTCGTTGCCGCCCTTTGCGTCGACGTCGTCGTCGCCTGACCCGCCGACGATCACGTCTGGTCCGGGCGTTCCTTCCAGCACATCGTCCTCGTCGGTTCCGACGATGGTCGCCGCGCGACCGAGGCACGTGGGTCCGGCCACAGCCGCGACGGACATAACCACGAGGAACGACATAATCGTGATGACCGAAACGACGACCTTGACGGATCTCATATCTAGACCTCCCTGGGCTTCTCGCTGATTTCGACGCCTCGTGGCTCGTTTCCTCTGACTCGTGCGGGCGGATCGGTGACGCCGTATCCCCTGCGCGCGAGCTCGGATGCAAGCTCGGCCGTAGAGCGCACCTGCAGCGCGTCGCGCAGGCGAGCGAGCCGCCGGTAGACGCTGCGTGGTGCCAGACCCAGTCGTCGCGCGATCACTTCGGCAGACAGACCTCGAGCGACGAGGCGCACGAAGTCGCCGTCGGCGCCGAGCTCGTCCGGTTCAACACGCCCCTCCGCCAGAACGTCGTTCGCCTCCTGTGGCGTCAGCGGTACCAGTGTCCCCGTGATCGCACGATCGGCCCACCGCTCGGGAACCGATCCTGCTTCCAGGAACAGAAAGCTCGTCACTTGTGTCTTCACCTGTCCTTCTGCTGCCATCCACGAGTCACCTCGTTTCGCTTACGGTCTGGATACTCGGGCTGCGGCAGATCGGTAACGCTTCTACGTGCAGCGTTACCGGATGGCGCGACAGAAGTACAAGAGGTAGGCCGACGGGCGAAAGACGGAGCATGGAAGCGGGCAAACAGTCGTTCGAACAGGCGTGGCCTGACCTGGCGCATCGGCTCGAAAGGGTCTTGAGGTCGCGCCACATCTCGCCGTGGCTGGTCGATGACATCGTCCAAGAGACCGGCCTTCGTCTGTTCAAGCGATGGGACACAGTGGACCCGAAGCTCTCGCCTTGGGGGCTCGCCCTGACGATCGCCAAGAATCTCCTGTGGGATGCGACACATCGCCAAGCGGCGCGCGAGCTGTTGGTCGACGTTCCTGAACGACCTGGCTCCCACGACGTCGAGGATGCCGGCATCGCGCGTCTCGAGCTGTGGCGCGTTGCGAGGGCGATGGGCAGGATGACTCCGCGTCATCGCTCGGTGCTTCTCGCGGAAGTCGGTGGAGCAGAAGCAAGCGGACCGACCGCCGCCGCGACGAAGATGACGCGGATGAGGGCGCGCAAGAGACTGAACGCGCTCCTCGAGGGCGCGTCGGCTTCCTGTCTTGCCACGACGGGCGCGATGCGTCGGTGGGCGATCGACGTCCAGCACTTGGTGCGCCGCTCTATGCCCCTGTTCGAGGGATCGGCGTCCGTCACCGTTGCTGCTCTCGTGGGCGCGGTCGTCGTGATGGTTCCCGCGACCGCGACGCCATCTCCACGCGAGGATCGCTCGGCGACCAGCGACGCGGCCGGCAGCGACGAAAACCTCCTCCGCGCGCCGTTCTACGAGCGCGCCGCTACGACCACCCCGAACGACGATCGAACGGACGCACGATCACCGCGCCGAACCGATCGACAACCGAGCACCGACACCACTCGTCACGAGGTCACCGTCGGCAACGGTGTCGGAGGCACGGCGGGCGTGGAGGTCCGTCGGAAGAGGAAATCGCGCGGCCTGTTCGAACCCGAATGCTCGGTCGAGCCGCGCGAAGACGAGGTGTACGCAACCTGCACCATCCACAGCCGCGACGAGGCCTACATCGTCGAGGCGCGTGTACGCGCGGAGGTCGAACCCGAGGAGTAACGCGTAGCGAGGTTGCTAGGGTGCGGCCCCATGAGCAACGACCACACAATCGCAGCAGCGCGCTCAGCCGGGCAGCTGACACGCGACCTCGCCTCGTACCTCGAGTTCGCGAAGGAAGTCGCAGAGCTCGGCGGTCGAGTCGCGATCGACCGGTTCGGCAAACACAACGAGCGGAAGAAGAAAGACGACGGGACCTGGGCGACCGAAGCAGACTGGAAGACGGAAGCCCAGATGCGCCTCCGCATCGCCCGGACGTTCCCGGACCACAACATCCTGGGCGAAGAAGAGGGCCTTACGTCGGCCGGAGGAGGTCCGCCCCGCGACGGAGCACCGACGTGGGTGCTCGACCCGATCGACGGCACGAACAACTACATCGCGGGGATCCCGATCTGGGCGACCTTGGTCGGCCTGCAGCTAGAGGGTCGCGCTCAGGTCGGGGTGGCGCATGCTCCGGCGATCGGCGAGACCTACGACGGAGCGGTAGGCCTCGGCGCACGGATGAATGGGACGCGCATCGGGATCGATCCGATCGATGATCTCTCCGACGCGCTGTTCGTGTTCGCCAGTGGACGGGCCTTCGAACAGACGGGATGGAAGGACCTGTTCCACACGTTGCTCGACCGAACCGGGAGGAGCCGCGGGTTCGGCGACTTCTGGGGACACATGTTGGTCGCGCGGGGAGCCGCACACATCATGGTCGAGCCGACGCTGAGAGTGTGGGACGTCGTGGCGCTCCAGCCGATCGTGACCGAAGCCGGAGGCAAGCTGACCCAGCTAGACGGTTCCTCGTGGAGTGACGAGAGGTCCTGTGTGACTACGAACGGTGTCCTGCACGACGAAGTTCTGCGGCTAGCAGCCGAAATGCCCGCCCGCGGTGGCTGAACGACAGTTTCTCTTCCAACGGGATCTCTCCCATCGTGCGTGCTTGTCCTTCCGGTACGACGTGAGGGTCGTAGCCGAACCCGTCTGAGCCGCGCGGCTCGAGGACGACCGTGCCCTCACACGTGCCTTCGGCCATGAGCTCGTCTCCTTCGGGGAAGACCGCGACCGCGACGCAGCGGTAGCGACAGCTACGTTGATCCTCGGGCACGTCCCTGAGGGCGTCCACGAGCTTCGCGTTGTTGTCGGCGTCGGTCGCTTCCGGTCCTGCATAGCGCGCCGACCGGACGCCGGGCGCGCCGTCGAGCGCGTCGACCTCGATCCCGGAGTCGTCGGCTATGGCCAACATCCGGGTGGCAGTTGCCGCGGCACGCGCCTTCGCCAAGGCGTTCTCCTCGAAGGTCTCGTAGGGCTCCTCCAGGACCAGCCCGGGCGCGACCTCGTCCAGAGATACGAGCTCGACGTCGTCCAGCAGGCGCGATACCTGCTCGGCTTTGTGGCGGTTGCGCGACGCGAAGACCGCCTTCAGCCGGCGAGCGCTTTCTCTTGGTGACGCAACAGCTCCTTGATGCCCTCCTCGGCGATATCGATCAATCCATCCAGCGCGTCGCGTGCGAACACGCCTTTCTCGGCGGTGCCCTGCACCTCGACGAACTTGCCCGTGCCGGTCATGACGACGTTCATGTCGACCTCGGCGTTCGAGTCCTCGTCGTACTTCAGGTCCAAACACGGCGCTCCCTCGACGATCCCGATGCTGACCGCGGCGACCGCGGTGTGTATGGGATCGCGGTTCAGGCTGCCGCGCGACTTCATCCACTCGACCGCCTGATGAAGCGCGACGTAACCGCCCGTGATCGACGCCGTCCTCGTGCCTCCGTCCGCTCGCAGGACGTCGCAGTCCACCAAGATGGACCACTCGCCCATGACCGTGAGGTCGGTGACGGCCCGCAGCGAGCGACCGATCAGACGCTGGATCTCCTGCGTGCGCCCGCCGACACGTCCGCGGTTGACCTCACGATCGACCCGCTCGCTCGTCGAACGCGGCAACATCGAGTACTCCGCAGTGACCCAGCCCCACCCCTTGCCCTTGAGCCAGCGCGGCACACCCTCCTGGACGGTCGCGGTACAGATCACTTTCGTATCGCCCATCGTCACGAGACAGGAGCCTTCCGCGTTCGGCATGAACCCCACCTCGAGCTCGACCCTTCGCAGGTCCCGGGGGCCGCGTCCGTCCGTGCGCTCGTAGGTGGTCATGGCAGCTCCAGTCTCATACCGTCTTGAGCGAGTGCGATGTCGAGGCCCGGCGCGGCTCGCCGCGCCTCGGTCAACGTAAGGGAGTGATCCCTCCCCGGGCGGAGGTGCGTGAGCAACAACCTCTTGACACCTACGCCCGCAGCGATACTTGCGGCCTGCGACGCGCGCAGGTGTCCCTCCCACAGCTCGTCCGAGTCCTGAGACGTCGCCTCACAGAAAAAGACGTCGGCGTCTCGAGCCAGTGTCTCGAAGTCGGCGTCGTGCCCCGTGTCGGACGAGAACGCGGCGACGCTCGACCCGCTATCCACCCGGACGCCGAGCGTGTATTCGGGGTGCGCCATCTCGACGAAGTTCAGCCGTGCGACGCCGAACTCGACCTCGTCCGAGCTCGTCAACGGCCGGAGGTCGAACGCGTCTTCGAGCCCGTTGGCGAATCCACAGAGACGGTCGAGCGTCTCCTTCGGCGCCCACAACGGGACGTTCGGAAGCGCGTCCTCCTGCCCGTACCGCCGCGCGTGATACGCCTGCAGCACGTCGGTCGTGTGGTCGGGATGCGCGTGCGTCAGCAGGACCCCGTCTATATCGGAGTAGGCGATGTGGCGCTGGAGGTTCGCCCATGTGCCCGCGCCCGCGTCGAGCCACAGGTGCCGTCGGTCGACGTCGAGCAGATAACCCGAACAAGCACGCTCGGTCGTCTGGAACATTCCCGAGCTGCCGAGGACGGTGATCGTGACACTCATCGCACGTCACCTGCCGCCATCACGACATGTCCCACGGCCGGTGCTCGACCTCGGTGAACTCGGGGCCGAGGAAGCGCGTCCCGAGCTCGGTCGAGATCCCTTCGACGCTGGAGGATATGAACCGGTGGCGGCCGGTCCTTTCCGGCACGCTGAGCATCCGATCGTTCAGGAGCTTCGCGAAGACCTCGTTCGCGGTTGCTTCCGCGCTCGAAACGAGCACTACGCCCTCCCCCATCACGTACTGGATCACTCCGGAGAGGAGAGGGTAATGGGTGCACCCCAGGAGCACGGTGTCGACGTCCTCGTGCTTCAGGGGTTCGAGATATTCGCGAGCTGTAGCAACGACTTCTTCGGAGGTGGTGTCTCCTCGCTCGACGAACCCGACGAATCGCGGGCACGCCCGTGAGAACAGCGTCACGTTGGCCCGGCTCGCTGTGACCGCCTCGTCGTATGCACCAGAGCTGACCGTCACCTGGGTGCCGATCAAGCCGATCCTCCGATTGCGCGTGGCGGCGATGGCGGCACGCACTCCCGGCTCGATGACGCCGATGACCGGGATGTCGTAGCGGCTGCGCGCGTCTCCGAGGGCTATCGACGACGCCGAGTTGCACGCGATGACCAGCAGCTTCACGTCTTCTTCGACCAAGGAGTCCATGATCTCGAGCGCGAACTTGCGCACCTCCTGCGGGGGCCGGGGGCCGTAGGGACAACGTGCCGTATCGCCGAAGTAGACGAGGTCCTCGTTCGGCAACAGGTCGATCACGGCACGCGCCACGGTCAGCCCCCCCACCCCGCTATCGAACATGCCGATCGGCCGGTCGGGGCGAAGGGAGGCATGTTCGATCATGAGCCCACCACGCGCGTCCCGGCCGACTCGAACATGCCGATCGGCCGGTCGGTCACCACCACAGGACTTCCTCCACCCGGCTCTCTGCGGTATCGATGTCGCGCGTCCACGCCTCGGTGGACATGTACTTCCAGCCTCCGTCGGGCAGCAGGCACACGACGTCGCCACCGCCCTCAGCGGCGAGGCGTTCGGCGACGCGTTGGGCGACCCAGATCACGGCCCCCGCGGATATCCCCGCGAAGATGCCCTCTTTCTGCAGCAGCTCGCGCGTCCACAGGATCGAATCTCTCGCGGTCACCATGACCTTGCCGTCGATGTGATCCGGATCGAAGATCGGCGGTATGTAACCTTCCTCGAGCGAACGCAACCCGTACACGAGCTCACCGAGCTGCGGCTCCGCGGCCACGATCCTCACGTCGGGATCGTGCTCACGCAATCTCTTGCCAACGCCCATCAAGGTGCCTCCCGTCCCCAGTCCGGCGACGAAAGCCTTCACTTCTGGAAGATCGTCGACTATCTCCTGGCCGGTGCCGCGGTAATGAGCCTCGATGTTCGCGGGGTTGCCGTACTGGAACGGCATGTAGTACTTCGTGTCACGGGCGAGCTCTTGCGCCAGCGCGACCGATCCGTTCGTGCCCTTCGCGCCTTCCGAGAAGATGATCTCCGCCCCGAAAGCTTCCAGCAGCTGAACGCGTTCCGAGCTCGCGTTGTCGGGCATGACCGCCGTGAACCGGTACCCGCGGGTGCTGGCGACCATCGCGAGCGCGATCCCGGTGTTGCCGGAAGTCGGCTCCAGGATGATCTTGTCTTCCGTGAGGTGTCCGGAAGACTCGCCCGCCTCGATCAGGGCTACGGCGACGCGATCCTTCACCGAACCGGTCGGGTTCTGCCCTTCTAGCTTCACCCAGATCCGTACGTCCTCGACCGGCGTGAGCCGCGGGACCTGAACCAGCGGCGTCTTGCCGATGGTGTCGAGTATCGAGCCGTATCTCAAACGGCTAACGAACCGCCGGCGACGGAGGGCAGAAGCGACACCGTGTCGCCGTCCGCGACGTTCGTGTCCAACTTCTCGAGATAACGCGCGTCCTCGTCGTTGACGTAGATGTTGACGAACCTGTGCAGCTCGCCGTCACCGGTCATCAGCTGCCCCTTGAGGCCCGGGTGGTGATCCTCCAGCTGGTCGATCACGTCGGCGATCGTCCCGCCGGCGACCTCCACCACGGCCTGATTGCCGGTGAACTTACGAAAAACCGTTGGGATACGTACCTCTACTGCCACCGATGCCTCCTTACAGCGTCGCGACACATCGTAGTCAACCCTCGATCACGACCGGTATTTCCTCGATGTCGCCGTCGTCATCGTCCCAGTTCACCTTCACGATGCGGAACGCCTTGATCACTGCCGGCTCGCGGGCGAGCGACACGATCACGTAGGGGACGTCTTCACTCGCCAGCCGGACGTCGGTCGGTGACGGCATGGCATCGGTATGCGTGTGCGAGTGGTAGACGCCTCCGAGCACCAGGCCCTCGTCGTCGATCAGGCGATACGCGTGGAACTGCTCCTGCGGATCGAGCGAGTACCGCAGCGGGCTCGCCGACGCGTTCGACATCTTGATGACCTTCTCGACCTTGCCCTTCTTGCTTGCTAGTAGGCCGCACCCCTCGTTCGGCCTCTCATCGGCCAGATGAGCAACCATCTCGTCGGCCAGCGCGCGCGATATGCGCAGCTCGTTCGTCATCCCGACGTCACGGTGACGGTGCCCGTGCCGTCGGTGAGCCTGCCGATCGTGGCAGCGGTCGTGACCCCGCGGCTCGCGAGAGCCTGATGCAAATCGCGGCCCCGACCCGCGTCGATCGCGATCAGAAGACCGCCCGAAGTCTGCGCGTCGAACAGGACCATCGTCCGTCCGTCGTCCGGCATCCTCACGCGGTCGCTCATAGCGTCGTGGTTGCGCTTGCTGCCGCCGGGCCACACTCCTTGTCCCACCAGGTCGACCGCGTCGAGCAGTAGCGGGATCGAGTCGAGATCGAGGTGGGCGTCGAGGTCGTTGCCGAGCATCTGCGCGAGGTGGCCGATGAGGCCGAACCCGGTGACGTCGGTGGCTGCTTGCACGCCGCCGGTCATGACCATCGCCTCGGCAGCGCCCTGGTTCAACCGGGTCATGACGCGGATCGCCTCGGCAGCCGCGGCATCGGTCGCACGGCCCTCTTTGATGCCACTGGAGATGATCCCGGTGCCCAACGGCTTCGTTAGGACCAGCGCTGCCCCCGGGACGGCACCGGAACTCTTCACGACCCGGTCCGGGTCGACCGTTCCCGTCACCGCTAGACCGTACTTCGGCTCGGGGTCGTCGATCGAGTGACCACCGACGATCGTCACGCCGGCTTCGTCGCAGATCGCCCTGCCGCCCTCGAGCACTCGACCTAGCAACGCGAAGTCGAGCTCGCGAGGCCAGCCGACGAGGTTCAGCGCGGTACGAGGGGTCCCGCCCATCGCATACACGTCGGACAGCGCATTCGCGGCTGCGATGCGTCCCCAGTCGTAGGGGTCGTCGACTATCGGCGTGAAGAAGTCGACCGTCTGGACGAGCGCGATGCCCGGCGCGACGAGGTAAACGGCCGCGTCGTCGGGTGCGTCCAATCCCACGACGACGGCGGGATCGGAAGTGGTCGACTCCACGTGGCGCAAGACCTGCGCCAGCTCGGCCGCGCCGAGCTTGCAGGCTCACCCGCCGCCGTGTGAATACGAGGTAAGGCGGACCTCTTCACGCATCCCGATCACCTCCCTTCAAGCCGATCACGTCGTGGAATCCTCCCAGGCCTCGTTGCGCCACGTGCATGCGGGACAATCTCTCGTTGTGACAGCACCCATCGATCCACGCGCGATCGCATCCGACCTCGGGATACCCGCCGACGGGGTTCCGGACGAAGAGCTGACCCGGCAACTGCTCGCCGCGCTCGTAGAGCGCAACGCCCTGTTCCGCAAGCTCGCCCGGATCCAGAGGTCGATATCGCACCGCGCCCCACTCCACGAGGTCCTCGACGCGATCACGGCCGGTGCCGCCGAGCTGCTCGGGGACGAGGTCGTGGGGCTCCGCCTCCTGGACCCCACCGACCCCAACTACATGGTCCTTCGCTCCGTCAGCGGCTTGAGCCCGGACGTGTCCAAAGCGCTCGAGAGGGGGCCGGTCGGCGAGGGGGCCGGAGGCCGGGCGATCCAGGAGAACCGGCTGATCATCGTCGAGGACTACCAGACCGACCCGCAACGTCTGCCGGCGCTAGCGGAGGCAGGTCTGCAGGCCGCGATGGCGGCGCCCGTCTACGAGTACGGGGAGCTGGCCGGAAGCCTCGTCGTCGCTTCTTACGTTCGAGGACGCAAGTACACGGCGACGGAACAGGAGATCCTGCTGGCATTCGCGGAGCACGCAAGCCTCGCTCTGACGGACGCCCGAACGGTCGAGCGTCTGCGCGAGGCGCAGCACGCCAAGGACATGTTCTTCGCCATGGCATCACACGAGTTGAAGACGCCCCTGACGGTGATCATGGGGACGCTCCGGACGATCGAGAAACATCACACCGTCCTTGCCGGAGCGGTGCGCGAAGAGATGCTGTCGGCGGCTTACGAGCGAGGACGCGACCTGAAAGAGCTGATCGACCGCCTGCTGCAGGGCGCGCGCGCAGAGCTCGCGGGACTCATACGAGACGTCCACCTCCCCGAGCTGATCGACAGGTCGATACGCGGCTTCGACCAGAGCCGGCTGCGCGTGAGATCGGTCCCCGACGAACATGTCGAGATCGACGACCTGGCGGTGTACGAGATCCTGGGCGTGTTCCTCGAGAACGCGATCAAGCATTCGCCGGATGGCTCGAAGATCGACGTCGTCGTGTCGATCGACGGCGGCATCGCCAAAGTGTGCGTGGTGAACGACGGAACGCTTCCGGACGATCTCGCCCCGGAAGAGCTCTTCGAGGCGTTCCGGCGGGGCGAGGACAGCGAGACCTCCGGGGTAGGGCTCGGCCTGTACATCGCTGCGCGGTTAGCCGATGCGATCAAAGGCCGCGTCGACGTCCGCTCCGAGGACGGCAAGGTCTCGTTCGGTCTGCACTTCCCCACGCACGCCGTAAGCGCAGCAGAAGTGCCGATCAGGCACTAGTCGACCTTCGAAGCTGACCGACCCGCGGCGCGAGCCGCTCCGATCGCCGGGTTGTGATGCTCGGCTGCTCCGTCACCGGCTCTCAGCAGGCGCAGGTGAGGTTTTCCTCCTCCTGCTGCTCGTGCGTGATCGGGGGCATCACGCGCCCGAACCGACGGATCGTCTTTATCCCCGCGGGATCGATCGAGTCGAGTCGGAGCCCCGTCTCGACGTCTAGGACGACGATGCGATCTCTCACTCCGACGAAGAGTTGCCGCGGGTTCGTCCCGATCTGCAGACCTGCGACGGTCGAGAACATCTGCCACGACTCGCGTTCTTCGAACGTTCCTAGATCGACCGCGACGACGTCGACACCGCTGGCGGCGTACAGAGTCGTATCGGCGGACTCCGCGAGATGCGTCCCCGAACTGACGTCGAGGTCGACGCTGCCGATCCTCGATACCTCTAGGGTCTTGGTGTCGATCTCGACCATCGCTTCGGTATTCGAATCCGCGAGGTATGCGTGCTCCCCGTCCCTTGAAACCGTGACAGCGCCCGTGTCGTCATCGGACGAGTCGAATCCTTCGGGCAATTCGATGCAGTGCGCCCACAACTCGTCGAGACTCAACACGTGGACAAAAGCGCGGGGCTGGGAGTCTGCATCGGCTTTGACGGTATAGAGCGTGTAGAGGCGCGTCCCATCCGGACTGGCTGCTTGGATCCTCGCGGTGCCGCCCATCGCGCGTTGCAAGTGAGCATCAGGCGTGTAGACACCTGTTACCTCGCCGTTCTCGAGGTCTAGACGCCGGACTTGGTAGTTGGTGGGTTTGCGCGGAGGTAGATAACTAACCACGAACAAACTCCGTCCGTCGGTCGAAAATGCCTCTGGCTCGAAGTTCCCTTCGAGGTCGTACCGGCGCGGCTCGATCCGTCCACTGCCGGCGACCGTGAGAGTCGTGCGCGTCCGTCCCCCGAGATAGCCGGGGCCGCCGGTGGGACTGGTGACCGCCAGCGAACCATCGGCCGAAACGATCTTCACCTTTTGTCTCCCGGCAACTACCGTTTCCCAACGGACCGCGCCCGTCGGCGGGTCGAACGCCACCAGCTTCGTCGTGTTCCCTCGCCGGTAGGCCTTGGCGACCGCATCCCAGTTGCTCGACGGGATCGAATTGCGCGCTGAGAACTTCGGTGCCGATGCTCCGGCCTCCGTCACGGCGATACCGCCCCCACGCGCCGAGATGAACAACAGGTCGCCGCCCACCGCCGTGGTCTCGGCTAGGCCACAGCTGGTGGCAAGCACTAACACGAGGATCGAAACGATGCTGCGCGTAAAGCCCATGGTCGCCTCCTTCGTCACAGAGGAGACGCCGCGCGCGGAAGAATCGTTCTCGCGAAAGCGGGGGAGCGGGATCGAGCTGGTCCGTCGTCGTGAGGGCCGCGCCGTGGGCGTGTCCTGCTGCGATGAACCCACTGGGCAACCAGCTCAGCTCGAGGAGAGTCTGTTGCATGTGAGATACCTCGCAGCGACGACGAGTGCTCTTCTCCTGACGGCGTGCAGCGCCACCGAGCGTCCTGCCCTCACCGAAGGACAGGTGGAACCGAGACCGACGCCGACGCACCTCGTGTCCGCAGGGAGCTATGGCGATCGAGACGCGACTGATGACGATGCCCCAACATCACACGACCGGAGGGTCGTCAAGGCGTTGGTCAAGTTTGCGCAGACGCGGGATGCGAAGAACATGGCCGAAGTTCCTGTGGCACGAAACGGGCTGTGGCTTGGGCTCGGACGTCGGCTCATGGTTAGGCGATCTGCGAAAGAGCTGGCCGACCCTAAGATCTGGCAGCTGCGGCCGGGACTGTTCCGAGCGTACGTCGGACCATTCTCCGCGCTGGATCTCCTCGAGGACCGGCGGCCAACCGTCATCACCGTTGGACCCCATCCCCACTGTGCGTCGCCGCCGATGCCGCCGCCAGCGGATGTCTCTCACCTCCGCCGGGTGAGCATCCAGACCCGAGAGTTCCAGAGTTGTCTCCAGTGGTCCACCGTCGACCTGTTCCTGAATCGGCGCGGGATGATCGTGGCCATCACTCTGGATCTATGGGAGCCGTAGTTCCGGGTCAGTAAAAAAATTTCGAAGATTCTTCTCCGAAGGACCCATTTCGGGCCAAAAGTGTCATAGCCCCTCGTCATGATCAGAAGCATGGACGTTGGCGCCCTCGACGAGGCCGTCGAGCTACTCGAGAAAGCGAACGCGGATCTCGAGCCCGAGCTTCTGGCTGCTCCCGCGGCTCGTAGATTGCTGGCCACCTACGCGCGCGCTGAGAAGTTGGCGGCCTTCGGAGTCGCGGCACTAGCGCGCAAGCTCGACGACGCTTCTGCGATCGCGAAAGAGACCGGTACCTCGGTAGGCAAGGCCAAGGAAACTGTCGCGACCGGAAAAGTGTTGGCCGCCTCGGGTGAACTCGACACTGCCTTGCGGTGCGGGGAGATCTCTTTGGATCAAGCGACCGAGATCGCGGCGGCGGAGCGGTCTGCTCCCGGTGCCGCCACCGACCTGCTGCCGGTCGCTCAAGACGAGGCCTTCCACGTGCTGAAAGACAAGGCGCGCGCCGCCAAGCTGGATGCCGAGCAGCACAAGAACCTCGCAGAACGGCAACGAGCCGCTCGGTCGGCGCGCAGTTACTCAGACGGACTCGGGATGGTGCATATCCATCTGTCTTTCGAACCGCACGTCGGAGCTCCCATCGTCAACCGCGCCGAAGCAGAGGCCGCGCGCCTCCATCGAGCCGCGAAGAAGGCGAACCGCGAGGAACCGTTCGAGCGCCACCTGTGCGACGCGTACGCCACGTTGCTCTCGGCGAAGGGGCATGGCCGCACCCGCCGCCCTGAGCTCGTCGTTCTCGTAAGTCACGGAGTTGCGAAGCGGGGCTGGCAAAACGTCGACAAAGGGGAGCTGTGCAAGATCCCGGGGGTCGGTCCGGTGTCACCCGAGGCCGCCCGCCAGATCGCGCAAGACGCGTTCCTCACCGGACTGTTCTACGACGGCGAGGACCTGCGCCACATGCGGCGCTGGACGCGCAACACGCCGGCGAGGTCCTCCTTGCGCTGGAGCTCGATGAACCTCCGACCTTCGACGGCATCAGATGCGTCGACTGCGGCAACCGGTTCCGAACCGAGAACGATCACGTGGAGCCGCATTCCGCCGAGAGGGCCCGCTTCGACGGACAACCTCAACCCGCGTTGCTGGCCGTGCCATCAGGCAAAGACGGCACGCGATCGGAAAGCCGCTCGCCTCAGGCCCCCGGACCCGTGACCGGTGGAGCCGTGGCTGGCTCGACCATGTTCCACACGGACCGAAGTCGCTTAGCAGTACTCCCAGGGACCACTCCGCAGGATCACGACACGGCGTCCCTCTACCGCAGCTTCGATCCGTCCGTACGTCGGGCCCGACTTGAGGATGTACCAGTCTCTTCCGCGATGCCGATACTCGATCGCTTGAGGGTAAAGACGTTTGACCTTGCGGCGCGAGTCGCCGACGCGGAGACCCTTCCGAGTGTGCACTGTGATTTCCCCGTGCACCGAGCTACGGATCGTCCGACGCAGGACCTTGGTCTCGGTAGCGGTCCCCTCCGGACCTCGCCCAAAGAACACGATGAGGCGGCCATCCCACCGCGCACGCTTCAGTGGTACGTCACAGCCAACGACGACTCGTTTCACGCCATCGGCCGGACCGAACCACTTTTCCGCGATGTCGAGCGTGGTCGTCCCGCTACGGATCGGTCCGGCCCTACGTCCGTTGATCAGGTCGGCTCGATGTGCGAGCACCGAACTGGTCGAGTACACGGGCCCAGCGATCAGAGCGCAGACAAGAATGACCTTGCCGAGGCGCGCGCAGCGAGACATCACCCGAGATTAAAACTTCTCGGTGGAGCTGCCGGGGATCGAACCCGGGTGGGAGCGGCGGAGCCGCGGCCCGGGTGAGATAGGCGGCGGGCACCTGGGCGGGGCCGCGACACGAAGCGAACGCAGTGAGCGTAGTGGAGCTGCCGGGAATCGAACCCGGGTCCCCCGACCCCGCGACAAGCCTTCTACGAGCGTAGTCCGCAGTCAGTTTTCGGAACCGGCCGGCCTACGGACGGCGGCGACCGGCACCTAGCTCAGGTGAGATGTCCCGCTCTTTGCCCCGAGCACACTCGGAGCGGTAAGCCTGCTAGGCGACGCCGGATCCCGGAGGCGCAGGCGATCTCCGGGCCGACGGCAACCGCTATAGGGGTTGCGACCGTGCTTTACGCAGCGGCATTTATTGGTGTTCCTGGATGATTTGCGAGGGATACCAGGAGTCCTCGGCTCGCTTCTCTTGCCTCGGTCAGATCAGGGTCGATACCAGTTCAGCCCCATGGATTGCCCGTCAGAACCGCGTCTGAGGCGGTCTTCCGGGCGATATGACCTTCTTTTCAATGTGCTCGATCACTCTAACGACGGCCGAGGACGGAAACTTCCGCCGGCACGAGCGGTCCGAACGCGGAAAGGGCGCCCTTTGCTGGACGCCCCCTCCTGAGACCCGCGACCTACACCTGGTGCTACGAAACGGGATAGGCCCATGAGACGCCACCGAGGGGGCGCTGTCACTACGCAATCAGGGAGGCGTGGTCCGGGTTCGCTCCCGGTTATGACCGGAGAGCCGATCTCGACCCGGCCAACGACGGCGGGCGAGCTCCGGGGGACGCACCATCTAACGGCGGCGGCCGAGCTCCCGGCGCATCGAGCGTTCCGCATCCCGCTGTGCCTCCGAGGCGCGCTTGTCATGGGTCTTCTTTCCACGCGCGATGGCGATCTCGGCCTTCGCGAGACCATGCTTGAAATACAAGCGCAACGGCACGAGTGTCCGGCCTTCCTGCGAGACCTTCTCGTCGAGCATCGATATCTCGTGCCGTTTCAGCAACAGCTTGCGCGGCCGGACGGGGTCGTGGTTCTCCCGGTTCCCGTGCGAGTAGGGACTGATGTGGCACTGCAGCAACCATGCCTCGCCATCACGAACGCTGGCGTACGCGTCGGTCAGGTTCGCCTTGCCGTCCCTGCAGGACTTCACCTCGGTCCCGACGAGCACGAGCCCCGCTTCTATAGTCTCTTCGATCAGGTAGTTGTGGCGCGCCTTGCGATTCTGGGCGATGAGCTTCGTCCCGTCGGAGGTTGCGGGTTTGGCCACATCAACCTTGGGCGCCGGTCGTCGAGATGACGATCCCTTTGAGGATCTCGACCGCCCGCGCGCGCTGAACGGCGGCAGAGGCATCCACCTCGACGTCGGGATCGATGCCGTTCCCGTCGATGTTGCGTCCGTCCGGCGTGAGGTACGCAGCGATCGTTAGCTTCAACGCGGACGAGTCCGCCAGCGGCAGGACCTCTTGCACCGATCCTTTCCCGTACGTCTTCGTCCCGATCACCATCGCGCGTTCGGTATCCTGCAACGCGCCGGCCACGATCTCGGACGCGCTGGCCGTGCCCTCGTTCACGAGCACGACCAGAGGAAGGTCTTCGAACGCGTTCCCCTTGGCTTCGTAGACGACGTCGTCGCGGGTCCGCTCGCGGTAGGTGACGATCTCACCGTCCTCGATGAACGTGCTTGCGACATCGACCGCTTCCTGGAACAAGCCGCCACCGTTGTCGCGCAGGTCGAGGACGACGCCCTTCACACCCGCCTCGAGGAGGTTGCGGACCTCGGTCCTGACCTGCCCGGCGGCTCCCCGCGCGAACCCGAACAAACGGATGTAGCCGAGGTCGCGGTCGAGCGTCTTCGACAGCAGGTTCGGAAGCTCGATCTCGGCTCGCGTCAACGTGAAGTCGAGCTCTTTCGCCCCCCGTTCGATCCCGAGCGAGACGTCGGTACCCTCCGGCCCCTTGATCTGCGCGACCGCGTCGTCGCTGGACATCTCGAGCACCGGCTCGCCGTCGATCGAGCGGATCACGTCGCCGCGCTTCAGCCCTGCACCCTGCGCAGGCGTCCCGGGCAGAACCGACACGATCTCGAGGTCGTCGTCCTTCTGCTTCAACCACACGCCGATGCCGGAGAACTTCCCGGTAGTGAGCTCCTGGAACGACCGGTAGCCCTTCGGCGTGTAGAAGAGCGCGTAGGGGTCGTCGTTCTGTTGGAGGACCTCGACCATGCCCTTGATCGCACCGCGGACGAGCGCCTTCTCGCTGGGCGGGTCGACGGCTTCCGAGAGGATCTTGTTGTAGGCCTCCTCGACCGAATCCGCGCCGCCCCCGCCTCCCAGGAAGGTTGGTTTTTCGCCTCCCGCACCGAGGCTGAAGCCGACGGAGAACGCGCCGAAGGCGACGGCGACGACCGTGACGGCCGCGATCGCGATCTTCTGCCAGCGCTGCATGGCCTAAGCGTAGTGGGTGGGTGGGACTAGGAGCGAGCTACTGCAGGTACGACATGGGGTCCACCGGGTCCCCGTTCACCCTGACCTCGAAGTGCAGGTGCGGCCCCGTGCAGTAGCCGGTGCAACCGACCCCGCCTATGTGGGAGCCGCGGGCGACGCTCTGACCGCTGCCGACCAGGAACGACGAGAGGTGGTTGTAGGTGGTCGAGAGCCCGTCACCGTGGTCGAGGACGATCACGTTGCCGTACCCGCTCATCACGCCGACATAGATCACGGCCCCCGCATCCGCCGCCACGACCGGCGCACCGTACCCCGCTGCGATGTCTATGCCCGTGTGGAGGCGCGTGTCTCCGAAGATCGGATGGGTGCGATAGCCGTAGCCGGACGTCATCGGTCCCGCCGCGGGCCACAGGAGCTGCCCACCGCCGGTCGGAAGCGCTCCCGACGCGGTCGACCCCGCAGCCGCGATGATCGCCCGCTTCTCCGCCGCCTCCCTCTCGAGCTGGTTCGCGACCTCGCGGTAGCGAGCCTCCTTGCCACGCACGTCCGCCAGCAAGCTGCGCTTAGCGGCGACCAGCTGTCTGCGCTCCGCGAGCACCGCCGAGGTCTCCTCGTGCATCACGGCTTTGGCCGCTCGGTCTGTTTGGAGCGCCAGCTTCGCCGCGGAGATCTCGTCCTGGCGCTCCTCGACCTCGATCCGCCGCTCCTCGACGCCGTCGCGCAGCGTGCCGATCTCGTCGATGAGGGTCGAGTCCGCATCCAGCGCCGCCTGGTAGTACTCGTAACGATCCAGGACGTCGTTGAAGCTGTCGGACCCGAGCACGCCTTCGACGTAGGCGGTTGGGCCGGCCATATAGGCCGCGACCGCCCGGTCGACGAACACGTCCGTGCGCTTACCCAGCCGGGCCAGGATGTCCTGCAGCTCGCTCGTCAGGACCGCCATACGTTTCTGAGCGGCGGTGAGCTGGCGCTTCTTGGTCTCGATGTCGCGGTCGAGCCGGTCCAGCTGCGTCTGCAGCGCCCTCACTCGGGATTCCACCTCGGCGCGCTGGGCATCGAGGCTGGCGACCTTCACCGCGAGGGTGTCACCCCTGGCGTCCTGGCGGGCCGCGCGCTCGCGCAGGCGGGCCGCGCGCTCTTCGAGCTCGGCGGGACTCTGCCCCGCGGTCGCCGGAAGAGCGACCGACAGCAGGGTCAGCAAGGCGGCGGCGACAGCCGCCCCGCGCCTCGATCGCCCCCGAAGAACCCGCATCCGCGTCATCCTAGTTAACAGAAACCTCAATAACAACACCCGTTACGCGCGAAATGGACAACCGCGCCCATTACACACCGTCGGCCCCGTACGGGCGTGGCTTTAGGAGCGGTTAGACCTCGAGGAAGCGCCGCAGTGCCATTGACGAGCCCACGAGACCGACCGCGGCCCCCACAC
>DASZOC010000031.1:0-65348 GCA_035550975.1 Actinomycetota bacterium | reverse complement strand
GCTCCCATCGACGCGGTCGATCGCCACATCCTGACGCTGTTGCGGCAGGACGGCCGCATGCCCCACGCCGCGATCGCGAAGGAGGTCGGGCTGTCGGGGCCGGCGGTGCACGAGCGCGTTCGTAAGCTCGAGCAGAAGGGTGTCATCGCGGGTTACACCGCGATACTCGATCCGGAGATCCTCGACCGTAACCATGTCTGTTTCGTCATGGTGACTTTGTCGGAAGGCAACGAGTTCGCGGCCGACGACCCGATCGTCGCGCGCATCTGTGACGAACCCGACGTGTTGGAGTTCCACCGCATCGCCGGTGAGGACTGCTACATGATCAAGATCCGCACCGCGACGAACAAAGATCTCGAGCGGCTGCTCCGGCGCATCCGTTTGATCCCCGGTGTGGCGCGGACGAGGACGACCATCGTGTTGTCTACCGAGCTCGAGCGTCCGACGATCGAGGTCCCCGTCGAAGATCCGAGGGTCGAAGAGACCGTCTAGAGCGCGACGGCGCGGAAGTACGATCCGCCCCTATGAGCGAGCCCAGATCCGTCGCCGAACTGCTGGAGGTCGGCGAGCGGGTCCTGGCGGATAGCTCCTCTCGGTTCGAAGACCACGACGATCTGTACGAGGCGCGGCAGCTCCTCGCGTCGGCCCTGCGTATCACCGACGAAGAAGCCGAAGACCTGCCGGACGATCTCGAACCTCCTCACAGGACGCGCGAGCGTTACCTCTCTTTCGTCGCGCGGCGCGCTGCAGGCGAGCCCCAACCGTTCATCCGCGGCTTCATCGACTTCTACGGCCTCCACCTCAAGGTGCGTCCCGGCACGTTCGTACCGCGACCCTCCTCCGAGCTGACGGTCGCGCACGCTCTGAAGCGCCTCCGAGGGCGCCGATCGCCGGTCGTGGTGGACCTCTGCACCGGAGCTGGCCCGATCGCTCTAGCGATAGCCGACGAACGCCCCGACGCCGGTGTGTGGGCAGCCGACATCCATTCGGACGGTCTCGCGTTGGGGCGGGCGAACGCACGCGATCTGAAGATCTCGAACGTGACGTTCAAGAAGGGGGACATGTATGAGGCTCTTCCCCAGCGCCTCTGCGGGACCATAGACCTCGTCACCGGTCACGTCCCCTACGTCCCGCTGGACGAGCTGGAAGACCTCCCTCGGGAGGTCAAGGACCACGAGCCGGTGTTCACGCTTACCGACGACACCGCCGACGGGCTACGGCTGATGCGGCGGGCTGTGGCCGAGGCGCCCTCGTGGCTGAAGCCGGGCGGATGGCTGCTACTGGAGATGTCCGAGGACATCGGCACGAAGGTCTCGCGCATGTACAAGAAGGCGGGATTCGAAGACGTCGAGATCATCGAGGATGACGACCGGCTGAGCATCGTCGTGGAAGGCCGGTTACGGAGATCCCCGAGGGCCGCGCGGTAACCTGACCTATGCCGCAACAGGAGCATCCCCCGGTACTGGTCGTCGACTTCGGAGCGCAGTACGCGCAGCTGATCGCCCGCCGGGTGCGCGAGGCTCACGTGTACTCGGAGATCGTCCCGCACGACATGCCGGTCGCAGAGATCGCGGCGCGCCGACCGGCAGGGATCGTCTTGTCGGGGGGGCCGAAATCCGTCCATCAGCCGGGCGCTCCGCGCGCGGACGCGAAGGTCTTCGATCTCGGAGTGCCCGTGCTCGGGATCTGCTACGGCCAGCAACTCATGGCGCAGACGCTCGGCGGCGAGGTCGCGAACACCGGGATCGCCGAGTTCGGCAAGACGGACCTCGACGTCGCCGAGTCGCAGTCGGTCCTGTTCTCAGAGCTTCCGACGGAACAGACGGTCTGGATGAGCCACAACGACTCCGTCGTCAGTCCGCCGGAGGGTTTCAATCCCACTGCGTCGACGCCGTCCTCACCGGTCGCCGCGTTCGAAGACCCCGAGCGCGGCCTCTACGGCGTCCAGTTCCACCCCGAGGTCGCGCACACGCCGTGGGGGCAGGACCTGCTGAAGAACTTCCTCTACGACGCGTGCGACTTGCTACCGAGCTGGACCATGACCTCGATCATCGACTCGGCCGTCGAACAGGTCCGCGCTCAGGTCGGCACGGAGCGGGTCGTGTGCGGTCTCTCGGGCGGTGTCGATTCGTCGGTGGCCGCGGCCCTCGTACATCGCGCGATAGGCGATCAACTCACGTGCGTGTTCGTCGACCACGGCCTCCTGCGCGCGGGCGAAGCAGAGCAGGTCGAAGACACCTTCCGGCGTCACCTGAAGATCGACCTCATCCACGTGAAGGCCGCCGACCGCTTCCTCGAGAAGCTCGGCGGTGTCAGCGATCCGGAGACGAAACGCAAGATCATCGGCGAGACGTTCATCAGGGTCTTCGAGGAGGTAGCCCGCGACGAGGTGGAAGACGCTCGCTTCCTGGTCCAAGGGACTCTCTACCCGGACGTGATCGAGTCGGGGACGAAGGATGCCGCCAGGATCAAGAGCCATCACAACGTCGGAGGCCTTCCCGAAGACATGCGGTTCGACCTCGTCGAGCCCCTGCGCAACCTGTTCAAGGACGAGGTCCGGCGGGTCGGAGAAGAGCTGGGGCTCCCGGAGGAGATCGTGTGGCGTCAGCCGTTTCCGGGGCCGGGGCTTGCGGTCCGGATCATCGGAGAGGTCACGAGCGAGCGTCTCGAGGTCCTGCGAGCCGCGGACACGATCGTGCTCGACGAGATGAAGAAGGCGGGATTGTTGCGTGACATCTGGCAGAGCTTCGCGGTCCTGCCTGCGGTTCGGTCCGTCGGCGTCATGGGCGACGAGCGGACCTACGGGTACCCCATCGTGCTGCGCGCGGTGACCAGCGAGGACGCGATGACGGCCGACTGGGCGCGGCTCCCGTACGACCTGCTCGAGCGCATCTCGAACCGGGTCGTCAACGAGGTCCCGGGCGTCAACCGACTCGTCTACGACGTTACGTCGAAGCCGCCCGGAACGATCGAGTGGGAGTAGGGAAGTAGCCACCCCTCGCACCGCGACCGGCGGCGGCGATTACCTCACCATCCTCTCCGGGACGTCCCAGAACGTGCTGGGCATCGCCGTCGCGGCGGTCGCGACGCTGATCGTGCAGTTGTTGATCTCCAACACCCTCGGCAAAGAAGCGTTCGGCGTCGTAACCGTCGTAACGCAGGCGGCATTCGTCATCTCGTTCGCGACCCGTGCGGGGATGGATATGGCCGTGCTGCGCGACGTAGCGGTGGAATCGGGCCTTGGGCGCTGGCAGCACATGCGAACGCACGTGGCGCGCGCCGTAGGCATCGCCACCTTAGTGAGTACGGCCGTCGCCGTCGCCGCCTATGCCGGCGCGGGCGCGATCCGATCGTTGTTCTCGATCTCCGACGACCTAGGCAGATGGGCTGTGGAATCGGCCGCGCTCGGGCTGCCGTTCCTGGCGGCAGCCAACGTCTGGTTGTCCGCTACCCGCGGCTTGAAGATCATGCGTTACACGCTCTACGTCTTCTGGGCGGGCCAACCGCTCTTGTGGATCGTGCTGATGCTCGCCGGCTGGAGCGTCTCGAAGACGACGTGGATGAGCGTCCTCGCGTACTCACTGTCGTGGTTGGTCGCGGCCGCGGCTGCGTTCTATTTCTGGCGCCGCGAGAGCCGCGGGTGGGAGGCGGCACCGTTGGAGGACGGCGCGATGGGGCGCTTGATGCGATACGCGGGACCGCGGGCCCCTGCCGCCCTCTTCTCGCAGCTGTTGTTCTGGACCGACCTGTTCGTGTTGACGCGCTTCGCGTCCGATGGGGAGGTCGGGGTGTACGCGGCCGCGCTCCGAGCCGGTCAGGTGATCGTGTTGTTCCTCACCTCGGTGAGCCTGATGTTCAGCCCCTTCGTGGCCGATCTGCACAACCGCGGGGAGACCGAGCGCCTCGATCGGCTCTTCAAGACGCTGACCCGGTGGACGATCGCGGCCACGATCCCGCTGTTCCTCGTCTTGGCGGTTGCGCCTGCCGACGCCCTGCGCCTGTTCGGCGAGGATTTCCGCGGAGGCGAAACGGCACTGCTGATCGTGCTGGCGGGTCAATTCGTCAACATCGCCACCGGCAGCGTCGGCTTCGTCCTGATCATGGTCGGACGCACCGGGTGGGACCTGACGGTGTACGCGGCATCGCTCGTCGTGAACCTCGTCCTCGCGTTCTGGCTCTGCCCGCGCTACGGGATGGAGGGGGCCGCGGCCGCGAACACCGTGACGTTCGCGCTGTCGAAGTGGGCGCGGCTCGCGCTCGTGCGGCGCTTCGTGGGGATCCAGCCATATGACCGCGATTACGGGCGCCTCGTGATTCCGACGGGAGGCGCGCTTGCCGCGACGTGGTTCACGCACCGCGCTGTTGGCGGTGATGGGGCCCTGGATCTCCTCGCGACAGCCGTTGTCGGATCGGTCGTGTATCTCGCCGCGTATGTCGCCGTTGGTCTCACGCCGCCGGAACAGCAAGGCGTTGGATCGTTGTTACGGCGCGTCCGCGGCAAGGTCTGACGATCCCCGGGAACCCACCGCGCCGATGACCTGATCGAGCTCCAAGAGGTAGAGAAGCGCGCCGCTCGTCTCCAGCAGAGTACGAGCGCGATCGAGCGTTTCCGTGGCGTCTTGCCCCGCACTGAACTGTGCACGCGCGAGATCGAGAAGGATGCGCCCTTCGAACACGACGAGGTCCCGTCGTCGTGCCCGAACCGCCGCGGCCTCGAGCAGATGTACCGCCTTCTGAACGTCTTCCTCGACGACCCCGGAGGCCCAATCGGCAAACATCGCTGTGAACGACGCCTTGTCGGCGAATTCCCTAAGGCGCGCCGCGAGGGAGCGTGCCTCTTCGACGCGCCCCGCGAGGTTCAGGCGTCTCGTCGTCTCTAATAGGAGTAGATCGTGGTCTACGACGTCGGCCGGCAGCGGAGCGAGGTCCTCGACCCCGCTCTGAAGGATCGCCAAAGCCGCGTCTTCGTCGCCCTTCCTGTGCGCGACGTATGCGTCTTGAATGACCTGATCCTTTTCGAATTGTTTCTCGGGTGCCTGCCGCATGAGTTCTTGTAGCTCGGGCCGCACTCTGTCCAGCTCCGCGAAGTCGCCCTGACGGAGCTTGATATCCGTGTAGTTGCCGAGGGCCATCGACAACGTTGGTATCGACCCGGTGCTTCTTGCCATGTGGATGGCGCGCAGGGCCACCTCCTCGGCCTCTGCGAGCCGGCCCCATGTCTCGAGAAACCCGGCGTGTTCACCAAGCAACCACGCGGTGACGAGGATGTCACCAGCCTTCGCTCCGGTTTGGATACCTTCCTTATAGAGCCTCTCGATCTCATCGGGCCCAACCTCTTGGTCGTACAGCCAAGCAGCGAAGTTGATGCACGCCCTCAAGCGGAGTGCCAGATCTCCTGCTTGCCGAGAGATCTCATGTCCTTTTCGCGTTAGCTCCTCAGCGGTCGCGGGGTCTCCTGTGCGCTCGAACTGGAGAACCGCAAGCGTGAGCGAAGCGTTGCCTTCCACCACTTGATCCTCAACTCGGCGAGACATCTCGAGCGCGCGGGAGACGAAGGGCTCGGCCTCGTCCAGGAGGCTCCTCCTCCACAGGAACCAACCCCGGAGGTGCAGAGCATCGGCGAGGTCGGCACTGTCACCGAAGCCCTCGAGGTGTCGGATCGCTCTGTCGGTCCATTCGATCAGCTTCTCGTCGTCCGCCGACTCGAAGCACACGTCTGCCAAGCGCGCTTCAAGCCGCCCGATATCCCTGTCGTTCCTCAAACCTTCCTGGATGGCTAGGGCACGCTCGAAAGCTACGGATGCTTCCTTCGCAGAACGAGCATGCAGGCACGCCTCGCCGAAGCTTTCCCAGACACGCGCTACCTCCTCGTTCGGCAGGTCAAGGTATTGCGACCACCTGAGGGCTTGTTCGAGCCAGCGCGCAGCCTCGGCGGGCTGCCATAACGCCGTCGCTCGCTCGGCCGCCACGACGCTCAACCTGTAAGCCTTCTCCATGATGCGCGCGGCCGCAGAGTCGAGGTTTCCCAGTTCGTCGAGATACCGAGCGGCCACCGTGAAGTGTGCCGCGAGCGTCTCGGTAGCTTCGCCGAACGGCGCGTGGTCTTCGATCCAGTCGCCGATCTTGACGTGGCGATCGGCGCGCGTCGATTTCGGCAGCGAGCTGTAGGCAACGTCGCGCACGAGGACGTGGTGGAAGCTCAAGCTCTCACCCGAGCTGTTGTAGGCCACTATGCCCGAGCTGACGAGGTCGTCGAGCAGAGCTCGCATCTCGTCTTCGCGTTTGTCCATCAGGTACCCCAAGGTCTCGACCGTGAATATCGGGCCGATGACTGCGGCGTCCTGCACCACCGGCTTGAGCGTGCCCGGAAGGGTGTCCAAACGAGCCGATATCAGCGACTGAAGTGTCCGTGGGATATCGCCGACTCCGCCGGCAGGGCTCTGATCGGCTGTGTGTAAATGGTGCGCGATCTCCTCCGCGAACAGGGGACTGCCACCACACCTCGCCAGGATGTCCTGTTCGACCTCGTGTGGCAGGTCGGCATCGACCAGCTCGTGAATGAGCCGGCGCGACTCGTCCTCCGTCAGTGGGTCCAGGTCGATGACGGTCCGGAAAGCGCGTGTTTCTTGCCACACGGGATGCCGTTCGTAGATATCGGGCCGCGCCGCCAGGATGAGGAGGATCGGACCCCCACCCCATTCGGCGAGGTAGTCGATGAACGCGATCGTTCCTTCGTCCGCCCAGTGAACATCTTCGAATACCAAGACGAGCGGATAGCGCGCGGTCATCCGCTCCAGGATCTGCCGCCACGACTCGAAGAGCTGGTCGCGGGTGGGCCCGGTCTCGCTCGGCGAGAACAGCGCTTTGGTCTCTTCGACGGGGGCTCTTTGGTCGGTAAAAAGGTCCTCGAGCGCGCGACGGACATCCGCATCGGTCACCCCTTCATCTAGCTCGAACTGCGCGCGGAAGATATCGACGATCGGCGCGAACGGGACATCGCCGTAGGCGAGGCAGGCACCTTCTCGCCAGTAGACGATCTGTTCGAGATCCCTCGCTTGTCGCTTGATCTCGCTGAGGAGCCGCGATTTCCCGATACCGGCCGGACCAATGAGTAGCGCCATACGCGGGCGCGCGATGGTTGCCTGGCTATTTACGAGTTCCCTCAGGATGCGTAATTCGTCTGACCTTCCGATCAATGCCGTGTCGTAGCGGACAGGTAGTCGTCGAGAAAGCATCCGCGCTTTGACCGAGGTCGGCTCGGCGGCGGTTAGCGGACGCGACTTTCCTTTCAGCGCCAGTTCCCGCGGCGACCGGTACTCGATGGCGTGGTCGGTGAGCCGGAATGCCTCCGGCCCGACGAGGATCGATCCGGGTTCCGCTGCGCCTTGAAGTCGCACCGAGACATTGACCGCGTCGCCGGTGACCATCGCATCGGCACCATCTCTGACGCGCGTCATGTCCGCGAGGATGTCTCCCGCCTCTACGCCGGTCCTGACCTGCAAAGCGGGTCGGCCTTCGGTGGCAAAGGTTGCATTCAACTCCGACATGACCTCTCTCATCTCGAGAGCAGCACGGACTGCGCGTTCGGGGTGGTCTTCATGGGCGACCGGCGCGCCGAAGATCGCCAGCAAGCCATCCCCGATGGTCTTCTCGATGATCCCGCCGTGTCTCCTGATCACGGCTTTGAGACGAGCGAAGACCCGAGATATGAGCTCACGAACGACCTCCGGGTCATGCGATTCGACTAACGGTGTCGAATCCACGATGTCGACGAACAGTGCCGTGGCGAATCTGATCTCGCGCTGGGTATCGCTTGTTGCGGAAAGAGGCGATCCGCAGAAAGCGCAAAACCTGTGTGCATCTTCGTTCGAGGCTTCACACTCAGGACAAACCTGCATCGCCCAACATTCTCTACCTCTGGCTCGGCTGGTCTCGGTCCCGTAGTTGACCTGGCCCTGGGGGAGAATGGAGGTGATGCAACCCGAGCCCTACGCCGGCCTGAATCCGGTTCAAAAGGAAGCGGTCGTCCACCCCGGTGGGCCGGTGCTCGTGGTAGCGGGGGCCGGGTCGGGCAAGACGCGCGTGTTGACGCATCGGATCGCGCACCTGATCAGCGAGGGGACGTCGCCGTTCGCGATCCTGTCGATCACGTTCACGAACAAGGCTGCGGCCGAGATGAAGCGGAGGGTCGCAGAGCTGGTTGGTTCCGTCGCCGAGAAGATGTGGGTCTCGACGTTCCACTCCGCGTGCGTCCGGATGCTCCGCCGCGAATCGCAGCACCTCGGGATCCGCTCGTCGTTCTCGATCTACGACTCGTCCGACACGGACCGCTTGATCAAGGCGTGCATGAAGGAGCTCAACATCGACCCCAAGCGCGTACCGCCACGCGCTGCGTCGGCCTCTATCTCGGATGCCAAGAGCCGCCTCGTAGACGCAGGCGTCTACTCGGATTTCGCGTCGAATCCGTGGGAGAAGACGATCGCCGAGATCTATGTCGAGTACCAGCGTCGCCTGCGCGATAACGGCGCGTTCGATTTCGACGACCTGATCTTCCGTATGGTCGAGATCTTCGATCGCTTTCCCGAGGTCCTCGGCCACTATCAATCTCGCTTCGAGCACGTCCTCGTGGACGAGTTCCAGGACACGAACCATGCGCAGGCGCGCCTTGCGACGATGCTTGCAGGTAAGCACCGCAACATCTTCGTGGTCGGCGACGCCGACCAGGGCATCTACGCGTTCCGGGGCGCGACGATCAAGAACCTGCTCGATTTCGAGCGCGATTGGGGCGACGCGCACGTCATCACGCTCGAGCAGAACTATCGGTCGACCCAGACGATCTTGAGTGCCGCGAACGCGGTGATCGAGAACAACGCGATGCGCAAGCCGAAGTCGTTATGGACAGAATCGACCGCCGGCGAGCTCATAACGCGGTACCACGCGCAGAACGAACACGACGAAGCGGCGTGGGTGGCGGGGGAGATCCGGCGACTTAGCGAGCTGGGCCACGCGCTGAGTGACGTTGCGGTCTTCTATCGCACGAATGCGCAGTCACGCGTCCTGGAGGAGATCTTCTCGAAGGAAGAGCTTCCGTACAAGGTCGTGGGAGGAGTCCGGTTCTACGAGCGTAAAGAGGTGAAAGATCTGCTGGCGTGGCTGCGAGGGTCGATCAACCCGCAGGACTCCGTCAGCGTCGCGCGGGCGGCGCAGGCTCCGCGGCGGGGGATCGGCGACACGACCCTCGCGAAGCTGTCGGAATTCGCGCGGCGGGAGGGGATAGGTCTGGGCGAGGCTTTCGAGCGCGCCGAAGAGGTACCGGGGTTGTCGAAGCGCTCACTCGGCGGAGTCTTGGAAGCGGCACGGCTGTTCAATCGCGTCAAGCTCGCGGACGCGGACATGTCTGTCGCCGAGATCGTCGAGATGACGTGGGACATCACGGGTTACATGGACGCGCTAGCGGCGGAGCGATCCTTCGAGGCGCTCTCGCGTCAAGAGAACCTGCGCGAGCTGGCCGGCGTGGCACGCGAGTACGACGAGTCGGCCGAAGATCCGAGCCTCACCGGCTTCCTCGAGGGGATCTCGTTGATCACCGACACCGACGAGCAGCAGGGTGAGGACACGGGCGTCACCTTCATGACGATGCACAACGCCAAGGGCCTCGAGTTCCCCGTCGTGTTCATCGTCGGGATGGAAGACGGGGTGTTCCCGCACATCCGCTCGCTGGGAGATTCCGATCAGCTCGAGGAGGAGCGGAGGTTGTGCTACGTCGGCATCACCCGCGCTCGCGAGCGGCTGTATCTGCTGAACGCGTGGTCACGCAGCTTGTGGGGCGGTCTGAACTACAACCCGGCGTCGCGATTCTTGGCAGAGATCCCGAACGAGCTCGTCCACCAGACGGACCGGCAGCAAGGTCACGGCCGAGGGCGCGGCACGGGCAGCACGCACGACATATCCGTCTTCAAGGTCGGGCAAGAGGTGGTTCACGATCGCTGGGGTCACGGAACGATCGTCGAGATCGCCCGTTCGAATTTCGGGCTCGAGGCGACGGTGAACTTCCCCGGCGCAGGTGAGAAGAGACTCGACCTCTCGCTGGCGCCGCTGAAACCCGCGGCGTCGTGAACCCGGTGCGTTCGTCAGCCCGAGACGAGGACCGGATCGCCGCTGGGCTTGTCTAGCCCACCGTCCGGCTCGATCGTCACGGCCGCCGTGTCGTAGTCCTTCAGTGCGAGATCCGTCTCCACGATAGCGATGCCGTCCTCGACGTCGAACACACCGGCGCTGCGCGGCTCCCCGTCCTCGATCAACCACAGCTGATAATCGTGTCCGTCCGGCGCTGCTCGCAGCCCGGTCGCGGCGAGGACCGACCCGTCACCGACGGGGATCACCTTCGCGACCGCACCCGAGGTGCCCGACAGGCTGAATCCGTCTTCACGCAACATCGCCTGGAGCACCTTCTCCTGGCGCTCGACCTGCGAGCGTGCGGCCATCATCCCGAAGAGTGCCCCCACGGTTAGCGTGAGACCTGCTACGCCCGCAGCGACGGCCAACCATGAGCGCCGTGGTGCGGTCCGGGGGGCGACGATCGGGCGCTGCTCCCGGACGGTCTCCAGGATGCCGTCGGAGAAGTCCGCAGGAAGCGGAGCGTTTCCCGCGGAGATACCGAACGAAGCAACGGTGTCGCTTAGCGAATCCGCCTCGCGCATGCATTCCTCACACGACATCACGTGCGAGCGAACGCGCTTCAGCTCGTCCTCTGGCATCGCTCCCAGGGCGTAGGCGCCCAGGAGCTCCCGAGCTTCTTCGTGTGCCATCTTCGTCATGGTTTGTCTCCTGCCAGTACGCCCCGCAGCTTGATCAGTCCGTCTCTCAACCTTGTCTTAGCGGTTCCTTCGGGGATGCCTAGCTCTTCGGCTACCTCTCTATAGGTGCGCCCCCCGAAATACGCGAGAACGAGTGCTTCGCGCTGTGACTCCGTGATCTCCTTCAACGCTCGCATCATGTGGTCCTGTTCTTCGAGCTGAGGCATGTGCGTCACTGCGCGTCCTGGATGGGTCTCCGAGATGAGCGCTTCTGCCGAACGCCGCTGCGACTCTTCCTTCCGGACGAGATCGACCGCTTTGTTGCGGGCGATCGCACACAGGAACCGCAGTAGAGACCCTCGCTGGGGGTCGAACGCGCCGGGCCTCCGCCACAACGCCAGGAACGTGTCCTGGGCGACCTCCTGGGCGAACGTGTCCTCGGTGATCACCCGCCGAGCTACCCCGTATACAGCGGAGCCGTAGGTCTCGATAGCCTCCGCGAGCGCTCTTTCGTCCCGTGCCATCAGACGGTCCGCCAGTTCGCGGTCCTGGACCCGTTCCATAACGGGGGAATCGTAGTTGTACATGTGTGGTGTTCGGTAGCTAGGGCTGCTGCGGATGGGCCTTGGCAATCCGCATCCGCCTTGCGGGCCGAACGTCCACCATGAAGAAGAAGATCTACCTCGGAGCCCTGCTGGCCGTCGCGGTGCTGGGCGGTTGTGGCTCGTCGGCTTCCACGACCGATTCGTCTATGGACGCGGATCAGGATGCGGCAGCCGATCGGACCGCGATCACGATCCAGCACATCGCCTTCGATCCACCCATCCTGAAGGTCTCCTCCGGCACGACCGTGACGTGGACCAACCGCGACTCCGACGTCACCCACACGATCACCTCAGGGAAGCCCGGAGACAAAGGCATCCCGGGGGTGAATGAGGGCCGTCCCGACAAACGGGATGGTGTCTTCGACGGATCCGTCGAAACAGATGGCTCTACTTTCGACTTCACCTTCGACGAGACGGGGACGTATCCGTACTTCTGCAAGGTGCACCCTGTGATGACGGGAACGATCGTCGTCGAGTAGATCGTCCAATCCGGTTCCGGATCGGGTTCCGAACACCCTGCGACGGAAACATCGATCGAAAAGCGATCGAGAGAGAAAGGACGAGACATGAGGAACAAGATGTGGATGCGGATGATAGCGGGGCTCTTCGCCTTCGCTTTGATCGGAGCAGCATGCAGCTCGGAGACCGACACGCGCGCGGCCGATCGCGACAACGCGGCGGCCGCAGGTTCGACGACCGAAGATGACAGCACCTCTGCAACGGAAGCTACGCCGACCGTGGACACGCCCGCGGCGTCGCTGCTGCGTGACCTGACCTCACTGCTCGACCAGCACGAGTACCACGCTGGACTCGCAGTGCTTACCGGCGTGCAGGCCGGTGGGGACCTCAAGGACCCGACGTTCAAAGCCGCCGCCGGTACCCTCGATGACAACTCGAAGGACCTCGCCGCGATGATCGGTTCGGTCTATGGCAAGCCGGCCGAGAAAGCGTTCCTCAAGCTGTGGCGTGCGCACATCGGGTTCTTCGTCGACTACACGCTCGGCCAGGCGACCGGTAACAAGAGCATGGTTGCCGAGGCACGCAAGAACCTGGATGGTTACCGCAACGACTTCGGTGCCCTCATCGAAGGCGCCACCGAGGGTGGTCTCACCCAGGAGCAGGTAGCAGACGCGCTTACGCCGCACGTGGAGTCGACGATCACTGCGATCGATGCGGTCGTCGCCGGTGACGCTTCCGCTTTCGACAAGTTGCGCACGGCGGCGGGCCACCTTCCGCACGTGGCAACCGCTCTGTCCGGAGCGATCGTCAACCAGTTCCCGGAGAAGTTCTAGCTCCACAGAAGCTCCCCCGAGCCGATGAGGCCCCGCCCCCTGCAGGCGGGGCTTCGTCGCGTCAGCGTTCGATGATCTCTATCGACTCGATGTAGACCGGGACGACGGGCTCTTCCGCTTCGGCCGGGTCCGTCCCTGCCTTGACCTCTTGTTTGGCGATCTCCTCGACCGTCTCGTACGAGGACTCCGCGACCTTGCCGAAGATCGTGTACAGGGGGTCGAGTCCGGCCGGGGCGGGCTCGCCGTCCGGGCCGCGGTGCACGACGATGAAGAACTGGCTGCCGGTAGTGCCGGGGCCGCTGTTGGCCATGGCGACGGTCCCGAAGACGTATTCGTTGCCTTTCTCGGGGAACTCGTCGGGGACGGTGTAGCCGGGGCCGTTCGGTTCTTCGTTGCCCTGACCATCCGGGTCGCCCCCCTGGATCACGAAGTTGCCCACGATCCGATGGAAGGTCAAGCCGTCGTAGAAACCTTCGCGCGCGAGGAAGACGAAACTGTTGACCGTCCTGCGGGCCTTGTCCTCGAGCAGGTCGAACTCGATCTCGCCGCACGAAGTGTGCATGATCGCCGCGTAATCGACGCCCTTTTCGATGACGTACTTCGGCGCGTCGTATTGCTGCGGGTCGGCAGGGGGAGGAGCCTCGGCGGCGCACGCGGCCGATGCGTCTGGGTCTTCCGTCTCCGGCTGTTGGGCCGCCGGATCTCCCGTGGGTTCGGGCTCGCCTCGTCCCGACGCCAAGGCGATCCCGACGACCGCGAGCACGATGAACGCGAGGAGTCCGAGGCGAGTCATGCGCCGTCGCCGCAGCGCGGCCTCACGCTCGGCAGCCTGGCGGTCGCGCGCTTCTTTCTTGCGCGCGCGTTTCTCGTTAGCCACGCGTGCCTCTCCAGCGCGCCCGTCGCGCCGCGCTGAGATCGCTCGGTCCGGTACTCATGGCGCCGAGATGATAGGCGAGGACCTCCCTCAGCCGTTCTGCGTCGGGCGGTTCCGGGACGACCGCGTCCGCGATACCTAGCTCGAGCAGGCGCCGGGCGGTTGGCTTCAGCGCTCGTGCTGCATCGGCCGCTTTGCCGGGATCACGCCACAGGATCGAAGCCGCTGCCTCCGGCCCGATGACGGAGAAGATCGCATCTTCGTAGATCAAGAGCCGATCGCCTACCGACAGCGCGAGCGCTCCACCGCTTCCCCCCTCTCCGGTCACGACGGAGACGACGGGGACCGGCGCGCACAGGAGCGCTTCGAAGGTCGCCGCGATCTCCCATGCGATGCCTCCCGCCTCCGCGCGCTCGGACGGGTCCGCTCCGCGGGTGTCCACCAGAGTGATCACCGGGAGGCCGAGCCGGACCGCGACCGCGAGACAGCGCCGCGCCTTGCGGAACGCGCCGGGACCGGGAAGATGCGCGCGATCCAGCGCGAGCAACAGCACGCGCCTCCCCGCGACCCGCCCGAGGAGCGCGACGAGGCCGCGATCGTCGCGTCCGGCGCGGTCGCCCCGGAGCTCGACTGCATCGTCGGTCATCGCACGCGCGAGGTCGGGCGCGCTCGGTCTCGTGTCCGCGCGCGCCGACAGCACGGCAGCCCACGGGTCGCGGTTCTCGCCGCGACCTCCCCCCGGGTCCGAAGCCGGTTCGGGATCGTCGGGGGCGGTGGCGTCCAACACCAGCTTCAGGAGCGACCGGACGTCGTCGCGATCAACGACGTCGTCCACCAACCCGTTGCCGAGCGCGGAGGCAGCCGTATGCGAACCGGCCGGAGGCAAAGCTCCCGTGACCGCCTCGACCACCCGCGGCCCCGCGAACCCGACGGCCGCTCCCGTCTCGGCGACCGTGTAATCGGCGAGCGCGGCAACGCTCGCGAGCACGCCGCCCGTCGACGGGTCGCCGAGGATCGCGACGTAGGGGAGTCCCGCTTCGGCTAGAAGGGTCCGCGCCGCGACCAGCTTCGGCATCTGGACGAGCGCACGCATGCCTTCCTGCATCCGCGCCCCTCCGGTCGCTGTGCGCAGAACGAACGGAACGCGTCGCTCGACCGCTCGCTCGATCGCGCGCGCGACCCTCTCGCCGGCGACCTCACCCATGCTTCCGCCCAGGAAAGAGAAGTCGAACCCCGCGACCTCCACCGCGTGCCCACCAATCGTCGCGGCCCCCACCTCTACCGATTCGTCGTGTCCGGTCCGGTCGCGCGCGTCGCGCAGCAGGTCGGGATATCCAGCAAAGCGGAGCGGATCGGTAGAGGAGAGGTCGTCACCGAAGGGCTCGAAGGAACCTTCGTCAACGACGTGGTCGAAAGACGTCGTAGGTGTCGTCGCCACTTCGAGCGCCTCCTCTGGTCCCTGCTAGGGTTCGGCGACACTTATAGCAACAACATCGAGAACCCTTGAGGAGTGGTTCGAGACGTGCCTTCCAGCAGGCCGCGCATCCTGGTCGCGAAACCGGGCCTCGACGGCCACGACCGCGGCATCAAGGTCGTCGCGAGGGCTCTGAGGGACGCCGGTATGGAGGTCATCTACACGGGGCTGCATCAAACACCCGAGCAGATCGCGGCTGCGGCGATCCAGGAGGACGTCGACGCGGTAGGCCTGTCGTGTCTATCGGGTGCGCACATGACACTGTTCCCGCGGGTCGTCGAGCTCCTGCGGGAGCAGGGCGGCGAGACGATCAAGGTGTTCGGCGGCGGGATCATCCCGGACGCGGACATCTCGAAGCTCCGAGAGTCGGGCATCGCCGAGATCTTCACGCCGGGCGCCCCCACGAAGCAGATCATCGAGTGGGTCGACGAGAACGTGAAGCAGGAAGCGTAGGTGACCGGCATCTAGTGGACCTCTTCGAGTACCAGGGCAAGGAGCTCCTGCGGAAGTTCGAGGTCCCGATCCCAGAGGGACGCGTCGCGTCGACGCCCGACGAAGCGGCTGAAGCTGCTCGTTTCCTCGGCGAGCGGGTCGTCGTGAAGGCGCAGGTCCAGGTCGGGGGTCGTGGGAAACAGGGCGGTGTCGAGCTCGTTGCCACGGCTGACGAGGCGCGAGCCGCGGCCGAACGCATCTTCGCGATCGACTTCTACGACCAGGAAGGTTTCGCGTTGAAGCAGAAGGCGGACCAGGGGACGCTGTCGCCGGACGAAGAGAAGACGTGGACCGCGAAGAAGGCGCAGGCGCAACGCTCCAAGCGTGTTCTGGTCGAGCGGGCGAGCGACCTGCGCCACGAGTACTACTGCTCGTTCCTGTTGGACCGCACCACCCGTCGCTACCTCGCGATCCTCAGCTCCGAAGGCGGGATGGACATCGAGAAGGTGAACGAGGAGAGCCCCGAGCTGATCGCGAAGGTGCAGATCGATCCGTTGCTGGGGATCTCCGACTTCCACGCGCGGGAGCTCGTCTTCGGCGGCAACATCGATGCCGAGGCTCGCAAGGAAACCATCGCGATCATGCCCAAGCTCTACCGCGCGTTCGTCGAGCTTGACGCGTCGCAGATCGAGATCAACCCCCTGGTGGTGACCGGTGAAGGGAAGGTCATGGCCTTGGACGCGAAGGTGATCCTCGACGACTCTGCGGCTTACCGGCACCCGTTCTTCGACGAGCTGAAAGCCGCGCACGACGTGCCGGAGCAGGAGAAGCGCGCGAAGAGCCTGGGGTTGAACCTGATCAAGCTGGAAGGTGACGTCGGGATCATCGGGAACGGCGCGGGCCTCGTCATGTCGACGCTCGACGTCGTCACCGACGCAGGTGGGTCGCCGGCGAACTTCCTCGACGTCGGCGGTGGGGCCAACGCCGAGATCCTGTCGAATTCGTTGCAGATCATCATGGAGAACCCCGACGTCAAGAGCGTACTGATCAACATCTTCGGTGGGATCACGCGTTGCGACCTCGTAGCCGAAGGGATCATCGACGCGCTCGGCCGGTTGGACGTGAAGGTCCCGATCGTCGTTCGCCTCGACGGTACGAATGCCGAGCAGGGCCGAAAGATGCTTGCGGACGCCCCTCACCCGATGCTCGAGACGGCCGAGACGATGCTCGAGGCGGCTCGTGTCGCGGTCGAGCTGGCACACGGGAACAGGTCGTAGATGGCGGTCATCGTCGGAGCCGACACGCGGCTCGTCGTCCAAGGGCTGACGGGGTCGGAGGGGTCGTTCCACGCCGGGCGTAACAAGGAATACGGAACCGATCTCGTTGCCGGTGTCACACCCGGCAAAGGAGGCATCGATCACAACGGGACGCCGATCTTCGACACCGTCGCCCAGGCCGTCGAAGAAACGGACGCCAACACGTCGATGGTCTTTGTTCCGGCGCGATTCGCGGCCGACGCGATCCTCGAGTCGTACGAGGCGGGCATAGATACAGTCATCGCGATCACGGAACACGTGCCGGCGATGGACATGGCACGCGTCGTCGCCTACCTGCGGCGCAGCGACCGCGACGTCACGTTGATCGGGCCGAACTGTCCCGGTGTCATCTCTCCGGGCAAGGCGAACGTCGGGATCATCCCGGGCGAGATCTGCACGCCGGGCCCCGTCGGCCTCGTATCTCGCTCGGGGACGCTCGTCTACCAGATCGTCCACGAGCTGACTCAGCTGGGCATCGGCCAGACGACGTGCGTGGGGATCGGAGGAGACCCGGTGCCGGGGTCGGATTTCATCGACGTGCTGGCGCGCTTCGAAGCAGATCCCGATACGGAGCTCGTGGTCCTCGTCGGCGAGATCGGTGGCGACGCGGAGGAGCGCGCTGCGGCGTGGGCGAAGGCGAACATGACGAAGCCGATAGTCGCCTACTTCGCCGGCCGCGTGGCTCCTCCCGGGAAACGGATGGGTCACGCCGGCGCGATCGTGTCCGGCTCCAAGGGGACCTGGCAGGCCAAGGCCGACGCCTTCAAGGAGGCCGGCTACGAGGTCGCCAAGAACCCGACCGAGGTGGCCGACATCGTCAAGGCCCTGCGCGTCTAGCGTGTCGCTGAGGGAGGTGCCGGGCCCTCCCGGGCCCCCGTGGGGTGACGAGCTTACCGGTCGCCTCGAGCAGCTGACGGTTCGGTCGGAGCTCCTGGCCGGCAACCCTCTTGACGACCCCGCCGAGCGGCCCCTCTACGTCTATCTCCCGCCGGGCGACTGGGACCGGATACCGGCGATCTACCTGATCCAGGGGATGACGGGCCAGCTGGACATGTGGTTCAACCGCAGCGCGTTCGAGCCCACCGTGATCGAGCGGGTCGACCGCACGTTCTCGACCGACTCGGTTCCGCCGTGTGCGGTCGTATTCGTCGATGCGTGGACCTCCTACGGTGGTTCCCAGTTCATCAACTCGGTCGCAACCGGGCCATACATGGACTATCTCTGTGACGAGGTCGTTCCATACGTCGACGAACGCTTCGCCACGCTCGCGTCGCGCGACCATCGCGGGATCACGGGCAAGTCGAGTGGTGGCTACGGTGCGATGGTCGTCCCGATGCTGCGCCCGGACGTCTTCGGCGCCCTTGCGTCGCACGCGGGTGACGCATTGTTCGAAGCCTGTTATCTGAAGGACTTCCCGCAGACGGCGCGCACCCTGCGCGATCATTTCGACGGCTCCTACGACGTCTTCTTCGAGAAGCTGCGTGCCGCCGAGACGTTGGACTTCGGCCTGCACGGCGCACCACTCAACACGTATGCGATGGCCGCGTGCTACTCGCCTGATCTGGACGCGCCGGGCAAGGCGCGGCTCCCATTCGACATCGACACCGGCAAGCTCGACGACGGGATCTGGGCGGAGTGGCTTGGCTGGGACCCGGTGCGCATGGCGCGGCGACACGCGGATGCGCTGAACAGCATGAAGCTCATCTACCTCGACGCCGGGAAGTCCGACGAGTACTACCTCGACCTCGGGGCGCAGGCGTTCGCGAAGGAGCTGGATGCCATCGGCGCGCGCCACACCCTCGAGCTGTTCGATGGGCGCCACGGAGGCATCTCCTACCGGTACCCGCTGGCGCTGGAGGCGCTAGCTCTCGCGTTGGCGCCATGAGAGGCCGCATCGTGGTGCTGATCTCCGGCACGGGGACGAACATGCAAGCGCTGGTGGACGCGTGTCACCGCGACGAGGTCCCGGGTGATGTGGTTGCCGTGCTGGCGGATCGCGACTGTCTCGGCCTGACGCTGGCGAAGCAGCGCGGCATAGCGACAGACCTCGTCGATCCGAAGAGGTTCGCGGACCGGGACGAATGGAGCGCGGCGCTGCGGGACAAGGTGGCGAGCTTCCGCCCCGATCTCGTGGTCTCGGCGGGATTCATGCGCGTGCTGAGCCCGGTCTTCGTCGATGCGTTCGAAGACCGCCTGCTGAACGTACATCCGTCCCTGCTACCGGCGTTTCCGGGCGCTCACGCGGTTCGGGACGCGCTCGAAGCCGGCGCGTCCGAGACCGGCACCACCGTCCACTTCATCGACCACGAGGTCGACCACGGACCGATCGTGGGCCAGGCGCGTGTGCCCGTCCACGCCGACGACGACGAGGCGTCGCTCCACGAGCGCATCAAGGAACAGGAGCACAGGCTGTTGCCGGAGACGTGTCGCATGTTCCTGGCCGGCGAGATCCAGAGGGCGCGGTCGTGACCGCCGCCGTCGCGATCGAGGCGATCGGCCTCACCCGTTCTTTCGGTCGCTCTCCCGCTCTGACCGGCTACGACGTCGAGATCCCCGCGCGCAAGATCACGGCGCTCGTCGGTCCGAACGGCGCCGGCAAGACGACGTTGCTCTTGATCCTCGCGGGGCTGCTCGCGCCTGACGGCGGGTCGGTCCGCGTCATGGACATCGACCCGGTCACGGATCCGTTCGAGGTGCACCGCCTGGTCGGCTGGATGCCGGACTTCTTCGGCGTGTACGAAGGCCTGACGGCGCAGGAATATCTGGAGCTGTTCGCGGCCGCTTTCCGGATGCCCACTGCGGACCGTCCCACGCGCGCCAGCGAGCTGTTGGAACTGGTCGACCTCCTGGAGTTCCGAGACCGCCCCGTCCACGTGTTGTCGCGGGGTCAGAAGCAGCGGCTGGGGTTCGCCCGCGCGCTGGTACACCGCCCGCGTCTACTGCTGTTGGACGAACCCGCGAGCGGCCTCGATCCGCGGGCGCGCGTCGGTCTGCGCGACCTCATACGCGCGCAGGCGGCGGAGGGGGTTTCGATCGTGGTGTCGTCTCACATCCTCGCCGAGCTGGAAGAGGTCGCGGAGCTGGTTGCGTTCGTCGATGCGGGGACGAGCCGCGGCGTCCACGAGATCGACAACCTGCCCCGGCACGGGACCGCACGGTGGCGTTTCCGAGCACTGGACGCCGACGCATTGCAACGGTCGATCGTGACGGCGGGGGCCGCACCGGCTATCGACCCGGATGGCTCCGTCCTCGTCGAGGTTGCCGACGCGACCGCCGCGGCCGACCTCCTGGCGCATCTCGTACGAGAAGGTGTCCGTGTGACGGAGGCGACTCCGGAACGCAGCGGCCTCGAGGGGGCGTTCATGGCGATGGGACAGGAGCCGTGATCGACGCGCTCATCGCTAGTGAGCTAAAGCAGCGCATGCGCGGCAAGCGCTGGTGGATCCTCCTGGGCGTGTGGATGCTCTTGTTGTTGGGGCTCGTAGCCCTGGTGCGTGCGGGCGCCACGCGGGCCGCGGAGTTCTCGGGGGAGTTCGTCCAGGTCGGTCCGACGATGTTCGGCTCTCTCGCTCTGTTCGTCCTGGGCCTATCGTGCCTGGTCGTTCCGTCTCTCACCGCCACCGCGATCAACGGGGAGCGGGATCGAGGCACGCTCGCGGTGTTGCAAGCGACGTTGTACCGGCCGAAGGACGTGCTCCTAGCGAAGTTCAGCGCCGCGTTCGTCACGGCGGCCGTTTTCGTTCTGGCCACGATCCCGCTCGCTATCTGGAGCGCGTCCGAAGGAGGCGTATCCGCCGTCCGAGCGGTAGTCGTCTATGTCGTTTTGCTCGCGATGTGCGCCTTGTTCATCGCGATCGGCCTCGCCGCGTCGTCGCTGGTGCGACGACCGGGGCTGTCGGCGCTGGCGGCGTACGCGGGCGTGTTCTTGCTGACGGCGGGATTGCCGATCTTGTTCGGCCTTTCGATGTTGTCGGCCACTCCGGAGCCCGTCACGCAGAGGATCGGCGACGAGGTGATCACCTATACGGAGCCGCGGATCGGATGGCGCTGGCTATTGCTCGCGCCCGACCCGTTCGTGATCCTGGCCGACGCCGCTCCGCGGCAACGCTCGAGGTTCGTGTCCGATCCGTTGGCCGTCATCCGCGAAGGAGCGCGTGCGTCGCGCCAGCAATCCAGGTCACCCGTGTTCCGGGACGGGGTCGGGTCCGCCGAGGAGGCACCACCGGAGCCGCCCCCGCTGTGGCCGGTAGGCCTGGCGATCGACGTCGGTGTCATCGCGCTTTGTTGTTACGAGGTGCTGCGGAAGCTGCACGTTCCGGCCCGGCATCTCGCGCCCGGCGAACGGGTAGCTTGACGCGGTGGTCGTGAAGCGGGCTCTGCTGAGCGTCTCCGACAAGAACGGCATCGTCGACCTTGCGCGTGGGCTGGTTGCAGCGGGCGTCGAGCTCGTCTCGTCGGGAGGAACGGCGACCGCGATCGTGGACGCCGGCGTTCCCGTGACGCGGGTGGACGAAGTGACCGGCGCGCCTGAGATGCTCGGAGGTCGCGTGAAGACGCTGCACCCCAAGATCCACGGCGCCATCCTTGCCGACCGGCGCAGGGACGATCACGTTCGAGAGCTCCAGAAGCACGGGATCGAGCCCATAGACCTGGTCGTGTGCAACCTCTATCCGTTCGAACGGACGGTTTCGCATCCGTCGGTGAGCGAGGACGACGCGGTCGAACAGATCGACATCGGGGGTCCCGCGATGGTGCGAGCCGCAGCGAAGAACTTCCATTCCGTTGCGGTCGTCGTCAACCCGCACTCCTACGACATGGTGCTGGACGAGATCACGGAAACAGGCGAGGTGAATCTCGATCTACGACGCGCTCTGGCGCTCGAGGCGTTCCGTCACACCGCCGCGTACGACTCCGCGATCGTGAACTATCTCGCGGGACAAGACCTGTCACCTGATTGTCTGGTGCTCAGCTGCGACAAGGTGATGGACCTGCGCTACGGCGAGAACCCGCACCAGGATGCCGCGTTCTACCGTCGCGCGGGCGTTCCGGCCGGCATCGCTGCGATGTCACAGCTCCACGGCAAAGAGCTTTCCTACAACAACATCCTCGACACGGATGCGGCGTGGGCACTCGTCTCGGAGCTGGAGGGTGACGCCGCCGTGATCGTCAAGCACTCGAACCCATGTGGTGCCGCGATCGGGTCGTCTCTTGCCGACGCGTACGTAAAAGCACTGGACTGCGACCGCACGTCGGCGTTCGGGGGCATCGTGGCACTCAGCCGAAGCTGTGACGTTGCCACCGCGTCGGCGATGGCGGAGATCTTCACCGAAGTGATCGTTGCCCCGGACTTCGACGACGACGCGCTGGGCGTCCTGACGACCAAGAAGAACGTTCGCATCTTGCGCGCCTCGGGGCTGCCGGCACAGGGACCGGTGATCCGTTCGGTGGCGGGCGGTTTGCTCGTGCAGTCGGCGGATCCGCCGGACCCGCTCGAGAACACGAAGGTCGTGACGAAGGCGCAACCGACCGACGAGCAATGGGCGGATCTGCGTTTCGCGTGGGTCGTCGCGAAGCACCTGAAGTCGAACGCCATCGTCCTGGCGAGAGACAGGGTGGCGGTCGGGGTCGGCGCAGGGCAGATGAACCGCCTCGAGTCGACGCAGCTCGCGGCGTCGCGTGCGGGGGACCGTGCCGCGGGCACCGTGTGCGCGTCGGATGCCTTCTTTCCGTTCCGCGACGGTCTCGATGCCGCAGTCGCCGCGGGGGCCGCGGCCGTGATCCAGCCTGGAGGATCGGTTCGCGACGACGAGGTCGTGGCCGCGGCCGACGAGCATGGCATCCCCATGGTCTTCACGGGCCGCCGCCACTTCCGCCACTAGCAGAGCTCGCCGCTTCGAAGGGCAGCAGCAAGGGCTCATTAGGATGGCGCGTCCGAGGCCGACGGCGGGTGAGAACGGGGGACCGATGACTGGACAGATCATCGACGGCAAGCAGATCGCGCTCGACATCCGGGCGGAGGTCAAACAAGAGACGGCCCAGCTCGTCGACCGCGGCGTCACCCCCGGTCTCGCCACCGTGCTCGTCGGCGACGACCCTGCGTCGGCCGTGTACGTGCGCTCGAAGCGGAAAGCGTGCGCGGACGCGGGGATCAAGGCCTGGGACCACGACCTGCCGGCGAGCACGCCGCAGAACGAGCTCCTGGACCTGCTCGCCGATCTGAACGCGGACGACGCGGTCAACGGGATACTCGTCCAGCTCCCGCTTCCGGAGCACATCGACGAGCAGGCTGTGCTCGAAGCGGTGGCGCCGGAGAAGGACGCCGACGGTTTCCATCCCACGAACCTCGGCCGCCTGCTGGCGGGTCAGCGCCTGGTCGCCCCCGCTACTCCGGCCGGCATCCAGGAGCTCCTGATGCGCTCGAACATCGAGACCTCCGGCGCAGAGGTGGTCGTCGTCGGTCGCTCGAACATCGTCGGCAAGCCGCTGGCCGCGCTGCTGATGCAGAAAGGACCGGGCGCGAACGCAACCGTGACCGTTTGCCACACCGGGACGCGGGATCTCTCCGAGCACACGCGCAAGGCAGACATCCTCGTCGCCGCGATCGGCCGCGCCCACGCGATCACCGGCCCGATGATCAAGCCGGGGGCCGCGGTGGTCGACGTCGGCATCAACCGCACCGACGACGGGCTCGTCGGCGACGTCGACTTCGACGCGGCCGCCCAGGTTGCCGCGGCCATCACGCCCGTCCCCGGAGGCGTCGGGCCGATGACGATCGCGATGCTGCTGAAGAACACGGTTGCCTTGGCCCGGCGGACCCTCACCTAGGAAGGCGACGCCGAAGTAGGACGGCGCCGGAGCGGTCGGGGACTAGCGTTCGGAGAGCGGCGTCCACTTCCTCGGCTCGGGGCCGACGTAGGCGTGGTCCGGTCGGATCAGACGGTTGTCGGCATACTGCTCGCGTACGTGCGCGGTCCAGCCTGCGACGCGGCTGCACGCGAACACGGGCGTGAACAGATCGGTCGGGATCTCGAGGTAGCCGTAGACCGACGCCGCATAGAAATCGACGTTCGGATAGATCCCCTTGACGTCCATGACGGTCTTCTCGATCTCTTGCGAGATCTCGTAGTTCGAGCCGTCGCCCGTCTTGTCCGCCAGCTCCTTCGCCATTCGGCGCAGGTGCGTCGCGCGCGGGTCCTCGGTCTTGTAGACCCGGTGGCCGAACCCCATGACCTTCTCTTTGTTCTCGAGCCGCTGGGTGATGTAGCCGCGCGCCTTCGAGACGCCTCCCTGCTCCTTGATCTCTTTGATCATGCGCATCACCTGCTCGTTCGCGCCACCATGCAGGGGCCCCTTCAGCGCCGCGATCGCGGCGGTCATCGCGGAATGGATGTCCGACAGAGTGGCAGCACACACCCGTGCCGCGAACGTCGACGCGTTCATCGTGTGGTCGGCGTGGAGGGTAAGACAGATGTCGAAGATCCGTACCTCGTCCTCGTCGGCCTTGTCGCCCTTGAGCATCCACAGGAAGTTCCCCGCCTGTGAAAGGTTCGGGTCGGGCGCGATGACGTCCGAGTCGTTCCGGAGGCGGTCGTAGTAAGCGACCATCGTCGGGAACACGCCGCACAGCCGGATCGCCTTGCGGTAGTTCGCTTCCTCGGATGTGTCCCACCCGTCGGGGTCCGTAGCCGAGGATGCAGACACGGCCGTGCGCAGCATCGACATCGGGGCACAGTTCTCCGCCAGATGCGGCATGAGGCGCATCGCGAAGTCGTTCGGCTCCCGTTCGCGTGACAGTTGGTCGCGGATCTCACCGAGCTGTTGCTCGTTCGGGAGCTCTAGATGGTGCAGAAGGTAGATGACCTCTTCGAAGGTCGCGTTCGCAGCGAGGTCGTGGATGTCGTAGCCGACATAGGAGAGCCGTCCCTCCTTGCCGTCGATGTCCGAGATCGCGGTCTCGGCCGCTACGACACCTTCGAGTCCCTTACCTGGCGCGCTTGGCATGCTCCGACGAGGCCTTTCTGATCGGGCGTAATGCCGCTTTCCCTGTTCTGCGAAAGAGGCTATCAGGTAGGTTAGGCCGTTCTTTCAGCATGTCACACCCCTCTACGAGGCAGGAGACACATGTCACAGAAAGTTCATCGCGTGACCTTGATCCCGGGCGACGGGACCGGTCCCGAGATCGCAGAAGCGACGCGGCGGGTGCTCGAAGCGACGGGCGTCAAGTTCGAGTGGGACATCCGGCACGCGGGAACAGACGTGATGGAGGAGTACGGAACGCCGTTGCCGGAGCACGTGCTCGAATCGATCCGAGCGAACAAGGTCGCCATCAAGGGGCCGATCACGACCCCCGTCGGCAAGGGATTCCGCAGTGTCAACGTAGCGTTGCGCAAGGAGCTCGATCTCTACATGTGCCTGCGGCCGTGCAAGTCCTATCCCGGCGTCCGCTCCCGCTACGAGAACATCGACCTCGTCGTCGTCCGTGAGAACCACGAGGATCTCTATGCCGGCATCGAGTTCGAGCAGGGAACACCGGAGGCCGAGCAGCTGATCGAGTTCATCGAGGGCCTCGGCGCGCGCAAGATCCGCCACGACTCGGGGATCTCGATCAAGCCGATCTCGGTCACGGGGACCCAACGCATCGTTCGGGCCGCGTTCGACTATGCGATCAAACACGGGCGCAAGAAGGTGACGGCGGTGCACAAGGCCAACATCATGAAGTTCTCCGACGGGCTGTTCCTGAAAACCGCCCGCGAGGTCGCCGAGAACGAATACTTCGATTCCGGCGTCGAGTTCGAGGACCGGATCGTCGACAACATGTGCATGCAGCTCGTGCAGAAGCCCGAGCTCTACGACGTGCTGGTCCTGCCGAACCTCTACGGTGACATCGTCTCGGACCTCGGGGCCGGTCTGATCGGGGGCCTCGGGGTCGCGCCGGGCGGCAACATCGGCGACGAAGCGGCGGTCTTCGAGCCCACGCACGGCTCGGCCCCGAAGTACGCCGGGCAGAACAAGGTCAACCCGATGGCGATGATGCTCTCGGGCTTTCTGATGCTGCAACATCTCGACGAGCTCGACGCGGCCGAGCGTCTCGAAGCCGCGATCGCCCGCACGATCGACGAGGGCAAGTTCGTCACCTACGACATGAAGCCGCATCGTGACGACCCGACCGCGGTCGGCACCAGCGAGGTCGCCGACGGCATCATCGAGAAGCTGGAGGTCTGATGTCCGAAGGAACCAGGAGAGTCACGGTCGTAGGTGCCGGCAACGTCGGCTCGAACACCGCGCGCCGTATCGCGGAGAAGAACCTTGCCGACGAGGTCGTGATGACCGACATCGTCGAGGGCTTGCCCCAGGGCCTCGCCCTCGACATCAACCAGTCGGCACCCGTCGAGAGGTTCGAGACCCGCGTGATCGGCACGAACGACTACGCCGACACCGCGGGCTCGGACGTCGTGGTCATCACCGCGGGGTTACCTCGCAAGCCGGGTATGTCGCGCATGGACCTGCTCGACGCGAACTCCGAGATCGTCGGTGGCGTCACCGAGCAGGTCGTCGAGCACTCGCCCGAGACGATCATCATCGTCGTGTCCAACCCGCTCGACGAGATGACCTACCTCGCCGCGCTCGTGTCGGAGTTCCCGAAGCAGCGCGTGATGGGGATGGCGGGGGTGTTGGACTCGGCGCGCCTGCGGTTCTTCATCGCCGAGAAGCTCGGCGTGGCACCGGCCTCTGTCGACGCGATCACGCTCGGGTCGCACGGCGACCAGATGGTCGCTCTCCCTCGTCATGCAACCGTCGAAGGCAAGCCTCTGCCGGAGCTCGTCGACGAAAAGACGCTGGAAGACCTGTTCCAACGGACGCGTGACGGGGGGGCCGAGATCGTCGGCTACCTCAAGAAGGGGAGCGCGTTCTACGCGCCGTCGACGTCGGCGGCGGCGATGGTGAACGCGATCCTCGGCGATACCGGCGAAGTCCTTCCGACCTGTGCGTGGACCAGCGGCGAGTACGGGATCTCGGACGTGTACCTCGGCGTTCCGGCGAAGCTGGGCCGCAATGGCGTAGAGGAGATCGTCGAGTTGGAGCTGAACGCGGAAGAACAAGCGAAGCTCAGCGAAGCCGCCGAAGCCATCCGGGCCAAATGCGAGGAGCTAGGCGCCCGCCGCAGGACCTGACGCATCGACTGGAGCGTAAGTACCGGATATCGACTCTGCAGCTCCACTCGACGTAAAGCAAGCCGGGCGCGACTTCTCGCGCTCCATTACGGCATAGCGTTAACAGCGATCACAAGCTCCGTCAGTAGCTTGGCTAACCGGCGCGGATGTCGATGCAGTGAAGAGGAAGACGACTAAGCCGGCGACGCCAAACGGTAAGACCTCGGCCCAGAAGCTGTCGTGGCGGAGCAAGGTCCACGTTGCCAGCACACCCGCGGCGTAGGCGCAAGCAGCCGCTGCGCAGATCCAGATGCCGCGCATCCATCTCGTTGCCCTACGGGCCGCTAGCCAATGGAACGGGATCAGCCAGGGGGCGATGAAGGCTCCGATGCTCACCAGGCTTACCAGTGCGAAGGCGGTCGCCAGTCCCAGGATCGTCTTGGCGAAGGCACCGAGCATCGCGGGAGCGCCGCCTCGTCGCGCGGACGCGATCGGGATCCCGAAGCCTGCGAGACCGAGGACGCCGCCGAGCGTGGCCTCCCAGGGATGGACCTTGTCGCTGGAGCAACCGCTCTCCTCGTTGACGACGCCGGGACGGTCGGACCAGAAGCCCTGGGACGACGTGTAGGCGAAGGCGTCGGCGTTGTTGCTGAACTCCCGGTACTCGACACGGCCGTCCCCGAACTCTTGAAGCGTGTAGCAGTACGGCGTCTGATTCGACAACGCGGCGACGGCCGCAGCGAAACAGGCTAGGGATGCAACGGCAACCGCGAACGGCCTCACCGCTCGGTCCCGACTTGCCTCTGTGCGGCACCGGCCACGAACAGGATCCCGGGGATGATCATCGGGACACCTGCGCCGGCGAGCGATATGAGCATCAGGGGCGCACACACCACTGCTGCTGCGATCGCGAAGCCCCTAGAGCCACGCAGCAGACCAGTGAACGCCAGCGCGGCCGGGAGCGCCATGAGCGCACACCAGCCGACGCAGCCGGCCCAATCGCGCCGGAGATGCCCCGCGTCCGTCGCGCAGATGCCGAACAGTATGGCGACCCACACCAGGTTGAGCGCGATGCCGACGACGATAGGCAGCGGTCGCGGCCGGTCGTTCGTCATGGCGTGTTGAACATGGGGCCAAGAAGGCCCGCAACTTGCGTGGCGGCTTCGAAGAGGGGAGCGGCCCGGTTGGTTCCACCGTTGAGCTGCGAGAGCTGTTCCATGCCCAGGTAGAACGCGACGACCGCGAAGGCGAGGTCACGCGACGGGAGCAACTGCTCGAACCCGGTTCCGGCAAGAACCCTCTTGATCACGTCTTCGGCGAAGTCGATCCAGGGCTCCACCCGCGCGTAGATCGCGGCCCCGAGCTCAGGGTGTCCGAGGCTGCCGGCGATCATCTCGGACAGGACGGTCACGTGGCCGGATTCCAGGTCCTCCTCGTAGATGTCACGCGCCACCGCGACCAGCTCCTCGATCGAGCCGGCACCCTCGACGGCCCCTCGATAGCGCTCCATCCGCCTGCGGCTGGTCTCGTCGAGAGCCGCGAGCAGCAGCTGGTGGACGGTGCCGAAGTGATAGAAGACGAGCGCTTGGTTGAAGCCGCCTACGCGCGCGATGGCGCGGGCGCTGGCGCCCGCAAACCCCTCCGTCTTGAGAACCGTGAGCGCCGCTGCGACGATCTGCTGCTGTATGGGCGTGCGCGGCGTCGTTTGAGCGGGTGCTTTGAGCATGTGCTCAAACTAGCACACGAGCTCACGAGGCGTAGACCTGGCGCTCGCGGGGAAGCAACCGTGGAACGGAGGTCGGCTCAGGCGAGGGGGCAGCGATGGAATTCGAGGACGAGCAGCAGAAGCCGGGGCGGCAGGTCGCTCCGGGAGGCCCCGCGCCCGTCACGATCTTCCTCGTGTTCTTGTTCCTCGTCGTGACCGGCTTCGGAACCTGGCTCCTCCTCAAAGCCTTTTTCTGATCGCGCTCCCGTTGCGCCCGGTCTATCTGCGCGCGAGAACAGGGAGGGCGGCGGGGGGTGCCTCGAAGGCAGGGGCTCTGGAGGCGGATCGCTCCTTGATGGGTTGGCAAAGTGCGATCCGCCGGACGCGAGCAGGCGAGCCGCCGTTCAGGCGGCCCCCGTCGCGCACCCTCCCGTAGGCACCCCCGCCAACCGACCGGGAACGCGCGGCCGTCGTTTACAGGTGGCGGCGCAGTTTGCCGGTGGCGGTGCGGGGCAGCTCGTCGACTATCTCTATGACGCGGGGGCATTTGAAGCCGGCAAGGCGTTCGCGGGCCCACGTTCGCAGCAGGTCGGCGTCGAGCGGTTGGTTCGGAGCGGGAACCACGAGCGCGCGGACCTCCTGGCCCCAGTCGTCGTGGGTGGCCCCGTACACCAGCGCCTCGGCGACCGCGGGATGCTCGGTCAGCGCGTTCTCGACCTCCAGTGGGTAGACGTTCACGCCGCCCGTGATGATGGTGTCGTCGCCGCGGCCCGCCAGGTACAGGTAGCCGTCTTCGTCGAGCGACCCGAGGTCGCCGACGCAGAACGCGTCGCCGCGCCACGCCGCGCGCGTCTTGGCTTCGTCACCCCAGTAGCGCCATCGTTCGCCGGCCGGGTCCCGGAGCCAGACCCAGCCGACCTCTCCGGGCGGTAGCTCGTTCCCCTCGTCGTCTGCAACGACCACCTCGCCACCGGGCAACGCGCGGCCCACGCTTCCGCGTCGTTCCCGCCACTCTGCCGTAGAGATCCGTGTCGCCTGGCCTTCGGTCGACCCGTAGAACTCCCACACCGACCCTTCGGGGAAGATCTCGACGGCTGCTTCCTTGGTCGTGTCCCTGATCGGCGCGCCGGCGTGCGCCAGCAGTCGCATGGTCGACAGGTCGTGGCGTGCGACGCCCCGGCGTCCCAACCCGAGGATGCGCTCGAGGTGCGTCGGCACCATGAAGGTAGACGTCACGCCGAACAACTCGATAGCCGCAAGCGTCGCGGCCGCGTCGAACTTGCCCTGCAACACGACGCGGCCCCCCGCTTCCAACGTACGTAGCGCGAAACGGTGAGGCGCGGAGTGAGACAGCGGCGAGCAGACCAGATGCACGTCCTCGTCCGATATCCCCCACAACGAGATGAAGTCCGACGCGATCCTCGATGCGGCCGTCTCGTCCGGCCTCGGCACCCACACCCCCTTCGGGAGTCCGGTGGTCCCGGACGTGTAATGCATCGGACGACCTCGCGCCACATCTCCGATGTCGGCAGGCTCTGCATCGTGGATGCACCGCTCGTACGCGTCGCCGAAGCTGACCGTCGCTTCTAGAACGGTGGTCGTATCGAGGCTCCGGTCGGCGAACAGCACGCGACATCCCGCGTCCTCGACGATGTAGGAGGCCTCCGGCGGGGTCAGGCTCGCGTTGACCGGCACCGGGACGAACCCGCCCCGCAGGGTTGCGATCGTGACCTCGAGCGACTCGACGCGATTCGACGACAACACCGCGACGCGGTCACCGGCGCGAGCCCCACCGGACCTGAGGTACCCGCAGAGGGCGCGCTGTCGTGCGTCCAGGTCGCCGAACGTGACCGTCGAGCCTGGTGCGACGAGTGCGATCGCATCGGGGCGGGCGCGGGCGTGCGCGCCTATGCCCGGCAACTCACTCCGCGGGTGGGTTGTGCGCGCCGGAAGAGATCAGCCCGCGCGTGATCCCCGGGCAATGGTCGGGCGGGGTCGTGCGCCATCGGCCTTGGTCCGGGTCGTGTTCCACGTGGTCCGCTTGGTGCGCTTTCCACGCCGCCACCTCGCCGATCTCGCGGTAGTACCAGGCTCCTTGCGCGACCGCGAGGACCGGGAACAGCCAGAATCCTCCGCGCTGGCCGGTGATCGCGATAGACGCTATTCCGTAGATGAAAGTGAACAGCACGAGCGCGGCTGCGTTCCGCGCGAGCGAAGATACGACTCTGTCTTTGGGGAGCCGCGCGAGCGACGGATCCTTCTCGCGCGCGTCGGCCAGTCGCTGGACCCGGAAGACGGATCCTCCTGTGTAGACCACCTGGATCAGCGCGAAGAGGACGAGTAGGCGGTAAGCCCCTCCCGCCTGCGCGTTGCTCAGCGGCCGGTTCCTCTCTATCTGCCGGATGAACGGGTCCGGCAGCGCGATCACGGCGATGATGATGGCGGCTGCGAAAGCGGCGGCCACGATGAACGGGCCGCGACGACGCTGTGCCAGGTCCTCCACGGCGCCGAGCGTACAGGTGTGAGCGGATCGTCAACGTGTCGTCGGAAGCCGCGTATCCGGCGCCTGTATCGTCGCAGCGATGAACATGCGCGAGGCGATCATCGCCGCGCTCCGCAGGGACCCCGAGCTGCTGCCGAAGGTCGCCGGACGTCTGCGCGAGCGGATCGACGAGAAGGATGGCGCTATGGCGACCGTCGTCCAGTCGGCCGGTGCGTTGGAGCCCGTGATCCGCGACGCCGTCAGGAGACGCCCCTCGAAGCTCGGAGCGCTCGGGCTGAAGAGCGCGCACATGCTGGCGTTGCTGGCCGCCGATGACCGGCGATCGAACTCGCGTCTGCAGAAGATCGCCGAGAAGGGCACCGTCGGCATCGTCTTCGTCGACATCGCGAACTTCACCTCGTTCACGGCCGACAATGGCGACAAGGCGGCGATCCGCGTGATCTCGGCTTTGAACGACCTGATCCACGCGGCGATAAAGCCGGCTCGAGGAGAGTGCGTGAAGCACCTCGGCGACGGTTTCCTGCTGGCGTTCCCTTCCGCGTCCCAGGCAGTACGAGGCGCCAGCGCGATCCGGGTCGCACTGGACAAACGCCGCGGGTCGACGCTCGATGAGGCTCTGCAGGTCCGGATCGCGGTGCATGCTGGGGAGCCGTCGGTAGAACAGGATGACCTGCTCGGCCACGACGTCAACCTGACGGCACGCCTGCTCGACCACTGTGACCCCGAAGAGATCATCGTCTCGGCCGCGGCGAAGGAGCTGGCCGAGCGTCGCCTGAAGAAGATCCGCTTCAGCAGACCGCGGACGATCAAGATCCGCGGCCTGACGACACCGGTGACCGTGTTCTCGGTCTGAGCTACTTCCGTAGGAACTCGTAGGCGAGGAGCGACAGCACCTCGTGGACGATCTCTTTCGCTTTCGTCGCGCGGGATCTCTCGAGCTGCGTGTAGTTGGCGGGGCTCGTGTAGGCGCTGTCGAAGCCGACGTCCAGCGCCATCCTCTTGATGCGCTCCGAATGCAACGGATCCGACACGAACACGCCGGTCTCGATCCCGTGCTCGGCCGCGATCCGCCGCACCCCCTTCAGGCTCTCCAGGGTCGTACGTCCCTTCTTCTCTGCCAGGATCGCTTGCGACGGGACGTCGGTGTCCTCGAGATACATCTGACCGGCCTCGGCTTCGGTGTAGCGGTCGCCTCGCGCTTTGCCTCCGCTGACGATCACGGTGTCGGCTATGCCTTCGGTGTAGAGGTAGGCCGCGTGATCGAGCCGCGCTTTGTAGACGGGCGACGGACGACCGTTGTACTGCGCGGCCCCCAGCACCACGATCGCGTCTGCGTAATAGACCTCGTCGTTGTGGGACTGGTCCCAGACGCGGAACCCGAGCCACAACGGGTAAGCCACCAACGCGAGGAGGACCACGATGAAAGCGCGCCTCAGCGTGCGCATGAGCGTCGTCTAGACGTTGTTGAAGAGGGCGGCCCTTTTCACCTCTTGGATCGCCTTCGTCACCTTGATCCCACGAGGACACGCATCGGTGCAGTTGAACGCAGTGCGGCACTTGTACACGCCGTCCTTCTGGGACAGGATCTCGAGGCGTTCGCGGCTGCCGCGGTCGCGGGAATCGAAGATGAAGCGGTGGGCGTTGACGATCGCTGCAGGACCCACATACTCCTCGTCGGACCAGAAGATCGGGCACGACGTCGTGCACGCCGCGCAGAGGATGCACTTCGTCGTGTCGTCGTAACGTTCGCGATCGACCTGTGACTGGAGCCGCTCGCGCTCTGGTTCGCGCTCACGATCGTCGCTTATCAGCCATGGTTTGACGGCTCGGTACCCGGCGAAGAACGGCTCCATGTCGACGACGAGGTCCTTGATCACCGGCAGCCCTCGGATCGGCTCGACCACGATCGGCTGCTTGAGGTCCTGGACGAGGACCTTGCACGCGAGCTCGTTCTTGCCGTTGATGACCATCGCGTCGGAGCCGCAGATCCCGTGGGCGCAGGACCTGCGTAACGCGAGCGAGCTGTCCGAATACCACTTCACCTTGTGGAGACAATCGAGGAGCCTGTCCATCGGCTCGGCCTCGACCGTGTAGTCCTCGAAGTGCGGCTCCGTGTCCCGCTCCGGGTTGAAGCGAAGGAGACGCAGCTTGACCTGCATCTTCGTTGTCGAGACCTCGGATCGTTCCTGCCCCACTAGTACTTCCTCTCCACGGGGACGTACCTGCCCATCGTCACGTCTTTGTAGTCGAGCGTCGTCCCGCCGTCGGGCGAGCGGGAGATGAACGAGTGCTTCAGCCAGTGGTCGTCCTCGCGCATCTGATGGTCCTCCCGGTAATGGCCGCCGCGGCTCTCGGTGCGAGCGCGCGCCGCGATCACCAGCGCTTCCGCCATGTCGAGGAGGTAGCCGAGCTCGACGTGCTCGATCAGCTCGGTGTTGAAGACCTTTGACCTGTCTCGCACCCGCGCGCTCGCATAGCGAACGCGCAGCTGCTCGACCTCCTCTTGAGCTTCGGTGAGGGACTCTTCGGTTCGGACCACGGAGGCCTTGTCCATCATCACGTCCTGCAGGCGGAAACGGATGTTCGCGCTGAATTCCGGGCCGCCTCCGTCGAACAACGACGCGATCCAGTCTTCGGTCGGCTTGTGCACGTCCTCCGGGAGGTCGAGGAGCTTGTTCGTCGACGCGTACTCCGCCATCGCGAGGCCGCCCCGGCGGCCGAAGACGACGATGTCGAGCAACGAGTTCGTCCCGAGCCGGTTCGCTCCGTGCACGGAGACACACGCGCACTCACCGGCCGCATAGAAGCCGGGAACCGTGTCGCCCTTGTGGTCGCGCAGCACCTCCGCATCCACGTTCGTCGGGATCCCGCCCATCGCGTAGTGCGCGGTGGGCACGATCGGAACACCCTCCTTGAGAGGCTCGACGTTCAGATAGGTGCGCGCGAACTCCGTGATATCGGGGAGCTTCGTCTCGACGACGTGCGGATCGAGATGCGTGAGGTCGAGAAGCACGTAGTCCTTCTTCGGCCCGACGCCGCGGCCCTCTTTGATCTCGAAGAACTCGGCGCGAGACACCATGTCGCGCGGTGCGAGGTCCTTGATCGTCGGTGCGTAACGCTCCATGAACCGTTCGCCGTCGGCGTTGCGCAGGATGGCGCCTTCGCCGCGGGCGGCTTCCGACAGCAGGATGCCGAGCCCGTATAGGCCCGTGGGGTGGAACTGGAAGAACTCCATGTCCTCGAGCGGCAGGCCCTTCCGGTACACGACACCCGGGCCGTCCCCGGTCAGCGTGTGAGCGTTCGACGTGATCTTGAACATCTTGCCGAAACCGCCGGTCGCGAACAGGACCGACTTCGCGTGGAACACGTGGAGATCGCCCGTCGCGATCTCGTACGCGACGATCCCAGCGCACGCTCCCTCGACTATCAGAAGGTCGAGGACGAAGAACTCGTCGTAAAACTCGACGCCGTGCTTGTTGCATTGTTGATACAGCGTCTGGAGGATCATGTGACCGGTGCGGTCCGCGGCGTAGCACGCGCGCTTGACGGGCGCCTCACCGTGGTTGCGGGTATGCCCCCCGAACCTGCGCTGGTCGATCCGGCCGTCGCTCGTCCGGTTGAACGGCAGACCCATCTTCTCGAGCTCGAGGACCGAGGTCACCGCTTCCTTGCACATGACATCGACCGCGTCCTGGTCCGCGAGGAAGTCCCCGCCTTTGACCGTGTCGAACGCATGCCATTCCCACGAGTCCTCTTCGACATTCGCCAGTGCAGCGCACATGCCGCCTTGGGCGGCCCCCGTGTGAGACCGGGTGGGATAAAGCTTGGACACGACCGCGGTCCTGACGCGGCTGCCGGCTTCGAGCGCGGCTCGCAGCCCCGCGCCGCCGGCTCCGACTATGACGGCATCGTAGGTGTGGTGGTGAGCCATGCCCTAGCCCGTCTGGCTCGCGTCGAACGTCACGAGGACCGCCGTCCCCATGACCATGAGGACGGCGGTAACCGTGTAGAGCGTGCCCTTGACGGCGGTCCGCACCGCGGGAGAGCGGACGTAATCGTCGATGATGACCCGCAGGCCATTCGTTCCGTGTAGCAGCGCGAGGAACAGCATCACCCAGTCGAAGGTCTTCCAGCCGACGTGGTCCCAGCGGCTCGCGACGAAGTCGAAGTCGACGCGTTCGACGCCCTCGCCGACGAGGTGCATGACGTAGAGATGAATGAGGACCAGGAAGAGAAGGATCACGCCGGAGATCCGCATGAAGAACCACCACCAGACCTCGAAGGAAGTCGGTCGCCGGTCCGGAACGAATGCTTGGGGACGGTGTTTCTTGTAGATCTCTTCGGCGGTCGCCATGGTTGCGGCGCATCCTAACCACACGCCTCAGCGACTAGCATCCTTACGTGGACCAAGAACGGCGCACCGATTCGGGCATCGAGATACATCCCGTTTACGGACCCGACCGCGTCAAGTTCGATTCCGGTGCCGAGCTCGGAACGCCGGGACAGTTCCCGTTTACGCGCGGGGTCTACCGCGGCATGTACCGCGATCGTCTTTGGACCATGCGGCAATACGCCGGGTTCGGGAGTGCGGAAGCGACGAACGAACGTTTCCGGTACCTGCTGGCCGCAGGGCAGACGGGTCTTTCGGTTGCATTCGACCTTCCTACGCAGATGGGGTACGACTCCGACCACCCGAAGGCGGCCGCCGAGGTAGGGCGCGTCGGTGTTGCTATCGATTCTCTGGCAGACATGGAGCTGCTGTTCGACGAGATTCCGCTGGCCGAGGTCTCGACGTCGATGACGATCAATGCGACGGCTTCGATCCTGCTGTTGCTATACGAGCTGGTCGCAGAGAAGCAAGGTGTCCCGCGCGACAAGATCAGCGGCACGACCCAGAACGACATCCTCAAGGAGTACACGGCGCGGGGGACCTACATCTATCCGCCGAAGCCGTCGATGCGGATCATCACCGACCTCTTCGCGTACTGCAGTGACCGACTGCCGCGCTGGAACACCATCTCGATCTCCGGCTACCACATGCGCGAAGCCGGCAGTACGGCCGTGCAAGAGGTCGCGTTCACGATCGCCGACGGCATCTCGTACGTCCAGGCGGCGATCGAGGCGGGGCTCGACGTAGATCGCTTCGCTCCCCGGCTCTCGTTCTTCTTCGCTTGCCACATGAACCTGTTCGAGGAGATCGCGAAGTTCCGCGCCGCTCGCCGGCTGTGGGCGCGAGTGATGCGCGAGCGTTTCGACGCCAAGGACCCGAAGTCGACGATGTTGCGCTTCCACACGCAGACCGGTGGTGCGACCCTGACCGCACAACAGCCGGAGAACAACATCGTGCGAACGGCATACGAAGCTCTGGCTGCCGTTCTCGGCGGAACGCAGTCGTTGCACACGAATTCCTTCGACGAGGCTCTAGCGCTTCCGAGCCAGAAAGCGGCCACGGTCGCGTTGCGCACGCAACAGGTGCTCGGCTACGAGACCGGCGTGGCCGACACGGCCGACCCGCTCGGAGGTTCGTGGTTCGTCGAGGAGCTGACGACCGAGATCGAGGAGCGCGCGCGCGAATACCTCGAGAAGATCGATGCGATGGGTGGCGCGGTCGAGGCGATCGAGAGTGGCTGGATGAAGCGCGAGATCGAAGAAGCCGCGTACCGCGTGACGCAGGGCGTCGAGGACGGCTCGCGCGTCGTCGTGGGAGTCAATCGCTTCCGCTCGGAGCAGGAGGAGCCGGTCGAGCTGTACGAGCTCGATCCCGAGCTCGAGCGGCGCCAGACCGCGCGATTGACCGACGTACGCGCGAAGCGGGATCAGGGCGCGGTCGACCGCGCCCTGAAGGAACTGGACGACGCGGCAAGATCGACCGACAACGTCCTGGTGCCGATGCGCGCAGCCCTCGGCGCGTACGCCACGCTCGGCGAGGTCTCCGACGTGCTGCGCGGGGTGTTCGGCGAGTACGAGCCGTCCGTCTTCTAGATGCCCTTAGACCGCGTCGCGATCGTTGGGGGGACCGGCGACCTCGGGTTCGCTCTTGCAACGCGGTGGGCGCGTGCGGGGCTCGAGGTGGCCATCGGCTCCCGCGAGGCGGCGAAGGCCGAGTCGTCGGCGATGAAGCTGCGCGAGATCGTGCCCGACGCGCGCGTCGAGGGACTCGAGAACCCCGATGCCGCGGCGTCGTCGGACACGATCGTCGTCGCCGTGCCGTTCTCCGGGTTCGTCCCGATCTACCGCTCGCTCGCCGGGAGCTTGCGTGAGGGCGCGGTCGTGATCGACGCGACCGTTCCGGTCGAGGCTTCGGTCGGCGGAAAGGCGACGCACGTATTCGGCGTCTGGGAAGGATCGGCTGCGCAGCTCGGTCTCGCGTTCCTTCCGAAGGGGACGCGGATGTGCGCTGCCTTCCACACCCTCTCCGCATCTGCCGTCGCCGATCTGGAGCACGAGCTGGAGGGCGACATCCTGGTGTGCGGCAACAAGGAGGGCAAGCCGGTCGTGAAGGAGCTGGTCGAGCTCCTCGCCGACCTCCGCTTCGTCGACGCCGGCCCGTTGGAGAACGCGCGTATCGTCGAGCCGATCACGGCTCTCTTGATCGGCATCAACCATCGCTACAAGACCGACCGCGCGGGGATCGCCATCACCGGCATCGATCCTTAGCGCCGCGCGCGGTGCTGCTAGCCGGCGTCGTCCATCCGGACGCCCCGGCGCTGGTGTTGCATGTCGTCGGTCGCGACCACGATCTCGCCCGCGCTCGACATGTACACGACCTCGATGTTCTTGCCCGCGTCGGAGTAGCGCTTGATCTCTTCCGCGAGTGCCCCGGGATGCTTGTCGACCGACAACACGTTCACCTCGTGCGTGCTGGTGACCTCGAAGCCATTCGCTTCGAGCTCGTCCTGCGCGGTTGCTCCGTCGTCGACGAGGACGTGCAGGTAGCCCCACCGCTCTCCGGGCCGGAGATCGCCGGCGAAGCCGAGCAACGGGATCCCTGCGCGGGCGAGGATGTCACACGCTTCCAGCAGCGCTCCCGGGCGGTTCGGCAGCACGACCCTCAGATCTGACGCCATGCCGGCTCCTCTCGTGATGATGAGCTACACATCGTCTTAGAAGATGCGTAATGCGTCCAGGTCGTCGCGCTCTCGCCGCGACAGAGCGGTGAGGACGGCTCGATCGCCGTGGGTGAGCCGCGCCACGCGGATCAGGTGATCGATCGCGATGTCATAGGCAGCCCGCGGCGGATCGGGGGGCGTCACGCCGAGGCTCAGCGCCAGGTCCTCGAGGTGGACGAGAGTCTCGACGATCCTGGTCTGCAGATAGTCCTCGAAGCGCATCACCAACCCCCGGAAGACCTTCACGAGACGGTTCGGGTCGGCGTCGCGGAGGAAGGCGCCGAGTCCGTCGCGAGCCGTGTGGTAGCTCGCGCGCAGGCTCCCGACGTCGGCACCCGCGACCTCCTCGCCTCGGACACGCACCTCTAGGTGCTCGTGCGCCCCCATCGCGGCGAGGACCGTTCGGTAGTACTCCTCGGCGGGTATGGGGCTGTCGCCGGCGACCTCGTGGCGCGAGTAATCGAGGACCGCCCAACCGACGCGCACGAGGTGCCCGGCGAGACCCCTCACCGAGAACTCTGTTAGGACGCTCTCGTCGTCCCACCGCTGTTCCAACGCGTCCGCATCGAGCAGCGGCCCGACGAGGTCGTATGACGCTTGGAACGCCGCGAGCGTGGGATCCACGTGCACGACGGTAACGCGGAATGCTAGGAGACGGTCTTGGCTCCGCGCCGCGCGGCGAGCGCGCGTCCCGCCGCGTGCGTGAAGGCGAACGACAGCATCCAGGCGACGGTGATCTCGGCTAGGCCGCGCCAGCGCGTCACGGCGTTCGTGTGACAGTCGGGTGCATCGACGCGGCTACACCCGAAAGGGTCCGACGGCAGGAAGCCGACCCACCAGAGGGCCACGGACATGAACAACGCGAGGCAGATGATGAGCGTGCGCTGCGCGGCGACCTCGTGGTCCTTGCGCACCGTCAACGGGGGGAGGAAGACGGCCATCCCGATCGCCGCGAACCCGAGCCCCAGCCACGCGCGCATCGCCTCACGTTCACCGCCGACGTTCGCGGGGTTGTTCCACCAGGCGAGGCCGAACGCGGCGAGGATCAGCGCGTAGCCGCCGAGCCATGCCCTCCACCGCCCCCGGGTCCCCATGCGGCCGGATACTACTCAGGTAGTAGGCGGCTGCGCCTAGCGGATCACGGCGATGGTGGCGCCGGTCTCGACCGCCTGACCCTGCGTGACCTTGAGCTCTTCCACCGTCCCCGCCGCGTGCGCCAGGATCGAGTTCTCCATCTTCATCGCCTCGAGCACGCAGATCGTGTCGCCGGCCGCGACGCTGTCTCCGGCCGCGACCAGGACCTTCACGATCGTGCCCTGCATCGGCGCGGCCAGGACCTCGCTGCCCCCGCTGCCGACCGCGCCCGACGCCTTCGGGGGCTTCGGTTTGCGCTGCCTGACCACCGTCTCCAGTCGCTCGCGCGCGACGACGGAGAAGCGCTTCCCGTCGACCTCGACCTCGAACGCGCGCTCCGCGACCTCTGGTTCGCCCGGCGCCTGTTTCGGCGGCGGTGTCTCCTTCAGCACCGACAGGTCCATCTCGCGTTCGACGGTTCCCGTGTGGTAGTCGCCCGTGGCGAAGCGGTCGTCTGCCAGCATCAGGCTGTGGAACGGGATGGTCGTCTTTATGCCTTCGATCACGTACTCGTCGAGAGCTCGCAGCATCCTCCGGCGAGCCTCGTCGCGATCGGCGCCATAGGTGATGAGCTTCGATATCAGTGGGTCGTAGGTCTGGGGGATGGTGGAGTTGGACTCGGTGCCGGAGTCCACTCTCACGCCCGGCCCGGCGGGTTCCTTGTACGTTCCGATGTCTCCGGGGGCCGGCATGAAGTTCTTCGCCGCGTTCTCCGCGTTGATCCGGCACTCGATCGCATGCCCCCGCAGCTCGACGTCGCCCTGGTCGAAGCCGAGGGGCTCTCCGGATGCAACGAGCAACTGAGCCGTTACGAGGTCTATGCCCGTCACGAGCTCGGTGACCGGATGCTCGACCTGCAACCGCGTGTTCATCTCGAGGAAGTAGAAGGTCTCGCCATCGGCATCCAGGAGAAACTCGCACGTGCCTGCGTTCTGGTAGCCGACCTGCTTCGAGACCCGCGCGGCGGCCTCCATGATCGCTTCGCGAACCGACCGGTCGAGCGCGGGAGACGGCGATTCCTCCACGAGCTTCTGATGACGTCGCTGCAACGAGCAATCGCGTTCCGGGAACGACAGGATCGAACCGGAGGCATCGCCGAGCACCTGGATCTCGATGTGTCTCGGCCGCTCGAGGTACCGCTCGAGGTAGACGTCTGCGGAAGAGAAGTACGCCTGCGCCTCGCGCGCCGCACCTGCGAGCGCTTCTTCGATGGCGGAAGCTTCCGTGACGACGCGGAACCCTTTGCCGCCGCCACCAGCCGATGCCTTGATCGCGAGAGGCAGACCGTGCTCGGCGGCGAACGCCGTCACCTCGCCGGCGCTTCGCACCGGCTCCTTCGTTCCCGGCACGGTCGCGACGCCTGCATCGGTTGCGGCGCGGCGGGCCGCGGTCTTGTCGCCCATCGAGTCGATGATCTGCGGGCTCGGGCCGATCCACGTAAGGCCCGCGTCCATGACTGCCTGCGCGAACGCGGCGTTCTCCGCGAGGAATCCGTAACCGGGATGAACCGCTTGCGCCCGCGAGCGCTTCGCCGCTTCGAGGATCGCGGGGATGTTGAGGTAGGACTCGGCCGCGGGGGCCGGGCCGACGTTGTAAGCCTCGTCGGCCATCCGCGTGTGCAGTGACCGCGCGTCGATGTCCGAATACACCGCGACCGACGCGATGTCGAGGTCGCGGCACGCCCTCATAACGCGGATCGCGATCTCACCGCGGTTCGCGACGAGTACCTTCGAGATCATCGCTCCGTATCCTACGGATATGCCAGACGAGCTCGGCGTCGACCAGATCAAGGCGTCTCTGTCGGGCACGTTCGGTGTTCACATCCGTTACTTCGACGCGATCGGGTCGACGAACACGGAAGCATCTGACTGGGCGGCGCGGGGTGCACCTCACGGTTCCGTCGTGGTCACGGACCACCAAACGGGAGGACGCGGGAGGTGGGGCCGTACGTGGTTCTCCGCGCCGCGCAAGCTGCTGCAGTTCTCGTTGATCCTCCGGCCCGACCTCGAGGCCGCCCGGCATGGCTTGTTGACCGCGGGCCTCGGCGTTGCTTGTGCGCGCGCCATCCGCGCGACGTCCCGGCTGGCGGTCCAGGTGAAGTGGCCGAACGACGTCGTGTTGGAGGGACGCAAGCTCGCGGGCCTGCTCGTCGAGTCGAGCATGATCGCCGGAAAGATCACCGTGGCCGTCTGCGGTATCGGCATCAACGTCCACCTCACCGCCGCCGATATCCCCGACGACCTTGGTACGACCGCATCGAGCCTCGCGACCGAAGCCGCAAGAACGCGCGGCGCGTGCGTCCCGGAGCGGGCGCGGTTGCTCGCGGCGATCCTGCGCGAGATCGAGCTTCTGTATCCCTCGATCACCGGCGATCCCGCCGCGGTGCTCGACGCTGCGAGCGAGCTGTCGTGCGTGCTGGGTCGCGACGTGACGATCCGCCACGCGGATGGCGCTATAGCCACCGGACGCGCGGAGCGGTTCGACGACGACGCGGCCTTGATGCTGGCAACGGACGAGGGAGCCGTCAGGATCCAGGTCGGCGAGATCGAACAGCTCCGCGCTTCGTGAACGCGCCGGTGAGGCCGACGAGGCAACAGCTCGACGCGGCGCGCGACAAGACGATCCGCGACGTGATCGCGCCTGGGCTGAGCGTTTTGTTCTGCGGGATCAACCCCGGATTGTATTCGGGTGCGACCGGCCACCACTTCGCGAGACCCGGTAACCGTTTCTGGCCTGCGCTATACGGTTCGGGTTTCACGCCGCGGCAGCTGGCGCCGTTCGAAGAGCAGGAGCTGCTCGAGCTCGCTCTCGGGATCACCAATGTCGTTGCTCGGACTACGCCGGGCGCGGCCGACCTGACCGTCACGGAGTTGCGCGCCGGCGGCACCGCGCTCGTGCGCAAAGTCGAGCGTTATGCGCCACGGTTCTTGGCGGTGCTTGGTCTAGGGGCGTATCGCGTCGCGTTCGGCGACCGGACCGCGGTCGTCGGTGAGCAGACCCTCCGCATCGGTCATACGCGCGTCTGGGTGCTTCCGAACCCGAGTGGGCTCAACGCCCATTACCAACTGCCCGACCTGGTGCGTGAGTTCAGCAGGCTCCGCGAAGCAGCGACGGCCTAGCGAGACACCTCGTCCGATCGCTTGTCGACCGGTCCCATGATCCCCGCATAGATCCGGCCTCCCGCCGCGCCGATCAATGCGGCAACACCAAGAGCGACGGCGAACTCCCCGAGCGGGATCCCATCCCAGATGCTCGTGGCATCGTTGACTTCGAGCTCCTCCTCACCTGCTGCGGTGTCCCGCAGCGACGCGGTGGCTCCAGCGCGGTCACCGTTATCCACCTTCGTCCGGGCATCGTTACGCCGCCGATCTCTGCTTCGTCCGGAACCAGCCTCGCGCGAGCCTTGGCCTCCATCCCCAAGGCGTCCCTCCGTACCGGTGCGATCCTGCTCGCGGGTTCGCTCCTCTGTTCGTCGCTCGCGTGTGCCGTCATCGGGTTCGTTCTCCTGACGCTCGCTGTTGCATGGTGACCCGCCGGAGGAGGTGAACGTGAACTGGCCTTCGGTGTTGTGCCCGTCGACGGCTGACTGCACCGCGAACCGAACGGTGTAGGTGCCCTCCTTGTCGGCCGACATCGAGACCGTTATGCGATCGTTGACGACAACCGAATCGTTGTTGTCGACCTCGGCGCCGCAGGGATCCGAGATCGACAACGTCGACTGCGGAACGATGCGTTCCGTGAAGTCCACGATCACCCGGTCGGGAGGGGACGAAACCGTCTCGCCGTTGCGGGGGGTCGAGTCTTCATACGCAGCGTGACCGGAGGCGAGCCCGGCAAGAGAGAGCCAGGCCACCGCGATGGCCAAGAGCAGCCGAAGGTGCCGCAGCGATGCTGCTGCCATCGATACCTCTACGGGATCGTGAAGGACTTCGTCGTCGTCATCTCGTCAACGTATTCGGTTCCGGTGGCGTGATGGATGTGAATGTCCACGTCTGCTCCAGAGTTGCCTAGGAGCTCGAGGGGCTTCTTGATCCCGGTGAGGACGGTGCCTCGTTTCGCACCGAGCGCCTCCAGCGGAACCAGGATCTGCGCGAAGCCACCCGCAGTGTCGAAGCGTCCGGTCGGGCTCGGGAGCTGCTCGTACGAATCGCCCTTCAGCTCGAAAAGGAAGAATCGCGGGTTGCGACCGGCGACGGCTTCAGCGATGAACGACCTCTTGCCCGCTTTGAATATCCATTCCATCGCCGGGACCTCCGGGTAACTGCCGAACACCGGCAACATGCCGTTGAGACCGAGGCGGATCTCCAGCGTCGGCGTCCGCTGTCCGGCGATGTCGACCTGGGTCGTGCCGACGTCGAGGTAGGCGATATCGATCGCGGGTGGCGCATCCCCGGACGGATCCGTCCCCAGCCGTTTCACGTTGCCTCCCGCCTCGGCGATCGGCACGCCCGCCACGACCGCCGCGACGACGAGGAATAGGAGCCTTCTCATGACGAGACGGTTCGACAGCCTCCGGTCGTTCCCTGTAGCGGCCGTAGGATTCGGCCGTGACCGAGCCCCTCCACCACAAGCGCGACCTCGCCGAGGAGACCGGCCGGGCGCTCGCGGGAGGCCCGCCCAAGTACCACGAGAAGCTCGCGCAGCAGGGCAAGCTCTTCGTGCGCGACCGGCTCGAGCTGCTGCTCGACTCGGCGGACGGTTTCGTGGAGGACGGCCTCCTCGTGAACGCGCTCGCCGGCGACCTTCCCGCCGACGGCGTCGTCACCGGCGTTGGAGCCGTCGACGGGAGACCGGTCGCGGTCATGGCCAACGACCCGACCGTCAAGGCAGGTTCGTGGGGCGCCCGCACGGTCGAGAAGATCATCCGGATCATCGAGCTGGCCCGACGGCACGAGCACCCGATGGTCTACCTCGTGGACTCCGCCGGAGCCAGGATCACCGACCAGGTCGACCTGTTCCCCGGCCGGAGGGGGGCCGGGAAGATCTTCTACAACCAGGTCCAGGCGTCGGGTCACGTTCCGCAGGTGTGCTGTTTGTTCGGGCCTTCGGCCGCGGGTGGCGCCTATATCCCGGCCTTCTGCGACGTCGTCTTCATGGTCGACGGCAACGCATCGATGTACCTGGGGTCGCCGCGGATGGCCGAGGAGGTCATCGGCGAGAAGGTGACGCTCGAAGAGATGGGCGGCGCCCGCATGCACTGCGAGGTCTCGGGCTGCGGCGACATGGTCGTCGCCGACGACAAGGCCGCGATCGAAGCCGCCAAGGGCTACCTCTCGTACTTCCCACAGAGCTGGCGCGATGACCCGCCCCTGGTGGAAGCACGTGGCCCCGCGTACACGGGGTCGCTTGCCGCGATCGTTCCCGAGGATGAGAGCCGCGCGTTCGACATGTACTCGTTCATCGCGGGCGTGGCCGACGATGCGTCCTTCTTCGAGGTCAAGCCGGACTTCGCGAAGGAGCTGATCACGGGGCTCGCCCGCATCGCGGGCCGCGCCATCGGCATCGTTGCGAACCAGCCCGCGCAGAAGGGCGGCGTGCTGTTCGTCGACTCGTCGGACAAGGCCGCGCGGTTCATCTGGCTGTGCGACGCGTTCAACATCCCGCTGGTGTTCCTGTCGGACGTCCCCGGTTTCATGATCGGAACGGCCGTGGAGCGCCAGGGCATGATCCGCCACGGCGCAAAGATGATCACGGCGGTGTCCGAGGCGACCGTGCCGAAGTTCTGCGTCGTCGTCCGCAAGGCATACGGCGCCGGCCTCTACGCGATGGCCGGACCGGGTTTCGAGCCCGACGCCACGATCGCGCTTCCTACCGCTCGCATCGCGGTGATGGGGCCGGAGCCGGCGATCAACGCGGTGTATTTCAACAAGATCCAGGCGATCGAAGATCCGGAAGAACGCGCCGCCTTCATCGCCGCAAAGAGGGCCGAGTACGAGGCCGACATCGACCTCGTCCACCTGGCGTCGGAGAACGTGATCGACGCGGTAGTGCAGCCCGACGACCTGCGGGCCGAGCTCGTGCGGCGGCTCGCGAATGCAGAACGGAAGGACCGGCACTTCTCGGACCGCCGCCACGGGGTCCCCCCGGTTTGAGCTTCGTCACTTCCCGCGTCGACGGCCACACCGGCGTCGTCTCTCTGAACCGCCCGGACGCGCTCAACGCGATCTCCGGCGCGATGGCGGACGACATCGCAGGCGCGATGGAAGACGTGTCCGCCGACGGCGACGTGTGGGTGGTCGTGTTGCGAGCGGAAGGGTCGAAGGCCTTCTGCGTGGGCGCCGACCTCAAGGAGCGAGCGGGCTTCTCGTTGCAGGATTTCTACGCCAACCGCAACCAGGTTCGCGGGATGTTCGAGGCGGTACGGTCGGTCCCACAACCGACGATCGCGGGGATATTCGGCTTCGCGCTGGGTGGCGGGTGCGAGCTGGCGTTGTCCTGCGACCTGATCGTTGCCGCGGAGGGAACCATGATCGGTTTGCCCGAGACGCGGGTCGGACTCATCCCTGCGGGCGGCGGCACCCAACTGCTGACGCGCAAGGTCGGGACCTCGCGCGCGAAGGAGCTCATCTTCGCCGGGAAGCAGATCGACGCGGCCGCGGCTCAGCGGCTCGGCCTCGTCAGCGACGTCGTCGCCCGTGAGCGTCTGGACGACGCGCTGCTGCAAACGGCCCGCGATCTCTGCAGGTCGTCCCCGGTTGCGCTGCGCGAGGCGAAGCGTGCCATCGACGCTGCGATCCCGCTCGAAGAGGGTCTGGAGGCCGAGCACGACGCGTGGACGGTGGTGATCGCGTCGGAGGACCGAACCGAGGGGATCGCGGCGTTCAACGAGAAGCGCTCGCCGGAGTGGAAGAACCGGTGACATACCCCGCAGCCGTCCGGATCCGCGAGGTAGGGCCGCGTGACGGGATCCAGAGTGAGAAGAGCGACGTCGCGACCGCCGACAAGGTCGCGTTGATCGACGCGCTCTCGCAGACCGGGCTGCGCTACATCGAGGCGATCTCGATCGTCTCGCCGAAGGCGGTGCCGCAGATGGCGGACGCTCGCGACGTCTGGAACGGCTTCGTGCACGAAGAAGGAGTCGTGTACTCGGCGCTCGTCCCGAACCGCAAAGGTGCCGAGATCGCCGCCGAGCTCGGCGTCGACGCGTTGCAGGTGTTCACCGCGGCGTCCGACTCCTACAACCTCAAGAACGTGCGCAAGACGACCGACGAGTCGTTCGAGGATGTCGCGGCAGTCGCCGCCATCGCGCGTGAAGCTGAGATCCCCGTCGAAGGGACGATCTCTACCGCGTTCGGCTGTCCCTATGAGGGCGATGTCCCGCCGTCGCGCGTCGTGGACGTATCGCAGCGCATGTGGGACATAGGGATCAGGGGCCTGTCGTACGGAGACACCACCGGGATGGCGACGCCGCGTCGGGTGCGCGAGGTAGTCGATGCGGTTCGTGGCGCGCTTCCCGAGCTCGCCCTCAACATGCACTTCCACGACACGCGCGGCACCGGTCTTGCGAACGTCGTGACGGCGCTCGAGCTCGGTGTCGACTACTTCGACGCATCGATAGGCGGCATGGGCGGAAGCCCCTTCGCGCAAGGCGCGACCGGCAACATCGCGACCGAGGATCTCGTACACATGCTCCACGACATGGAGATCGCGACCGGCATCGACCTCGATCGTCTGCTCGAGGCCGCGCGCATGGCGCAGTCGTTCATCGAAGGTGAGCTACCGGGGAAGCTGTTGAAGGCCGGTCCTCGGTGGGATGTCGCGGGCAGGGTCTCGGCGTAGATGTTCGACAAGATCCTGATCGCCAACCGGGGCGAGATCGCGGTACGCATAGCGCGAACGTGCCGCGAGCGCGGCGTGAGGTGCGTCGCCGTCCATTCCGATGTCGATGCGGCCTCACGTCATGTCGCGATGGCACACGAAGCCGTCCACCTACCGGGCGTAGCGCCTACGGAGACGTACCTCGATGCGGCCGCCGTCATCGATGCGGCGATCTCGACCGGAGCGCAGGCGATCCACCCCGGCTACGGGTTCCTGTCCGAGAGCGCCGCGTTCGCGCAGGCGGTCGAAGACGCGGGTTTGGTGTGGGTCGGGCCGCCACCGGCCGCGATCACCGCCGTCGGAGACAAGATCGGTGCGCGCCGGATCGCCGAGGACGCGGGGGTACCGGTCGTGCCGGGCATCACCGCACCGATCGCCGATCCCGAAACGATCGCCGAGTTCGCCCGCGAGCACGGATTCCCCGTCGCGATCAAGGCATCGGGGGGCGGTGGCGGCCGCGGCCTCAAGGTCGCGCGCAGCCAAGGGGAGATCTCAGGCGCCTTCGCATCGGCCCGCCGCGAGGCACAGGCGTATTTCGGCTCCGAAGAGGTGTTCGTCGAGAGATACCTGGAGGCTCCGAAGCATCTCGAGGTGCAGCTGCTGGCGCCGTCGCCGACCGACGCGCTGTGGCTGGGGGTCAGGGACTGCTCGTTGCAGCGACGTCACCAGAAGCTGATCGAAGAGACGCCGCCGCCGCGGTTCGCCGACCGGATGGGCGATATGGGGAAGGCCGCGGTGGCGTTGTCGATCGCGAGCGGCTACGTGAACGCCGGGACCGTGGAGATGCTCGTCGACGAACGTGGCGACTTCTACTTCCTCGAAGTGAACGCGCGTCTGCAGGTCGAGCACACGGTCACCGAGGAGCTGCTCGGGATCGATCTGGTCGCGTGCCAATTGGACATCGCGTCCGGTGACGCGCTCGATCTCGATCAAGCCCACGTCGAAGCTCGGATGCAGGGTCACTCGATCGAATGCCGCATCAACGCGGAAGACCCCGCAGCGGGCTTCGTCCCCACGCCAGGCACGATCACGCGTTACGTCGAGCCCAACGGGCTGGGCGTGAGGGTCGACTCCGGCTACGCGCAGGGCGACGAGGTCCCGAGCGCCTACGACTCGCTGATCGCGAAGCTGATCACCTGGGGCAACGACCGTGAGCAAGCTCGCGCGCGGATGTTGCGGGCGCTCGACGAGATGGTCGTCGAAGGTGTCGCCACGACGATCGCCGCGCACGAGCTACTGCTCCAACACGAGGCGTTCGTCGCAGGCACCCACACCACGCGGACGGTCGAGGACGGTGACATCCTCGCGTCGCTGGCACGCGACGCGGTGGACGCGACGGGCGAGACGCAGGACGTCCTCCTCGTCGGTGGGACGACCGTCCGCTTATGGAACCCCGCCATGTCGGCGTCTGCATCGGCCGCCGTGCATGGATTCGCCGGCACCGGGGACGTGACGGCGCCGATGCAGGGCACGATCCTGAAGGTCCTCGCGGAGGACGGCGTCGAAGTTGCGGTCGGCGACCCGCTCATGGTGCTCGAAGCCATGAAGATGGAGACGACGATCGCCGCGTCGGTTGCGGGCCGCGTCGCACGTCTCGCGGTCCGCCCGGGCGACACCGTCGCCGCGGGACAGACACTCGCAGTCATCGAGTGACCGCGGAGGTACTCGGGCTAACCCTCCTGCAGACGGCGGCGGTCCTGGGGCTCGGCCGAGGCGTCGTGTCGCTCGTTGCGCCCGCGCTCGGTTTCGACCACCGGTCGCTCGGTCCCCCCGAGCGATGGCTGTTCGCCGCTCTCGGGTTCGTCGCCTTCGCGATCGCCTCCATGCTGATCCACATCGTCTCGTCCGGGTGGTGGTTTGGTCAGAGGTGGCCGGTGCCGGCGACGGCCGCGATCGTGGCTGGCATCGCAGCGCGGCGGAGCGGCGCCCGCTGGGTGACGCCGCGGGTATCACCGGCGGTGGTCGTGCTGGCCGTCGTGGTCGTCGCGCTCTACGCACTTCCCGGCATCGTCGGTGGTTCCAGCCTTCGTACCGGCGACCCACCGTGGCACCTCGGCTGGACCGAGCAACTCCTCGGAGGTGAGAGTCGTCCCGAGGGACCCGCCCCCGAGCCTTTCGCCCGCAACGCGTATCCGTGGGGCTATCACGCGGCACTCGCGACCATGAGCCGGGTCGTCCCCGGAAGCGATCCCGTCGTTGCACACGAAGCGCTCCAGCTGCTGTTGGTGATGTGGTTACCGCTGTCGGCCTCGTGCCTCGCGCGGGTCGTGAACCCGCGGGCCGGGCTGGCCGGTGCCGCCGCGTTCTCGCTGGTCGGCGGCTTCGGCTGGGTTCGAGCACAGACACCCGACTTCATCGAGAGTCCGTTGGAAGCGCGCTACGGGGCCGACCTCGTGGTCGCTTCGCCGAACTCGGTCTACGAGTTGCTTCCGCCGGCCCTGCCACGAGAGCTGGGCCTCGTGCTGCTGGCGTGCTCTGCGCTGCTCGTGTTGACGTCGATGACGAGCCGGTCCTTGCCCCGAGCCGCTGCCGCAGGCGCCGCGATCGGGCTCGTCGGCGTAGTGAGCGTCCCGATGTTGACGAGTGCGGTCGCGTGGGCGCTCGCGGCGGCGTTCGTCGCACGCCGTGAGCTGTCGTCGCGCGCCGTCGCGGTGGTCGCCGTGGCGGCCCTCGCGACCTTCGCGTTGTGGGCGGCCCCCGTCGCGGTCGACCAGCTCCGCTACGACGGTTTCGTCGATGTGTCGCCGAGGTCGGGAGTCGAATGGCCGATCCCGTCGGGTCTCGCCGCGTGGGGCTTGTTGCTCCCGCTTGCTGCGGCGGGTGTCGCGGTGACGTTGGGTCAGCCGCCGGTCCTGCGGCGCGGCTTCGTCGCCTTCGCCGTCGCAGCGGCGGGGTTACTTCTGATCGCGTGGCTCCGGCAGCGATCCGGGTGGGGAGTGTTCGCGAACGAGACCGCGCTCCACCACGGACGTTTCTGGCCTCCGGCTCACCTCGTCGCCGGTGCTCTCGCAGGAGTGGCGATCACCGTCGGGTATGCGTGGCTCGCGCGGCGGTCGGTCGCGCTCGCGGCCACGACGGTCGGGATCGTGCTGGCATTCGCCGCGATGTCGCCGGTGTTCGCATCGGTGGCGTTGACCGAGACGATCCGGGCCGGCGAGAAGGGATTCCTGTATGGGACCGCCGACCTGCAGCGGGGATCGTTCGTTCGGTCGGCTGCGTCCGTTATGGATCCCGACGACGTCGTGTTCGTCGAAGACGATGGACTGCTCGGCTTCTATCTGTGGCAGTTCTCGGGCGTGCGTGTCGCGAATGTCGAGGGCACACCCGAACACAATCCGTGGCGTATCCGCTATCGCTCGCTTGCCGCGTCGTGGCGTGAGGCGATCGAGGATCGAGCGATCGAGCCGGACTGGCTCGTGACGACGGAGCCGGGCGCGGCAGAGCCCGTCGTTGGCCCCGGCACCTTTCGCGACCGGCGGTGGGTGCTCGTGCGACCGCGTGGTTAGGTTGTCGGATGCTCGAGCGCGCGGTGCAGGCAGGCTCGACCGAGATCTTCCATCGCGAGGTCGGCAACGGTCCAGCGATCCTGATGCTGCACGGGTTCCCGCAGACCGGTCACTGCTGGCGCGGCGTGGCCGAACGTCTCTCGTCTCGCTTCCGCGTCCTCGCTCCTGACGTTCCCGGTTTCGGCGCCAGCGCCGCCCCGCCGGTCCACGATGCCGCGACCGTCGCGCGCATCCTGTTCGACTACCTGGAGGCCGTCGATGCGCCGCAAGCTGTCGTCGCCGGGCACGACTGGGGCGGCGCGTTCGCACTGTGGATGGCTCTCGACCGGCCGGATAGGGTTCGGAGGTTGGTCCTGACGAACACGGCGTTCCGCGAGCTCAGCCCGTTGCACAGCTGGTACATCTGGTTGTTCAACATCCCCCTCCTGCCGGAGCTGGCGTTCCGCTTCACGGGTGACCAGATCCTCTCGGTGTTCCTGCGCGGAGCCACACCTGCGGCACAGCGCTCGGTCTTCGAAGGCGAGCCGCTGCGCATCTATCAAGAGGCCTACTCCGATCCCGAGCGCGTCGCGTCGGCGCTCGCGTATTACCGGACCGTGACCAGGAAAGCGCTTACGAGACAGGTCCGCGTCCGACTCGGACGCGGCGTCGTGCGCACCGACGCGATCGACGGCGGGGGGCGGCGCGAGATCGAGATGCCGACCCTGATCGTGTGGGGCATGAAGGACCCGGCGCTGCCTCCCAGCCTGCTGCGCGGCATGAAGCGCGACATCCCGCAGGCCGAGATCGTCGAGCTCGACGACGTGGGCCACTTCGTCCCGGAGGAGGCGCCGGACGAGCTCGCAACAGCGATCGACGCCTTCGTCGCCTAACACCCGGTCCAGCCCCTCTCGTTAGGGGCAGGGGGACCAGCAGGGGCTTCGGGGCCGGGCGGCGACCCTTCCCTACAGCGGCGGCGCCACCGGGCCCGCCCACCGCTCTGGGAGGCGATGTCCGTGCGCAAGTCGATCATCCTGCTCACCGCTCTGGTCCTGGCTGCGACGTCGCTCGCCGCTCCCGCCCTCGCCGCCAAGTCGAAGAAGGGTTCTTTCACGGCGCAGGCCCTCCCTTATCCCGGCCCCGACGGCTGCAACAACTCCGCGAGTCAGGTGACGGAAGCTTTCAAGGCTCCCGCCACGGGGATCCTCACGGTGACGATGGTCGACTTCGACGGCGACTGGGACCTGTTCGTCAACGACTCCAGTGGCAGCGAGCTCGGTTCGGCTACCGCGAGCCAGCTGACCGGGGACGCTCCCGAGGAAGAGGTTCTGGTGGCCGTTCGGAAAGGCTCACAGGTCCTGATGGGTCCGTGCAACTGGGCCGGCGGCATGAGCGCAACCGTGAACTGGGTGTTCAAAGCGACGAAGTAGCCGGCGCGGTCGCCGGCTCGTCCCGGCGACGGTCAGGTCAGCTTACGAGCGCGCGCGCGATCACCATCCGCTGAATCTCGGACGTCCCTTCGAACAACGTGTAGATCTTCGAGTCCCGGTACCACTTCTCGATCGGGAAGTCCTTGATGAATCCGTATCCGCCGAGGACCTGTACCGCTTTCTCGGTGACGCTCACCGCGGTTTCGCCCGCTTTGAGCTTGCTCATGGAACCCTCGGCCTTGTCGAAGGGTTGCCCGCTGGCAGCGATCCACGCGGCGCGTTGTACCAGTAGCCGCGCGCACTCCACCTCGGTGGCCATGTCCGCGAGGTGGTTCTGGATCGACTGGTGCTGGCTGATCGGGACCCCGAACGCCTTGCGCTCCTTCGCGTAGTCGATCGCGAACTCCAGCGCGGCGCGGGCGATCCCTACGGCCTGCGCGCCGACCGCGGGACGGGTGACCTCGAAGGTCCTGAGGGCGGCGGAGGAACGGCCGCTCGACTCGCCCTTGCGCGCCTTGTCGAGTTTTGACTCGAGCTTGTCGATGCCACCAAGCACCCGGTCGACCGGGATGCGGCAGTCCTCGAGGATGACCTCGGACGTGTCGGAGGCGCGGATACCGAGCTTCTTCTCCTTCTTTCCGGGCTTGATGCCGGGATCCTCACGAGAGATGACGAAGGACGCCTGCCCGCGGTGGCCGAGCTCGGCGTCGACGGTTGCCACGACGACGTACACGTCTGCGTACTGACCGTTCGTGATGAAGACCTTCGTCCCATTGAGGACCCACTCGTCACCCTCGCGCACGGCTTTCGTTCGCAGGTTGCGCACGTCGGATCCCGCTTCGGGCTCGGTCACCGCGAACGCGCCGAGCTTCGGGTCCTCCGGCGTGCCGAACATCTTCGGCGCCCACTCGAACAGCTGCTCTGAGGTACCGACGGCCGCCAGAGCGGAGAGCGGAAGACCGGTGCCGAAGATCGCGAGGCCGATGCCGGCGCATCCCCAGAAGATCTCCTCCATCAATATCGGAAGCGTCTGGCCGGTCGGGTCCTGCTGCGCCTGGAGGTAGATGTCGACGGAGTAGAGGCCGGCTTCGGCAGCTTTCTTCACGACCGGCCACGGGAACTCCTCCGATTCGTCGTATTCGGCCGCGACGGGACGGATCTCTTTCTCCGCGAACTCGTGCGCCCATTTCTTCAGCTCGATCTGTTCTTCGCTCAGCGAGAAATCCACGGCGGTCTCCTCGGAGGGTCCTACTTGACCCGGCGGTCAAGTTCCAGATGATGAAGGATAGAGCACATCATCACGACCGAGGGGGCCCCGCCCGAGTGAGCAACGAACAAGAACTACCTCTGAAACAGGACGTCATCTCCTATCAGCGCCTGTACCGCCTGTGGGAGGAGAACAACTGGAGCGCGACGGCGATCGATTTCTCTATCGATACCGACCAGTGGCAGACTCGGCTGACCGAGGAGCAGCGGACGGCCGCGCTGTGGAACTACGCGATGTTCCTGGTCGGCGAAGAAGCCGTCGCCCGCACGCTGACACCCGTCCTGGATGCGGCTCCGGGTTTCGCCGAGAGCATCTTCCTCACGACGCAGATCGTCGACGAGGCGCGCCACCACGTCTTCTTCGATCGGTTCATGCGCGAGGTCGGCGGCTTCGGACACGACACGCATTCCACGCTGCGTGCGGTCGACGACCAGCTGACGTGGGGGTTCCGCGAGGTGTTCGCCGAGCTGGATAGACTCACCGACGCGCTGCGGAAGAAGCCGAAGGACAAGCCCTTGCTGGCGCAAACCGTCGCGCTGTATCACGTGATCATCGAAGGTGTGCTCGCGATCCCCGGCCAGCACTTCATCCAGCGTTACGTCGAGAAGCTCGACATCCTCCCGGGATTCACGGCGGGTATCACGAACGTCTCGCGTGACGAGGCGCGCCACGTTGCGTTCGGCGTGAAGTTCCTCGGCGAGCTGGTGCGTTCCTCTCCGGAATGCAGGGCCGCAGCCGTCGAGCTGTGGGACCGGGTGATGCCGATGGCCGCCGGCGTCTTCGTCCCGCCGAACCGCGACCGCAGCTACGCGGAGTGCTTCGACTTCACGGTCGAAGAGATCTTCGCGTTCGGGATGCGTTCGTTCGACACGAAGCTCAGACGGATGGGCTTCGACCCCGAAGAGCTACGCCTGTTCAAATCGCAGGACATGACGGTGTCGTACGAAGAGCGCGCGCGCCGCGCGTGGGTCCTGATCGACGCGGGCGTGATCGGTGACGATACGCGCGAGCCGGAGCTCACGCCGGAGGCTTTCGAGCTTCTCTTCGACGGGATGACGCGGTTGATGGACATCGACGTCGCGCGGTCGCTGTCGGGTCCGGTCCAGTGGGACTTCACCGACGCCGAATCGTGGTACATCGTCGTCACGAACGGCCACATCGAAGCGAAACCGGGCACGGCGGGCGAACCGGCCCTTCGTCTCGAGTCGAGCTCGGCGGACTGGGCCAAGATCGCGGCGGATCGGATGGACGCGCGGATGGCGTTGTTGAAGCGGCGCCTGAAGGTGCACGGAAGCTTGTCTGCGAAAGCGAAGCTGCCGAAGCTGTTTGGTTAACGGTGCTTCGCGCTACGGATCCGTCGCGCGGAGGCGCCTATAGGCTCCGGGCGTGGACTTCGACCTGTCTCCGGAGCAACAGGATTTCGTAAAGACCGTTCGCAGCTTCGTCGACGATGCGATCCGGCCGAACGCCGAGCGGTGGGACCACGAGCACGAGCTGCCGATGGACGCGGTGAAGCAGATGGCCGACCTGGGTCTGTTCGGGTTGCCGTTCCCCGAGGAGTACGGCGGTTCGGGTGCCGATTTCTTCACGCTCTGTCTCGCGATCGAAGAGCTGGCGCGGGTCGACTCGTCGCTCGCGATCACGCTGGAGGCGGCGGTCGGTCTCGGCGGCATGCCGGTCTACCGCTTCGGCACCGAGGAGCAGAGGCAGACCTGGCTCCCGCCGCTCGCGGCCGGTGAGGCCCTCGCCGGTTTCGGCCTGACCGAGCCCGAGGCCGGGTCCGACGCCGGCGGGACGAAGACGACCGCCAAGCTGGACGACGGTGAGTGGGTGATCAACGGGTCGAAGTCGTTCATCACGAACTCCGGGACCCCGATCACATCCTTCGTGACGGCAACCGCGATCACGGCGCAGCACAACGGACAGAAGGAGATTTCGGCGATCATCGTCCCCTCGGGAACACCGGGATTCGAGGTCGGGAAGCCGTATCGCAAGATGGGCTGGTGGCACTCGGACACGCACGAGCTGTCGTTCACCGACTGCCGCGTGCCGGAGGAGAACCTGCTCGGCGACCGTGGTGAGGGCTTCCGCAACTTCCTGAAGATCCTCGACGACGGCCGGATCGCGATCGCGGCGCTCGCGGTGGGACTCGCGCAAGGGTGCGTCGACGAATCGATCCGCTACTCGCACGACCGCAAGGCCTTCGGAAAGCCGATCGGCGCGTTCCAGGGATTGCAGTTCAAGATCGCGGACATGGCCACGAAGACCGAACTCGCGCGGCAGGCTTATTACAAGGCGGCGTGGCTCGCAGAGGTGGGGCGGCCGTATAAGAAGGAGGCCGCGATGGCGAAGCTCTACGCATCGCAGATCGCGGTGGACGTCGCGCGGGATGCGGTCCAGGTCCATGGTGGTTACGGCTACATCGAGGAATTCCCCGTCTGCCGCCACTTCCGCGACTCGAAGATCCTCGAGATCGGCGAGGGCACGTCCGAGGTCATGCGCATCCTCATCGCGCGGGAGCTCGGTCTCCCCGAGGGTTAGCCCGCGGCACCCTCTTCGGGCCGGACGCCGGTCACCACCAGGGACCTCGCGTCGATCGCGGAACGAGCGCGATCGGGCGGTGTGTTAGCTCTCGATACCGAGTTCATGCGCGAGCGCACCTACCGCGCGCGGCTCTGCCTCGTGCAGGTCGCGGTTGCCGAGGACGTTTTCATCGTCGATCCGCTGGACGTGACCGACCTGTCGGGCCTGGCAGATCTCGTCGCCGACGCGACGGTCGAAGTGATCGTGCACGCAGGTCGCCAAGACCTCGAGATCTTCTACGAGCAGTATGGGTCGGTCCCGGCGAACGTCTACGACGTCCAGGTCGCGGCCGCGTTCGCGGGGTACGGGGCTTCATTGCCGTACGGGCGCCTCGTGCAGGAGACGACCGGAGCGCGACTCACGAAGGGGGAGTCCTACTCGGACTGGTGCCGGAGGCCGCTGACGGACGACCAGCTGCGTTACGCGGCCGATGACGTCAGGTACCTCGTCGAGGTCGCGGCGCGGCTCAAGCGGGAGCTCGAGCAGCAGGGACGTTCGTCCTGGGTGCGCGAGGAGCTTACGTCGCTGGAGTCGAAGGACTCCTACGAGCTGGACGTCACCGACAGCTACAAGCGTGTCGGGGGCCGCGGGTCGTTGAGCGCGAAGCAGCTATCGGTGTTGCGGTCGGTGGCGGCGTGGCGAGAGACGGAGGCGCAGCGGCGGGACCTGCCGCGCGGCTGGGTCGTCAAGGACCCGACGCTGGTCGAGATCGCACGCCGCGCCCCGACCTCGGTTGCCTCGCTGTCGAAGATCCGCGGGTTGAACCCGCGCGAGGCCGAACGGTTCGGCTCACACATCGTCCGCGCCGTCCGCGAGGGGGTAGAGGGAGAGGACGTCGAGGCGCCGAAGGCGCCGCCCCGCGCGGCTCAGACGCGGGCGCGCGTGCTGTCCGGGCCGTGCGACGCGATCGTTCGCAGCCGCTGTGAAGCAGCGGGGCTCGCGACCGAGCTCGTGTCGACGCGCGGCGAGCTCGAGGCCCTCCTCGCGGACGTGTCCGCGGGGATCCAGGACCTGTCGCGCCACCGTCTCATGCAGGGCTGGCGCCGCGAGCTGGCGGGGGACCACGTCGTCGCGTTCGTGGACGGCCGTATCGCGCTGCGCGCGACGAAAAACGCTCCCTACATCGAAGAGGTCGGCGACCTCTAGCGCATCCAGGTGCGCACGATGGCCTTGCTGAACCCCCATGCGTACTTGAGGCTAGTCGGTTTCTTCGTCGCGCCCGACGCGCGCTTGCGGAACGTGATCGGTACCTCGATCACGTTGAGGCCCTTGCGCGCGGAGTCGAGGATCACCTCGGACACGTAGAACTGGTCCTGGCGCAGATCGAGTCGCCGCAACGCTCTGGCTGTCATGGCGCGGTAACCGGTCGACGGATCGGTGATGCGGGTGCGACTTAGGGCGCTGAGCAGCTTCGCGAACACCTTGACGCCGTACATCCGGACGTTCGATTCGATCTCGAACGACCCCAGGATCCGCGACCCCTGGACCATGTCGCAGTTCCCCGCGACGAGGGGCGCGACGAGGCGGTGCATCTCTTTCGGGTCGTGCTGTCCGTCCGCGTCGAGCGTCACGACCACCTTCGCCCCCGCCTCCAGCGCGGCCTTGTAGCCGAGTCGTACGGCCGCTCCGGATCCGCGTCGCAGATCGCGGCGGATGACACCCGCTCCGAGCCGCGCGGCTACGGCCTCAGTGCCGTCGGTGCAGCCGTCGGCTATCACGATCGGCATCGTCGGGAGCCCCTCGACGTCCTCCGGCATCTGCCCCAGGACTGCAGGCAGGTTGTCGGCCTCGTTGTAGGCGGGGATGATCACGGCGCACGCGCCGGCGATCGGCTGCCAGCCGCTCTCTTTGAGACGTTGCAGCGCCATGTAGTCGACGAGATCACCGAGCTCGTTCGACAGCTGGTCGTCGCGCGAGATGCCGCGGAACAACAGACCCAGCGTCAGCAGGTTCGAGATGACGAGTAACCCGATGATCCGCCGCTCCTGCCCTCGCTCGAAGCCGAGCGCGGACAGCACGGGGTCCAGCGTGTCCGGAGCGAGCGCGGCGACGCCGAGTCCGGCGATTACGAGCCCGACGAGCAGCATCTCCCCCCGGCGCAACTGGTCTTTCTGGTAGCGCCGGATCGCGAACGCCCCGAGGCCGATCGCGCAGAGCGCGCCGAGGAGCCTCAGGCCCATGATCTCGATGGTGTCCTCCGCTGTTCCCGCAGGTCAGGGGCGGTTTTCCGCCTGCGAAAGGGTAGCACGCAGCAGCCGCCGGACCGCGGTTAGAACGCCGGATTCGGCGTCGTCTAGGCCGTCGGAGGTGGTTGACTCGACCAGTGAGCTCCGAGGTCCTGACCGCGCCGGCGCGCCGCGTCGCTCCGCTCGGAGTGGCGATGATGCTGGCCGCGCTCGCGTTTGTCGTCGCCGGCCGCGCCGGCCCCTTGGGCGATATCGCGGCGCTCGAGACGTTCGTGGTGATCTTCGCTTCGATCGTCATCGAGGCGCTGCCGTTCGTCCTCTTGGGAGCCGCCGTCAGCGCCGCGATCGAGGTCTTCGTCTCCGACGCGGCCTTCACGCGGCTCGGGCGGCTGCCGGTTGCTCTGCAGCTACCGGCCGCGGCCATGAGCGGTGTCGCGTTCCCGGTGTGCGAGTGTGGTTCGGTCCCCGTCGCGCGGCGCCTGATCGCGCGCGGCATGCACCCGTCGGCGGGCATCGCCTTCATGCTGGCGTCGCCGGTGCTCAACCCGATCGTCCTGCTGTCGACGGTCGTCGCATACCAAGGACGGGGGCTGGCAACGCAGATGGTTTTGGGACGCGCAGGGCTCGGGCTGGTCCTTGCCGTGGTCGCGGGGTGGGCGATCGGGACCGGCGACGCCTCCGAGCTCCTTCGAGCGCGGCCGCGTGACGATCACGGGCACGGCGACCACGGCGACGCCGATGATCGCGCCGACGTTGCAGACGATCACGACCACCGTCCTGCGAGACCGCAGCGCGCCCGCGCGTTCTTCGATCACCTGGGCAACGACTTCTTCTTCATGGGGCGCTTCGTCGTGCTCGGTGGTGCGCTCGCGGCTGTATTGCAGACCGTCATCCCCCAGAGCATCGTGTCTGGGATCGCCCGGACCTCGATCGTCGGGACGCTCGCGCTGATGGGAGTCGCGTTCGTCCTGTCGTTGTGCTCGGAGGCCGACGCCTTCGTGGCGGTCTCGTTCGTGCAGTTCCCGCTGGGGTCGCAGCTGGCGTTCCTCGTGTTCGGGCCGGTGGTCGATGCCAAGCTCGCGTTCCTCTACGGCGCGACGTTCCGACGCCGTTTCGTGCTGCGTCTGATCGTGGTTGCCGTGCCCGTCGTGCTCGCCGGGTCGTTGTGGTTCGAAGCACTGGTGGCTAACCGATGACGCGACGAGGCCTGATGGGGATCGTCATGACCGTCTGGGGGGTCTTCCTCCTGTGGATCGGCGCCTCGGGAGCGATGACCCGCTTCCTCGGCCCCCGGACCTACTGGGTCGCATGGTTCGGAGCCGCGGGTCTGTTGGTCGCGGGTGCGTTCACGACCCTGCAGGCGGTTCGTTCGCGCGGGCCTGGGGCGCGCGGCGCCGACGCGCTGGGGGCCGCGATCCTGCTCGCGCCACTCCTGCTCGTGGCCGCGTTGCCGGCTCCTCGCCTCGGCGCGCAAGCCGCGTCGCGCAAGGCATCCGCCGTCGGTGCGCTCGCGTCGTTCGTGCCTCCGCCGCGCAGCGACGGCCGGGTCGGCCTCGAAGAGATCCACTACGCGTCGATGTCGCTGGAGTACGCCGATTCCGTCGGTATCACCGACGGTCTCGAGGTGTCGCTCGTCGGGTTCGTAACCCACCCGAAGCGCGCGTCCGGAGACACATTCGCCGTGACTCGCTTCTATATCTCTTGCTGTGCCGCGGATGCCGTCCCGTACTCGGTCGTGGTCGACCCGGGCACGTCGGGTGATCTCCCCGACGATACCTGGATCCGTGTCGAGGGGACACTGGCGCGGACCGCGGACGGTTTCGTCGTGAACGCGAGCGACGTCACGCAGATCGACGAGCCCGAGTCGCCCTATCTGTATTGACCGTGTACTAGTGTGCCGCCATCCATGAAGGCAGACCTTGTCTAAGCGCGTCCTGATCGTCGTCGCGATCGCCGCGGTGGTGGCCGCGACCGCGGCTTACCGTCTGCGCCCGCAGGATCCCGTTCCTCCCGGCGCGCCGACCGTCGAGGAGATGGCGCGCAGCGTCGGGACGCCGGTGATGGTGAACCTCGTCAGGGGCCACGTTCCGGATCGGTCCGGCGACATCATGCTCGTGGCGAAGCCGCACCACTTCATGATCAGCAGCTGGGACCTGACCACGCTCGGGACCGACGATGTCGAGATCAAGACGACCCACCCCGGGCCCTGGTCCTACCTGACCCGCGTGCCCCTCGTCGCCCGCGGCATGGGCCTCGACGGGGGCCGCGAGGTCGAGCGCGCGGTCGACATCGCGGCGCTCGCGCCGACGTACGCCCGCATCCTCGGCCTCGACGACTTCCGTTCTCCGGGCCGGTGCCTGGAAGAGGTGGTGCCGTGCCGGCTCCGCGGGGGCATCGACGTCCCCCCGAAGCTGATCTTCACCGTCGTGATCGACGGGGGCGGCTGGAACGTCCTCGACCGCTATCCCGAGGCGTGGCCGAACATCCGCCGATTGATGGATCAGGGGATCTCTTACACGGAGGCCAACATCGGCTCCGCCCCCTCCACCACCGGCGCGTTGCACGCGACGTTCGGCACGGGCTGGTATCCGGCGCAACACGGCATCCCCGGGAACGTCCTGCGCGACGAGCGGGGACGCATCGTCGACGTCTTCCTGAACGCGAGGACGAACCTCCGATACGTGGAGAAGCCGGCCGTGTCGGAGCTCTGGGACGAGCACAACGACAACGACGCGATCGTCGCCACGATCTCCTACGAGAACTGGCACCTGGGGATGATCGGCAAAGGTGCCCTGCGCGACGGAGGTGACAGGGACCTCGCCGCCGTGTGGGCGCGCGAGCGACAGCAGTGGCATATCAACGAGAAGTTCTACGAGCTCCCGGACCATCTCGACCCGACCGATCTCGACCGCCTCGCGCGTTACGAGGAGGAGCTGGACGGGCGCGACGGACAGCAAGACGGGCTCTGGTTCGGGAACGACGTCGAAGAGATCGTCGCCAACAAGAACGAGCGACCGTCGACGCCGGCGTACACGCGCTTCGTAGGCGATGCCGTGGTCGAGCTGTTGCGGAACGAGCCGATAGGCAGAGACGAGGTCGCCGACCTCGTCTGGGTCGAAGTGAAGCCGCCGGATTCCGCCGGCCACGCCTGGAACGTCCAGAACCCCGAGGTGGAAGACGTCCTGAAAGAGACGGACGCTCAGATCGGTCGCTTCATGAACGAACTCGACCGGACGATCGGCCGTGACGATTACCTGTTCGTGTTGAGCGCGGACCACGGGCAGCAGCCCCTGCCGGACGACCTCGGTGGGTGGCGGATCAACACCAGCGAGCTCGAGCTCGACATCGTCGCGCGCTTCGGCGACGTCGTGACGCAAGGCACGCCTGCGGACCTGTACCTCGACCGTGACGGCCTCGAACGCGAGGGGGTGACGGCAGAAGACGTCGCGCGCTGGATCGCGACGTACACCCTCGGTGAGAACATCCCCGACGACGCGCCCGGTAGAGAGCTCGTGCCGGATGAACGCCTCGACGACACGATCTACGCGGCCGCGTTCCCGACCGGCTTCCTCGCCGCGCCGTCGCTCGACATCGGCGACCTGGGGCCCGGCGATTATGGGCGTCACGGGCGGTTTCTGTCGACGTACGAACCTGCTGAGTAAGGTGCCGCGATGCTGAAGCGCGGCCTCCGTCTGCTGCTCGACCGTCGTGACTTCGCCCTGTTGATGGGCGCCCAGTTCGCGGCGCAGGCAGGTGACGGGATCGTGCAGGCCGCGCTGGCAAAGCTGATCGCGTTCGGGAACCAGGAGGGCTTCGACCTCGAAGGCGCGCGCTCTCCGGAGGAGCTGCTTCGCATCGCGCTGTATCTCTTCGTCCCCTACACCGTGATCAGCCCGTTCCTCGGTGTCGTGATCGACCGGTGGAACCGGCGGCGGCTCCTCGTGGTCGCGAACGGCCTGCGTGCCGTCGTCCTCATCCTCATCGCGCTCGTTGGGCTCGGCGCGGTCCCGGATGCTGCGCTGTTCGGCGCGTTCCTCCTTACTCTCGCTTCGACGCGAGTCGTCCTTGCGACGAAGGCCGCGGCGCTTCCGGAGACGCTCGAGGCGACGGAGCTGACGGAAGGCAACGCCGTGTCGCAGCTGGGCGGAGCGATGTTCCAGCTGGGTGGAGCCGGCGCAGCATTGATCGCGGCGGGTTTCCTCGAGGCCGAGGTCATCGTCGTCGTCGGAGCGGTCGTTTATCTGCTCGGGGCCGCGATCTCTCTGGCGATGAGGAAGGTCGGCGAGGTCGGTCCCCGCTCGACTCTCGGTGAAGAGATCGCGCGCGTCGTCAGGAACATCGTCGCGGGTCTTGCGGAGGTCGCGCGCACCCCGAAAGCCGGTGCTGCGATCACCACGTATTTCTGGCTGCGATTGTTGTGGAGCTTCTCGATCGTAGGGATCGGCTTCATCGCGCGCGATCTGCTCGCCGACGACGACCTCCAGGTCCTGATCGTGACCGGCGGCGCAGGTGCGGCGGGGGCCGTCCTCGGGTTCCTCCTGGCCGCGCGCTTCCGCGATCGTGCCCGCAGCGGGGGACAGATGGCGCTTGCCGCCGCGGCTCTCGCCGGCGTGTCGGTAGCGGTCCTCGGCGGTATCGAGACCAGAGCGACGCTGGCGTTGCTCACGTTCTGCCTCGGGCTCGGCTTCTTCCTCGGCAAGATCTCACTCGACACGATGGTTCAGGAGGCGCTCGGCAACGACTTCCGCGGACGCGCGTTCTCGCTGTACGACATCGCGTACAACATGGCATGGGTGGTGGCGGCCGCGGCCATGAAGCTGCTGTGGACGGGTTCCGCGCAAGGCGCGCTGATGGCGGGGATGGGGATCGTCTTCCTGACCGGTCTCGGCCTGATCGGCGTGTGGTTCAAGCGCGCCGGCCTGCTCGCGTCGGCTCCGACCTAGCCGGGAGCGCATGCGGCACAAGGGCATCACGAGGATCGCCATCGTCGCCACGGCAGCGCTGGTCGCGGTCGCCGGCGGGCAGATCGTGCTCGACCGGATCCTCGGACGTCCCGCGGCGCCGTCCTTCCGGGACCAGATCTGCGGGTTGCCACCGGCGTGGCTCGAGCTGATCCGGCGCGGCTACCACCCCGATCGCGCCGGGCAGATCTCGTTGCTCCCGCACCACCCGATGTACATGACGACGGGAAGCGGCGGCTGGACCCACTCGGGGCCGTGGGACCACCTGCAGCAGATCCCGCTCGTGTTCTACGCGCCGGGCCGGGTCCCCGCAGGAGTCGAGCCCACCGGCGAGGTCACCGTGGCCGACGTCGCACCGACGCTCGCGGCGATGCTCGGCGTCGAGCGTCATGCGGGCGACCGCGACCCGGGCGCAGCTCGCGACGGTCGCGTCCTGACCGAGGTCGTTGCGGACGCGCCACCCCCGAAGCTGGTCGTGGTCGTGGTGTGGGACGGCGGCGGGTGGAACGGCCTCGAGCAGTGGCCCGACGCGTGGCCGGTCCTCGCCCGGTTGATGTCGGACGGGGTGAGCTATCGCAGCGCGATCGTCGGGTCTTCTCCGTCGGTGACGCCGGCCGTCCACACCACCCTCGGAACGGGTGTGTTCCCCGCGACGCACGGCATCACCGGCGTTCCGATACGGGACGAGCACGGAGTGGTGACGGACGCGTTCGTCGACGGGAAGTCGTCGCGTTTCGTCGAGGTCGAGACACTGGCAGAGCGGTGGGACAGGCGTAACGGGGGCCGCCCGGAGGTTGCGATGGTCGGCTACGAGCCGTGGCACCTCGGGATGATCGGGAAGGGGGCCGAGACACCGGGGGCAGACAGAGACGACGCGGTGTGGATCAATCGCAGGACGAATCGTTGGAACACGTTCGGCGCGCACTACGCGATGCCGCGGGCGTTCCGCAACCAGCAGGGGTTAGATGCTCTCCTGGAGGAGCTCGACGGGACCGACGGTGCGGTCGACGGTTCCTGGTTGCGCGTCCCTCTCGACGTCCGCTCGCGCGTGGAGGAGACCCCCGCTTTCATAGAGCACCACGGCGCCAAGCTGACGGAGATGATCCGCAGGGAAGGCTATGGGCGCGACCGGGTGACCGACCTGATCTTCACGAACTTCAAACAGATCGACCGCGTCGCGCACTACTACAACATGGCCGCACCAGAGGTGGAGCAGGTCATGCGAGCGAGCGACACCGCGCTCGGTCGTCTCGTCGACGACCTCGACCGCACGGTGGGCCAAGGCGACTATGTCGTCGTCGTGACCGCGGATCACGGCATGCAGCCGGACGTCTCGGAGCTGGACTCGTACGAGATCGACCCGAACGAGCTGGAGCGCGATCTCAGCGCGGAGTTCGGGCCGGTGGTGCGAGCGGTGTGGCCCACCGAGGTCTTCCTGCTCGACGACGAGCTTGCCGCTCGCGACGTGACGGTGGAGGAGATAGCGCGCTTCATCGGCAGCTACACCTTGGGCGACAACAGTGACGTCGAGCCGGCCAAGGTCGTCGGTTCCGGCGACTTCTCCGCCGCCGACCGCCTGTTCGACCTGGCGGTGCCGGCGCGGCTCCTCGACGAGGTCTCGTGCTGAGACGCATCGTCGGGGCGGCCCTGCTGGTCGTCGCCGCGGGCGGGGCGGGCGGGCTCGGCGTTATCGCGGTGAACGTCGCGACGCACGCGAGACCGCTGCCGGACTTCGCCGCTCAGTTCTGCGGGCTCGAAGACGGATGGCGCGGGCTCGTCGCCCGTGGCTACCACCCGGCACGCTCGGGCCAGATCTCGTATCTCCCCCGCACGCCGATCTACTTCGCCGGCGGCGGCGACGGATGGAGCCACTCGGGTCCGTGGCCGTACCTCCAAGAGGTACCGCTGGTCTTCTACGGGCCCGGCGTGATCGAGCCGCTCGGGACGGTCGCGCCGACGACCGATCGCACGCTCGCCGACGTCGCTCCGACGCTGGTCACTCTCCTCGGCGGCGTGCTCGCCACGGGCGACGGATCGAACCTCGACGACGTCGCGCGGCTCGAGGCAGTCGTCGACCGGCCGCGCGTGAAGCTGGTGGTGACCATGGTGTGGGACGGCGCCGGGTGGAACACGTTGAACGAGCACCCGGACGCGTGGCCGCGATTGAGGGCGATGATGCAAGACGGCGTCACGTACACGGTCGATGTCGGGGCGTCGCCGTCGGTGA
>DASZOC010000030.1:0-9483 GCA_035550975.1 Actinomycetota bacterium | reverse complement strand
GTCGGGGTGGTCGGGGTGGTCGGTCGAGAGCGCGAAAAGACGGCGGTCGCTTGCACCCCTGGAAAGTTGACTTCTCCGCCCTACGGGGTATGCAGAGGAAACGGACCGTCCGACCCATAGGAGGAACCGCATGAACCCGATCGTGAAGAAAGCCGTAGCCGTCCTCGCCATCAAGGAAGGCATCGAGCGGATCAACGAGATGCGCAAGCCGAAGAAGCCGTCGTTCGCCGCCCGCTTCGGCAAGCTCGGTTTGATCGTCGGTGCCGCCGGCGGCGCCTTCTACGCCTACAAGAGCGGTCTGTTCGACTCGCTGCTGGGCCGGTCCAAGGACCGCAGCTACGACACCTACCAGGGCTACGAGGGCTCGATGTCGGTCGAGCGCCCGCTGGTCGACGAGCAGGGCACCACCGACCACGACCCCGTGGGGACGCCGACTGTCTGACACAGGGGCGGGGGCTGAGTCCGCCTGCGGAGGGGAGGTAGGAATCGCCCCCTAGAGGGCGAATCCCCCTTCTTATGGACAAACAGGGCACCTCCCTGTCCAACTGGCCCGACCGGGATCTCGTCGTCGCGTTCAAAGGCGGAGTCCCCGGGGCCTACGAGGAGATGTACCGGCGCTACAGCGACCGCGTGCACGGCGTCTGCCGCCGGATGCTCTGTAGCCCTGAAGACGCCCGCGAGGCGACCCAGGAGACGTTCCTGAAGGCATACGTCGCGCTGCCGCGCTTCAACGGCGAGTACAAGCTCGGCGCGTGGCTCCAGCGGATCGCATCCAACGTCTGCGTCGACTACATCCGCCGCCGCGGCCGCACCGCAGTGATGACTCCCCTACAAGAGCAGCACGAGTCGCTGAATACCGACCTCGGCCCCGAAGACGTCGTCATCCGTGACGTGCCCGCGCTCCAGACGCTCGACGAGATCCAGCCTCTTCATGCAGAGGCCCTAAGGCTGCGCAACCTCCAGGGACTGAGCCACCGCGAGATCGCCGCGCAACTCGGGATGAGCTCGACCCAGGTGAAGGCGCTGTTGCACCGAGCGCGCGCGTCGTTCAAGCGCGCGTGGGGCCAAGCCAGTGGGTGGGTGCTCGCGCCGGTCGCGACGCTGCGCTCGCTGCTCGACGAGATGAAGCACAGCGGGACGGTCGTGCAGGTGCCGGCCGTGACGCAGGTGACCGCGCCGCTGCTTGCGGAGAAGATGACCGCGACTGCGATGGTGGTCGTGGTGGCATTCGGCGGAGCCGTCTCGGTTGCGTCCGACAACGCGGCCCCCGGACGCGACGACGTCCCGGCCTCTGAGAGCTTCGCGGTTGCAGACGGTCAGACGATGGTCGAGGCCAAGGCACCCCGCCGCCGCGAGGTCGCCGCCGCGCGTCCTGCTCGCTCGAAGAGCGTCGTCGATCAAGCGGTTGCGCTGGTGGCCCAGGTGAAGGAAACGGCCGAGCAGGAAACGACCGACGACCAAAAGGAAGATGACGGGAAGCGCGGCGGCGAGGACGACTTCGACCCGCTCGACGACCGCGCCTCGGGCAAGCTGATCGACAAGCTCTCGGCGATAGCCGACGAGGTCCTGCCCGACAAGTAAGCCGCACTCGTCAGTCGGCGCGATCGAACTTGGCCGAACCGACCCGCGTGATCCATCGGCGTGACCCACGGTCGACGTGTGAGGTCTGAGAGACCGAACCGGTAGGCGATCAAGCAGGCCTACGCGCGGCACGAACGGGCCGACCGCGATCCTCGAGGTGCGCGGCCTTAGCCACCGATACGGTACGTAACTAGGGGCACCTGCTGGTATATCCACTCCATGAGCCACGTTCCCAACCCGCCGGAGCCGCCGCCTTCGTTCCTCGAGGGCGACGCGTTCCGCGTGCTGTGCGAGATCGAGCCACCGCGCAAGCCCGACATCGAGCACGTGCGGGAGCAGATCGACGTGCTCAACCCGGTCGTCGATGCGTTCTTGATCCCGGACAACCACCTGGGGCGGGCGACGGTGTCCAGCGTCGCGGTCGCCCACGAGGTCGCGTACATGGGCGGACGCTCGATCGCATGTCTGAACGCGCGCGACCGTAACCTGCTCGGGTTTCGCCGCGACCTATTGACCGCGGCCTCGTACGGCGTCGACCACTTCCTGTTCGTCTACGGAGACGCGCCGCAAGAGGGCCGCCGGACCGACGACCTGACCGTGCGCGGCATGATCGACGAGGTACGCGGCTTCGGCAACGGTCCGTTGTTCCAGGGCTATCCGGACTTCCGCATCGGGACCGTGGCGCGGCAGGGGCGGCCGCTGGGGTGGCGTGCACGTGCGGACTTCGTGTTCGTGCAGATCTCGTTCGACCTGTCGCGGCTGTTCCGCTGGCGCGAGCAGCTCGACTATGACGGGAAGGTGTACGCGGGTGTGCTGGTGCTGGCGAGCTCGCGCATGGCGCGGCGTGTCAACGCCACGATCCCCGACATCCGGATCCCGACGAGCATCATCGACAAGCTCGACGACGATCCGCAGATCGGCATCGACCTCGCCTGCGAGCAGGTCGCGACACTGCGGGACTCGGGCTTGATCGACGGGGTCCACCTGGTGCCGGTCGCTCGCTTCCGGCAGATGGCCGAGAGGCTCCCGAAGACCCGCTGACGAGGCGGGGCCCCCGCGCCTCCCGCCCGGAGACGAGAGCCCTGTAGCAGTCGGGGCAGGTTCCCCCAGCCCGAGCCCCTTGTCCAGGGCGATCGGTCATATCGTGCTGCGAGGGTCGTGTCTCGGCGCGGCCTTGTGGGTAGGGACGAAGGAGGTACCCGTCGACCCGAGGAGGACGCCCATGGCCCAGGGAACTATGGAAGCCAAGCGCATGCTCGACACGCACCCGTGGCCGGGACACGTCGATCTGGACGCTCTATCTCGCTGCATCGAGGAGTGCTTCGCGTGCGCGGAGACGTGCACCAGCTGCGCCGACGCTTGTCTGTCAGAGGAGATGGTCGCCGAGCTCCGCAAGTGCATCCGGCTAAACCTCGACTGTGCCGACATCTGCGACGTCACCGGGCGGGTCATCACCCGGCAGACGGAATACGACGCGTCGGTATCGAAGATGCAGCTCGACGCGTGCCGCGAAGCATGTGCGACGTGCGCCGAGGAGTGCGAGCGACACGCCGAGATGCACGAGCACTGCCGCATCTGCGCCGAGGCGTGCCGCCGCTGTGAGGAGGCGTGCACGAAGCTGCTAGCGGCGATGAAGTAACGAGTGCCTCTGTGCCGGGCCCTCGCCCGGGCGCAGTTCCGACGTTACGCGCAGCCTCGCCCTGACTAGTAGCCGTAGGGCGAGGCTTTCGCTCGTTCGCCCCGTTAGGTGCGGTCGTGCGGTCGATGCCCATTGCGTCGTCATAGATGGCAGCGCGTGCGAGAAATGCGCACCCAGTAGCGCTCGGCGCTACTCAGCGCGCGTTACTGCCCCGCCGGGCGGCGTGAGGGTTGGGCTGGTCGGTGCGGTCGGTGCGGCCGGTTCCGTTACTCGCAGTTCCGGAAGCGATCGTCGCCCCCGCCGCTCCGGCACACGTCTTGGCCCGGGCCGCCGTTGACGAGGTCGTTGCCCGGACCGCCGTTCAGTGCGTCCGCAGACTTCCCGCCGAAGAGGCGATCGCTCTGCCAGCGCCCACGCAGCACGTCCTTGCCGCCACCGCCCTTGAGCAGGTCCTTCCCTCCACCGCCGCGCAGGATGTCGTCACCGCCACCCGCATAGACCTCGTCCGCACCGGCGCCTCCGGCGAGGGTGTCCTCGCCACCTGCGCCGCGTAGCGTGTCGTTACCGACGTTGCCCCGCAGGATGTCGTTCGAGCCGTTGCCGGCCAACAGGTCTTCACCGCCCACTCCGATCAGCGTGTCCTTGCCGCCGAGGCCGCAGATGGTGTCGTCACCATCACCGCCTCGCAGCGTGTCGTCACCGGGCGTGCCCACGATGATCTCGCCGTTCCCGTTCGGGTCCGGCTGACGGGAATCGGGGAAATACCCCTGGCACGGACCGCTCAGCAGCGGGTCGCCATGAGGCTCGTCGTCGGTCGGTGACGGGTCGGGAGTCGGTTCCTCACTCGGCGTGGGCGACGGCGAGCTCTGCGACGGGGACGGCGTCACGCATGGCGACCCGGAAGAGGTCGGCGTCGGCGTCGGTGTCGCTTGGCTGGCCGACACCGAACCTGCCGCCGAAGCCGTCGGTGTCGGCGACGCGGTGCCCCTCGACGTCGGCGTTGCCGACGGAGATGCCGTGCCACCCGTCGGGCTAGGCGACGGAGAGGTGGTTCCGGAAGGGCTCCCGGTCGGACTGGGGGAAGGGCTCCCGGTGGGGCTCGAGGACGGGGAGCCGGTCGGGCACGGCGACGGGGTCGACTCGGGCGCGGTCGTCGACCAGTTCATCTCGGTGACGTCGGTGTCGTCTATCTCGCGGCTGAACCCGGGGGCGGAACCCTCGTTCACGCCTTCGCCGGTGTCGTGCGTCGACGAGAAGTCGAGCTTGTCGTGGTCGATCCACGCGCGGTAGGTGGTGCGTCCGGTCGTGGTTGTCGTGCCGCGGCCCCCAGGGCCGTGGACGAGCGTGCAGGTCCCGTCTTCACCGGTCGTGCAGGTGAAGTCGGGCGTGGTCTGCGAGTTGCCCGCATCGGGATCGTTCGGTCCCGTCGCTTCGGCATCGATCTGCGCACCTGCGGCGGTCATCCCGCCCGCGTCGCGCGCGGTGCACGTGATGGTGTGCGATGAGCCCGGACGGAGCGATCCGGTCTCCGGCTCGCAATCGAGACGTGACGGGCTCCAGGTGCGCTCCACCACATCGGTGTCGTCGATCTCGGGCCGTGACCCGGGCTGACGTGCTTCGTCGCGCCCCTCTTCACGGTCCGCCTCGACCGTCGCGTTGTGGTTGTCGTCGTCGATCCAGGCGCGGTAGGTGGTAACACCCGCGCGCGGCGTCGAGGGCCCGTGCGACACGGTGCAGCGGCCATCGGCGTCGGTGGTGCACGAGAAGTCGGGTATCTGCGGGGTGTCGCCCGGGGGGTTGCCGAATGCCGACGGATCGTTGGCCCCCGTCGCCTCGATGTCGATCCTGGTCCCCTCTACCGGCGTCGACGGATTCGAGTCGGTCGTTGCGGTGCACGTGATCGTCTGCACCGTTCCCGTAGGGGCGACGCCCGTCTCGGGATTGCAGTCGAGACGGCGCGCGCTGCCGGGGACCTCCGGCTCCATGTCGAACACAGTTGTGTCCTGCGAGTCAGAGAATCGGATGCGGAACTCGTCGATGTTGCCGACGAACCCTGCCCATACAGAGCCGCCGCAACCCGCACCGACGAAGACTCCACCCTTACCGTTCGGATTCACGATCGTCGCGTCGCCGATCTGTCCAACCCATTCGTCCAACGTCAGGAAGCTCCCGGCCACAGCACCGACACTCGCCAGCCACCAGTTGCCTTCCGGCTTCCCCACATCGGAATCGTCGGCGATCCACCTTTGCCAACGGCCCCCCTGGACACGATGCTGCGGTTCGCCGTTCTCGCCGTCCTGATACGTCGGCTCGAAGACCAACGTGTCGTCTTGGACACCGTCGCCGTTCTTGTCGATCGCGAGACGGACCCAGATCGCCGGAGTCTCGGGCTCGAGCAGATCGACGTTCTCCGTGTAGGTCCAGTAGATGAGCTCTTGGAGCTGCGAGATGTTCTTTCCCGCGTAACGAGTGTTGCGGAAGCGTTCCAGCGAGTCGCCGTTGGTCCCGATCCTGAATTCGAGACTGCCTTGTCCTTCCGGAGGCGTTCCGGTAGCGGAATCCGGCTCGTCGCCGGGCAACCCGACCGGACCCGGCTCGAACGCGTGCGAGCTGGTCGACGCCTGACCGGTCGGGCACTCGCTCTGGTCCGTTCCCGAATCGAAGTGCCAGTCGGCGTCGTGATTGCGCGTCACCTCATAGACGACCTCCGCGGCGAGCGCCACGCCTGCGAGCACGAAGACGCTTCCTACGAGACACAGGACGAGCGATAACGCGATCGCGCCGCGCCTGTCGATGAAGCGTCGCTGGTTACGGCTCAACTGACATCCCTTCCGAGAAGCGAAGGAGGGGCGACGTGCTGCCGCCCCTCCTCCAACCAAACCGCTACTACGTTATGACTCGCAGCTGCGGTAGCGGTCGCGGCCCCCGCCACTGCGGCACACGTCGTTCCCCCGACCACCGTTCAGCAAGTCGTTGCCGGGCCCGCCGTTCAGGTTGTCGTTGCCGCCACCACCGAAAAGGCGGTCGTCTTGCCAGCGGCCGCGGAGCACGTCCTTGCCGCCACCGCCGTTGAGCAGGTCCTTGCCGCCGCCACCCCGCAGGATGTCGTCGCCACCGCCTGCAAAGATGTCGTCGTTGCCGGCGCCTCCGGCGAGCGTGTCTTCGCCGGCGTTGCCGCGCAGCGTGTCGTCGCCGGCGTTACCGCGAAGGATGTCGTTCGACCCGCCACCGATCAGCAGGTCGTCACCGCCGCGGCCGATCAGCGTGTCCTTGCCGTCGAGACCGCAGATGATGTCGTCGCCATCCGAACCGCGCAACGTGTCGTCACCGGGGGTTCCGACGACCTGGTTGCGGCGGTCGTTCTCGAAGCCCGGGCACGTCTGGCGCGTCTGCCTGGCCCACTGCTGCGTCGAGCTGTCCGAACAGGTCTCGCCTTCCGCGCACTGCGATGCGGTCGCGGTGATCGTTTGATCACCTTCCTGGTCTGATGTCAGGGTCGCAGTGGCTTGACCGTTGGAATCGGTCGTCGACTCCTGGCTCGAGAAGTCACCCTGGCCGTCCTCGGCCCACGTCACCGATGCGCCCTCGACCGGGTCGCCGTTCCCATCCGAGACCGTCGCGGTGTAGGTGACTTGCTCGCCCGGCTCGTTGCTGGAGCTTGGAGGAGACAGAGTGAGCCCCGCCGGAACCCCAGGCGTGCCCGATCCGGGCTCCCACGTCTTGCTCGCGGTTGCCTTGGGTTCGCTGCCGCCCGGGTCGTCGTTGTCATCGGTCTCCCACCATGCGGTGATCGCGACGCGACCCGTCCCGTTGGAGCCGTTGCCCGGAGACACGCGGATCCCGAAGGTGACCTTGCCGTTCTGGTCGGTCGCGTTCGTCGTCTCGCCACCAGCGGTCCCGTTGTTGTCGGGGTTCTCGTCCGGCGGTCGCAGGTCCCCCCGCGACTCGTCGACGTTCGACGGGTTCGGCCCTCCGGAAGCCGGAGGTTCGCAGAAGCTCACGGTGGGCTCGTCGTTCTGGGTGTTGTTGTCGGCGCGCTCGTGGCGCTGCTCGACGTCGACGATCGCGCCTTGAACGCCCGCGCCGGTGCTGTCGGTCAGGGTAACGGTGTACGGGTTGCACTCACCAACACGCGCGACATCGCTTTGAGGCGTGATCGAAGCCGCCGACGGAGGAGCCGTCCACACCTTCTCTACGACATCGGTGTTGTCCGGCTCGGGGCGCGACCCTGGGGTGATCTGCTCGTCGCGGCCTTCGCTCGTGTCGGCCTCGGGCGTGGTGTTGTTGTTGTCCGCGTCGATCCACGCGCGGTAGGTCGTCGTTCCCTGCGAGCTACCGGTGTGGGTGAATGTGCAGCTCCCGTCGCTCCCTGTCGAGCACGTGAAATCCGGGGTAGGGGTCGTGTTGGTCTGATCCGGGTCGTTCGTACCCGTCGCTTCCGCGTCCACCGCGACACCGCCGACCGGCGACCCGGAGGGCGAGGTCACCGTGCATCGGATCTCGTGGCGAGTGCCCGCGGGGTTCCGATCGGTCTCGGGCTCGCAATCCAACCGGAACGTCGCCGGGTTCTCCCATGTCTTCTCGACCTGATCGGCGAGATCGTTGGGCGGATCCGTGCCGTCGGCGCGTTGGGCTTCGCCGGTCGGCTCGTCGGCACACAGAGCCTGACCTTCTGCCGCCGAGCCGGTCCAGAAGCAGATCTCGGCCGTCCCGAGCTCGAGACGATCCTGACGCACCTGGATGTAGCAGAAGCCGCGAGGGGCGAGGATGATCGTCGGGTCGTCCTCGTCGAAGGTCGTCGTGCACTGGTAGTCGGGGCTCTCGTATGAAGTCGAGCGGTCGGGGTCGTTGGGGCCGCTCTCGTTCTCGCCCTTGATCACGATCTCGTTCTCGCCCGCGCCGAACTGATTGAACGCGCGGCACTGGTAGCGCTCCGTCGAGGGATCGCCGGTCCGCGTGTCGCTCGGACGCTGCGGGTTCGTCTCCCGTTCGGTGTCCTGGTTCTGGGCGCCGGAGTTGTCGTCGCAGTCGATCGACGCGACGCCACCCGAGCGGAACGCGACGTTGACGACGTCGGTGCAGTCCGGCTCCCGCTCGTCCGGAGGCGACGACGAGGTGCGGTTGCACCCCTCACCGGGGTTCGGCTGGTTCACGATGTTGATCCCCCGGGTTGTGCAGTCCGTCCCCTGATCTTCGGGTTGGCCGCAGTCGTTCGGCGTGCCTGTATAACGACCCTCGGTCTGATCGGAGTTGTCGATGCTCTGGATCCTGTCGGAGTCGATCCACACCCGCCAGTTATCGCTGCCGCCGAGGCCCTGGTACTCGATGAAGCACTCGGTCTGGCCCTGCGCGATATCGCAGCTCATGTCGGGCGTCGTGCGGGTGGTGCCACGGTCGGGGTCGTTGCTCCCGTTCTCGTTCTCGAAGTCGATGTTCACGCCTTCGGCCTGCTGGACCGGCGCGAACAATCGCGCGGTCAACCTGACCGTCGACCCGGCGTCCAGCGTCTGGACGTCCGGCACCACTTCGAGCGCACCGATCTGCGCTAGGACCACGTCGGTGCAGTCCGGCTCCTGGGCGGCCAGACCGGGACACTTGTGGGCGCTCGGGTTCGCGTTCTGCGGCTGGCTCCCCGGGTTGGTTTGCTCGTTCTGCCGCTCGCTGGAGTCGGAGTCATCGGTCTGCGATGCGACCTGCCCGCCGGTGACCTGGTAGTCCTGATCGATCCACGCGCGCCACGGGTCATCGCCCGTCCGGGACGCCCGGTACGAGATCGAGCACGAGACGGTTCCGATATTGATGATGCAGTTGCGGTCGGGGCTCTCCCGGGTGGTGCCGGAATCGGGATCGTTGGCCCCGTTCTCGTTCTCCCAGTGGATCCGCAATTCCGTCGACGTGGGCGCCGACAGCGTGGCGGTCAGCGTGACATTGTCGAACTGGTTCCAGGCGGAGATCTCCGGCTCGACGTCCATCGTCGGAAGCGTGTGGATCGCGAAGGCGGTACCCGTGAGGGGCAACAGCAGAGCGATCAAGGTGAGCACGACGACGGCCGCGAGACTCCGCCGGCCGATGGCGATGTTGTTCAAGGTGAGCCTCCTAGGTCCCGTGTGATGCGGATTGTGTTCTATCTGTACAAACGCCGGGGGGGTAGCAAAGGTTGCCACCCGGTGGTTACGTCGCGCCGCCTCGGCGCCACACAGCGTAACGGACGGCCGGTTGTATGGACCGGTTTCTGACCGCACTGCACCGCAAAGAGACGAGGG
>DASZOC010000029.1:0-50805 GCA_035550975.1 Actinomycetota bacterium | reverse complement strand
GATCGCCGTCGGTGACGCCGGCGATCCACACGACGCTCGGCACCGGCACGTTCCCCGCGACGCACGCCATCACCGGCGTTCCCGTCCTCGACGACGACCGGGTGGCGATCGACCCGTTCCTGGACGGGGAGTCGGGCCGCTTCATGGAAGTTCCGGCGGTGGCGGAGCGGTGGGACCAGCAGACGGGCAACCAGGCCCTCGTCGGCATGATCGGCCACGTCCCGTGGCACCTCGGGATGATCGGCATCGGCGCCGAACGGCCAGGTGGCGACCGGGACCATGCGGCATGGCTCGACCCCGTCACGAACGAGTGGGTCACGAACGACGCCCACTACGAGCTGCCCGATGCGTTGCGCGATCGTTCCGATCTCGACAGGAGGCTCGACGAGCTCGACCGCGCCGACGGCGCGACCGACGGTATGTGGCGCCGTGCCCCCGTCGACGATCCGGCGCGGTTCGAGGAGGTCCCTGCTTTCACGGCGCATCACGCCGCGAAGCTGGTGGAGGTCTTGGACGAAGAAGGCTACGGCGCGGACCGCGTGACCGATCTGATGTTCACGAATTTCAAGCAGATCGACCTGCTCGGACATCACTTCAACATGGCCTCGCCCGAGGTGCGCGATGCGATCGAGGCGACAGATGCGGCGCTCGCGGAGATATCGAGGTTCCTCGAGCGCGAGGTCGGCCACGGCAACTATGTCGTCGTGATGACATCGGACCATGGGCAGCAACCGTCGGCCGCAGCCCTCGACGCGTACGGCATCGACTCGAACGAGTTACTGGCCGATCTGGTCGGGGAGTTCGGTCCTGTTATCCAGGACGTGGCACCGACGGAGGTATTCGTGGACGAGGCCGCTGCCGCGGAACGCGGCGTGACGGTGGCAGAGATCGCCCGCTGGCTCGGCGACTATCGCCTCGGCGACAACGCGACGACGCTGTGGCATCAGCTCACGGGCTCGGGGGACTTCTCGGCCGCCGATCGCGTCTTCACGATGGCCGTCCCCTCCCGTCTGATCGCCTCGACGTCGTGCCGCTGAGCTGCCGGGATCTGCAGGGTGGCTCGATAGGATGCGCCTACCCATGCCCGATGCGACCTTGATCAAGCGCGCCCATCCCACCTCGAGCCTGATGCGAGGCGGACGCCCGGCGGGGCTGCTCGGCAGCCGCTGGGCGTTCCTCGCCACGGCCGCCCTCCTGCTGGCGATCTTCGGGTGGACCTTCTTCACGAACCCGGGCCGGCCGGCGGCCGCAGACGACCCCGCGTACTACACGTGGCGGACGGAAGCGTTGCTCGTGAACGACCCGCAGACCCTGCTCGGGGTCGACGGCCCCGTGGGGATGTACGCGGGCGGTTACCGGGTTGCTACGCCGGTGATCGGTGGCCTGTTGCGCCGGATCCTCGACGTCGCTCCTTTGACGCCGACGATCCTCCTTGCCGTCGGGGTCAGGGTCGCCCTGCCGCTGCTGCTGGCCGGCTTCGCCTACCGTTACCGGCGCGACCCGTTGATCTGGCATCTCGTCGCGCTGGGCTCGGCGAGCCTGCTGCTGACGCCACCGTTCGGCGGATATCTCGACAACGTCATCACCCTTCTGTTCCTGACGGGTTCGCTGTATTTCATAGAGCCCGCCCGGACGCAATGGCGAGCGCGCGCGGCGATCTTCGTGCTGCTGTTGTTGTCCGGCCTGACGCACCCGACGACGCTCGTCATCTTCTGCCTCGTCCTCGGAGCGATGGCCGTCTTGAGGCTCGTCCTGCGCGGGTTCGCGTTCCGCTCGGTCCTGATCGACGACGGCCCGATGCTCGTTTCCGCGTTCCTCGCCGCGGTCGCGACCTACGTCGTCTGGAAGGTCGGTGTGTGGGGAGAGCCCGCATCGGTCAGCGAGGCCGCGTTGCCACCCCCCGCCCCGGCAGAGTTCTTCAAGACCAGGCTCGGCGACTGGGTCGCGGCGATGCGGCCCCCACTGAACGGGCCTCTCTTCCTCGCCGGTCTGGTCGGTCTCCTCGCGTCCGGCCGCCGTGTCGCGGAAGACGAGCTTGCACGTTCGACGATCGCATGGCTACTACCCTTGGTGGGCGTCGCGGGCGTGTTCGCCGGTCTGACGTATCCCTACTACCGGTTCTTCAACACGACGGTCGCGTGGATCCTGCTCGTCGGTATCGGTGCGTACATGGTGTCCAGGTACCTGCTCGACATCGCGCGCGAGGGCGGGATAGGCGTCGTCGCCGTCGTCGGCGTGGCAGTCGTGCTGTTCGTGATCGCCGGCAACTTCCGCGCCGGGCTCGAGCACTCGCACTGGAACGACCCCAGCGACGCATGGGTGAAGCCCGACCAGCAACGCGATCTCGAGGCGCTGCGGCCGTATCTCGCGGCCGACCCCGATCGCCCGGTCGTGTTCGTGGTCGACGACGACGCGCCGGAGCCGGTCCGGATCTACGGCTTCGCGAAGCTCGCCGGCAACGTTTCGCGCTACGGCATCCCGGGCGAGGCTCAGGACGTCTCCGGGTTCTATCTCGGCTCGCTCGAGCGCTACCTCGAGGGCGTGCCTACCGAACGCGACAAGTACTACGAATCACTGTCGCAAGCCTCGCTGGACGATCTCGAGGCCGTGATCCCGCCCGGGGAGGAACCGGTGGTCGTCGTCGCGGAGGTCTTCAACGAGGCGGGCTCGAACCAGGGCTACTTCGAAGCAGGTGGCGGACGTCTCGGGGTGTCGCATGGACCCGACATCGTGTATCTGTCGGACGGGGAGATCGACGCTGCAGGGGACGGCGCGCCCGTCACCGGCCCCCACGTCGAGCCGTCGGTCGCGGGGGAGTTGATCAGGACCCTCCTCGGAGCGCTGCTGTTCCTCGTGCCGGGGGTCCTCCTCAGCGTGTTCCTCGTTCCCGCCGCGAGCATCGCGGAGCGCCTCGGGATGGCGGTGACCGCAGGGGTGGGCCTGCTCGCTCTCGTCGCGTTCACGGTGCTGGCGGTCACCCGCGCCCCCCTGACGGCGGGGGCCGCGTGGTTGAGCTACGGCATCGCGCTCGGCCTCTCGCTCGTATGTCTGGTCGCCGCGCGTGCGGGTGGCGCGCCCCGCGGCGCGGCGACGTACGGGCGCGCCGCTTGAGCCCCACGGGGGCCACACGTCTGCTCGATCGCCTTCCCTCTGCTGCGCCCGGCCCGGTCGCTCGTGGCTTGTGGGCGCTCGCGCTCGTTGCGGTCGGCGCGGGGATCGCGGCGTGGGCTACATGGACGCTGCAAGGTGGGGTGATCGCGCTGTGGTGCTTCAGCGTTGCCGCCGTCGCGCTGGCGCTCGCCCTTCCCTTGCCGCTGGCGCTTGCGTCTCCGTTGTTCATGGGGGTCTTCGGCTGGCTCGTCGACATGCTCCCGTTCGTGATCCTGGCGGGGTGGGCGACGGTGATCGTGCGCTGGGGATGGCGGTTGTGGTCGGAGCGGCGTTCGCCGCGCGGGGGCCGGTGGATCTGGCTTCCGATCGGGTTGGTCGTGTGGACCGCTCTCGGCGTGACGCAGATCGACCTGTCCCTCGACCTGAAGCACTTCGTGCTCCTCCTGGGCATCCAGGTGCTGTCCAGCGGGACGTTGTTGATGGTGGTCGACCAGGTCGACGATCTGCGCGGCCGCTCTGCGATGGTAGCGGCCCTCGTTGCATTCATCGTCGTGATGTCGGTTGCAGTCTTCGCCGAGTGGATCGGCGCGCCGATCCAGGAGATGCAGAACAGCGACATCCGCAAACGCGTCGAGGAGGTCTACGGCGTCGACGCGTTCCCCAACAACCTCGGCATGATCAAGTACGCGCGTTCCAGCCGTGGTGGCGCGAAGGAGTTCCGCGCCGAGCTCGAGCGGTTCGCAGAGAAGAACCCTGATCTTCCGCGCTTCGACGTGTTCCTTCCGAAGTTCCAGGCGTTCGACACCACCAACATCGTCGTCCGCTTCGATGCCTCTGCCCGCCCGTTCGAGCGCGAGCTCGCGACCGTCGGGAGAGGCGTCGAGCTCCGCTACGACAACATCGGGCTGACTCCGGCGAACAGCGTGCCACGCATGCGGTCGCTGTCCCGCAACTCGCTCACGTATGCGGGCAGTTGCGTGGCGTTGTTCTTCCTGTCGTTCTACCTGTTCTGGACCGGCGCCGGCCGGAGGAAGGTCCTCGGCCTGATCGGGGTCGTCGCGTGCCTGTTCGGAGCAGGCTTCTCGCTCGCCCGGGGCGCGTGGGTCGCGATCCCGTTCGGCATCGTCTACCTCCTGGTCGACAGACTTCTCCCGGCACGGCACCGGGTGGTGGTCGTGGGCGCGTTCGTCGCCGGCGCGGTCGTCCTGAGCGGTGTCTATCTATTGAAGTACGGCGTCGACCCGATCAGCGCGCGCGCCGGTGGCGAGGCGAGCTTCGGAACGAGACAGAGCGTCTACGAGGACACGATCGAGTCGGTGAACGGTATCCACTTCCTCGTCGGCTACGGGACCGAGACCCCGCGCACCGCGAGCGGCGTGTCGCACGAGCTGGGGCGCTACATCCCGAAGGCGGGGACCCACTCGACTTATCTGAACTACCTCTTCCGTACGGGTGTCCCCGGCGCGCTCGGCATCATCCTCGTGTATGCGTTATCCGTGTTGCATGCGCGTGCCGCCGCCTGGTCCCGCGCCGGAGACGAGCGGGTACTGGACGCGCTGCTGGCGGCCGCGGTCGTCGCGGCCGCCGCGCACGCAGTGATCCTGAGCCTCTACGTCGAGCCGATCTACACCCTGATCATCTCCGCGCTGCTCGGCCTCGCCGTCGCCGGAGGTAAGGATCTCGGGGCGCCGTTGTTGTTCTGGAAGCGACCGACGCGGGACCTTTCCGTCACATCGCCGTGACGACAACCTCCAGTGACTGACCCAGTGCGTGACGAGGTGCAGTCCGACGACCGGACTCTGACGAGGGACTCGGCACACGACGTCGCGGTCGTAGCCAAGGGTGGGGCCGTTCAGATCGCAGGGCAGGTCACGCAGCGCAGCCTCTCGTTCTTCTTCACCGCGGTTCTGCAACAGATCCTCGGCACCGCCGCTCTGGGTCTGTACCGCTTGGTCGCGCAGGTCCTGATCATCGGGGGCCAGCTCGGGCTCCTCGGCTTCAACTACGCGTCGATGCGCTGGATAGCGCGAGCCCGTGTGGCAAAGGACCACGGGCTCGTACGCGGCGCGGCCCAGGTCGGTCTCACCGCAAGCGCCGTCTCGTCGCTCATCATCGCGGGGGCCTTGGTCCTCCTCGCTCCCCAGATAGCGCCGCTCTTCTGCAAGAACAACTGTGACGTGGCGAGGTTCACCGAGCTGCTCCGTGTCGGTGCGTTGTATGTCCCCTTCTTCGCGTTGACGCAGGTTCTGCGCTACTGCACGCAGGGCTACAAGACGATGGTGCCGTCGGTCGTCGTAGGAAACATCATCCAGCCCGCGGTCCGCTTCGTGATCGGTGTCGCGTTGCTACTGGCCGGGTTCGAGGTTCTCGGGGCAGTAATCACCTTGGTCCTCAGTTTCATGGTGGCCGCGGCTGCGGGGTCGACGTACCTCCGCCGGATGCTGCGCGTGGAAGAACACCCGGGGCCGACGGTCCGACCGTTCCGCGACATGGTGCGGTTCGCGCTGCCTCAAGCAGGGTCGTCTCTGCTTGGCATCCAGTCACTCGGGATCGGCATCATCCTCCTCGGCGGCTTGCTCGAGACGAAGTTCCAGGCAGGACTGTTCGCGATCGCGCTCGCCTTGCAGGGGCCGGCCGGCGTCTTTCTGTCGGGCATCGTGAACATCTGGGCCCCGGTGGTATCGGACCTCTACGAGCGGGGGGATCTGAACCGCCTAGAGGCGCTCTACCAAACGATCACTCGTTGGATCGCGACCTTTGCGTTCCCGATCTCGACCGCGATGATCTTGGAGCCCGATCTCTTCCTGATCTTCTTCGGAAGGGACGCCGCCCCGGCGGCTCCGGTCATCGCGGTTCTCGCAGTGGGCAACCTTTTCTATTCCGGAAGCGGGCCGACGGGTTACGTGTTGTCGATGACCGGGCGTCCCGGCGTCAATTTCGTCAACTCGATCGTTGGGGTGGCGCTTTACACCGGGCTGGGGTTCATCTTCGTTCCCAAGTACGGAGCACTTGGGATGGCGTGGGTGGACGCCGGCGTGACGGCGGCCATCAATACTGCCCGGGTCATCCAGGCGAAGGTCCTCGTAGGAGTGCAACCGTTCGGACGCTCCTTCATCAAGCCCGTCGTCGCGACGATTGTTGCGGCCTGTGTCTTGCTGCTGTGGCGGTTGATCCCGGGGGATGGTTACGGGATAGAAGCAGCGGGCGTTGCGGTGGCCGGAGTCGTATACGTCGCGGTCCTCGGGGCATTCGGCATCGATGAACAAGAGCGCTACGTCTGGGAGCGGATAAAGCGACGAGCGATGCGCAACCGCCGGGGCGGAGACCAGTCGAAGCACCCATAGGATTCGCCGCCGTGACCCCCAGCCGCAGAGAGATCCGCCGCTCGCTCCGCACCGACTTCACCCCCAGCGCCCGCTTGCGCTTGATCCGCGCGGCGCACGTCGCGCGTCGAGGCGCGAACGTTCCGGCGCTCGTTCTGGGCGCCGAGCTGGACCGGCCGGTGTTCATCGTCGGCGCGCCCCGTTCGGGCACGTCGTTGCTGTACGCGGTCCTGCGCCGGTCGAGCGCTCTGCGCCACTGGCCCGGAGAGTCCCACGAGATCTGGGAGGCCGACTACCACCCAGCGCTGCGCGGGTGGTCGTCGAACGTGCTGACGGCCGACGACGTGACGCCGGAGGCGGCCGCGCGTATCAAGCGGTCCTTCTTCCTCGTGACCGGGCGCAGACACCGCCTGATCGACAAGACGCCGCGCAACGCGCTACGTGTCGGATTCGTCGACGCGGTGTTCCCCGACGCGAGGTTCATCTTCTTGAAGCGCGACGGGCGCGAGAACGTGAACTCGCTGATCAACGCATGGCGGACCCCCCGCTATAGGACCTACCGGCTCCCGGAGCCACATGCGATACCGGGCGTCGACCCTGCGTGGTGGAAGTTCGTGCTCTACCCCGGCTGGGAAACAGACCGCTCCGGGCCGCTCGCGGTCGTGTGCGCCAACCAATGGGTCGCTTCGAACGACCACGCAAGGTCGGATCTCGCCCGGATCTCGCCGGACCGAGTCTTCGAGCTCCGCTACGAGGATCTGATCGACGACCCCGTAGCGACCGTGGGAGACATCGTGTCGTTCCTGGACCTCGCTTACGAGGACGCGGTGCGAGCGAAGGCCGCGGCTACGGCGACGACTCCGGTCAACGTCGTGACGCCTCCCGAGCCGGGGAAGTGGAAGCGCGAGAATCCCGCCGAGATCGCGTCGATCGCCGAGCTGATCGCCCCCACCATGCGCGCGCTGGGATACGTGTCGTGAAGACGAAACTCCTGAGCTACGACACGACCGACCGGCAGGTAACGGATCTCACGGGCGACGTCGTCGCGTTCGTCCAGACGCTCGGTGACGGCTTCGTGAACGTTTTCGTTCCCCACGCGACCGCGGGCGTTGCGATCGTCGAAACGGGCTCGGGAACCGAGCCGGACCTGCTGGCCGCGATCGACAGGCTTCTGCCGCGCGACGACCGTTATGCGCACCGTCATGGTTCACCGGGCCACGGCGCCGACCACGTCCTGCCGGCATTCGTCTCGCCGTCGGTCGTGGTCCCGGTGATCGCGCGTGAGCCCGCCCTGGGCACGTGGCAGAGCATCGTTCTGGTCGACACGAACCGCGACAACCCGCGGCGACAGGTGCGCCTCAGCTTCCTGGCGTCCCCGTGAAGCCGCCACGTCTACCGGCGCTCGTGTCGCTGGTGTTGCTCGCGAGCTGCACCGGTGTCTCCGGTCCCGGGCGCGGAGGTGCGGCGGCGACGCCGACGCCGGGCGCCGAACGTCCGAACGTGCTCGTGGTCGTGACCGACGACATGCGCGTCGACGGGCTCCAGGCCATGCCGTTCACGGTGAAGTGGCTGGTCGGCGGCGGCCGCACCTACACGAACGCTTATGCGACGACTCCCTTGTGCTGTCCGTCGCGTGCATCGATCTTCACCGGTCTCTACGCCCATAACCACGGGGTGCTGAAGAACAAAGACAGTCACGACCTCGATGCCTCGACCACGATGCAGGCGCACCTGCAGGGCGCCGGGTATCGCACCGCGATCGCGGGCAAGTACCTGAACTCGTGGAACGTCCGCGAGGACCCGCCCTACTTCGATCGTTGGGCGTCTTACTCGGGGCGTTACTACGGAAAGCCGTTCAACGTCGACGGGACGCCGACACCGACCGACGACTACTCGACCTATCACATAGGCAAACGTGCGACGGGGTTCCTGACCGACTTCGAGGCCCGCGACGCCGAACCGTGGTTCCTCTACGTTGCGACCGTCGCGCCCCACACGCCGTTCACGATCCCGTCGCAGTACCGCGGCGCAGACGTACCCGTCCTCGGACGAGCGAAACTCGCTCTTCCCGGTCCTGCACCCCGCGAGGAAGACGTGTCGGACAGACCCGATTTCCAGGGACGCAAGTTCGCGCTGGAGCGGCCGGGCAAGCTGGCACGCAAGCAATGGCGTTTGTTGCTGCCGGTCGACGACATCATGCGCAACCTGCGCAAGACCCTTCGGCGGCTCGACGAGGAGCGCAACACGATCGTCGTGTTCACCTCCGACCAAGGGCTGATGCAGGGGGAGCACGGCCTCTACGCGAAGCGTCTCCCGTATACGGAGTCGATCCAGGTCCCGATGCTCGTGAGGTGGCCGGGGCACGTCGAGAGAGGGCGAGACGAGAGCTTGGTCGCGAACGTCGACATCGCACCGACGGTGCTCGACCTTGCGGGGGCATCCGTGACGACGGACGGACGCTCGCTTCTCGGCGGCGCCGAGCGCGGCGAGCTGTTCCTGGAGCAACTCGACAACTGGCGGGTCGGGCTGCCCGACTGGCGGTCGCTGCGAGGAACCGACTTCCAGTACATCGAGTATTACGACCGCAAGGGCGACCTGATGGAACGCGAGTACTACGACCTCGCCCACGACCCGTTCCAACACGTGAACCTCTTCGGTGACGACGATCCCGCCAACGATCCCGACGCCGCGGCGCTGTCCGAACGGCTCGCGTCCTACAGCGAGTGCGCCGGTGACGGGTGCTGGAACGAGTAATGACGACGTTCTCCGACGGGGTTGCGCTCACGCGCACCGATACCGACGTCTTCGAGGGCGCGGTTCACCCCGGGTGGCAGGTCGTACGCGGCCCCCATGGCGGCTACGTCGCGGCGCTCGTCCTGAACGCGCTGACCGAGAGGCTCGACGACCCCGAACGTGCGATCCGCTCGTTCACCACGCACTTCATCGCGGTCCCACAGGAAGGTCCGGTGACGGTCCGCACTTCTGTCGAGCGCTCGGGTCGCTCGATGAGCTTCCTCTCCGCGCGCCTCGAGCAGGAGGGCGGGATACTCGCGCTGTCGCTCGCCGCTTTCTCCACGCCCTGGGAAGGTTTCGAATTCGACGACACGACGATGCCCGACGTCCCCCCGCCCGATGACGCCATGCCGGTCCCCGACGATGCTCCGGGGATCCCGCCCTTCCTGAAGAACCTCGACATGCGTTTCTGCATCGGCAACCCGCCCCTCCACATCGGCGCGGACGAAGCTCTCCTCGGCGGTTGGTTCCGGCTGCGCGAGCCACAGGTCGTCGACGCGCTGGTCACCGCGATGCTCCTGGATGCGTGGGCGCCTCCGGTCTTCCCGCGCTCGGACGTCCCGATCGTGTGCCCGACGATCGACCTCACGATGCACTTCCGCTCGCCGCTCCCGCTCGACGGGGCGAAGCCCGACGATTTCTACCTGGGGCGCTTCTCGAGCACGCTCAGCCGTGACGGTTTCGTGGAGGAAGACGGCGTCATGTGGGCACCGGACGGAACGGTCGTGGCGCAGTCACGCCAGCTGTCGCTGGTCTTCTTCCCGAAGAAGAGGGCAGACGCAAGCTGACCCTCCTCGCCCATCGGGCGCGCCCTTCGGCTTCTTTGGACAATGACTTTCGCTTTCCGCAATTAGTTGCGGCCAGAACGGCGCGACAGGTGCTTTCAGGCGCGTTCGCGGATCTTCGCGACCGGCAGGCCGCGCGCCGATAGGCGCGCGATAGCGCGCGCTTTCGCGCTCGGGTGCGGAAAGGCTCGTTCGTAGCCGATCAACGACAGCGTGTCGCCCGCGACCGCCTCGAAGACCTCCACCTGGTCGGGCGGCATGGAGTCCTGCCACGACCGCACGTTCGCGGTCGGCTTCTCCGTGACGTGCGGGTTGTATGCCGACGCGCGCTGCAGGACGCTGCCGCGGGCACGCTCGGTATAGTCGAGCATGCCGGGGTCGAACTCGACACCGATGAAGGCACAGATGTCTCTCGTCTCGCCCTCCGCGTCCTCGACGAGGTCCTCGTAGAGCACCTCGAGGTAGCGGTCGGCCAGGACCGACCGACCGACCTGGTAGCCGGCGCACACGCGTTTCGCCCACAGGGCAGCGGCCTTACCGATCGTCTTCGGCCCGAAGGGCACGTTCGCGTACGACAAAGCGACGTTGCGCCCGTCGCGTATCAGGTGGATGAAGCGCGCCGTGGGGAACAGACGCGCCAGCAGCTCCAGGTGCTCTACGTAGCGCGGTGTCTTGTCGCCCCACCGGCTCTTCCCGTTCACGCGCGCGTACGCGCGAAAGGCGGCCGTGATCGCTTCGGGATACGCGACCTCGGTCGCGTCCCCCGCCATCGATCGCAACTCTTCCGTCACGACCGCTATGGGCAGGTCCCACGTCTGGAAGCGCTTGTGCGACGCGAGCGCGGACAGGAACGGGTCGATCTCGATGCGTTGCGAGCCGCGATACAGCTCGATGACGAAGCGCGACTCGGGAGGAACCGCGACCTTTGGGTGCGCGTTCAGGATCAACCGCAACAGCGTCGTGCCGGAGCGAGCAGAGCCGACGATGAAGAACGGGGCCTCTCGGCTCACTAGAGGTAGCCGAGGTCGCGCAGGTGCTGCTCGACGATCGCTTCCTCTTCGCCCGTCATGCCGGATTCCGGGACGACGTCGTCAGCCGAGGTGGCGATCTGCTCGATGTAGGCCTCCAGCTTGTGTGCGACCTCCGGGTAACGGCTGTAGAGGTTGTGTCTCTCGTCCGGCGCCTCACCGCCGTCGAGCCGGTAGAGCGACGGCCTGCCGGTTCCGGTGCGGAGCAGCTTCCAGTCGGGCGTGCGCGCGCCGACGATGCGCCGGCCCTCGAGCTTGACGCCGACCGCTTCCATGTACGCCGGCTCCTCGGGTAGCGACCGCCCTTCGATCAGCGGACGCAGGCTGCGGCCGTCGATCCCGCTCGGGATCTCGATGCCGCACAGGTCGGCGATCGTGGGGAAGAGATCGACGTGGCGCACCTGGTCGGATACGGCTGCCGGCGTCACACCGGGACCCGCCACGATCATCGGCACGCGCACCAGGTGCTCGTAGAGGGCGAAGCCGTGGCCGACGGCGAGACCCGCCAGCTTCTTGTCGACGGCGGGGAGCCACTTGTTGAACCGGAACTTGGAGCGCGCCTTCCGCGCGGCCCTCAGCAGCTTCTGTTCGAGCGGCGACCGCGCATAGCTCTCGCCGTGGTCGCCGGTTATCACGACCAGCGCGTCGTCACCGGCGGCATCGAAGACCGGCCCCAGGTACTCGTCGGTTGTGGCGACTGCGGCCTCGTATCCCGCCCGGTCGTTGCGCTTCTTGAAATCCGGCGGCGCGCGGTAGGGACGGTGGACCTCCCAGATATGGAGCATGAAGAACCACGGTTCGGGATATCCCCGCATGCCCTCGATCACGCGGTCACGCCATTCGAAGAACGGTACCCGGTACGCCTGCCGGTGGTTCGCGATGTCGAAGCCCCGCAGGATGCCGGTCTCTTTCAGGAGCGGCCCGGTCACCTCCGCGTAGGTGTTGTATCCGGCCTTCTTGAACGCTTCCGGCATCGTCGTCAACGACGACTGCAGGCGGTAACCCTGCAGACCGCGCACCCCGTGCTTCGGCGGGTAACAACCCGTGAGCATCGACGAGAACGAGGGAGTCGTGGTCGTACAGGTGCAGATGCACTGGTCGAAGGCCGCCCCCGACGCGGCGTAGCGATCGAAGTTCGGAGTGGCGATGTGATCGCCGAACACGGCGTCGGCTCGCAGCGAGTCGATCGCAAGGAAGAAGACGTTCGGTTTGGTCATCGTTTGCCAGTCTCCCAGGTCGTCACCGGCGGGTTCACGAGCGTGCGCGGATGCAGCTCGCGACGTCTTCGATTCTGTTCGTCGGGAACGCCGCCGCGAACAGTCGCTCGTCCACGCGGTCGCGGTAGCCTCGCGGGGCCCGCTTGCCGTCCGGCACGTTGTCTCCGAGCGTGTATCCGATCAGGAAGTCGGCGGCGTCTTCCAGGTCGATCCCCGCGTCCCGCACCACGTCGGGCTTGAACCACATGCCGGTGGGTCGCTGTGCCTGGAACAGCGGCCCGACGCGGACACCGTATTCGAGCGCCAGGTCGACCTGTAGCTGCGGCATGGAGATCGGCCACGAGTCGATCGAACGGGGGTCGGGCCCCGAGCCATGGTCCGCCGTCAACGCCAGCACCCACCGGTTCCTGCCCACGGTCGTGTCGAGGTGCTCGACCAGATCGCCCAGGACGCGGTCGTTGTGCCGGAGGGTCGACTCCATCTCCGGTTCGATCATGTTGTAGGCGTGGCCGACCAGGTCGATCTCTTTGAAGTTCGTGAAAAAGAGGTCCGGGATCGCATCGCGACCGAACCCCTCTCGCTCCCACAGCGCCTTCAGGACGCGCAGCTGGTAATGCGACCAGACTGGGTCCGCGCCGCCGGCTTCTTTCTCGGCCGGCATCTCGTGTCCCATCCACAGCCCGTCGTCGACGCCGTCGGCGCGGTCGACGAGCTCACGGTCGAGCTCGTAGCCCGGCACGCGGTCGAGATAGCGAGGGAGCTTGTAGTAATCGGTGTTGGCGATGAAGCGGCCGTCGCCGCCTTGCGTCATCACGGCGTAGTCCTTGTCGCCACCTTCTATGTAGGCGCCGCTGCCCATCATGCCCAGGTGCCACGCGCGTTCGGCCATCAACCCGACGAGTGACGCGTTGTTCGTCGTCGGGTCGTAGAGGTCCGCGACGGTAGGCAGCTCCAGGAAGCGAGGCGCCTTGTCCGGGAACGCGTCGAGGACCTTCTCTCCCGTGCGCACGGGGATGTCGACCACGCCATGCTGGCGCGGGAACGCACCGGTTCCCATCGTTGCGTGGATCGCGGGCGTAACCGACGGTGACGAGCCGACCTCCACGCCACGTACCGAGGTGCCGCGCCGCATCAGCCTCGCGAGCCGCGGCCACGCGTCCGGCCACTGCTCCAGCACGTTATAGCCGGCGCCGTCCCACACCACCAAGACGATCAGCCTCGGCGGCTCGGCCCTGTTCACGCGCGGCACGAGAGCCTCGGTTATGGCCCGGCCAGGCCGGTCGTCGGGGAACTCGAGCCCCAACAGCTCCGCGACCGTCGGCGCGATATCGGCCACGGTGGTCTCCCGTGCGAGCTCGAGGTCTCCCCGGGGAGCGATGTAGCCGGGACCGTAGAGCACCAGAGGGACGCGTTGGAGGAAGTCCCAGGGACCGGAGTGCGTCGTCTTGCGGAAGTCTCCGAACGAGTGGGGGAGCCGCGGCAGGAACTGCAGGTCTGCCGTCCGCCCCTGAACCGTCCCGCGGACGACGGCCCTGAACTCGTCCGGCGGCGTCTGACACGACGCCGCCAACCACGCTCCGGGGGAACCGGGCGAGCCATTCCCGTTACCGTTGCCGTTGGTGCCGTCGTCTCCGACGACCCGTGTGTAACCGACGACCGCGAGCGCGCTCACCAAGAGGACTGCGAGCAACCGCTTCAGAGCGTCCAGAGCTCCTCTTCGGTCCCGTCGACGACCAGCCTGGCCGCGTCGATGCCCATCTTCGCGGCGTGGTCCATATTGCCGATCTCGTACTTCCACGAGCCGAAGCGACCGCGCGAGTAGATGTCGTGCGACATCAACCAGGACTGGATCTTCGCAAGGGCATCGTCACGCTTGAGCGTCGGCACCGGGTAGGCGTAACCGAGATCTTCGACGTGCATCGACGCGATCTTCGGGCGTCCCTCGACGACACCTGCCGCGCGCAGCCCCTCCTCCACCCGCTCGGCGAGGCCGTCTGCCGACTCCGGCTTGTAGCGCGAATACGAGATCTCCGTCATGTACGAGCAGTAGCGCGACGTGTCCCCCTCGGGGACGTTGTTCGGCGAGTACTTCGCGAAGTTCGTCGCCCGGTAGAAGGGCGCATGATCCTGCGGGAAGTACATCCACGACTTGTCGTCCGCGAGCGGCGTCTCGTAGCCGATGCCGACCATGAAGACGCCGTTGTGCTCGAGGTCGTCGGCCGCGCCTCTGACGTCGTCCGGGCAGTGCTCCAGTAGGCGGACGAGCTTGTCGATCGGTACGGTCGAGATGAGCTTGTCGTAAGGCTCCTTCGACCCGTCGGCGAAATGAGCGATCTTCTCCTCCGCGTCGACGCCGACCATCTCGCGGTTGTAGGTCACGCGGTCGCCGAGTGAGAGCGCGAGCCGCCGGTAGATCTCGGCGGTCCCGCCGACCGCCGGGAACATGAACATGTTGTTCGGCCCCCACGCAGCGTCGTCCTCCTGGAAGACGAGGCTGCGGATCGCGCGGTTGTAGTCGACGACGCTCACACGCTCGCCGATCCACTTGGCCTGCATACGCTCGGCCGGCGTCGCCCACACCTTGAAGTTGTAAGGGCGCATGAAGTGGTGCGTGATGCCTTCGCCGAAGGTCTGTGCCATCCACAACGCGAAGTCGGTCTCGGGATCACCGCCCGGCGCCTCGATCAGCCCGAGGAGGCATTCGTATGCCGGCTCCGGCGGAAGGTGGCGGAGGTTGTTCTGGAACGGGTAGGGGACCCAGCGGTCGTCGAAGCGGATGTAGGAGGAGCGCTCGTGGTGGAACACCTCGTCGCCCATCGTCTCTTCCAGGATCTTGTCGAACTCGCCGAAATGGCTGAACACGACGTGGCCTCCGAAGTCCCACAGGAACCCCTGCGGGTCGACCACCGAACCTGCGTGACCTGCGGCCCTATCGGAGGCTTCCGCAAGGAGCCAGTTGTCATGGCCGAGCTTCGTCAGCTCGCGACCGGCGGCCAGCCCGCACGGGCCCCCTCCGATGACGACGATTCTCGGCGTGTCGCCCATGTCTTCCTTTCCTCCGTCGCCGCCGGCCTCGCATCGCAGGCGGGGCGATCACTCGCGTCATACTGCTCGCCCGTGAGCCGCGCGTTCCCCACCATCGACATCCTGGGCGTCCCGTTCGCGCGCCTGGAACCCGGCGCGGCGCTCGACGAGGCCGAGCGGCTGTACGAACGGGAAGCGCCGGCGATGATCGCTCACGCCAACGTCCACACGCTCAACCTCGCGTCGCAGGACCCCTCGTACCGGCAGATCCTGCAAGGCGCCGACATGGTACTGAACGACGGGAAGGGGGTGATGCTGGGTGCCAGGCTGCTCGGTCACCGCTTCCCGGCGGACCTGAACGGCAACTTCTTCTCGCCCTTGGTGGTGGCGCGCGCCGCGGCGCGTGGCTGGCCCGTCTTCCTGCTGGGCGCTAAACCCGGCGTGCCCGAACGCCTGGCCGACGTGCTACGAGCCAAACACCCCGACATCCGCATAATCGGGTGCCACCACGGTCATTTCACAGCAGACGAAGAACCCGAGGTCGTCCTATCGATCCGCGAGCAGGGGACGGGGCTGTTGCTCGTCGGGATGGGCAACCCCCACCAGGAGCGCTTCCTCTCCCGGCGGCTGACGGAGACCGGAGCGCGCCTCGGCATCGGTGTGGGCGCCTTCTTCGACTTCCAAACCGGCACCGTTCCCCGGGCACCGCAGTGGATGAATCGCTACGGCCTTGAGTGGGTGTTCCGCCTGGCGCAGGAGCCGAAGCGGATGTGGCACCGCTACCTCGTCGGCAACCCCGCGTTCGTCAAGCGGGTCTTGGAGCAGAAACGTTCGCGAACGTAAGGCAACGTCTAGGGATCATCGGCCGTCGTGACGGTATGGGTGTGAAGACGACGAACTCCTTTAGGCGGACGGGTTCGTTCTCCGGAGACTTGCATCAGATCGCATGACATCAGGCAACTCCGCGACAGCACGACATAAGACATAGCGGCTCACTCGCAGCTGGTGGTGTTTTCACCCCGCGTGCAGGAGTCTGTTCCCGGACCGCCGTCTAGATCGTCGGTGCCATCGCCTCCGTCTAAGTAGTCATCACCGTACGCGGCGAACAGATAGTCGTCACCCAAGCCACCCTCAAGACGATCGTCTTGCAGGGAGCCCTCCGTGAAGATCGCACTGTATGAGTCTCTGTCACCGATCAAGCGGTCGTTGCCGGCACCGCCGGTCAAGAGATCTTGTCCCTCACGGCCTTCGAGCAGGTCCATACCCGGGCCGCCATGAAGCGCGTCTCGATCGGGCTCCGTTTCTGAATCGAAGTTGCCGATACCTCCGATGAGCACATCGTCTCCGGGTCCTCCGAAGATGGTGTCATCCCCCGTGGAATCGGTTTCCGCGAGTCCGCCATTGAGTTCGTCGTTGCCTGAACCGCCGAAGATGACGTCGTTTCCACCGTCGTCGATGTCTTGGATCTCGCCCCATATCTCGTCGCTTCCTCGACCTCCCCGGAGGCGGTCGTGGCCCAGGTTTCCGTCGAGGTAGTCGGAGCCGCGACGCGCCTTTAGCAGATCGTCGCCGTCCCCACCCGTTAGGGAATCTGAGCCGTCGCTGCCGATGAGCACGTCGTCCTCGTGACTGCCGTGCAGAGCTTCGATGGCAGTGAATACGTCGATATCCGTCGAGTCGAACGTTGCGCGACCGATCCGCAAGCTTGCCCGAACGGAACTTTCGAATGAGATGGCGTCAGTCCCACTGCCGCCGCGGAGATCGTCGGATCCTGTCCCTCCGGCCAACCCGTCATTGCCCCCTCGCCCCATGACAAGATCGTCACCAGCTCCGCCATGGATGTAATCGGACCTCTTGCTTCCTTCCAAGACATCGCGCCCTTTCCCCCCGTCGACCTCGAGCTCATGCCCGGATGCTTTGAGGAGATCGTTGCCGGGGCCGCCCTTCAGACTGAAATTGCGGCCTCTCTGGCCGGAGAGGCTGTCGTCTCCATGGCCGCCAGTGATGATGTCGGGCCCGCCGCGCCCGCAGATCAAGTCGTCCCCCGCCTTGCCACTGATCCGGTCGCGATCATCTGATCCGATGATCACGTCATCCCCGGGTGTTCCTGTGATGACGTTCTCCCCTTCTACGAAAGCCTCGTCCACTTCGGTGGGGCGCTGTCCGAAACAAAGTTCTTCGCCCGATGCGGTGCCATAGGCAGACGAGCCCGCGCAAGTCGAGATGAGCAACGTGACAATCGTCACCGATCCGACCTTCAATCTGCCTCCCCGCCTGGTTACCGATGCTATGCCTCGTATACATATAGGGACTCGCCAGGAGCGTGCAGGGTTGCCCGCGCGTACCCGGATACCCTTCCGGCCGTGAACGACCGTCGTCGCGCCGACTCCGTCTTCATCGTCGCGACGAGGAACCGCACTACCGAGCTCGTCGCGACGGTTCGATCCGTCTGCGACCAGACGGTGCTACCGGGGGAGCTGTGCATCGTCGATTCCAGCGACGAGACCCCCGCGCGGCCGGAGATCGAAGCGCTGTGCAGCGCGGCGGGTATCAAGCTCAGCTATCACCATCCCGCTCCACGCGGCCTCACGGTGCAGCGCAACTACGGGATCGATCGGACGACCGGCGACCCCGTGTTCCTGATCGACGACGACGTGTGGCTGGCGCCGGATTGCCACGAGGAGTGTCTGAAGGAGTACGCGCGGTGGGGTCCCGAGCTCGGAGGGGTACGGGCGTCGGCGATCAAGCCTGCGGATTCTCATCTAATGGCCAAGCTGTGGCGGAAGCTGTTCGGTATCGGGGGTTGGTGGCCGGAAGCGAGCGGCAGGCTGCGTGCGGGTTTCTGGATCGAAGGCATCTCGTCGTCCGCGGGCGTGCGGAAGACGGATTGCTTCGTCGGCTACTTCATGTCGTTCCGTCGCGAGGTCTTCGAACACGAGCGTTTCGACGAGGCTCTGTCCGGCTATGGCCACAAGGAAGACATCGACTTCACCTATCGGGTGTCGCGCCGCTACACCTTGGTCCAGACACCGAAGGCGAAGTGCGAGCACATGAAGACGCCGACCGCTCGTATGCCGGCGTTCCACCTGCAGCGCATGAACCTCGGCAACCAGTTCTATCTACATCGGAAGAACATGCCGCAGGACCTGCATCACAAGGCGGCGCTGTGGTGGGGGCTGCTCGGGCTGTTCATCCTCAACATCGGGCGGGCGGTCAAGCACAAGGACCACGGCCTCGTGACGGGGATGATCGTCGGAGCGTTCGAGCAAGCACGCGGCAGGGGCCTGATCGACCCGGCGCGTGAAGCCGACGAGCGCGCGATGCGCGGCTCCCGCGGGGTGTCGACGTGAGCACCGCGGAGGCGCTCGGCGCGAAGAAACGCGATTACTGGTGGACCGTCCTGTTCGTCGACCCGCTGGCGCTCCCGTTAGCGAGCTACCTCGGGCGCAAGAGGTGGATGACCGCCGACCAGGTCACGTGGCTGTCGTTCTTCATCGGCGTCCCGATGGGCCTCGCCTACGCAACGGGCGAGCGATGGGGGCTGGCGATCGGCGGGATCCTCTGGTATCTGGCTTTCCTGACCGATTGCATCGACGGCAAGCTCGCGCGCGCGATGGGGACGTCGAGCCCGCGCGGCAAGATCCTCGACGAGATCGCGGACGGGGGCCGGCGCTTGTCGGGTTCGCTCGGCCTCACGGTCTACCTCTACCGCGTCGAGGATGGCGCGACGTTCTTCCTCGCGGTCGCGTACGGCCTGCTCGCGTTCTACTTCGGGCAGATCTCCGGCGGAACGCGTCCTGATCCGGTCACCAAAGCGGGCAGCGGGTGGTCTGAATGGCTCGCGCGCAAGAGGCTTCTTCCTACTCCGGGCGCGCCGGACATCGCCGCGCTCGTGTTCCTGGTCGGGCCCATCACCGGTCTCGTGGTCCCTGCGCTCGTTGTCGGTGACGCCGCGTTTGCACTCGGTATCCTCGCCGTCATGTACAGGATGGCTCGCCGGTGAGCGCGCGCGTCCTGTTGCTCGGACTCGACGGCGTCGGGTTCCCGATGCTCGAGCCTGCGTTCGAGGCCGGTCACATGCCGCGGTTGAAGGCGGTGCTCGATCGCGGCGCGCAAGGAGTGCTCACCTCCACGATCCCGCCGTACACGCCGCCGGGTTGGACGTCGATCTTTACCGGCGTCAATCCCGGACGTCATGGCATCTTCGGTTTCACCCTCGGGAACGCGCAGCGCAACGAAGGCCTCGTGCGGCTCGACAAGGTCAGGGCACCCGCGATCTGGAACGCTTTGAACGACGAGGGCAAGCGTGTCGGGTTGTTCAACATCCCGATGACGTTCCCGCCGCCACCGGTGCAAGGGTGGGCGGTCTCGGGCATGTTGACCCCCGAGAGCGGCGGAGCGACGCCGCAGGGATTCACGTACCCGGAGTCTCTCGCGACGACGATCGCGGACGTCGCGGGCGACTACGAGATCGACATCGAGGTGGACTACGACCAGGATTGGCGCTCGACCGAGATCATCGAGCGACTCTCTCGCAACCTCGCGGTCAAGCGCAAGGCGCTCGACCATCTGCTGGAGAGCGACGGCGACGTAGATGTCCTCTTTGCGGTCCTCGAAGCACCCGACCGGTTGATGCACGTGCACTACAAATACATCGACCCGACCCACGAGCACTTCCACCGTCCGGAGGCGGTCGCGATCCGCGAGCGCGCCTGGGCGTTCTTCGACGAGATGGATGACGTCGTCGGCGACCTCCTCGCGTGGGCCGGCAACGACGCGTTCGTCGTGACGATGTCCGACCACGGCTTCCAGGGCAAGGACAAGGGCGTGAACATGAACCTCGCGCTGAAGGAGTGGGGCCTGCTGTCTCTGAAGGGCGCGGGGGCCGTGGCGCAGTCCGCAGGTGTGGGCAAGGTCGGGCGCAAGGTGAAAAAGGTCCTCCCGCGATCGGTCCGCCGGCGCGCGAAGGGCGCGGCACACGCCTCGATCGACTGGACGACGACGAAGGCGTTCTCGGCCCCCATCCCGCAGCAGGGCGTCTACGTCAACCTCGCAGGACGCGAGCCGAACGGCATCGTGGCCGAGCGAGATTACGGGTCGGTCCGCGATGAGATCATCGAGCGCTTCAGCGCGATGACCGACCCCGACGACGGCCGGCCCGTCGTCGACCGGATCTACAAGCGCGAGGAGGTCGTGCATGGCCCCGTCGCGGAGTGGGCTCCGGATCTCTTCCCCGTGTGCCGGCATTACTCCTACGAGCTCTCCGACGGGCTGTTCTCGGCCGGGGTGCTGACCGACTACCGGGACCTGCCGCGCGGTTTCCATCACATCGACGGGATCTTCGGGATAGCGGGTCCCGGCATCGAGCCGCACGCCGGCTTGACGGCCAGCATCTACGACATTGCACCCACCGCCCTGTATCTCGCCGGATGCGGGGTGCCCGACGTGGACGGCAAGGTCCTGAGCGAGCACCTGCCCGACGAGCTCGTGGCGTCGAACCGGCAGCGCAAGGCGTCTAGGGACCTGCCCCTGGCGGGGGAGGGGGCCGAGGCCAAGCCGTACTCTGCGGAGGAAGAGGCTCAGATCGAGGAGTCGCTGAGGAATCTCGGCTATCTGTAACGCCGGCAGGCGGCACGAGTCGGAGCCTGCGGGTGTGGTGGGCCCGGGAGAACCGCCTGCGACCCATCCGAACCGTCGGTTTGGTACGAATGCCGCGACGGTATGAACCGTCCGGAAGTCGATGAGAGAGGGGAGATACATGGCAACTGCACGCACGGGTAAGACGCCGGGGCAGACGTTCGCGCTGGTGTTCGGAGCGGTCTACGTCCTGGTAGGCGTACTGGGGTTCTTCGTCGCAGAGGAGTTCACCGGCGGGTCGCCGGACGACAAGCTGATCCTATTCCCGGTGAACCACCTGCACAACATCGTCCACCTCGCGATCGGGGCCGTCTTGCTGGCGGGATCACGGACGGTTGCGGCCGCGAAGCAGGCGAACACGGTCGTCGGCGCCGGCTACCTGCTCGTGGCGGTCCTCGGTTTCCTCGGCCTCGATTTCATGAGCACGCTGCTCAACATCAACGGCCCGGGTAGTGCGGACAACTTCCTGCACCTGGTGTCGGGTGCGCTGGCGCTGTATTTCGGCCTCGCCGACGACAGAACGCGAACGACGACCACCGTCTAGCGCGATCTCGACGCGCGCGAGAGAGGGTCCGCTCCGGCGGGCCCTCTGCTTTCCGCGGCCGCGACCTTGGTCTGACCTCTTGCGCTTCCCTGGCAGGCGTTCTTCTTCGTCGCGCTACGCCGGCCGCTCCTTCGGTGGCCGTGAGTCCTGCGCGTGATTCCGACGCTCGTTCATTCTCGTCTCGCTGCGCTGCGACTTCGGCCGACAAACACCGCGGATCTGCGGGATGAACAAACGAGTGACTGGGGCTAAAAGGAACTGACTATGCTGCGGCGCGTGAGGTTGAGCGATTGATAGACGACGCACTAGCCGGTCAGCTCAGGCATATGGGGACGATGCTCTGCGTCGCTGACATAGCTCGCTCCCTCGATTTCTACCGGGACCGTCTCGGGTTCCGAGTACTCGAGTCGAGGGAGCACATCGCGCTGATCGAACGCGATGGCATCTTTCTCTACGTCTTCCTGGAGAGCCCGCCGACTGACGACAAGCCTCATCTCTGGATGAAGCCGCCGGCCGGGGCGGCCGAGCTTTCCGTGATCCTTTGTTTTCGGGTTAATGACTGTCGCGCCGTCCACGACGCGCTGGTCGCTTCCGGCGTCGGATTTCTCACCGCGCCCATGTCTCCTCCTTGGGGTGGATGGCGCTGCTTTTCGTTCGATCCGGACGGTCATGTCATCGAGTTCGAGGAGCCGGCTTCGCCGTGAGGCGCTCTGTCAGAAACGACGGCTGCGTCCTCGTCCCGAGCTAATCGCGTCAGGACGCCTCCCGCATCACCTGGAGGCGCTTTTAGGCGCCGTCGGACGAGGTAGCAGGAATAGCTCGAGGCGAGATACAAGAATCTGTCTGGGGACTGACCGATCTGTCGCGAAGATACGGGGCATGGGATTCAGATCAAACCTCGGACCGATCTACTGGAAGGTGCGCGAGGTCGCGGTAGTCGGGGCTGCCGCACGTTGCGCTTACAAGGTCTATACGTCTTCGCATGTAGCGGCTTATCGACGCACGGCAGGGCTTGTTGGTGGGCGGAGTGGTAAGGCGCCAGTTCTGCTTCTTTCGACTAAGGGGCGACGGTCCGGGCAGTGGAGGACGACACCGTTGATGTACCTGGCGACGGACACCGCTCTCGTCGTCGTCGCATCCGCGGGAGGTTCTTCACGACATCCGAACTGGTTCCTCAACCTGAAGGCAGATCCGCGATGTGTCGTGGAGGCGGATCGATCGCGGCGTGATGTCATGGCGCGCGAGGCTCCGGCCGATGAACGATCACGGCTGTGGCCCAGGCTCGTGCAGATCTACGCAGGGTGGGATGAATACCAGCGGCGCACGGACCGGAGGATTCCCGTCGTGCTGCTTGAACCCGTGCCTGTGATCGTAGGTGAACGCGCCGGGTTCAGCGCGGTTAGGGGAGCGTGAAGTCGAAGGCGCGACGCGCCAGGAGACGCGCCGTCCTCTCCGGGGTGAGTCGAGTCGAAACGTCACGCATACGGCACATCAACGGATTAGACATCTGCTCGCTCCGAGCTAACGCTGCGGCCCATCGCACGAGCTTGCGTACTCGCGGTATCCGGCGCTGTTCATATCGGCGGAACGCGTCACCGTGGTTGAAAGTCTCCGCGAGCGATTGGCCAAGGACGACCGCGTCCTCGATCGCCAGCGATGCTCCCATCCCGAGAGCAGGCTCGATCGGGTGCGCAGCGTCCCCGAGAAGGACGATGCGGCCGAAGCGCCAGACCTTCAACGGCCGTAGCTTGTAGACGGGGTGCAAAAGGATGTTTTCTTCGGGCGTTGCTTCCACGACACTCCGAATGGGCGGACCCCACGAAACGACGGTTTGCACAACGGTCGTCTTCCGGCCGCCGGATTCGGGTTCGTTGAGCGGACGGTTCTTTGTGAGGAACCACAGATACCGGCGCGGCGTGATCTCGCCGAGTCCGAAATATTCGCCGCAGCTGAGAGTACGGATGATGCCGTGGCGCGGCCACTCTGATCCCGGGTCGAAATCCTCGAGCACAGAGCGGTAGGCGGAATACCCCGCGTACCTAGGCGTCGCGCCTGTCAGCAGTCGTCGCACCGGCGACGAGAGTCCATCGGCGGCCACGAGGATGTCAGCCGATGCGGTTGTTCCGTCGGAGAAGTGAGCCGTGACACGATCTCGCCTCTGTTCGACGTGGCGCACCTGTTTGTTCGCATGAACCGCGGCGGGATCGCACGCGTTCAGCAAGATCTGCAACAGCTCGCCCCGGTGCATAGCGACGCTCGCCACCCCGAGGTCTTCGTGAATGGGCCGAAGATCGACCAGATCGATCCTCGGATCTGATGGTCACGTGGACCGGCGTCGTCACCGCGGCAACCTGCGCGCCGAGCCCGAGGTGATGGAGAGCCTTGACGCCGTTCGCCCATAGGGCGAGCCCCGCACCGATCTCCTCGAGCTCCGGCGCCTGCTCGTAGACGTGCGCCTCGACGCCTGCGCTGCGGAGGGCTATCGCGGCTGAGAGGCCTCCGATGCCTCCGCCGATTATGGCTGCCGTAGTCACAGCGTCAGCCTAGAAGCGGGTGCCGTGCGCTACTGCCGAGGTAGCCACGTCCGACTCCCGGCTCGTGTGGTGGAAGATGCACGCCACACGTGCGATCGAAGGAGGAGGCGTGCCACGAGCGGTCTCGAAGAGGACTCCGGCGCAGAGCTTCGCTCTGATCTTCGGCGTCGCCTATCTGACCGTAGGCATCCTCGGCTTCGTGCTGGCGCCGGACGCGGGGGACGAGCTCTTCGGCATCTTTCAGGTCAACCTCCTGCACAACGTCGTCCACCTGCTCATCGGTGGCGCGCTGCTCTTCGCATCGTCGAGCCACCTGCGCGCCAAGCAGACGAACCTGATCGTCGGGATCGTCTACGGGGTCGTCGCGGCTCTCGGCCTCGCGAACGTCGTGGTGCCGGACCTGCTCGAAGCGAACACCGCGGACGATTTCTTGCACTTCGCCTCGGCAGTGCTGGGGGTGTACTTCGGGACCACGGGAGCGCAAGGCCCAACACCCGCGACGGTCTGACGTCTAGGCGCGGGTTGCAGCCTCGAAGTCGTCGACGGCCATGATCAGCTCCGTCTCGCCGTCAAGTCGCCGCGCGACGTAAGCCGACGAGATCGCCACCCCGGCTTCCGCGAGCTTCCGGCAGTAGCGACCCAGCTCGCCGGGACGGTCGTCGAGCGTCGTCGTCAACACGGGGCGCGACATCTCGACCTTGTAGCCGTTCGCTTGAAGGACTTCGCTCGCGTCCTCACCGTCGTCCACGATGAGATGGATCACACCGTTGCCGTTATAGCTCGACGCGCACAACGTCTCGATGTTGACGCCCGACCGTCCGAGTAGCTCGCCGATGCCGGCAAGCGAACCTGGCTCATCGTCCACGATCACGACGATCTCTTCGAGCATCTGTGAAGCGTACTCCTCAGTGGGCCCCTTCGGCAGAGGTCACCGCGCGCAAGGTGCGCCACAGGATCCAGAGGTCGAGGGAGAGCGACCAGTTCTGGATGTAGAACAGGTCATAGCGGACGTAATCCTCGAACGACGTCTCGGTCCGGCCGCTGACCTGCCACAACCCGGTCATCCCCGGCTTGACCTGCAGGCGGTTCGCAACCCAGTCGTCGTACTGCTCGACCTCGCTCGGGAGCGCGGGGCGGGGGCCGACCAGGCTCATCTCTCCGCGGAGCACGTTGTAGAGCTGCGGGAGCTCGTCGAGCGAGTACCTCCGCAGGACCTTGCCGGCCCTGGTGACGCGGGGATCGTCTTTGAGCTTGAACAGCAGCCCCGGCCCCTCGGACAGATGCTCGATGTCGGCGCGCCGCGCCTCGGCATCGGCGACCATCGTGCGGAACTTCCAGCACGTGAAGGTCGCGCCGCCCTGGCCCGACCGGACCTGGCCGAAGAACGCGCCGCCCGGCGAATCCTTCTTTATCCAGAGCGCGACCGCGATCAGGAACGGCGACAGGACGACGAGGCCGGCCAACGACCCGATGATGTCGATGCTTCGCTTCAGCGCACGCTGGCCGCGGTTGATGCCGGTGCGTCGCACGAACAACAGCGGGACGCCGGCGACGGACTGCACGGTCATCCTCGACGCCATGAGGTCGAGGGTGCCCGACGTGATCTGGAGGTCGACGTCCACCGACTGCAGCTCCCACAACAGCCGGTTCAGGTTGGATGCGTCCGTTGCCGACGACGCGACGAGAACCAGTTGGGCCCGGTGCTTCGCGATCAGCTCTTTGAGCTCGGTGGTCCTGCCGATCACACCTTCGGGCAGCGGCTGGCCGATCGGTGCATCGTCGACGAAGCCGACTATCCGATAGCCGAGCCACGCCTCGCGCTCGAGCGTCTTCGCGACGGTCCTTGCTTCCTGGTTCGCCCCCAGGATGATCGTGCGGGTCGCGTCGCCTCCGCGACGTCGCATGAAGTGCAGGACCTTGCGGACCAGCAGGCGCTCACCTCCTACGACGACGAACCCGAGCGTCATCGCAAGGAGAGCCCATGCGCGCGACAGGTTGAGACGCAGTATCGAGTCGGCGAGGAAGATCAGCACCGATCCGGCGATGACGCCGTGGAAGACCTGCTTGAACTCGTTGACCGGGCTCAGGACCTGGCGGGGCTCGTAGAGACCGTACAGCCAGAAGAGGAGCAGCCACGCGGGCGTCAACGCCAGCGTCAGGATCGTGTAGTCGACGCTTTCGGCCGGAGCGCGTTCTTCGAACACGAACAGCCCCAGCTCGAACCGCAGGATCGAGGCGAGGAAGAGCGCGGTCGAAACCGCCATCGCGTCGACCACGACGCGCAGCGCGATGCGTTTCGCGCTGCGCCGCTGTAGCGGCCGAGCGGCGGCCGCGGGGCGCGGTGTCTGCACGGTTGCGGGCTGTGCCATCCGGCCCATCATCCCCCGCGCGTGGTGCAGGCGGAGGGACTAGAGGTAGCCCAACCCGCGCAGCGACTCTTCGATCATCGCCTCCTCCTCGGGCGAATACGGCGACGACTCGTCACGACTCCCTGTGTCGAGCGCGCCGGTGGTCCTCGGAGGGTTGCTCGTGAGGTGTTGCGGGTCGAACGCGTCGCCGATGACGCTGCCGTCGAGGCCGTCCGGTACCGCCGCGCCGGCGAGGTAGAGCAACGTCGGCGTCACGTCGAGGACAGATGCATTCAGACCATCGTTCGGGCGGATGCCGGCTCCCGCGACGATGACGATCCCGTCGGGATGGTGCGCCCCCCGGGGCAGGTGGCTGAGGTCCGTGAACGGCGAGCGGTGGAAGATCTCGTCGTCGATCTCGTAGCGGTGCTCGCGCAACACCGGGAGGACGTCGGGCGCACCGTCGACCGCACTGCCGGAGAAGACATCCTCCGAGCGATAGACGACGTCGGTCACCGGGGCACCGTCCGGGCCGCGCAGCTCTTGGAAGCGACGCACGAGATCGTCCTTGATCGCGTCTAGCTCTGCCGGATCGACGACGCCGAAGCGCTCGCGCCCGCGAAGGTTCACGAACACGCCTTGTTGTGGGATCGGCGATGCGAACGCCTTCGTCCGGGTCCAGTCGATCGCGGAGAACGTCTTCGACTTGGCGCCCCGGGCGATCTTCGCAGGCAGCACGCGTTTGGCAAGAGGGACGAGCGCCCTGGCGAGACCGGTCTGCATCGCTCTCGCGCTCGGCTTCAGCTTGAGGTAGCCCCACTGCTCGAGCAGGGCGTTCGTGTGGACGCTGACTTCCCAGGCGGTGAACCCGTGGTCCGAGCACACGACTACGCCGCCGGTGTCCCCCGCGTAGTCGTGGAGCAGACCGACGATCTCGTCCATGGCTTGGAAGCACCGCCAGATCTCCGGGCGCAGTCGTTTCGCTTCTGGCGTGTAGTACATGTCGTCGTTGGGGTCCATGTAGCGGTAGTAGACGTGCTGCAAACGATCGGGAGACTCGAGGACCGAGAAGACGACGTCGACCGGCTCGTCATCCAGCAGGCGTCGCAGGACGTCGACGCGCTGGTGCAGAGACGCGATCACGCGTTTGCACAGAGCGTCGTCCCGGTAGTCCTTCTCCCAGTTCGCGCTGACGTCGATCGCATAGTTCGGCGCCCACGAATGGATCCGCTCCTCGAGAGCCTTCGGCGACGTGAACCCCTGGGGGGGACGCTCGCCGTAGCCGGGCGTCATCATCCCCGACACCATCCATCCGTCGAGCTTGCGCGCCGGGTACGTGAGCGGGAGGTGGAAGATGCCGGCGCGAAGGCCTTGCGTGTTGGCCATCTCCCATAGCGTGGCGGACTGCACCTTCCCGGCGTGCATGAAGCCGCCGGGTTCCTGGGCGTGGCCGGAGACGAACCCGTAGATCCCATGACGTCCGGGGTTCACACCGGTCACGGCCGAGGTCCACGCCGGAGGCGTATAGGTCGGAACCGTCGAGCGCAGGATCCCCCTCGCACCTGCATCTCTGATCGCCTTGAGGCGGGGCATGACGCCGTTGTCCAGCATGTCGTCGATCAAGGGCCACGCGGCGCCGTCGAGGCCGATCACGGCAGCGCGTCGAGTCATGCGCTGCATCCTAGGGGCGGGCTAATCCGGCCAGATCGCGCGGATCAGCGCCCGCGCGGCCCCCTCGTCGAGGTTCGCATCCTCGATGATCGTGAATCGTCCCGGCCGCGTGTCGGGGGCCGCGAGCAGCACCCGGACCGTGTCGTCGAGGTCGAATCCGAGGTCGCCCGGATGCTGCGGCAGGCCGAGGGCTCGCAGCCGCCGCCTGAACGCACTCACGTCTTCGTCGTAGAGGTGAGCCGAGACCAAGCATCCGAACGCGACCTGCGCACCATGCAGGGCCCTGCCGCCGAAGAGCTCGTCGATCGCGTGCGAGATCTCGTGCTCGCCGCCGGACGCGGGCCGTGACGTTCCCGAGCAGATCATCGACATCCCCGACATCACCAGTGCGTCGGCGACGCGGCGGAGGAAGCCTGCCTCCATCTGCTCCGACGACAGATCCTGCGACAGCACCGGCTCGATCGTCTCGAATGCCTCGGTCGACAGATCCCACGCGCGCTCGTCGATCTCGTCGAGGCCACGGTCCGCCGCAAGCGCCCAGTCCCTCAGCGCGAGCGGATTCGCAAGCAGGTCCCCGATCCCCGCCGCGATGCTCGCCACCGGTGCCTGCGCGAGCGTCGGCAGGGAGATGACGACCGCACGCGGGGCGACGGCGCCGAGGCTCTCGGCTATACCCTTGTCGTCCGGTACGACTGCAACCGGAGAACAGATCCCGTCGTGTGAGAGCTGTGTGGGGACCGCCACGTTGACGACCCCCGCGCGCGCGGCCGCGAGCTTTGCGACGTCCAACCGGCGACCACCACCGACCGCGACGATCGCGTCGAGACCATCGCGCCGGGCGAGGGCGCCGAGCTCGGAGGCCCACGCCTGGTCCGCTCGGGCCGGCGCATCCAGGTGGCGACCCGGCAGCGCTGCCGTCAGAGCGGCGGCATGGCGGGACGACAGGACCAGAGGCGTCGAGATGCCGACCTCCTCCAGCCTGCTCGCGAGCGCGTTCGCAGCGTCGTGCTCGTCCTCGCCCGCGTCGACGAAGAAGATCTCAGGGAACTCCACCGAGGCGACCGCGGTCAGGTGAGGGCGTCGGCGCTGCCGGCCGGAGCGAACGCCTTGCGGTGGCGCTCGATCACCTCGACCGCGCGCGGCACGTCTTCGGGAGTGTCCACCTCCGCGTAGTGACCGGGCTCGACCGTCACGGCGCGTACTTCCACGAGCTCCATCAGGCGCGCGTAGACGTCTTCGTAATACGGGTCGACGTTGTTGCTCCACTCGAGCTCGGTGGAGATGTCGAGATAATGGCGCGCCGCCGGGGGCCGGATGAGCGAAACCCCTGCGTATTCGCCGTGGCCGTGTGCTCGCTTCAGGTTCTTGCCGATAGCGAGCACGCGGTCGCCGTCGAGGCGCACCCTCATGTCTTCCTCGTCGAGCACCCGCTTCTTCTCGACCGCCAGCACGAGGTCTCCCGGCGCTCCCGCCACCCGCGCGTAGACGTCGGGATGCACGACGACATCCGAGTTGACGACGAGGACCTCGTACCCGGGCGACTGGTCGAGAGCGACGCGGACCGAGTGGAAGTTGCCCCACGACGCGTAGCGCGCGTTGCGCACGTACGTCACTTCGAGCCCTTCGGAATGCTGCGCGACGTAATCGGAGATCTCGTTCGGGCGGTGCCCCGTGACTATCAGGACGTCGCTGATGCCGCTCGTGCGCAGGCCTTCGAGGATGTGATGCAGCAACGGCTCCCCACCATCGAGAGGCACGAGCGTCTTCGGCGTCCCGCCGCCCATCCGCACGCCGCGCCCGGCCGCGAGGATCGCCGCCCTCACTCCTGCCACGACACCTCCAGGTCGAGGTCTTTGCGCTGGAGCCTCTCCAGCAGCAGCACGTCACCGGTTCGCTCGAAACCCGGCGCGTGCACGGCGCGGGCGCCGGGCGGCAGGTGGACCCTGACCACCAGCGTCTCGGGATTGACCTTGGGTTGGTGTTGCACGACGAGACGATAGACGCGGCGGCCGTCGCGTGTTCGCACCACGTCCGGGACCTCGTAGTCGTAGGTCACGCTCGCGGTGTCGCCGACTGGGATCTTGAACGCCACCGGCCACACCTTCTTTCCCAGCTCGAGATGCTCCGGCGGCATGGGCGGCGACCCGCTCCACGCCGCGGCCCCCGATTCCATCGCGTAGAGCGTCCCGCGGGCCTCCGCAGCGACGAGCCGCGCCGAACCAGGCGCGTACACGTTCATCATCGGCCGCGTGAGGCCGTGCTCGTGACCGCCGGAATCGCCCATGACATAGCGCGGTTGGGGCAGGAACGTCTCGTTCGACACCGACACCTTGACCGTGTTGTGCGCGTCGTCACCGTCGAAGGCCACGTCGAGCTCGTGGGTCTGTTGCTGGAAGTAGTCGAGCTTGTTGCCGCCGACGTTCTGCTCGACGACGTTGAGGTAATCGGCTCCTCTGGCGGGTTCGAGACCTCCGTCCCAGTCCATCCTCTCGATGAACGCCTGTTCGGCAGGGTCGCGCAGCCAGATCTGCATGTGCTTTTCGGTGAGCGACGCGCCGAAACCCTGGATCAGCTCGGTCGGTCGCTTGGGCTTGACGATGCCCTCGTAGAAGCGATCCACGACGACCTGCAACACGTTGCGGCGGATGGACGGGATCGGGAACGCGGCGTAGGCCTTGTTGAGCAGGAACCCGACGGCGCGTCTCTGGTTGATGACGTTGCCGTAGTTGGTCTTGAACCGGCCCACGCCGCGCATCAGGTTCTGCAGCATGATGGGGTCGACGGCGAAGACCCCGTGGATCTCCGGCAACGACGGTTCGGCCGCGTACGCGTAGCGCAGCAGGAGTTGCGCCGACAGCGGCCAGTCCGGCGACCAGTTCGCGTTCCCGAACCGCTGCGCGTCTTCGATCTGCGCGACGTACCACGCGTCCGGCGGCAGGTCGATGTCGAACGTCTGGCGGTTCTTGTCGACCTCGTACACCGAAAAGCTCGCTTTCTTCTTCGGCAGGCTCGGCTTTCCCTCGACGATCCTCAAGGGGGCGAACTGCAGGATCGACCCACCCGTCCCGCGTTGCTCGGCCGGGTTCTGCATGCCGATCAGGTAGGTGCGCGGCTCGTTCGCGCCGAGGAGATCCGGCAGGAGCTCGAAGCCGATCTCGGCGTCGGCAAGCACTTCGTCGGTAGAGGCGGCGCGGGCAATGCCGTTCCGTACCTGCTCCCGAACGCGCCGGGGGAGTCCGTCGAGCTCGACCGCCGCCAGCTCGCGGGCGACGCCCTCGATCGCGGTCCTGATCTCGGTGACGGTCGCAGCGATCTCGCGGATGCGGTCGAGCCTGATCCGCGCCCCGGCCGAGGGATCGGCAGGGTCGCGTTCGATGATCTTGTCTGGTCCCCGCAATGCCCCCTGTGCGATCTCGAGCGTGCCGCGCGCGGCCTCGGCCGACAGCTCTGCCGCGCGGACGAGATGGTCGCTCTGGTCCACGACCGGTCCGATCTTCGGCAGGACGCCGAGAGCGTCGACGGCGCCCGGCGACTCCAGCCCGTCGCGGGCGCGACGGGACGCGCCTATCGCGCTCAACGTCTCGTAGCGAGCGGTCTTGATCGACCCCTTCTGCAGGGCTTTCTCGGCGCGGTTCAGGTGCGCTTGCGTGCGGGCGAGACCTAGTGCGAGGTCGACCGGGCCGGAGACGATCCCTACGGCCAACCACGTCAGCGCGAGGAGCGCGATGAACCGCGCGGCCCGGCGGATACCGCCGGGACCCTGGACGTCGGCGGTCACCGCGTACACCTCCTGTAACGAGAACGGGCCCCCTCGAAAGGGAGCCCGTTGACGCTAACAGTGTGCGAGGCGCTACTTGATCTTGAACTTCGCCGTCATCACGGCCGTGTCGATGATCGTGTCGGAGTGCGACCGCTCGGCCGTGTGGCTCACCCAGCAGATCGTGCAGATCCCGGTCGCGTCACCGGATCCCGCCGAGATCACGGATCCTTTCTTCGCCTTGATCAGCTTCATCGGGACGGAGACGGTGAACGAGGAGCTCGCCGCGTCGAACGTTCCGGTGACGTAGGCGAGCGGCTGGCAGTTGATCGGCTGGACGACGCCGATCGTGTCGCCGGCCTTGCAATCGCCTTCGAGACGGAAATGCCCTTGCGGGTCGACCTTCCCGACCCGCTCGATTCCATTCTGTGCGAGCACGTCGGGCTTCCCGATGTCGGCGCTCTTCGCGGTGATGCGGTAGCTCGTGGAGCCCACGGCGAACGCCCACAGGAAGCGGAACCCTTCGGGTAGCGTCCCGCCCGGCGGCATCTCGGCGACCGTGACGGTGAAGTCGAGGTTCGCCTTGTTACGAGCGAGCGCGCCCGACACGAGATCGAATCCGCCCGGGATCGAGCCGCCGAGGCCCTGTGCCGCGTCGGCGTCACCCGCCTCGTCCTCCCACACGGTCGCCGGGGCGGCGTGGGCCGAACCGAGGACCCCGAGGAGCATCGCAGCCGAGAGTGCTACAGCGATCTTTCTCATGTCGTTGTCCTCCTGGCTTCTTTGGCTACTTCGGGATCTTGTAGGAGACGGTTTGTGCTGCGGTGTCGATGAGCGTGTTGTTCAGCGAGCGCTCGGCGTAGTGGCTGACCCAGCAGATCGAGCAGATGGCGACGTTCTCGCCGCCACCGGGAGCGACGACCGAACCCGGCTTCGCCTTGACCGACTTCATCGGCACGATGACCGTGAACGACTTCGTCGCCGGGTCGAAGCTGCCTTCGAGGTAAGCGAGAGGCGGGCAGTTGATCATGTTGACCGGCAGCGTCGCGTCGCGGAAGCACTCACCTTCGAGCCGGAAGTGTCCGTTCACGTCGGCGCGGCCGACGCGCTCGGTCGTCTGCTGCTGCAGCACGTCCGGCTTACCGATGTCGAAGCTCTTGACGGTCAGGCGGTAGTTCTTGCCGTTCACCGCGAACGCCCACAGGAACCGCGTTGCCTCACCGACCGTCCCGCTCGGAGGCATGTCGGCGTGAGTGACCGTGAACTCCAGGTTCGCTCCGTTCTTCACGATGGTTCCCTCGGTGAGGTCCCATCCGCCGGGGATCGACCCGCCGAGGCCCTGGCCCACGTCTGCGTCGCCGGAGTCATCGGTGAACATCACGGCCGGCTTCGGTGCCGCGGCGGCCGTAGCGACGACGCCGAACACGAGCCCGGCTGCGACCAGTAGTGCGAGTGCCTTACGCATGTCTTCCTCCTGCTGGTTGAGGTTCCGAGTAACGGCCTACAGCTCGCCGGTCCACTTGATGATGTCGATGCCTCTGTTGTAGTCGGCGGTGTACGCGATCCGATCCGTGATCCAGTACACGGCGCCGGTGTTCCCGTTGTGCGGCATGAAGTAGCCGACCTCGTTGATCTTTCCTTTCGCATTGACGTCCATGAACCGGACACCGTGCTCGAAGAAAGCTCCTGCGACGAGCCCTCCGTTGTTCTTGTAGCGCGGGTTCGCCTCGTGCCAGTGGGACGAGCAGCCCCAGACGTTCGCCGCCGGGCTGCCGTCGACATAGGTCCCGCTCTTCATGCGGTACTGGTCGATCAACGTGAACGTGCGGGTCTTCTTCCAGCGCGTCGCGTCCCAGGTCTGGAACGCACCGTTGCTCTCGTTGCAGCGCACGCGGTTGTTCGTCTCGCCTGCCATCAGGAGGAAGTCGCTCTTGGCCTTGTTGGGCCAGCGCGCGGTGTGCTGGAACCCGATCTGGGTGGTGTCGCCGACAGCGAGCCGTTTCGGGTGCACCGGGTCCTTGCGCACGTCGAGCAAGGTGATCGGCTGCGTCGCCGTTAGAACCAGTCCCGGAGCGACCTCTTCGACGTCGTGGCCGCCGCCGGTCCCGACCTGCTCGGTCCACTGCTCTTTCATGAGCTTCGGTTTGGCCGGGTTGCGAAGGTCGATGATCGCGCCCGAGGAGCCGTAGGCCCACTTGCAGTCCAGGATGCAGCTGACGGTGTGGTTCGCCGCTCCCGGGAGCTCGGCGATGACCTGCGGGTTCGACTTGTCCTCGACCGAGATGACGAACAGCGTGTTCGTGCCGGCAGGCACGCCGAGGGTCTTGCCGTTCGGGTTCGGCCGGACCGTGTTCGGCACGACCATGATGGACCCGTTCGTGTCGAGGTCCTCGCGGCTGTACATGTACTCCTGCGGCATCGCGATGAAGCCCGTCATCGTCGGGTTCAGCGGGTCCGAGACGTCGAAGATCATGATCTTGTGCTGGTCGTTGACGTACCAGTAGTCGCCGACGAGTCGTCCGCCGACGGCGTTGAACCCACCGGGTACGTGCTTGACGAACTCGACGTTGTCGGAGCTGATCCCGCCCGCCGATGGGCCGCGTGAGGTGCCGCGAGCCTTTACCGGCGCGCCTGCCATCAGGCACAGCAGGGCCACAGAAGCGATCAGGGCCGTGATCCGTCGCACGAGGTGGTGCCTTTCTCCCAGTGACGCTGCCGTGGCAGCGCCGTCGGTTCGCTGAGAGTGGGGTTCTCCCCGGTGGGCCCCGTTCCTCCTACGCCGGTGGGACGACCAGGTCGGCTAGCAGTTCGGCGGCCGGCGTGCGCGTACGCATCGCCGCCCTGGTCGGGCTACGCCCTTCCCACCAGCTCGGCGAGCAGTTCGGCGGCCGGCGTGCGCGTACGCATCACCGACCTGGTCGGGCTACGCCCTTCCCACCAGCTCGGCGATCTCGCACATCATGCGGGTCAGGTCGAAGTCCTTCGGCGTGTAGACGCGCGCGACGCCAAGTTCGTGCAGCTTGCGAGCGTCTTCGTCGGGGATCACCCCGCCGACCACTACCGGGACCGAGGCGGGGTCGACACCCTCGGCCCGGAGCCGGTCCAGCACGTCGGGGACGAGCAGGCCGTGCGCCCCCGACAGGATCGAAAGGCCGATCACGTGTACGTCCTCGTCCGCGGCGGCGCGGGCTATCTGCTGCGGGGTCAGCCGGATGCCCTGGTAGACGACCTCGAAGCCCGCGTCCCGCGCGCTCAGCGCGACCTGTTCGGCCGCGTTCGAGTGGCCATCGAGGCCGGGCTTCGCGACCAGCATCCGCAGCTTCGGCACCCCGATCCGTGCGCGCGCCGCCTCGACCGCCGCCCGGGCCGCGGCCATCGGCTCGCTCGCCGGCGCAGACGACGCGGCCGAGATGCCGGTGGGCGCCCGGTATTCACCGAATACGTCCCGTAGCGCGTCCGCCCACTCGCCCGTCGTCACACCGGCATGCGCCGCCTCGATCGATGCCGGCATCAGGTTGGTATCGGTCGCGGCCGCGCGCTTCAGCCCGTCTAGAGCCGTAGCGACGGCGCGCGCGTCGCGGGCCTTCCTCCACGCGGCGACGCGCTCCATCTGCTCGGCTTCCGCGGCGGGGTCGATCCGTTCGAATGCCAGCTCGTCCATGTTCTCGACCAGTGGCGAGGTCTCCGTCTCGGTGAACCGGTTCAGCCCGACGACGACCTGGTCACCCGTCTCGATCGCGCGCCGGCGCTCGGCGTGTTTGGCGACGAGGCTCTGCTTCATGTACGCAAGCGCCTCGACGGAGCCGCCCATGTCGAGCACCTTCGTCAGCTCGTCCCACGCCGCGTCCGCGATGTCGCGCGTCTTCGACTCGACGACCTTCGAGCCTTCGAACAGGTCGTCGTATTCGAGAAGATCCGATTCGTACGCGAGGATCTGCTGGCCGCGCAGCGACCATTGCTGATCCCACGCGCGGGGAAGACCGAGCGCCTCGTTCCACGCCGGGAGCTGGACGGCCCGCGCCCGCGCCGTCTTCGATTGCGTCACGCCCAGCATCTCCAGGAAGATCCGATACACGTTGTTCTCCGGCTGTACGGACGTGAGCCCGAGGGAGTTCACTTGCACCCCGTACCGGAAACGGCGGGACTTCTCGTCGGTGACGCCGTAGCGTTCGGACGCGACGCGCTCCCACAACGACTTGAACGCGCGCATCTTGCACATCTCTTCGACGAACCTGATCCCTGCGTTGCAGAAGAACGAGATCCGCCCGAACAACCGGGGGAAGTCGTCGTCGGAGACGCGTCCGGTTGCTTTCACCGCGTCCAGCACGGTTACCGCGTTCGCGAGTGCGTACGCGACCTCGAGGGTCGGATCCGCTCCGGCCTCTTGCAGGTGGTACGAGCAGACGTTTATCGGGTTCCAGCGCGGCACCTCGTGGAGGGTCCAGGTGATGAGGTCGGTCGTCAGCCGGATCGACGGCTCCGGCGGGAAGATGTGCGTCCCACGGGAGAGGTACTCCTTCAGGATGTCGTTCTGTGTCGTGCCTGCAAGCTCGGCTCGTGGCGCGCCCTGGTCGTCGGCGACGGCCACGTAGAGGGCCAGCAGCCACAGCGCCGTCGCGTTGATCGTCATCGAGGTGTTCATCTCGGAGATCGGGATCCCGTCGAAGACGGTCTTCATGTCGGCAAGGTTCGAGATCGGGACGCCGACCTTGCCGACCTCGCCCCGCGCCATCTCGTGGTCGGGGTCGTATCCCGTCTGCGTCGGGAGGTCGAAGGCGACGGACAGACCTGTCTGGCCTTTGGCGAGGTTGGACTTGAACCGCGCGTTCGTTGCATGAGGACTCGCGTAGCCCGCGTACGTGCGGAAGATCCACGGTCTGTCTCTATCTCGCATAGCAAGACAATCGTAAGGGCCGGTAGGCTGCGTGCTCCTTCACCGGCTAGCGCTAGGAGCGTTTCTGTATGTCTTCGTCCGTCGAGTCCATTCAGAAGGTCGGTGTCGTCGGTTGCGGGACGATGGGCTCCGGCATCTGCGAGGTGGCCGCGAAGAACGGGTTCGACGTCGTGTTCTCCGAGGTGTCGGAGGAGGCGGTTGCCGCCGGCCACGAGCGCATCGACCGGAGCGTCGGACGCGCGGTCGACCGCGGCAAGATGGACGCTGCCGAGGCTGCCTCGCTGCGCGCACGGATCTCCTCGACGACCCGGCTCGAAGACCTCGCCGGATGCGACCTCGTCTTCGAGGCGGTGCCGGAGCAGCTGGACCTGAAGAAGAACGTCTTCGCGCGGCTCGACGACATCCTTAGCGAGGACGCGATCCTTGCGACGAACACCTCGTCGTTGCCCGTGATCGACATGGCGGTCGCGACGCGGCGGACGCACCGCGTCATCGGTTTCCACTTCTTCAACCCGGCGCAGGTGATGCCTCTGGTCGAGCTCGTGCGTACCGTCACCACCGACGATTCCGTGGTCGAGGCGGCGCGGTCGTTCGCGACTGCGCTCGGGAAGACGCCGGTCGTGGCACGCGACCGGGCGGGGTTCATCGCGAACCTGCTGCTGTTCCCATATCTGAACTCCGCCGTCCGTATGCTCGATCAGGGTTTCGCGTCGCGGGAGGACATCGATGCTGCGATGCAGCTCGGTTGCGGTCACCCTATGGGGCCCCTCGCGCTGCTCGACCTGATCGGGCTCGACTCCGCTTACGAGATCTGCGAGGCGTTGTGGCGGCAGTTCCGCGACGACCAGGATGCGCCGGCTCCGTTGATCAAGCAGTACATGGTCGCCGGTTACCTGGGACGGAAGGCCGGCCGCGGCTTCTACCGTTATGAAGCTCCCGAATCGTCGAAGATCGTCGACCTGGACGGCGGTGGTGACGCAGCATCTGGTGTCGCATCGGGGATCCAGACCGTGGGCGTCGTCGGCACCGGCCTCATGGCGTCCGGGATCGCGGAGGTCGCGGCGAAGGCAGGCAGCGACGTGATCCTGCGGGGACGGAGCGAGACCTCGATCAAGCGGTCGAAGGCCGCGGTCCAAAAGAGCCTCGAGAAGGCGGTGTCGAAGGGGAAGCTGGAGCAAGCGGCCGCGGACGAGATCCTCGGTCGCATCACCACCAGCCTGGAGTTCTCCGACCTCGCAGAGGCCGACATCGTCGTCGAGGCGGTTGCCGAGGACCTCCCGCTGAAGCTCGAGATCTTCATGGACCTGGATCGCGCGGTGAAGCCGGACGCGATCATCGCTACGACCACGTCGTCGCTGTCCGTCGTCGACCTCGCTGCCGTCACCGACCGGCCCGATCGCGTCGTCGGGCTGCACTTCTTCAATCCCGCGCCCGTCATGAAGCTGGTCGAGGTCGTGCGGACCGTCGCCACCGAGAGCGGGATCATCGACCGCGCAACCGCATGGGTGCGCGAGACCGGGAAGCACCCGGTCCAGTGTCGCGACCGAGCTGGGTTCATAGTGAACTTTCTATTGTTCCCGTACCTCAACGACGCGGTTCGCATGCACGAGGAGGGGTACTCCACACCGCAGGACATCGACGCGGCGATGAAGCTCGGCTGTGGTCATCCGATGGGCCCGTTCGAGTTGATGGACATCGTCGGCCTCGACGTGACACACGCGATCCTCAACTCGCTGCATGACGAGTTCCGCGAGCGCCGCTACGCGCCTGCTCCGCTACTCGAGCACATGGTGCGGGCGGGTTACCTGGGACGTAAGTCCGGCCGCGGTTTCTACGATTATTCACAGTAGTTAGACGCCGCTCCGCGGTAGCCTCGTTGCGATGCGGCGGGCGAGATTCCTATACAGAGTGAGCATCCTGACTGCCGCGCTCGCGCTTGGCCTCGCCGTGATGCCGGCAGGCGGTGCCGGCGTCAGGACCCGCACGACGACGCTCGCTCCCGGCGTCACGTTCACGCGTATCAACGACCCGCGGGGACCGTGGAGCATCCGGGTGGTCTCGATCGAGCTCGCGCAAGCGTCGACCATCGAGCCGGTTCTGGCCGCCGGGAGATTGCGCGGCTTCGAACGGACCAGCTCCATGGCGCGGCGTTATGGAGCTGTAGCGGCGATCAACGGTGACTATGCGCGTCCGTCCGGCCGACCGGTGATGACGTTCGCGCAAGACGGCGAGCTCGCGCAGACGGAGCTGACCTTCGGCGTCAACTTCGCCGTGGATGTCGGCGAGACGCAGGCATACATCAAGCATCAGACGCCTCAGGTGTGGCTCCAGGAGGCGGATACCGCGCTCGAGCACCCGATCGCAGCAGTCAACGCGGGTCTACCGGCCGGCGAGCAGTTGCGAGCTTTCACCGCCCTCGGCGGGGGCGAGGAGCCACCTCCGAACAACTCGTGCGGGGCTCGCATCTATGCGACCGGAGGGCCGCGCGTCTCGACCACCAGGACCGGCGTCGAGCAACCGCATGTCGTCAACGAGGTGATCTGCAAGTGGCGCAAGCTGTGGCCGAAACAGGGCCGGACGGTTGCCGCACCCGTCGGGACGATCACGGCGAGCCAGCTCACGACCGGGCTCGCTCCCGGTGACGACGTCACCTACGGGTGGTCGCTCGGCTGGCCGAACGTCCTGGAGACGATCGGGGGCCTTCCGACGCTCGTCCGCGACGGCGAGCTCTTCGTGGGCAAGGAGAACACCGCGTTCTTCAACCCGCATCCGCGGACGGGCGTGGGCTTCACCGCCCCCGGGCCGACGCAGCGCGTCCTATTCGTCACCGTCGACGGGCGGCAACCCGGTTACAGCCGCGGCATGACGCCGCTGCGGTTCGCGAAGCTGTTCCGCTCGCTCGGCGCGACCTATGCGCTCAACCTCGACGGCGGTGGGTCGACGACGATGGTCGTGAACCGCGGTGGCGTCCACCGGATCGTGAACCGTCCGTCGGACGGTTACGAGCGGCCGGTGTCCTCGGCGCTGTTGTTGCTGCCCGGTCCCGATCCGCGCCCGACGACCACTCCGGCTCCGATCCCGACGGTGTTCCCGACGCCGGCGCCGAGCGAGACCCCCACGACGAGCGCGACCCCCACGACGAGCGCGACCCCGGCTCCGTCCGACAGCTGGACGCCGTCGCCGTCCGAGACGGCCACGCCTACGCCAGACGCGAGCGAGACGCCGAGCCCGGAGCCGAGCGGCTTCGCGCGCTCGACGATCACGGTGATCGGGTCGCGGGACGTGTGGTTGCGGATAGCGAACGATCCTGCGTCGACCGGCGGACTCGCCACCTGGCTGCTACACGAAGGCATCTACCTCGACCCCGGGCTGCAGCGAGCGGCATCGATCTTCCGTCTGAGCGACTAGCCGCTACCACTCCGGCTCGCGCCGCGGTCGCGGCGACCTTTTCGGCGGCACCCGCACCGGTGAGGCGCGAGCGGTGACAATGGTGGGGTGGTCCTGAACGAATGGTTCTACCCGCGGCGCCTTGCCGTCATGTCGTTCGGTGCCGGGATGCTGGCGCTTGCCGCTGCGCAGCTCGCGAGCGCGTCGGGGCGGTTGGCAGGGGACACCCCGTCGCTCCACGTGGCGCTCGACGTCGTGGAGGGCATGATCGCTCTCCTGATCGCCTACCTGATCGTGGGGCGGATCCGCGAGCGGGGGCTCATGCCCGACCTGCTTTCGCTTTATGCGCTCGTCGTGCTGGGTCTGAGCAAGCTCTTGCTGCTCGGTATCCCCACGGTTGCGGCCGGGACCCGCGGCGACCTGCAGACGTGGGCCGCACCCGTGGGCCGCGTGATCGGCTCTGCCGTGTTCGCGATCGCCGCGGTCGCGCCGATGCGCAGGGTCGCGTCTCAGCGCGCGACCCGCGTCGTCGGGCTGGCGGGACTCGCGACCGTGTTCTCGATCTCCGTCGGGTCCGCGTTGTTTCCGACGGACGCCCCGCAGGACTCGTCGGATCCGAGCGTCCTGTGGCTCCACGCGCTGACCGCCGTCGCGCTTGCGCTCGCCGCCGCAGGATTCGCGGATCGCGCCTCGCGCACGGGCGACGAGTTCTTCGCATGGTTCGGGGCCGGTTGCGCACTGGGCGCCGCGGCACGCATCGGTTACGTGTTGCTGCCCGCGGTCGACGCCGACGACGTCCACGTACAGGACTTCTTGAGGGTCGGGTTCTACGTCCTGCTGCTGCTCGGCGCGCAACGCGAGCTGCGGCTCTACTGGCAGAGCCGTGCGGACGCCGCCGCGTTGGAGGAGCGTCGGCGTGTGGCGCGGGATCTTCACGACGGTCTCGCGCAGGAGCTGGTGTTCATCGCGGGCCAGGTCAACCGTCTGCAGCGAGGTCCGGTGGAGCCTGCCGCGATCGAGCAGTTGTCCAGCGCTGCCGACAGAGCCGTCAGTGAAGCCCGCCGCGCCATCGGCGCGCTGACGCGTTCCGTAGACCAGACGGCGGCCGAGGCTTTGGAGGAGCTCGCCGACGAGTTCCAGTCGCGCTACCGGGTGGAGGTCAGGCTGCGTCTCGATCCGGGCGTGGAGATGGACGCGACGCGGCGGGAGCAGGTGGTCCGGATCGTCCGCGAGGCGATGAACAACGCCGTCCGGCACGGGTCTGCGCAGGTGATCGAGCTTGCTCTGTCGAATGATCAGGGGCCGACGATCGAGGTCTTCGACGATGGGGTCGGTTTCGATCCGGACCAGGCCGCTCCCCGCGAGCGAGGCTTCGGGCTGATCTCGATGCGGGAGCGTGCGCAAGGAGCCGGCGGGGACCTGACGATCGACTCGCAGGTCGGTTCCGGGACGAGCGTGAAAGTGAGGTTGCCATCGCAATGAAGGTCGTGATCGCCGACGACCACCCGCCCCAGAGGGCCGGGATCCGCGGCGCGCTCGAAGACGCCGGGTTCGACGTCCTCGCCGAGGTCGGCGACGCCAAGGCGGCCGTCGAGGCCGCCGTTGAGTATCGACCCGACGTGGCGCTGTTGGATATCCACATGCCCGGGAGTGGCATATGGGCGGCTGCCCGCATCACCGAGGCCGCGCCCGAGACGGCTGTGGTCATGCTGACGGTGTCGCGAGACGACGGCGACCTCTTCGCTGCGCTGCGTGCGGGGGCCGCCGGATACCTGTTGAAGGACACCGACCCGGATCGTTTGCCTCGCGCTCTGGAGGGCGTGCTGAACGGAGAGGCGGCGTTGCCCAGGACCCTGGTGGCGCGGCTCATGGACGAATTCCGCACGCAGGGCCGTGGGGGCCGGAGCCTCTTGGGCGCCGATGGACGGTCGAAGCTGACCAGTCGCGAGATCGAGATCCTCGAGCTGCTCCGCGAGGGCCTGTCGACGAAGGACATCGCCGAGCGGTTGTTCGTGACACCCGTCACCGTGCGGACCCACATTGCGTCGTTGTTGAAGAAGCTGAAGGTGCCCGACCGCGCCGCCGCCGTGCGCCTCATCGAGGGCGACGAGAACTCCTAGATCGGGCGTCGCCTGAAGTGCCGGTCGGGCGGACACCGGCTAGACGAACCTCCTACTTCGCGTCACCGCGGCCGTTGAGGCCCGGGTACTCGCGGCCCCCGAACGGGAACCGGGTCGACAACCTCCACGCGTCTTCCGAGCTGAAGCGGTCGCGGTAGTCGAACATGCCGAGGCGGCGGCCCTGCGAGCGACCCGCCCGCAGCCATACCGACGTCGCCTGCGCCCGCCGTTCGTCCTCCGCGATCTTGTCGAGCGTGGCCTGGATCGCGCGCTTCTCTTCTTCGGTTGGGTTCCCGTCGACCGAGACGAGACGGAGGCGAGGCTCGCTCATAGCGGGATGTTGCCGTGCTTGCGCTGCGGGATCGTCTCGCGCTTGCTGCGCAGCATCTCGAGCGACCGGATCAGCTTGCGGCGCGTCTCCTGCGGTTCGATGACCGCGTCGACGTACCCGCGCTCGGCTGCGATGTAGGGGTTGGAGAAGCGCTCCGAGTAGTCCGCGATCAACTCGGCTCGTTTCGCGACCGGATCGTCGGCGGCACCGATCTCCTTGCGGTGGATGATGTTGACCGCACCTTCGGCTCCCATCACCGCGATCTCCGCCGAGGGCCATGCGAACGAGATGTCGGAGCGGATGTGCTTCGAGTTCATGACGACGTACGCGCCCCCATACGCCTTTCGCGTTATTACCGTCATGCGAGGGACCGTCGCTTCCGAGAACGCGTAGAGCAGCTTGGAGCCGTGACGGATGATCCCGCCGTATTCCTGTTCGGCGCCCGGCAGGAAACCCGGGACGTCGACGAACGTCACCAGCGGGACGTTGAAGGCATCGCAAAAGCGAACGAAACGCCCGCCTTTGGTCGACGACTCGATGTCGAGGCACCCGGCAAGCACCTGCGGCTGGTTCGCCACGACGCCGACCGGATGTCCATTGAGGCGGGCGAAGCCGCACAGGATGTTCTGCGCCCAGTGCTTGTGCACCTCGAAGAACTCGCCGTCGTCGAACACACTCGCGATCACCGCGTGCATGTCGTAGGGCTTGTTCGGCGAGTCCGGCATGATCTCGATCAGTTCGTCGCACGGTCGCTCGGGGTCGTCGGTCGGCGGGAAGTAAGGAGGCGACTCGAAGTTGTTCGACGGGATAAAGCTCAACAGGTAACGCACCTGCTCGAGGCAGTCCTCGTCGTTGCCCGCGACGAAGTGCGCGACACCGGAGCGCGACGCGTGGCTCATCGCGCCGCCGAGCTCTTCCTGGGTCACCTCTTCGCCCGTGACGGCTTTGATCACCTCGGGCCCGGTGATGAACATGTGCGAGGTCTCGCTGACCATGAACGTGAAGTCGGTCATCGCGGGGGAGTACACCGCCCCACCAGCGCACGGCCCCATGATCGCGGAGATCTGCGGGATCACTCCGGACGAGCGGACGTTGCGATCGAAGATGTAGCCGTATCCGGCGAGAGAAGCGGCCCCCTCCTGGATCCGCGCGCCGCCGGAATCGTTGAGCCCGATCACGGGCGCTCCCGTCTCCAGCGCGAGGTCCATGATCTTGCAAATCTTTTCTCCCATGACCTCGCCGAGCGAGCCGCCGAAGACGGTGAAGTCCTGGGCGAAAACGAACACCTTGCGTCCGTCGATCGTGCCCCACCCCGTGACGACGGCGTCCGAATACGGGCGCTTGTTCTCGATGCCGAACCCGTGGCTCCGGTGGCGCATCAGCTGGTCGGTCTCGACGAAGCTGTCGGGGTCGAGCAGCTTCGCGACCCGCTCCCGCGCCGTTAGCTTGCCTCGGTCGTGCTGCTTCGCGATCGCCTCGGCCCCACCCGCCTCGCGGGCCGCGGCCATGCGCTCGTGGAGGTCGGCGATACCCTCGGTCAGGGGATGTGAGGCCGCCCCCTGCTCCAGGCCTTGCGGCTCCAGCTGTTCGGTCGCCATCGACCGGGAGTCTAAGACGGCCGTTCCGCCGGTTTAACTGCACAAATCGGGCATCCGGGGGCAGGGGAGCCGTCCTGGGAGGAGAACCCCAGGGCTATGAGACGTGAAGGGATCCTCGACCGCCTCGCGGCGCGGGCTCTCGGCCCGAGCGAGTCTGACCTGGCCGACAGCCTGGAGCTCGCGGTATCTGCGCATACCTTCTCGCGCCGCACGACTGCGGTCGTCGACGACAAGCTCAGCTTCTCGGCCACTCTGATGCGTGCAGGCGAGGTCGATGCCGCGCGACGACTCCTTGCAGAGGTCGAGGAAGAGGTGCTGATCGAAGAGGCGGCGCTGATCGAGCGCGTGAACGAAGTCAAGGTCGCCCGGAGCATGTCGACCGAGCCGATGACGCCCGGTCGTCTTGCGCGCACGCTCGCCGTTGCGATGGTCGGATCGAGCCTCCTCGCGTTCTCCGCTGCAGGCATGGCCGTCGTCGGGTTGTTCAAGGACAACGAGCGCTCCGTCCACGCGGCCGCCACGCCGGGGCGCGGCATCATGGATGCGAGTGACGCCAACGCCGGCGAGAACAACGAAAACAACGCGCGGCGGTCGAAGGTGATCGCAGGTGTCCGTGTCGCGATGACACCCGCACAACAGAAGCGCTACGAGCAGCTGCAGAGCACCGGGTTCGCGAACGAGGACGAGCTCCAGCGCTTCCTGCTCGAGGTCCTTCCCACGCCACTCGCCGAGAAGATCCACACCGCGCTGGTCACCGGCATGACCTACTTGCCGAAGCCGGTGCGCAAAGAGCTGAAGCTGGCGGCGAACCTCGTCGTCGAGAAGCACCGCGAGGTCTCGTCGCATGGCGGCTCGCCCGAGAAGAAAGAAGCGTCTCCCTCGCCCAGCGAGAAGCCGAGCGAGGAGCCGTCATCGGAGCCGAGCGACGAGCCGGAAGGCGGCTCCGAGCGCGAGGAGCCCTCTCCGTCACCGACTCCGGAGGACGGGACGCCGAACGTGCCGCTGGTCGGAGACGGGACCGACGGTTAGGCCGCTATCTCAGCTGTAGGTCCGCGCTCGAGAACGTCACGTCCACCGGCTCCAACACGACCTGCTTCGGTCCTTCTTCCACGTCCCCCGCGATCGTCGCCGCCAATCCCGCGGCCGTAGCGGCCGCCACGACGTCGCCGGCCGCGCCGGGGCGGCAGTAGACGGCGAAACCGGCCCCCATGTTGAACGTCCCGTACGCCTCGCGGGCGCCCATCTCGAGGTGCTCGACGAGGAACGCCAGCACCTCCGGCACCTCCGGAACAGACGTCAGCCGATACGAGAGCTCGCGGCGCGCCCGCATCAGCTTGCGGAAGCCGTGCCCGGTTACGTGGCTCAGGTAGGTCACCGGGACGCGCGCCTCGATCAGGTTCCTGACGAGATCGACATAGATCGGTGCCGGTACCAGGAGCGCGTCACCGAGGGCGCGGCCGCTCGGGAGCTCGGTCGCTAGACCATCCGCCGACTCGCGCGCCACCTTGCGGGCGAGCGACGCGCCGTTCGCATGCAACCCCGTCCCCGCGACGAGAACGATCTTGTCCCCTTCGTGCAGGTCATCACCGAGGATCGGTCGCGCTCCCTGCGGGACGTAGCCCACCGCACAACCGGCGAGCTCGATCTCGTTCGGGTCGATCAATCCCGGCAACGTCGGCGACTCGCCGCCGCCCCACGTAGCTCCGGCGGCCTCGCACGCGGCGCGCCACCCGCTCACGAGCGACTCGAGCCGCGTGCCGCGCCCGTACCAGTCGCCGCTTCCGGTGGCGAAGTACGCGTTGATCACGAGAGGCAGAGCGCCGACGCAGCAGAGGTCGTTCGCTATCGCCGCGACGGAGTCGAACGCGACGTCGGCGAAACGGTCGCTGCCCGTCTGTTCTTCGTACTCCCGCGCGATCATCGACTTCGTCCCCAGGCACTCGAGAACGATCGCCAGGTGCCGCCCGTCGTGCTCGAAGACGAACGCCGTCTCCCCGCGCGACTCGTCCACGGCGCGGCCGCCGTGTCCTTGAAGCATCGGCGAGGTGGCGAGAGCTTGCGCGACGGCGCTTCGTTTCGCGGCGTCGAGCACCTCGTAGTCGACCCCGACGCGTCCGTAGGTGCTCGAGCCGTCCGCCATGTGCCTCGAACCTAGCCGAGGGCCGCAGGTTCGGCGGTTGGCTCGTGGCTCGGCGCCGGTGCTCCGCCCGGCAACCGCAAGCTGGCCACGAGTACCCCGGCTGCCGGGATGGCGGCGACGAGGTAGGCGACGCGGAAAGACGTCCCTTCGGCGAGCCCTCCGATGGCGAGCGGGGCTATCAGGTAGCCGACGTCTCCGGCCATCTGGTTGACGCCGACCGCGGCCCCCGATCCGCCGCGCGGTAGGGCGTCCGCCATCAAACCGCCCGCCGCGGTCCCGCCCGCCGCGATCCCGGCGCCGATCGCGATCATCACCGGGTAGTAGGCCCACGGAACGCCGTCGATCTGTCCCAACAGGGCCGTGGCCGCCGCGGTGATGGCCAGAGACGGGACGAGCACCGCGCGCCGTCCGTATCGATCTGCCGCACGGCCTGCCACGAGGAGGATCAGGATCTCGCCGACCGCAAGCATCGTCACGGCAAAGCCGATCTCTTGGGTCGACAGACCGAGAACCTCACGAGCGAACACGGGACCGACGGTCTGTGCCGGTCCCGAGATCGTCCACCAGCCGACGAAAGTCGCCAGCAGCGCGATCACGTATCTGAGGTCGCGCATCAGAGGGGCCGCGGCGCGCAGCGATTCCCCGACCGACTTCTTCTGCGCTGCTTCCTGCCGAACCTCGCCCCGCATCACGACCCACGCGATCGCGGCCGCAACGATCAGTCCGGTCGCGTAGATGTGGAACGGCGCCTCCAGGCCGTAACGCTGGGCGATAACGCCACCGAAGAGAGGGCCGAGCCCGATGCCGACGAGGAAGGACGACCGGAACGCTCCTGTGGCGCGACCCATGGCGGCGGGTTCGATGATCCTGAGGATGCGGTTCATGAGACCACCGATGAACAGCGCCGACCCCGCGCCGCCGAAGCCCCGCGCAAGTACGAGTTGCGTGAAGTTCGTCGCGAAGCCGACCGCATAGGACGACGCCGACACGATCAACAGACCTGCGATCGTGCACGCGCGCTCGCCGAAGAGATCGACGACGATCCCACTGACGAGGCCGAACGAGAAACGGGTCGTCCCGAACACGAGCTGCACCATCCCGATGAGCGCGAGCCCGACGCCGAACGACTTCGCGTATAGCGGAAGGACCGGGATGACCATCCCGAACCCGAGCGCGACGGTGATCGAGATGGCGAGCAGCTTGCGAAACTCGGGTCGCCGCAGGGGCGAAACGACGCCTGCGGCCGCGCTCAAAGGTCGCTGATCAATCGGAGGGTTTCTGGATCAGCTCCACCAGCAGCCCGTGATTCCCCTTCGGGTGCACGAACGCCACCATGTGGCCCCGGCCCCCCCGCCGGGGCGCCTCGTCGATCAGGGGCACGCCCTTCTGTTTCAGCTCGCCGAGGGCTGCTTCGAGGTCGTCGACCTCGTAGGCGATGTGATGCAGTCCCTCACCACGACGAGCAACGAACTTGCCGACGGTGGTGTCGGGGCCGGTGGGTCCAAGGAGCTGCAGGAACGACTGACCGAGCGGCAACATCGCTTCTTCGACGCCCTGGTCCTCGACGCGTTCCCGGTGGGAGACCTCGAGGCCCCACACGTCCGCATAGTGCTGAACCGCAGCATCCAGATCTTCGACCGCGAGCGCGACGTGTTCGATCTTCCCGAGCATCGCCGAATCCTAAGGTCGGCTCTTCACCGCCATGCGCATCTGCCGCACGGCGAATAGCTTCCGGAACCCGGCCTTCTCGTACACCTTCAGCGCGGCTGTGTTCTCCGCGCGTACCGATAGCTCGATGCGGCCGACCTCGTCGAAGCCGAACATCCACGCGAGGCCGTGTTCCAGCAAGCGCGTCGCGATGCCTCGGCCGCGGAAACGCTCGTCGACGCCGATGTTGTCCACGAACGCCTCACCGACCTCACGGTCGACCGTTGCGAAGTGATACCCGGCCAGGCTCCCGTCCTGGTAGAGGACGAAGATCTTGCGGTCCGGGCCCTTCTCCAGCTGCTCGAGCAGTTGTTCGCCCGACGGCCATGCCCTCTCGAAGCAGCGTCCGTGCAAGTCGACGATCCCGGCCCGGTCCGCGTCGGTCATCTCACGTATGTGCGGATCCGGTCGGCGCGGACGGTCGTCGGCTTCCATCGCCATCGTGAAGTGGTCGCGCACCAGTTGGAAGCCATGGCGCTCGGCGAACACCGCCGCTCGTTCGTTGGCTCGGTCGAACGCGGTCTCGACGTCTTTCATCGCCGCCGCCGCGCCTTCGAGTGCTTTCTCGAAGAGCCGGTCGGCGCGTCCGTTCCAGTCGTCGTCGACCGACCATGGCCCGTAGATGAACCCGCGCGCGAGCGATTCGTCGTAGTCGAAACCGGCAGCTCCGAGGATCTCGCTGCCGTCTTGCTCGACGAAGAGCTCGGTCGCGAACTCCACCAGCTCCCTGACGATGCCGGCTTCCTCGACTCCGACCATCGCCATGCGCGACTCCGGCCGAGCCTGGAGCGGCGCGATGAAGCGAGCGACCGCGGCGACGTCAGATGTCTTCGAAATCACCGTGCCGCCCGTGTCCTGCGGCGAATCGATCCGCCCCGATCTGGGTCTCGCCCCCTGCGGCGGCTGCGATCCCACCGGCGAACTCCTGAGCGATTGCCTCTCGTGTCGCCGATCCCCATTGCCCGAGGGCCGAGCGTCTGTCGGCGCGCATCACCGCTTGCGGGAAGCGCGCGATCTCGGTGGCGAGCGCGACGGCGCGGTCGACCGCCGCACCTTCGGCCACGACGCGGTTCACGAGGCCCATTTCGTGGGCCTCTTCCGCCGGAACGCCGCGACCGGTAAGGAGCATGTCCAGGGCGCGGCTCTGTCCGATCAGCCGGGTGATGCGGATCGTGCCTCCATCGATGAGAGGAACACCCCAGCGGCGGTCGAAGAAGCCGAGCGTCGCGGTCTCCGCCGCGACGCGCAGGTCGCACCACAGCGCGAGCTCCAGTCCTCCCGCCACCGCGTAGCCCTCGATGGCGGCGATCGAGGGCTTGTCGAGCTCCATCCTCGTCGGACCCATCGGTCCGTCACCCTCGGGATCGATCCGGTTGGCCCGGTCGGGGTCGTCGGCGATCGCCTTCAGGTCGGCGCCGGCGCAGAAGTGGCCGCCTGCACCGGTCAGGACCGCGACGAGGAGCCCGTCTTCGGCCTCGAAGGTCCTGAAGGCGTCAGCCAGCGCCGTGGCGGTAGGGCCGTCGACCGCGTTGCGTACCTCGGGGCGATCGATCGTGACGACCCATACGGGACCGCGGCGCTCGGTGTGGACGGTCATGGGCCGAACTCTAGAATGGGCCACTCAAGCGCATCCCCTAACGAGGAAGGGGCTCTTCGAATGACCTCCACCGTCGTCGTCTCCGCCGCCCGCACCGCGATCGGCAAGTTCCAAGGAACGCTCGCCGACGTACCCGCCGTCGATCTCGGCGGCCGGGCGATCGAGGGCGCGCTCGAACGAGCCGGTATCTCCGGTGACCAGGTCGACTACGTGATCATGGGTCAGGTCCTGCAGGCCGGGACCGGACAGATCACCGCGCGCCAGGCCGCGATCAAAGCCGGGATCCCCGACAGCGTCCCGGCGATCACGATCAACAAGGTCTGTCTGTCGGGCCTGAATGCGATCGCGATCGCCGATCAGATGATCCGCGCCGGCGAGGCGTCGGTCGTCGTCGCCGGGGGCATGGAGTCGATGGACCAGGCGCCCTACCTGCTGCCGAAGGCGCGGACCGGGTACCGCATGGGCGACGGCAAGGTCGTCGACTCGATGATCTACGACGGTCTGTGGGACGCGTTCACGAACATGCACATGGGCGCCCAGTCCGAAGACGTCAACCGAGAATTCGAGATCACGCGCGAAGCGCAGGACGCGTGGGCGTTGCGCTCGCACCAGCGCGCTGCGGCGGCGATCGAAGAAGGTCGGTTCGCCGACGAGATCGTTCCGTTCGAGGTCCCGCAGCGGAAAGGCGACCCGCTCGTGTTCGACACCGACGAAGGCGTCCGGCCGGAGACGACGGCGGAGTCGCTGGCGAAGCTACGCACGGCGTTCAACAAGGAAGGAACTATCACCGCGGGTAACGCGTCGCAGGTGTCGGATGGGGGGGCCGCGGTCGTGGTCATGAGCGCCGAGCGAGCGCAAGAGCTCGGTGTCACACCGATGGCCGAGATCGTCGCGCACGGGATGTCGGCGGAGAAGCCGCCCTACCTCCACACTGTGCCGGCCCTCGCGGCGCAGGCGGCACTGAAGAAGGCAGGCATGTCGGCGAACGAGCTCGATCTCGTCGAGATCAACGAGGCGTTCGCGTCGGTCGCGCTGCACTCGACGAAGATGCTGTTCAACGGGACGCCCGATGCCGAGGAGCGCGTCAACGTGAACGGGGGAGCCGTCGCGCTGGGTCACCCGATCGGATGTACGGGCGCGCGCCTGACCGTGACGCTGCTCTACGAGCTGAAGCGCCGCGGTGGCGGCGTGGGCTGTGCCGCCCTGTGCGGCGGCGGGGGCCAGGGCGATGCGATCATCTTCCGCGTTCCGAAGGCCTA
>DASZOC010000028.1:0-18505 GCA_035550975.1 Actinomycetota bacterium | reverse complement strand
CGCCCCCCGACAGATAGCGCTCGTTGAGGTCGTTCGTTGCCCGTGCATACCTCTCGATCGCGTCCGCGGTCACCTCGAAGATCGATTTCTCGTATTCCTTGCCCACGATCTGCGCATTCAGTGGCACGTCCTCAGCCTCCTAGCTCGTCAACAGGATGTCTGCTTCGCCGATGATCGCGGTTTGCTCCTCGTCCAGACCGAGCGCCTCGGGGCCCTTGCCCCTGCGGCGCGCCTCCAGCGTCGTCTTGACGACGCCATCCTCGATCGCGACGACCTTCCCGGTGCAGACGACCTCGTCTCCCGGCCATACGCGGTTCGTGAAGCGGACCTTGAACCGGCGTAGGTTGTGGGGGCCGCCGAACCAGTCCGAGACCGCGTGCGCAAGGTAGCCGGCGTTCAGCATCCCCATCGCGAAGACCGTCGGCGCACCCGAGCGGCGGGCGTACTCCTCGTCCTGGTGGATCGGGTTGTCGTCACCGGATGCTTCCGCGTAGCGGACGAAGTCCTCCCCCTCGACAGGGCCGTAGACGACCTCGCCCAGGTCCATCCCCGGAGTGATCGCGTCCAATGTGATCTCAGCGGGCTCCGTCATCGGGCATCAGCATCCTTCGACGTCTCGATCAATGTGTAGTTGGCGGTCAGCACGAGGGCGCCCTCGGCATCGGTGAACGTGGATTCGTAGGTCACGAAGCGCATGCTGCCTCCGCGTTTGCCCTCCTTGACGAAATCGTTGGCTATGCGCATCGTGCCCTGCAGGGTTTCGCCGGCGACGGGAAGCCGCTCGTATACGAACTCCTGCTCGCCGTGTAGCACGCGCGCGTAGTCGAGATTCGCGCCCAGGCTGCGTTCACGTTCCTCCCGCGGCACCTGGAATATCTGCGTCACGGTGAACGTCGGCGGAGCGAGAGGGCCGGGAAAACCGTGCTGCCGCGCCGCTTCTTCGTCGAAGAAGATCGGGTTGTCCTCCCCCACGGCCAGCGCGAAGTCCGCGACCTTCTCGGGCGTCACCGGGAGCTCGAAGGTGATGGATGTTTCCGCCATCACGCCTGACCGGATGCCTTGCCGAGCATCGCCATCATGCCCTCCGGCGCGATCCCGTTCGGGAACGCCTTGTTCAGCTCGGCCAACAGCTCGTCGGGGTCCCAGTAGTTGTCCTTCTTGATAGTGGTACCGACATCCCACGGCTTCAGCACGTTGACCACGCCGCCGTAGATGAAGAAGCACTGACCCGTGATGTTCTGCGCGCCATCCGCACAGAGAGCAACCACGACCGGCGAGATGTTGGCGGGGTCGAGCGGGTCGTATTCACCTTCCTTGGGTTGAGGCATGCCGCCGAAGATGTCCTCGGTCATCCTCGTACGCGCATTGGGAGCGAGGCAGTTCACGGTGACGCCGTAGCGCCCCAGTTCCTGCGCCGCGATCAGAGTGAAGGCCGCGATGCCCGCCTTCGCGGAGCCGTAGTTGGTCTGTCCGACGTTACCGAAGACCCCGGATGGGCTCGACGTGTTGATGACGCGCCCGTTGATCTGGTTGCCCGCCTTCGACTGCTCGCGCCAGTAGGTGGCGGCGTGGTGGGTCGGTGCGAAGTGACCCTTCAGGTGCACGGCGATCACGACATCCCACTCTTCCTCGGTCATCGACACGAGCATCCGGTCCCGCAGGATCCCCGCGTTGTTGACGAGGATGTCGAGACGACCGAAGTCCCCGATCGCCTGCTTGACCATGTTCGCGGCCCCCTGAAAGTCGGCAACGTTGTCGTAGTTCGCCGTCGCCTCTCCCCCAAGAGCCTTGATCTCGTCGGCGACCGACTGCGCGGGCGTCGTGTCCGATCCCTCGCCGGCGGTCGAGCCTCCGAGGTCGTTCACGACCACCTTCGCACCTGCCTTCGCGAGGGCGAGCGAATGCTCGCGCCCGATCCCGCGGCCGGCTCCGGTGACGATCGCTACTTTTCCATCCAACGACGGCATCTCATGTCCTCCTGTCGATCGTTCCTAATCTAGTCGCCCAAGGATGCTGCGGCTGATGATGACCCTCTGGATCTGCCCAGTCCCCTCGAAGATGTCGTAGACCTTGATGTCGCGGAACCATTTCTCGACCAGGTGCTCCTTCGAGTAACCCTCCGGCCCCATGATCTGGATCGCTCCGACGCACGCGTTCAGCGCCGCCTGAGGCGCGTACGCCTTCGACATCGAAGCTTCCTTCGAGTTCGGGATCTTGTTGTCGGCCATCCACGCCGCCTGCCAGATCAGTCCACGCGCGGCGCCGAGCTCGCGCTTCATGGTCCCGAGCTTCTGCTCGATGCTTGCACGCCGCGGGAACGCGGCGCTCATCGGCAGCTGCGCCGCCGCCCAGTCGCGCGCGTACTCGTAGGCCGCTCTGCCTATACCGAGCGCCATGGCCGCGACCGACGGGCGCGACGAGTCGAACGCCTTCATCGTCCCCTTGAATCCGGACCCCTTCGGCTCGAGCGCAGCCTCGCCGCCGAGAAGGTGATCCATCGACACTCGGCAGTCCTCCAGCGTGAACTCGGCGGTCTCGGACGCCGTCAGCCCCATCTTCTTCTCGATCTTCCCGATCTTGAAGCCGGGCGTGCCTTTCTCGATCACGAAGAACTTCTGCCCCTGACGGCCCGACGCCTTGTCCACCGTGGCGTTGACGACCACGATCTCGGCCCGAGCACCGTTCGTGCAGTAGATCTTCGACCCGTTCAGGATCCATTCGTCTCCATCGCGTACGGCAGTCGTCTGCACGTTGCTCACGTCGGAGCCCGCCTGTGGCTCGGTCACCGCGAGTGCGCCGAAGCGGGGCTCGTCGGAGTCGACGTTGAAGATGTCGTCGAGGAAGCGTTTCTTCTGCTCGGGTGTCCCGGCCGCGATGATCGAAGGGGCTGCAAGCCCGGGGCCGGGGATGTTCAGCAGCACCGCGGGGTCCCCCCACGCCAGCTCCTCCGACCCGACGACGGCCATCATGCTGCCGATCGAGTCCGTGGGGCCATCCGTGGTCTCTTGCGGCATGACGGAGGCACGGTTGCCGACGAACTGCGCGAGCTGCTTGATCGTCTCGAGAGGAAGGACGCCCTTCTCGTCCGCCTCGCGCGCCAGCGGTCGCAGCTGCGACTCGGCGAAAGCGTGCACGAAGTCGCGCACGCTGGCGATGGTCGGATGTGGTTCGAAGTCGATCACGCGGTCACGCTCCGGGCCACCGTCATGTCGCCGACGACGTCGGGTGCGTCGAACACCGACAGCGTCACCGCATCGCGGAACCACTTCTCCACCGGGTGGTCGCGGATGTACCCGTGCCCTCCCAGGACCTGCACGCCGTCGTCTCCGCATCTGATCGCTGCCGCCAGCGCCGTTCCGTTCGCCTCGGCGACATCGGCAAGCGTCGCCTCGCCGCGGTCGAGCTTCCACGCCGCTCGCCACACCGACAACCGTGCGGCATCGACCGCGATCGCCATGTCGGCGATCTTGAACGAGATCGCCTGGAACGCTCCGATCGGTTTGCCGAACGCCTCACGCTCGGTCGCGTATCGCGACGCGTACTCGAGAGCCGCACGCGCGCAACCGAGAGCCACCGCACCGGTCAACAGCTTCGTTCGGAGGATCGCCTGAGTGAGCTCGCGGCCGGACGGGATCGCGTCGGCTGCGACGTCGAACCGGACGACTGACGTCGGCGCGGCTTCCAGCCCGAGCTTGTCCTCTCGTTTGACGATGTCGACATCTGTCGAGCCGTCGACCACGACCGCGGCGATGCCGTCGTCGGATCGTCCGACGACTACCCCGACGAAGGCAGCCGGCGCGTCCAGGACCCCGTACTTCGTCCCCGAGACCTTGTCCCCGTCGACGGCCGTCTCGAGCGCCTCGAGGTCGGCCGCGGCGACCTTCTCGCCGATGGCAACGTAGCTCGCGGCGGGCTCTGCGTCGGCGAACCCGGCCAAGTACGCCTGTTTCTGCGACGCCGACCCGGCGAGGCCGAGCACCATCGCCGCGGCCCCCGACCCGACCAGGTGGTAGGCGATCCCCGGGTCGCCCCACGCGAGCTCTTCGGCGACCATGCAATGTGTGACCGCGTCGAATACGCCGCCACCGCCGAACTCCTCGGCGAGAGGAGCGGTGACGCCGATCTCGTGGGCCTGCCGGACGATCTCGGGCGACGTCCTTCCTGCCTCTTCGCAGGAGCGCGCGGCGGCACGAAGCACCTCCGCGGCGAAGTCGTGCAGCGTGTTTCTGAGGGCCTTCTGCTCGTCGGTCGGCTGAAGGTCGAAGGGCATCCATGACTCCGGTTGACGGTACTTGACCGCCCGGTCAAGTTTGGTCGGAGTATAGCGGCGCGGCTCTTCGCCCGGGACGAGGGGGTCGCGAAAAATCGCGCCGAAGTGGCGCGACATAACTCCGGCCGTGTGCTTTCATTCTCCTCACGTGAGAAAGGAGGTGGTCCAGACTGTTACCTAGTTTCGACGGACCTCACGAGGTGACCGGCTGCTAGTGGCCTAAGCCTTTAACCACTGCTTGTTTCGTGAATGACCGCAAGCGAATGAGCGAAAGAAGGAGTGGTTCCGCTTCGAGGATTCTGGCCACCTTCAGCTGTGGGCCACGGGCAGAATCCAACCGGTTCACCAGCACCGCTCGTTCCAGACTTGGTCCCCTGGGAAGTGCGAGCGGTGGCACGGCCGAACTAGAACCGGCGCAGGAGCTCGTCTCCTGCGCCGGTTTCTTTTTGCCGGTCGTTACCGCAACAACGCCTTGAACGCCTTCTCGTCGAGCATCTCGATGCCGAGATCCGAAGCCTTGTTGAACTTGCTCGCGCCGGGGCTCTCGCCGACGACGACGTAGTCGGTCTTCTTCGACACGCTCGACGCGACCCTGCCCCCCCGCTCCTCGATCGCCGCAGTCGCGGCGTCACGGCTGAAGTCGGTGAGCGTCCCCGTGACGACGAACGTCTTGCCGGACAACGAGCCTTCCTTACGAGCTGCCGGAGGGACCGGATCCAGCCCCCCTTCCTTCAGCCGGTCCAGCACCTCTTGGTTGCGCTCGTCCGCGAAGTACGACGCGATCGACGTCGCGATGATCGGGCCGATGCCGTCCAGCGCCTCTAGCTCCCCCTCGGTCATGGTGCGAAGCTTGTCCAGCGAGCGCGTCTCCAGCGCAAGAGCACGCGCCGCGGCTCCTCCGACGTGCGGGATCCCGAGAGCCATCAGCACGTTCGCCAGCGGCCGGCGGCGCGACGCGTCGATGGATTTCATGAGGTTGTCGATGGACTTGTCGCCGAAACCGTCCAGCTCCCCGACTTGTTCGCGTGTCAGGAAATAGATGTCGCTGACGTCGTGAAGGTAGCCGCGCTCGATCAGGGCGATGATCGTCTGGTACCCCAGGCCTTCGATGTCCATCCCGCCGCGACTCGCGAAATGGAAGATGCGCTCTCGTCGCTGCGCACCACACTCGTAGATATTGAGGCAGCGCGTTGCCGCTTCGCCCTCGTTGCGCACCAGCTGGGAGCCGCAGGAAGGACATGCCTTCGGCATCTTCCAGGGCCGCGCGTTCTTCGGACGCTTCGTCAGGACCGGCCCGACCACCTCCGGGATGACGTCACCGGCGCGGCGAACGATGACCGTGTCGCCGGGCCGCACGTCTTTACGCGCCACCTCGTCTTCGTTGTGCAACGTCGCCGTCGTGATGTTCACGCCGCCGACGAAGACCGTTTCGAGGTTCGCGAACGGCGTAACGACCCCCGTCCGTCCGACCGAGGCGAAGATGTCTTTCAGGAGCGTAGTGCGCTCTTCGGGCGGGAACTTGTACGCGATCGCCCAGCGCGGGGCCTTTGACGTGAAACCGAGCTCCTCTTGCTGCGAGATCGGATCCACCTTGATGACGACGCCGTCGATCTCGTAGGGAACGTCGTGCCGGTGTTGCTGCCAGTGCTCGCAGAACGCGTACGCCTCCTCCAGGGTTGCGAGGCGCTTGTTCTCGGGGTTGGTCCGGAGGCCGAGGTCGCGGATCGCCTCGAGAGCCTGCCAGTGGGATGCGTAGCGGCGGCCTTGGACGTAGCCGATGCCGTGGCACACGAGTGACAGGTTGCGGTCCGCAGTGATGCTGGGATCCTTCTGCCGCAACGACCCCGCGGCAGCGTTACGAGGATTCGCGAACGTCTTCAGGCCGGCTTCCCCAAGCTTCACGTTGAGCTTGTCGAAGTCGTCGGTACGCATGTAGACCTCGCCGCGGATCTCGATGACCTTCGGCGGCTTGCCCCTCAGCTTCAGCGGCACCGCCCGGATCGTCCTGAGGTTCGCAGTGATGTCTTCGCCGACCCGCCCATCGCCGCGCGTCGCGCCCTTGACGAAAACACCGTCCTCGTAGATCAGGTTGCATGCGACGCCGTCCATCTTCAGCTCGGTCACCAGCCCCTCAGGCTCCCCGACGAGCCGTTCGACCCGCGCTCCCCACGCCTGCAGCTCGGTAAGCGAGAAAGCGTTGTCGAGGCTCATCATCGGAGACCGGTGCTCGACGGGGCTGAAGATGTCCGACGGCGGTGCGCCGATCCGCTGGGTCGGTGAGTCCGGCGACACGAGGTCCGGAAACTCGCCTTCGAGGTCCATCAGCTCGCGTACCAACGCGTCGTACTCGGCGTCCGCGATCTCCGGATCGTCGAGCACGTGATACCGATACGAGTGGTAGTCGATGGCGTCGCGCAGCTCTTTCACGCGCCTGGTCGCCCCGGCTTTGGTCGGCTTCGCCATGCGTCTATCTTGCCGTGTCGCTGTCGCGCACCCGTCGCTTCGCGGCGTCGGGAAGGATCAGTTAGAGAACCACCTCGGCGCCTTCAGGACCAGCTCGACGTTCTGATGTCTGGGCTTCCCGATCTTCGTCAGGTCCTGCTGGGGGTCGTAGAAGAGGACCTCTTGGCCGAACGAAGCCAGCCAGTCCTCGTTGATATTGCGCTCCGCCCCATGGTCCGTCTCATGGGTGTCGTCGTGGGCGCTCCAGTCGATCGTTCGAGGGTCGATCTCGACTGCGGCGTTGAACACGACCGCGAAGATGGACAGGGTGCCGTCGTTGTTGTCGGCGATCTCGATCGTCCTGCTCTGTGTCGGGTAGTCGGCGATCGCGGACGTGTTCACCTCCCAGTACTCCGTACCCAGCTTCTTGTTGGCGCGGGGCCAGATCTTGTTCTGGTGCGTATGTCCGTTCGCGTTCACGATGACGTTCGGAAAGCGCAGCAACAGGTTCTTGAACTCGTGACCGGTATGGCCGCCTTCCGTCTCCTCGTTATGCATCGCCACGACCGGATGATGCGCGAAGACGACGATGAGCCGGTTCCTGCCGTTCCGGTTACGAACCTTCTTGCCCTTTGCGTTGAAGTACACCTTCGAGTTCGCGATCAGCTCTCGCTTGAGCCACTTGAACTGCGGATCGTCGATGTTGCCGGTCTCGAGCCCTTCGTCCGGGTTCGAGTCGAGGCCTATGAACCGGAACGGGCCCCGGTCGAACGCGTAACAGAGTCGCGCCAGGAGCTTGCCCTTCTTGTTCCTGCAACGATCCTCGTTGTAGCCATGACCTTTCGGCAGGCCGGTCGTCTTGAAGTGCTCGCGCGCCCACTCGTGGCGGTCCTTCAGAAGCCTCCTGCGATCGTCGGCCGGAACCGGCCGCGAGTAACCGGGGTTCGTGAAGATGCTCTGGTAGAAGCCCGGATCGGACATGCCGCCCTCGCACGCGCGCTGTTGGTCCTCGGGATCGAGCCCCTCCTGGATCTTGCTGTGACCCCGGTTGTAGGTATCGATGAACTCCAGCCAGGCACGCGAGTTCGGAGCGGTGCCCTGCACCTTGACGTCGTGGTTACCGGGCAGCGTGTACCAGGGGATGCGCGCCGCACCGGGTCGCAGCCCGTGCGCCCAGAACGGCTCGTTCGCCAGGTCCAGGATGCGTTCCCCCTCCACGGGGGAGGCGACAGGCGGATCGGTTGCTCCTACCGGGTCCTCGCGCTGCACGCCGTCGTATCCGTCGGCGCCCGAGACGATCGCGTCGTCCTTGCCGGAATCCGGATCCACGAGCTTGTTGCCGTCGAAGAGATCGATGATCCAGCGGATCTCGTTGTATTGCATGTTGTCGGCGAGATCGCCGAGACCGATCGCGAACTGGAACGGCTTCTTCAGGATCGGGCCCCCGCGTTGCGCGATCGCGCTCGCGGCCTCGAGATGAGCGTTCAGCATGTGCGGCACCATCGTCTCGTGGGGCCGGAAACCGGAGCCGCCGAACGGGGTCCTTTCACACTTGTCGGACCACTCGGCACGCGCCGGTGCTTCCTCGTCGGCCAGCTGCACGTCGGCAATCGTGAAGAACGTCGCGAGGTGCTGGCGCCGTTGTGCGCGTCCGGGTTTCGGGTACTGGAGGCGGTTCCTTACCTTGAGCGCTCGTCCGGGACCGCAAGTGAGCGGCTTGCCCGCCTCGCGCGCCTCCTGGCTGAAAGCGATCGTCCCCTGCAACGTCGTCAGCCCGCACGTCGGAGACGTAGGTGCGGCCGCCGTCTGCTGCGGCACGGCGACAGGCACAACCGCGGCCACCGACGCCGCCAGCCCGAGCGCGACCGCTCTAGTGATCCCCACGGATGCATCATGCCCGATGCCGGGCGCTAGATGACCGCCACGCCCCCCGGAGAGGCGGCCGACGCCTGACGGCGTGGCGACGCGTAGACCGTCACTGGGACCGTGATGTTCGAGGGCTGATACGCGTCCGTGCCGGCGAAACCGATCGATAGCGACCCTCCACGGGGCGGCCCCGTGAGCTGGAACGAGGCCGCGGCGATCCCGCTCGCGTCGGTGGTGGCGGTGTGCGTGTCAGGACCGTACGTGAAGGTGACCGTCATGCCCGACAGCGGTCTGCCCGAGGCCGTAGTCAGGACCGCAGAGGCGTCTAGCGTCTTGCCGACCTGCTCGGAGGTCTCACCCGTATAGGTGAGCTCGGTCGCGGTACGCAACCACTCGGGCGTCTTCAGGAGGAGCTCGACGTTGCGGTCGTTCTCGGTGCCTGCCTTCTTGGTGAGGTCCTGCTGCGGATCGTGGAGCATGACCTCCCGCCCCCAGGACGCGAGCCAATCCTCGTTGATGTCGCGCTCCGCGCCGTGCTCGGTTTCATGGCTGTGGTCGTGGCCGTGCCACTCGACCTCAGCGGCGTTCGGCGCCACCCAGGCGTCGAAGACGGTCGCGAAGATGGACAGGGTGCCGTCGTTGTTGTTGGCGATCTCGATCGTGCGGCTCTGGGTCGGCACGTCCGCGATCGCAGACGTGTTGACCTCCCAATAACCGGTCCCGAGGGTCTCGTTCGAACGAGCCCAGATCCTGTTCTGGTGGGTGTGTCCGTTCGCGTTCAGGATCACGTTCGGGAACCGCAGCAACAACTTGCGCAGATCGGCGCCCGTCTTGCCCGGCGAGGTGGGAGCCTGGTTGACCATGCTCTCTTCGGTCGGGTGGTGCGCGAACACCACGATCATGTGGTCGGTGCCGGCCCGGTTGTGAACCTTCTTGCCGTCGGCGTCGTAGTAGGTCGAAGAGTTGGCGATGAGCTCCCGCTCGAGCCATTCGAACTGCCGGGGGTCGATGTTGCCCTTCTCCATCCCCTCGGGCGGGTTCGAGTCGAGGGCGATGTAGTGGAACAGACCGCTGGTGAACGAGTAGCAAGCACGCTCCAAGAGCTTCCCTTGGTTGTCCCGACACCGCGGTGACTCGTCGCCGTCATTCTCGCCGTATCCGTGTCCGACGGGCACGCCGTCGGTTATCCGGTGCTCTTCGATCCATGACGAGCGGCATGCGTGCTGCGCGATCGGCCGAGCCGGGGTCGCCACCGCGAGACATGCTTCTTCGTCGCCCGCCGTCTTGATCTGGTCGCTGCGGTACAGGGCCATGCGGGCCTGATCGGCCGGAACGACCTTCCGGGACGTCGCGCTCGCCACCAGGACGGGGTCCTTCGACCATTCCTCGAGGAGGCGTGCGACCCGATCCGCCTTGCCCTCCTTGATCGCGCCGCAAAGCTCCTGCTTGTACTCGGGGGGCAGGTCCTGCAGGACGACCTTCGCGTTCCCGATGTAGTAGCTCCGATAGATCGCGCGCCACGCTTTCAGCTCGTTGTGGTCGCGCCCCGATGCTTCATCGGGGAGCGTTCCTTGGACCTTCACGTCGTGGTTGCCCGGCAGCGAGTACCACGGCAGCCGCTCGGCGGCATCGTCGTTACCGTGGCGGAAACCGGTCGCCCAGAAAGGCTCGTTCGCGAGCTCCAAGACACCGTCCGCGGGCAGGTCCGGAGACGCTTGCTGCGGTGTGCGACCGCCACCGCCGCGCGGGTCCCTCGCTTGCGGACCGTCGTAGCCCTCGCCGCCCAGCACCGGGTCGTTGCCGGTATCCGGGTTCACGAGCTTGCCGCCGTCGAGGATGTCGATGATCCAGCGAATCTCGTTGTATTGCTGATTGTCGGCGAGGTCACCGAGCCCGACGAGGAAGTCGAAGTGGTCACCGAGATTAGGGCTGCCGGCAGCCGCGATCTCGTTGGCAGCGCGCACGTGCGCGTTCATCAGGTGCGGCACCATCGTCTCGTGGGGCCTGAAGGCCGACGAGCTGATCCCGGGCGACGGGTAGCACGGATCGGAGCCTTCGCCGCGGGCGGGAGACTCCTCATCCGCGAGCTGGACGTCGGCTATGGCGAAGAAAGAGGTGAGGGCGTCGCGCGTCCGGGCGCGATCCGGCTGCGGCTGTGCCAGCTCGGTCCGAACCCGAACGGGCTCACCCGGCGCGCACTCCAGCACACCCGTCTGCGGGTTGATCCGGAGGGTGGCGTCGATCGTCGTGCGTCCGCAGGGTTCGCCGGGAGCACGTTCGCTCTGCGCCCCCACCGACGGCGCGAGGAGGCCGCTTGCCACCAGCAGCAGGGTCAGCAACGAGATAGAGCGACGCAAGTCAATACCTCCCCAGATATGGGCAAGCTGCCGTTGTGACTGGACGACACACGACGCGAGCGACCGTCACGGCCGTTCGGCACTCCTAGGTTTCGCCGACCGACCGCCTCTTCCTGCGCCCCAACCAGGCAGGCTGGTGGCTACGCGGCCACCCGGTCGCGCGAGGTGGCGGCGATGATCCCGCCCCCGATCAGGTCGTGGGGGGCAACGGCCCGATAGAGGGCCATCGACTGCCCGGGTGCCACTGCCGCTACCGGCGGATCGATCCGCACCTTCCACGTTCCTTCGCCGGTCGCGGCCACCGTGGCCGCAACGGTCTCTCCATGGGCTCGGTACTGCGCGACCACCTCTGCTCCGGGTTCGGGAGGCGCGCCCACGGAGCTGACGTCGTCGAGCGTCACCGACGAGACGAGGAGGTCGTCCCGGTCGCCGATCACTACCCGGTTCGCTTCCACGTCGAGGGACGTGACGAAGACCGGCACGCCTAGCGAGATCCCGAGGCCCTTCCTCTGCCCCACCGTGTACCGGGCGACGCCGCGGTGGGTCCCCACCTTCGCGCCCGACCGATCGACGATCTCACCCGGCCGCTCCGGGACGTGCTCGTCCAGGTAAGCCCCGACGTCACCGTTGCGGACGAAGCAGATCTCCTGCGAGTCCGGCTTGGCGGCGATTCGCAGCCCCAGCTCGGCAGCGATCGCGCGGGTCTCGCTCTTCGGCATCGCACCAACGGGAAAGCGGGTGTGCTGCAACTGGGCCTGAGTGAGCATCCACAGGACGTAGGACTGATCTTTTGCCGGGTCGACCCCGCGCAGCAACCGGTAGATGCCGTTCTCGTCGTCGATGCGCGCATAGTGGCCGGTGGCAAGCACGTCGGCCCCCAGGCTCTTCGCGCGGGCGAGCAATGCGTCGAACTTGATCCACTGGTTGCAACGCACGCACGGGTTCGGCGTCCGACCCGCGGCATAGGTGGCGTTGAAATCGGCGACGACCGTCTCTTCGAACCGCTCCGCGAAGTTGAAGACGTAGAAAGGGATGCCAAGGACGTCGGCGACCCGTCGCGCGTCCTCGGCCGCCCCGAGCGAGCAGCATCCGGAGTTGTTGTTCTGGTCCTCGCCCTTCCACAGTTTCAGCATGATCCCCGTGACGTCGTAGCCGTCTTCGACCAGCAGTGCCGCCGCGACGGAGGAGTCGACGCCGCCCGACATCGCGACGACGGCCTTCTTCTTGCTCATGCCGCCCTCCGCGCTCGAGCCACGACCTCGGGCAGCGCGTCCAGGACCGCGTCGACGTCTTCGGGAACGGAGGTCCGGCCGAGCGAGAAACGCAAACTCCCTTTGGCAACGTCTTTCGAGATCCCGATCGCGAGCAACACGTGCGACGGGTCCAGGGCACCCGAGGCGCACGCGGAGCCGGACGAGCATGCGATGCCTGCCTGATCGAGCAGTAGCAGCAACGTCTCGCCGTCGGTCTTCGGGATACAGACGTTCAGGTTGCCGGCCACCCTGTTGTCCAGCGAGCCGTTCACGACGACGTCGGGGACGATCTCACGCAGGCCGGCGAGCAGGCGATCCCGGAGCTCACCGACCCGCTCTCGCTTCTCGTCGACCTCCTTGGCTGCGATCTCCGCCGCGATGCCGAAGCCCGCGATCCCGGCCACGTTCAGCGTCCCCGACCGGAGGCCTCGCTCCTGACCGCCCCCGTGGATGGCCGGCTCTACCGGCACCGATGCGCGAACGAACAACGCTCCGACGCCTTTCGGGCCGCCGAGTTTGTGTGCCGCGAACGCCGCGAGGTCTACGCCCCACGCGTGCAGATCGACCGGGATGTTGCCGAGCGCCTGCACCGCGTCGGTGTGAACCAGGCTGTGCGGGTTGCGCTCGTGAACGAGCTCGGCGATCCGCGCGACGTCCTGGATAGTCCCGATCTCGTTGTTGACCGTCATGACCGACACGAGCACGGTCGACGACCGCACGGCGTCGGCCACGGTGGCGGGATCGACGTGGCCGGCAGCGGTGACCGGCACGGTAGTCACTTCGAACCCCTGCGTCTTCAGCCACCGCGCCGCGTCCAACACGGCGTGGTGCTCGAAGGCGGAGACTACGACGTGGTTGCCGTTGCCCTTCAGCTTCGCCGCAGCCCCCTTGAGCGCGAGGTTGTCCGCCTCCGTCCCGCCTCCGGTGAAGACGATCTCGGCGGGACTCGCACCGATCGCGGTAGCGACTCGCTCGCGCGCGTCTTCGACCGTCGCCTTCGCGCGCCGCCCGAAGCCGTGGACGGAAGAGGGGTTGCCGAAGTCGTCCTCGAGCGCGCGGAGCATTGCTTCCTTCACCTCAGGAAGCACCGGAGTCGTAGCAGCGTGATCGAGGTAGTGCATAGGCTCAGGATAAGAGAAGGAGGGGCCACGCCCTCCTTCTCTACCCGCGCCTCCGGCGGATCACCTAGCCGCTGCTCGACCTCCGGGCCAAGCCCTTGTTGAACCGAGCATCGGGCTCCGCGGGATCCGTGCTCCGCTCGTAGATCTCGATCGAGTCGGCAACTCCATCGCGGTCGGTATCGAAGTCGAAGGACGGACCGATCAGCAACGTCCCGAAGAAAACCAGGAGAGCCGCGAACGCAAGGCGGACCTTCCCCTCCCGTACTGAAGGCTTGTCACTCATGGCTCGCTCCTCTCCCTCATAGCCGTGCCTATTTGGATCCTGTCTGTGTGATCGTCAGCCATGCAGCTTTCGGACGCTGTCGGGTACCGAACAAGCCGGCAGTCAACCTGGCGACAGCACTCTGAGGTCAGTCGTCGTGGTCGCTTGTGCAACCGGCTAGTGACATACAGGCCAGCTAGGTGCAAGAGGTTTACGTGCCGCGACGATTCTGCCGAACGTAAAAGGAGGGCCGGCAGCTCGCCGGCCCTCCTTTATGTGCTGTGCGACGAGTGTTAGCGCGTCACCTTGAACAGCCGCGGGAGCTCGAGGGACCCCCACTCGTACGGGTGACACGGAACAGGTTCGATCTCTTTGGTCGCGGCCGCCCACACGTCGGCGCGTCCTGTCGGTAAGTACCGACGGAGCCGGACCTTGATATCGACGAGCCCGTTCTCGTCGGTGGTCCCGCCTCCACCGACGATGACTCGGCCCACTTTCACGCCGACGACGACGAACGCACCCTCCGCGGGTGCCACCTCCACGCCGCCTACGTGTCGGGTGACTAAAGCCTTGAACCTCGCGGTGTCTCCGACGCGGTACTTCGCCTTGTATCCGCTGAGTTGCACCTCGAAAGTCTCTGCCGCCTGACCGTCACAAGCTGGTTCCGATGCGGCAGCTACAGCTGGTGGTGCCACGAAGGTCCCGGCAAGTGCAGCAAGAACAGCCGAGACGGCAAAGCGCTTCAGGTTCCCCGCGATCATGTCTGTGCCTTTCGCCACCGACCCCCGCTGGGTCGTTTGGCTACATACAGCGCGGCCTGTGTGGAAAGGTTTACAACGACTCGTTAGGAAGATCAGTACCTGCGAAACGTTTCGTTGCAAGGACAGCTAACTGCGTACGCGACGAGATCGCGAGTTTGGAAAAGACGCTCTTTAGGTGTGACTCGACGGTATGCCGCGACAGGTTCAGGCGCGCAGCGATGTCGGGGTTCGAGTAACCCTCCGCGACCAGTTCCACTACGCGCAACTCCGCGCGCGTGAGGTTCTCCCACCCTGCGTCCATGCCGCCGCCCGTTGTCCGATGACTTGCACCCACACACAGCCTGCTGAACCGATGAAGGTTTACCGAGCGATCCAGTCGAACAGGATCTCGTTGCGGCGATTGTTCGTTATGCGCCTTATGTCCGATCCGTTGGGCCGCATCGTGTAGATCTCCGGATCCTGGTCCTCCTCGGTAGGAGGCGAGATCGTGACCGCGATACGCCGGCCGTTCGGCGACCAGACCGGGTTGCTCGCGGGCGCCAGCCGCTGATAGATGATCGTCGCGGTCCCGCTCTCCAGGTCGTAGACGCACAGCTTCCGCTGATCGTTTTGAGGAAGACGCTGGCACTCGTAGACGATCCTCTTCCCGTCGGGTGACCAATCGGGGTGATTCGCGTTCGACACGACGAGGCGCCCCTCGTCGCTGCTGCCGACAGTCAGTAACCACAGCTGGCTATCGGGCCCGCACCAGGGGCCCACATCGCAGCGGATGTAAGCGATCGTTCTCCCGTCCGGCGACCAGGCAGCGTCGACCTCCGACGCAAATGTCCGGGTGAGCCGCTTCAAACCGGACCCATCACGGCGGATCAGGAAGAGGTCGCCGCCGATCGTGCGAGGATCGGGATTGTCCGCTAGGAACAGGACCTTCTTGCCATCCGGAGACCAGGTGGGACCGCCCCACAATTCCCCGTCGGCTATTGGCTCTATCGACTTGCCGTCCGTAAGGGCCACCGCCCGCGAACCGTCTAGCCGCGCGCGAACGATGCCGAGGCCGTGTGTCGTTTCGTTGCGCGCTGCGAAAGCGACCCACCCGCCATCGGCAGAAACATCGGGCGCGATGCCCTCCACGGGCAGCGCACGGCTCGACCCGTCAAGGCGGACCGTGAAGAGTTTCGTACCGGTGTCACCGAACTTGCCGCCGACGAGGAGCCGCCCGTTGTCCCCGGGAAACGCGGCCTCCGCACCCGCAGGAAGAAGCAGAGCCACACAGACCGCCGCAGCAACGGATCGAAGGTGCCTCGGCTTCATCGCGGCCCCCAGTCAGCGGCGAAATCCTCCGACGCGTTATCGGTGAGCTGACGAACGCGGGTGCCGTCTCGCCTCATGACGAAGACCTCCGCATCGTTGTCTTCCTCCGTCTCCGGCTTGAACGTGAAGAGAATCCGGCGCCCATCCGGCGACCACACCGGTGAAGTGATCCGACCCCGTCTCTCGAAGATCACCCGGCCCGTTCCTTGACTTCCGAGGACGCAGATGCGTCCGCGCTTGAGGCGTGCCGTGGATCGACAGGTCATCAAGATGCGAGATCCGTCTGGAGACCAGTCCGGCGTCGTCTCTTGAATGTCGGGGGAATCGGTCAGAGCGACGACAGAAGTGCCTTTCTGATCGATAACGCTGATGTCCAGGTTCGACGTGTCGGTGATGCCTCCCGTGCACGTGGGGAGCAGGAAAATCCCGCCCTGGCGAGGCGGAAAGCTCGTGTAAGCGATCGTTGAACCGTCAGGCGACCACGCTGGCTCCTGCTTGCATCCGCGGCCCGTTGTCAGTTGCTTCGCATTCGAACCATCCGCATTCATGATGAAGATCTGAGATCCATTGCTGTACACGATCCGCTGACCATCCGAAGACCAGTCGAAACCGTAGTGAGCACCGAACGAGCCGTCGGTGATCTGCTTCATCTGCGTCCCGTCGGCGCGCATGCGAAACAGCGGCAAATTCGTCTGTCGCAGATGTCGCGCGAACAACAGCCACCGGCCGTCGGACGACCACTTCGGGTACGTTCCCTTCGTCAGAAAGGCCGTGGTGCCATTCCGCCGCACGTACAACCGGGCGCGCTCGCCATCGCCGTCCGTACGGACGAAAACAATGGGGCCGTTAGCCCCCGGAAACCCTGCCCTCGCGTGCGGGACGGCGAGTGCCGCGACGCACAACAAGGCGGTCAGCAGTGTCTTCTTGGTCATCGCGGGCCCCAATCTGGTTCTGCGTCGTTGTGCTCGTTGTAGGTCACGCGAACCAGCTGAGTACCGTCGGGACGGATCGTGAAGACCTCGAGGTCCTTCTCCCCGGGTGGTCTCGCCGCGAACGCGACCTTCCGACCGTTCGGCGACCACACCGGTCCCCGCGCCCGAAGCGATCCCTCGTATACAACGGAGGTCATCGCGCCGGTGATGTCGGTGACGCAGATGTCCCCCGGAACTGTCCACATGCCGGAACCCGAACCACACTGCGATACCAGTCGCGCTGCATCAGGTGCCCAATCCACCGTCAGCTCGATGAGATCGCCGGTGGAATTGACCGCACGAGCTTCGGAGCCGTCGGAGTTCATCACGTAGACATCGCAGCTAGTCCACCGCGTGATGCAGGAGACGTACGCGATCTTGGCCCCATCCGGCGACCACGCGGCGTCGACGAGATCCGACCTATCTACCAGCTGCTTCGCGTTCGTCCCGTTCGCCCGCATCCGGTAGAGAGCACTGTCCTCCAGGTACAGGACTCGATGACCTCCCCGAGACCAGGTAGGAGCCGCTTGTTCGGCCGAGTCGTTGGTCAGCCATTTGAACCGCGTGCCGTCAACCCGCACCTTCGCGATGTCGCCGCCTTGCACGAAAACAATCCACTCGCTATCCGGCGCGAGATCGGGAGAGCGGCCGGGAGTCTTCAGCGCGTGCAATCTCGAACCTCCCGGGTCATAGAGCCAGAGGCGTTTGGCACCAGCAGTCACCAAGGGACCGTTGCCACCGCGGAACGCAGCAGAAGCCGGAGCGGCCAGCATCGACAAGATCGCGAGAACCACGATGCAACGCTTCATCGGGCTAGCCACTGCGGCTCGAGGTCGTCGCGGAGGTTGTTGGTCAACCTGCGCAGACCGGTCCCATCGGGACGGATCTTGTAGATCTCGGCGTCGGTGTTCTCCTCGTTGCGGGGATAGACCACGAACGTTATCCACCGCCCGTTCGGCGACCAGGCTGGGTCGTAGCCCCTGTTGTGACGGGCATAGATCATTCGCACTCGAGAAGTGCGGAGGTTCAGTACACAGATGCCGCCGTTAGGAGCCTCTTTCGTGTACGGGTTTCGTGTCCCACTGGCATGCGGTGCTCCGTCGCAGGTGAAGGCGACCCGTGCGGAATCCGGAGCCCAATCGGGATCTGACTCGGATCGCTCGGTGACCGTCAACCTCTCCAGGTCCGACCCGTCGACATTGACCACCATGAGGTCTCCCGCGTCGTGGCAATCGGACAGCAGCCAGTTGTAGGAGGCACAGCGAACGAACGCGATCCTCCTCGCGTCCGGAGACCAGGCAGGTTGGAAATCGAAACTCTCGTCCCTCGTTAGTTGTGTGAGATCGGTTCCATCCACGCGCATCATGAAGAGCGAGATCGCATAGGGGCGAGTTGCCTGATAGGAAATCGTCCTCGTGAAGACGATCTTCTCGTCGTCAGGCGACCACGTCGGCTGGCCATCGGAAGCCGGCGGGTCGGAAACCTGAACAGCCTCGGTCCCGTCCGGACGCGCCTTCCAGATCGGGCCTCCCCCGGTCTCCTGGTAGAGAACCCACGTCGCGTCCGACGACCACCTCGCGTTGATCCCGACGACACCGAACCTGCGAGCACCCGAGCCGTCTGGACGCATCGATCGATACACAGTCTTTTCAGACGAACCCGTCCGAACAACGATCCGCCCGTTCCGTCCGGCGATCGCGGCCACAGCAGACGGCAGTTGCGCGAGCAGCAGGACGCCCACGATTCCGGTTGCGACGGTAAAGCGACAAGAGGACCGTTCCCGAAGAGGATCCATGAAGGTCCTCATCGGGAACTCCACTCAGGTGCCACGTCGTCCTTTCGGTTGTCAGTTATCTGTCGGAGCCGAGACCCGTCGGGTCGCATCGTGTAGATC
>DASZOC010000027.1:0-39660 GCA_035550975.1 Actinomycetota bacterium | reverse complement strand
AGCAGCCACTAGGGGCGCTGCTCCCGACGACGGATCCGGGGGATGAGAGCGGAGGTGAGGCGGGCAGCTCGGGGGGAGAAGGTCCCCGCCTCGTTCCTCCGCTCGAGCCCGTAAAGGGCCCAGGACAAGCTCAGTCCAGGCATGGTGCGACTCCTTCTAGTGGGCGATCCAGTCGTCCCCGTCGGTGGTGTCGACACCGAACGCGAGGGCAACGAGCGCAACTGCCAGCGGCACTCCCATGAAGATAACTAGGTCGAACCACATAATTACCACCTACTTCCTAAGCAAACAACCTTGATGACGTACGTAACTATAGCGAGCCCGGCCTCTGCTGTCAAACAGATTCAAGGCGAATAGGTATAAGCGCCAGGTATTATCTGGCCCCGTGGCTTTGGTGTTTAGGATTCTTAGGCAGAGAGGCCGTCGAGCATGAGCTTCTGGTAATTATCCCTTGGCACCAGGTGCCTAGGCGGTATAGCCTGCCTTTATGGCCCCCACCAATCGCAACGCCCCCCGCCGCTCTGGATCATCGGAGTCCTCGTACTCCGTCATGGAGTTCATGCGTGACTTCCCTGACGACGAGACGTGCCTCGATTGGTTGTGGCGGAGCCTCTACTCGTCGGACGGCAAAGAAGCCATGTGCCCCAAGTGCAAGAAGTCCCGGCCCTTCCACCGCGTCAAGAGCCGCCCCTCCTACTCCTGCGCTCGGTGCGGCCACCACATCCACCCCACCGCGGGAACGATCTTTCACAAGTCCTCGACTGCGTTGCACCTGTGGTTCTACGCGATCTTCCAGATGTCCAGCACCCGTTGCGGAATCTCAGCGAAGCAGCTTGAGCGCGAGATAGGTGTGACCTACAAGACCGCGTGGAGGATGTTCAACAAGATTCGCACGCTCCTACGCGAAGACACCGACGAGCCCATCCCCCTCCGAGGAACCGTCGAGATGGACGAGACGTGGGTGGGCGGACGCCTACGCTACGCGGGCGGTCAGTGGCGCAAGTCCCCCAACAAAAAGGCTGTCTTCGGGATGGTCGAGCGCGGTGGCCGCGTTGTCGCTACGACCGTTCAGAACGTCGACAAGGCGAATCTCTACCCGCACATCCAGAAGCACATCCTGCCGTCAGCCACGATCTACACCGACGAAGCCAACTACTACACGGGGTTGGCGAAGCGCGGCTACGACCACAAGCGCATCCAGCACGCGCTAGAGATATACGTGGCGGGCGACGTTCACACGAACACCATTGAGGGATTCTGGTCGCTCTTGAAGCGTGGTATCTCAGGCGTCTACCACTCGGTCTCCGCGAAGTACCTTCAGGAGTACCTGAACGAGTACGCCTACCGCTACAACCACCGCAACGACGCTAAGCCGATGTTCCTTGGTCTTCTTGAGAACGTTGATCGTCCTCGGACGGTTGATCGGTTCGGCTTTCGTCTAGCCGACGAGTCGCTTTCTTAAGGTCCGACAGGAAGTCCTCACGCCGATACTCGTCCGTAGTCACCTCGTTTTCCTTGTCGCTCACTTGCGACCCTCCTTGGACACGTAGATCGAGTTGTCACGAACACTCTCGTAGTCATCCTTGTCCAACCAGTGGCACCACACCGAGTATCCGTCAACGCGAAGCCGTTTCCTAGTAGGGCCCCACGAAACGACCTCTATGGTCGGAGTACCCCAAGCTCGCTGTAGTTCGCAAACCGCTTCTAGCGCTGGAACGAGGTCCGTATCCGTCGATACGACCACGCCGACGTCGTAAAGTCGCCGCGCTGCGCCGAAGACAAGATCAACCGCGAGCGCAACATCGATACCTTTTTCTTGAGCGGGCAACTTCGGCCAATCGGCTGGATAACGAAGCGGCCTCGGCCTAACCTCAACACCGCTGGCGAGGTGCGCCGCCCGCTGCTTCAGATGGGCCCCGTATGCCTTTGGCTGTTTGGCCGAGGACGGCATACCGGTGTAGTAGCGGACAACTTCAAGTTCCCTCGGTTTCGTATCGTTCTCAGCGCCGCGAGACGCGACGAGCTGACCAAGTTTCCAAGGATCGACCTGCCCGAACGAAGACGGGTCTGTCTCCTGGTGGAACGCCCTTCGGGCGTCGCGATAACAGTTCTGGGCGTCGATCATTACCCAGACACGACGTGGCTTCTCAGTCGGCACAACGCCCCCCAAAAACAAACCCCGCCAGTTCGCCCGAGGGCGAACGGCGGGGATGATTGAGTGGGAAAGTACGGCCCCGCTCAGAGTCTGTCAATTCGTCTGTGCGGTTACCTCTCCTTCGGTATAACGCCAGCGCCCCTTGAATAGTTCCGGTGCCGAGCGAATCACATTCATGTGCTTTGACCTGCGATTTTACCACCTCGCGGCACCTCGCGACTTGGATTTCGCCTCTACAAAACATTCTGGTTTCGCCCTCCTGACTGCTAGTGTGGTTAGTGGAGGTAACGGGAGTTGAACCCGTCGTGGCCCGGTCTAAGGGAGCCCCGGCGAACCTGCTACCCCCACAATGGTGGCCCTTGGGGTTCCGGCTAGGCTCGGGTTCCCAGGGGCCGCTGCGCGTGGGCAGTCGCCACCTAGAGCACGAGGACGACCACCCGCTGATCTAGTTGAGCCACACCACCTCCTCTGTCTCTCACCACTTCCTGTGGAGCGAAGCCCGCTCCGACAGGGACCTAAGCCGATTATCTGGACGAGTGCGCGTCTATCCGACGAAACCGCTTAACAGAGCCGTTTTCAGCCACATTTAATTGCGAACAGCCCCCTAAAACGACAAAAGCCAGCTCGACCGCGCTACGACAACCTGAAGCCATGCAATACCCCACCCTCTACATGGCGTCGGGGTTGTCGGAGCCCCGTCTTGCTGGCACGAACTCCGATCCCAACTTTGACCACCGCGCCTTCCGTCGCGGGGAATCTCTCTACGGATTGATAACTACACGAATGTAGTTCACCTCGTTCCCTACCGTCAAGGGATAGTTACCGAGCTTCTTCGGCCTAGCGTCCCATGCCCAGGCGCTGCGCGGTCTGGAGCGCCTTTCCTTCTGTCTTCAGCGCGGGGGCGACCATGACCTCGGCCTTCTGGAACTCCTTGATGTTCGCGTAGCCGCACGTTGCAAGGCTGGTCCGCAGCGCGCCGAACAGGTTGAGCCGCCCGTCGTTCTCGTGCGCCGGGCCGATCAGGACCTCTTCGAGCGTCCCCAACGTCGACGTCTTCACCCGTGCTCCCCGCGGCAACGTGGGGTGGAACGTGGCCATGCCCCAGTGGTACCCGTGTCCGGGCGCTTCCTCGGCCGCTGCCAGGGGCGAACCGATCATCACCGCGTCCGCGCCACAGGCGATCGCTTTGGCGATGTCTCCCCCGGTTCGCATCCCGCCGTCCGCGATCACGTGACAGTAGCGACCCGTCTCGTCCAGGTGACGGATGCGCGCCCCCGCGGCGTCCGCGATTGCGGTCGCCTGCGGGACCCCGACGCCGAGGACACCGCGCGTCGTGCACGCGGCCCCCGGACCGACGCCGACGAGGACACCCATGGCTCCGGTTCGCATCAGGTGCAAAGCGGTCGAGTACGAGGCGCACCCTCCGACGATGACCGGGATCTCGTAGGTCGAGATGAACCGCTTGAGGTTCAAGGGTTCGTGCTGCGTCGAAACATGCTCGGCCGATACGACGGTCCCCTGGATCACGAGGATGTCGAGCTCGGCCTCGAGCGCAAGCTTGTGATAGCGCTCGACCTTCTGCGGCGTCAGCGACGCTGCCGCGACGACGCCGGCTTCCTTGATCTCGCGGATCCGCTTGTAGATCAGCTCTTCCTTGACGTCTTCCTGGTAGAGCTGCTGCATCCGAACCGTCGCCTCGTCGTCTGCGAGCTCGGCGATCTCGGCCAGGACCGAGTCCGGGTCCTCGTAGCGGGTCTGCAAGCCTTCTAGGTTCAGCACCGCGACCCCACCAAGACGGCCTATCTCTATCGCGGAACGGGTGGATGCGACGCCGTCCATGGCCGAGGCCATCAGGGGCAGGTCGAACTTGAAGGCGTCGATCTCCCACGAGATGTCGACGTCGTCGGGGTCCCTCGTACGACGGGACGGGACGATCGCTATGTCGTCGAAGCCGTAGGCCCGTCGACCGGACTTTCCGATACCTATCTCTATCTCCACTGCTCCCCTTCCGGTCGCATCCTGCGCTTCAGGTTGAAGCTAATGGTCGGCGTCCTGCCTCACAAGCTTCCCAGACAACTCCTCGTTCAGCAGTTGGACATCAGCATCAACCATCATCTTCACCAGCTCCGGGAACGTCGTCTTCGGCTGCCACCCGAGCACTTCCCTCGCCTTCGTCGCGTCGGCGAGTAGGTAGTCGACCTCCGCCGGCCGGTAGTACTTGGGGTCGACCTCCACGTACCGCTCCCAGTCGAGATCGACGTGCGCGAACGCGAGCTGCGCGAACTCCCGGGGGGTATGCGCCTCGCCGGTTCCGATGACGAAGTCGTCCGGCTGGTCCTGCTGCAGGATGAGCCACATCGCTTCGACGTACTCCGGCGCGTACCCCCAGTCACGCTTCGCGTCCAGGTTGCCGAGATACAGCTTGTCCTGCAGCCCCGCGGCGATCCGGGCTACCGCCCGCGTGATCTTGCGGGTCACGAACGTCTCCCCGCGGCGCGGGCTTTCGTGGTTGAAGAGGATCCCGTTCGCCGCGAAGACGTCGTGGGCTTCGCGGTAGTTGACCGTCGCCCAGTAAGCGAACAGCTTCGCGACCCCGTAGGGGCTGCGCGGGTGGAAGTTCGTCGTCTCGTTCTGGGGGGGCGCCGCGGCCCCGTACATCTCGGAGGAGGACGCCTGGTAGAAGCGGGTCTTTACCTTCGAGGCTCGGATCGCCTCGAGGATCCGGACCGTCCCCATCCCGGTCGTCTCGCCGGTGAACTCGGGGATATCGAAGCTGACCATGACGTGGCTCTGCGCACCCAGGTGGTAGATCTCGTCGGGTTGGAGGTCCCGGATCAGGTTGACGAGGGCGCCGGAGTCGGATAGGTCCCCGTAGTGGAGGAGGAAGCGGACCTTCGCCTCGTGGGGGTCCTGGTAGATCCTGTCAAGGCGCCTCGTGTTGAAGGTCGACGCCCGGCGCACCAGGCCGTGGACCTCGTAGCCCTTGTCCAGCAGCAGCTCGGCCAGGTAGGAGCCGTCCTGCCCGGTGACGCCCGTGATCAGCGCGCGTTTCATCCCGACAGGATACGGTGCGGCAGGATTCACCACTCCGGGAGCGAAATCTAGGCTCGGAACGGATCGTGGCCCCCACCCAAACCTGGTGGACGGGCCGGAGAGGGGGCTTGTGCTCCCTTTCACATCTGCTTGCAGATGTAAGCGGAAGCGGGATGCCGGCACGGCGCGCTCGGGCGCGGGAACTCCGAGCGTGCTAGAAAGCGGCGCAGAACTGGGAGGTTCTCTTGGGTTTTCGATCGGATGTTGCCGCGTGGCGTCGCCGCGCGGACGCTCGCAGGCAGCAGATGCGTCGGGTGGTCGTGGGTCTGTGGATCACGTGCGTCGCCGGCGCCCTGGCGGGGATCCCGTTCGCGGAGACGGGCGTCACGATGGGAACGCGGCTGCTGTCGAGCTTCACCGAGGACAAGGTCGTCGGCGGCATCGAGACGACGGAGAGCGCGGCGTCGGTGATGCGATTCAGGACCGCATCGTTCAAGACGCGGCCGACGCCCGAGCCAACGCCTACCGAGGAGCCCGAGGCAGAGGTCGAGGCAGAACCAGAGGTTGCCTACGTCCCGCCGTCGGGCTCTATCAGCGAGATCATCTACGCCGCGGCAGCCGAGTTCGGCCTCGACGGCGCGTACCTCGTAGCGATCGCATCGTGCGAGTCGGGGTTGAACCCACAGGCTCATAACCCCGCCGGCTACTACGGGCTGTTCCAGTTCGACCAGGGAACGTGGGCCGCGTACGGCTACGGGTCGATCTACGACCCGACCGCGCAAGCACGTACCGCGGCCCGGTTGATCGCAGCGGGCCAAGCCAGCCGCTGGCCAAGCTGCGCGTAACTCGAACGCTCGAAAGCATCACGCGAGGGCGCGTTCAGCGAGCGGTCATGAAGAAATGCTCGTGGCCTTCCTCGGTCGGGTAGTCCTCAACCTTGCGCCAGTACGCCTGGACGGGTTCGGGCGCGTCGTGGAAACCGTTGTCTAGGAGCGAGAAACCCAACCGCTCGTAGAACGGGATGCGTTCCTCGTGACAACACAGGTAGAGCTTTCCGCCTTGGTTGTTCATCGCCGCCTGCATCAGGCGCGTCCCGATGCCGTCACCGCGCCGCTCCTCGAGCACCAGGACGTTGTCCACGACCACCGTCTGTGGCTCGACCTCGATCATGCGGACGCACCCGATCACCTTGCCGTCTCTCGCGATGAAGGCTTTGCCCTCATCGAGGTTCGTGTCTTCGCCCCAGTCGCGCGTCGCCAGGAGCTCGCGGATGTCGTCTTTGTCGTGACGCGTAGCACGCGTGATGAGCATGCGCGGAAAGCTACTAAAGGACGATGGCGATGATGTAACCGGCGACCAGCGCAAGGCCGGTGAAGAGGTGGAGCTGGATGTTCTTACCCATCGCGCCCATCAGCTCGTAGGGGCTGTCGTAGTGCGAGTCGATCCCCCGGTAGACCTGCACCGCCAGCGGGATCGTCGCCAGTGCCACGAGCGTCCCGACCGGCATCACGCCGAAGACGGCACCCGCGATGATCAGCAGGTACGCCGCCGCTACCGACACCGCGTAGCCAGCGACTATCGCCTCCCGGCCCAAGCGCACCACGATCGTCCGTTTGCCTGCCTTCTCGTCCGCAGGGCGATCGGGGATCTGGTTGACGTACAGGACGAGCATGATCAGTAGACCGACCGGTAGGGAGGCATAGAGCGCCTCGAAGCTGAGACGTTCCGCGATGACGTAGTACGTCCCCAAGACCATGATCGGTCCGAACCCGAGAGCGACGCAGATCTCTCCGAGCCCACGGTGGACGAGCCGCAATGGGGGGGCCGTGTAGAAGATAGAGAGGAAGAGTCCGGCGGCCCCTATCCACAGCAACTGCGGACCGGCCAGCGCGGTCAGGTACAGGCCGACCGCGATCCCGATCGCGTAACAAACGAGCGACGTGACCCGCATCGCGCGCAACGAGACGAGCCCGTACTGGATGACACGCGAGCCGCCGCTGAACATCGTCGGGTTCACGTTCGCGTCGTCGGCTCCACTGGTTGCATCCGACACGTCGTTCGCGACGTTCAACCCGAGATGGATCGCGGAGGCACCGATCAGTGCCAGCAACATCCGCCACCACGCGGAATACCCGTCCGCTCTCGCGATCACGGCGCCCAACAGGACCGGGACGAACGTCGCCGTCAGGAACGGGACCCTGGTCGCGAGGAAAAAGAGCCATCCCAGCGCCATCGTCGGCTTGACCGTCTCGCCCCGCTCCGCGCTCAGCTTCCGCAGATAACGATGCGCGCTGGGAACGCTGCGCTCGCACAGCTCGAAGAACGACATGCGCTCCTCGTCCCAGCCGTGGGTGCGCGAAGGAGTGACCTCGAGCGTCCCGTTCGCAGTCGACACGGTCCCCCACACGCTCACGTAGCGGCGCTGGTCGTAGCCGACACTGGGGTACGGCCGGATGTGGCTGAAGGTCACGTTCACCTCCGCGCCCGGACCCGGAGCCAGCGGGATCGCGGGGTTGTCGAGCACGATCACGCCCCGTTGCTCGTCGCCCCGGAAAGACGTCGCGACGTTGACGGGGTGGCCGGAGTCGTCGGTGTACGCGAGGACTGCATGCGAATAAACCGCGATGTCCTCGAACAGCGCATGGTCGCGTACCGTCGACCGCGCCATCAGGCAGCCTCTCCGAGCTCGAAGACTTGCGGGGGCCGGCTCGTCTCGCCCGTGTCCCACAGGAAGGCGCGCGTGGGAACGATCTCGATGATCGACCGCTCCCAGAACAGCGGCATCGCGAACCGTTTCTTGACGAGGTCCGAGATGACCGGTTCTTTCGCAGTCCACAACGGCATGACGCGTTCCCATCCCGAGTGCAGGTCGTCTTCGACCACCTGAGCGAGCCCCTGGATGGTCGCGCGGCGGAAAGGTTCGACCCGTGCCGCGACGGGATCGCTGATCGTCACGGAGACGCGCGGGTCGCGTTTTATGTGCTCGAGCTTCTTCGAGAACAGCACGCTCGACGTCATGTAGATCTTGTTGCCGTCGTAGAGAGGGATGAGCGGGTACGTCACGGGCCGGCCGCGCCCATCGAGGACGGTCAACTCGCTTACCAGCGTCGCGTTCAGTAGTTCCTCTATGGCTTCGGGAAGCTTCGTCATGCCTCGAATATAGGCATCACTTCGGCCCCCGCGTGCTGATCAGACGATCATCGGTCCTGAACATCTGCTCAATCTCTTAAAGCACCGAGATAGGAAAGAATCGAGGGGTGATCTTCGCCAAAGAGTTCGCCGTAAAGACCGGGGCACGGTTCGATCTGGTCGACGTCACCGACGACGTTCGCTCGGTCGTGACGGCGTCGGGGGTGGTGCAGGGCTCGGTGCTCGTCTTCTGTCCTCACACGACTTGCTGCGTGCTGCTCGGAACTCCGTCCGCCGAGCTGGCCGCGTCGCTGTCGTCGGCGATGGAAGCGCTGGCGCCGGAGGGCGCCTACTACGCCCACGACGACCTGACGATCCGCACCGAGAACCTGGTCGAGGACGAGCCCGCGAACGCTCCTGCTCATGTGATGAACGCGGTTATGGGGAAGGTCTCGGAGAGCGTGCCGGTCGCGGGCGGCGACATCGTGATCGGCGACGATCAGAAGATCCTGTTCGTCGAGCTGGATTCCTCGCGCCCGCGGCGCTACCTGATCCAGGTCACCGGCGAGTGAGCTCGCCCGCGTGGCTGGTCGACGACCTCCTGCGGGTCGAAGAGCTGCTGATATCGACCGCCACCGACTCGATCTACCCCCTCGTCCAGGAGGCGTCGACCCACCTGATCAAGGCGGGCGGCAAGCGTCTGCGGCCGGCTCTCGTCCTCGTTACCTCGCGCGCCGGCCGCGCCGGCGGACAAGAGACAGACCTGGCCGCCGCCGCCGTCGAGCTCCTGCACATCGCGAGCCTCTACCACGACGATGTCATCGACGAGACGGAGGTTCGTCGCGGCGCACCGAGCGTCCACTCGAAATGGGGCAACGAGGTCGCGATCCTCGCCGGTGACTTCCTGTTCGCGTCGGGCTCCCTGTTAGGGGCGAAGGCCGGCGGCGAAGTCCCGCGCATCCTTGCCCGCGCCCTAGCGGACGTCTGCGAAGGACAGATCGCAGAGAACGAACGGATAGGCGATCCGCAACGCACCGCATCGCAGTACGTCGACACGATCAAGAGGAAGACGGCGGCGCTCTTCAGAGCCTCGTGCGAGCTCGGCGCCGCGACGTCCGGGGCCGACTCGAGTCTCCACGCGAGCCTCACGGTGTACGGCGAGAACCTAGGGCTTGCCTTCCAGATGGTCGACGACCTCCTCGACTTCGTGGGCGACCCTCGCGTCACGGGGAAGACGCCGGGGACGGACCTGAAAGAGGGGGTGTTCACGTTGCCGGTCTTGATCGCCTCGCAACGCGACCCCTCCGTCGTCGGTGAGCTAGAGCCGGGTCGCCGCGACTTGGCCGTCGTTCTCCCGATGCTCCGGTCGACCGGCGCACTCGATGCCACCTACGAGCAAGCGCAGCACTACGTCGATCACGCCGTCGACGCGCTCTCGCAACTCCCCGATTCCGAATGGCGGGACGTCCTCACGACCATCTCCGAAGGTGTCCTGGCCCAGGTCGAGCCCGCCGCGTAACGCTCGCGATGCCTGCGTCCGCCTACCTAGCGTACGCGGCGCTCGGCGTGGTCGCGGTCCCCGCACTGCTCGGATTGTGGTGGGTGTTCGCCACCCGGAAGACCGACCGGTCTCTGATCGAAGCAGGTCCGGTTCGGCGGCTGCTCCGGTGGTACCGCGCGTTGTGGTTGCGAGGTGCTGCCCAGATAGCAGCCTGGCCTCACCTGATCGAGCTGGCGTTCGGCGCACATCGGGACGCGATGCGGCCGACGGGGGCCGACCCCGTGTGGCAGCAGGACAAGATCCGGGTAACTCGCGTCGAGGGGTCACGAGACGGTCCTGTCGTGCTCGTCGTGCACTCGTTCGTCTCGAAGCCATGGATCCTGGACCTGCTGCCGGACCGGAGCTTCGTCGGAGCGCTCGCCGCGGCCGGGTTCGACACCTACCTCCTCGATTGGGGGGATTTCGACCGGACGGATGCGACGAGAGATCTCAGCTACTACGCCTCGGTGTTGATGCGGGCGGAAGCCGCGGTCTTGCAGCATGCGTCGGCGGAGAGGCTGAGCCTCGTCGGGTATTGCCTCGGAGCAACGCTGTGCCTCGCACGGCTCGGGGCGCGCAACCACGATCACGTCGACTCCGCCGCGCTCGTCGCGGTTCCGGGTGACTTCGGAGTCCCGAGCGGGATCGAACAACTCATGTCACATCACATGCTGAAGCCGGCCTTCCTGCTCGACGCGGCTTCATGCGTCCCCGCCGCACTGGTGCGGGAGTCGTTCCACATCCTGAGGCCTCAGGCGCTGAGGACGGTTCTCGCGTTCGTAGCGCGCCGCAAGGACCGGGAGTTCCGGCGCAGCTACTCCGCGCTATCCCGCTGGATCTGGGAACACCGCCCTCTACCGGGAGCGTTGTTCTTCGACCTCGTCGACCTCTTCCGCACGAACGCCCTCCTCGAAGGCCGCCTCGAGGTGGCGGGAGAGATCGTCCGCTTGAGCGACATCGACACGCGCGTCGGAGTCTTCGTCGCCGATCGCGACCACATCGTTCCCAGCGGATCGTCGCACTCGCTGGCGAGCGTGGCGGGGATGAACGCGGAGGTCTTCAACTTCGCGAGCGGCCACGTCTCGATGGTGTCGGGAGGCACCGCGCAGAAAGACATGTGGCCGCGGCTACATGGGTGGATCCGGTCAGCGGCTGGAACCAGACGACCCGCTTCTAGCCGACAAGCTTCGGGCCGGACGACCTCTTCCCAGAGCCGACGCGCTTGACGACCATGTCTACGAGGTGCTCGACATACGCCTGCTCGTCGGCGGGGAAGATGTGCTTGCCGCCGAGGATCTCCTGTTCCACGAAGAACGCGAGCAGCGAGTTGAAGAAGATGCGGGCCGTCACTTGCGGGTCGACCTGGCCGCGAGCCTTTTCGTTCATCCGGGATTCCATGATTGACGCGAGCTCGGTGATCGACTCCTTCATCGCGTCTGCGAAGAACGCTTCCCGTTCCTCCGGGAACACCTGGACCTCTTGCAGCAGCAACCGGGTGAGGTCGTGGTTGCGCCCGAGGACGTCGTAGAACCCCCGCGCCAGGACGATCAAGAGGTCGCGCAGGTCGAGCCACTCGCCGAGGTCGGGTAGCGACCGCAGCAGGGGCAGAAACGAGTGCTCGTCGATGATGGCCCGGAACAGGTCGCGCTTGGACGCGAAGTAGTGGTAGATGAGGCCTTCGGTGATGTCCGCCGAGCGCGCTATGTCGCGCATCGACGTGCCGTGGAAGCCTTTCTCGGCGAACAGCTTGAGGCTCGCCTGGAGGATGTCCTCACGACGGTCGCGCTTGGGCTGCGGTGCGATCTCCTTCGTCACTCCCCCAGTCTCACAGAAATGGTCGAACGCCCCTCCACGTTCGGATTTCGAACCTGTAGCTCCACTCGCGGTCGCTACCCCGCGAGCAACGCGGCTGCGGATCGGAGCTCGTCGAGAACTTCGTCGGGCACGACGACGTTGTGCTTACCTCCGGGCAGCCCGCGGTCGGGACGCATGTCGCCGTGGTAGTCGCTGCCGCCGGAGACGATCAGGTCCTTCGCTCGCCCCAGAGCGCGGTACGGCTCCTGCAGGTCTTCGGCCATGTCGCCGTGATAGCCCTCGATGCCTCTGAGACCCGCGGCGACGAGCTCGTCGACGAAGCGTTCGAGCTCCGCGCTGTCCAGGTTCATCGTGAACGGGTGCGCCAAGACCGGAACCGTGCGGGCGCGGACCATGAGCTCCACGGCCTCTACCGGCTTCAAGAGCTTGCGTGACACGTATCCCTGCGCGCCCTTCGCGAGGTACCGGTCGAACGCAGCCTGGTAATCGGGTACCGCTCCGTGAGCGACGAGCACGGCCGCGAAATGAGGGCGACCGATCTGCGACCCCGAGCCCCCCGCCTCGTTCTCGACCTCTTCGAAGGTGACCGGGATGCCGAGCTCGTTCAGCCGCTCGACGATGAGCACGTTGCGGTTCGCGCGGTGGTGCCTGAGGTCGGCGAGCTCGTCCGTCAACGGGTTGTCCGTCTCCGGGATGAAGTAGCCGAGCAGATGCATCGTCGGGCGGCCCGACGGGCGGTAGCCGAGCGACTCGAGATCCTCGACGTCACAGGAGATCTCCACCCCGCGCACGACCTCGACTCCGTGCTCCCGCCCCGCGCTCTGAGCCTCGTCCAGCCCGAGGTCGTTGTCGTGATCCGTGACCGCCAGCGCGGTGATCCCGGCCGCCGCAGCCTTGATGACGAGCTCGGTAGGCGAATCCCCGCCGTCGCTAACGGTGGTGTGAGTATGAAGGTCGATCAAAGAGAAGTACTAGGCCTCGAGGTATTTGAGGTCTATGAGCTTGTCGATGACCTTCTTCGCCGACTCCTCGACCGTTTCGTCGGCCGTGTGACACACGACCTCGGCGTTGTCCGGCGCCTCGTAGGGATCGTCGATACCGGTGAACCCCTTGATCTCGCCGGCCCGCGCCTTCGCGTACAGGCCCTTGGTGTCGCGCTCTTCGCACACCTCGAGCGGAGCCTCGGCGAAGACCTCGACGAAGTCCTTGATCATCGCGCGCGCCTCGTCGCGGATCGCCTTGTAGGGCGAGATGGCCGCCGTGATGACGAAGGTACCGTTCCGCTGCAGCAGGTGCGCGACGAACGCGATGCGGCGGATGTTCGTGTTGCGGTCCTCCTCGGAGAAGCCGAGGCCTTTGCTCAGGTTCTCGCGCACGACGTCGCCGTCGAGGATCTCGACGGGGACACCCGCATCGAGCAACTGCGACTCGACCTCGTGAGCGATCGTCGTCTTGCCGGAGCCGGACAATCCCGTGAACCAGATGACACAACCGCGTTCCCTGTTCGCTTGCTTCATGGTGCCTCCTTTTTCGTGATCGCCCCCGCAGAACGGCGGCCGTGTCCAGAAAGAACGGCTACTTGGTCAGCGCGCTGGTGCCTAGGGCTCCGGCGGCCGGCGGCAGGTCGAAGAGATCCAGGATCGTGTTGTGCACGTCCCACAGGTGAAGCCCTTCCTTGCGACCCGGCTGCTGGCCGGGCGCGTTGTGCATCACGAAGATCCCGTGCTCGGCGTGATTCGCCTCGTCGGGCCCGGTGTCGTTCTCGAACGTGTAGATCGAGTCGTGACCGAGCGAGCCGACGCTGCGCCAGCGCAACCCGCCGAAGATCACGATGAGGTCGGGGGCGACGCCGTTCTGGACCGTGTAGATGTCCTCCGGCTTGTGCGCCTTGTTCCCCATCGGGTTCCCCTCGTGGTCGACCATCGCCTCGATCTTCGCGATTAGCTCGTCGCGCGTCTTCTCGTAATCGGCTTGCGGGATGATCCCGTTCGGCTCGCGGGCTTCGACGTTCAGGAACAGCCGTCCGTAATAGCCGCCGTCGCCCCACGCCTTCGTCTTCGCCCAGTCGATGCTCATCTTGCCGATCGGCGTTATCTCGGAAGGGCGTTCGCCTTCGAATGCGAGGTAACCCTCGTTCATCAACCACTCGTTGAAGCACACGCCACCGACCATCGCCTTCGCGCCGTGGTCGGACACGACCAGGACCGTCGTGTCGTCGTCCGCGTAGCGGTCGAGCAACTCGCCGATCTTGCCGTCGAGGAACCGGTAGTACTCGCGGAGCGAGTCCTTATAAGGATTGTCGGGCTCGTACCGAGGGTGGCTCGGGTCGATGAAGCTCCAGATGCCGTGGTTCAGGCGGTCCGGCCCCATCTCGACCATCATGAAGAAGTCCCACGGCTTGTTCGCCAGCAGATAGTCGGCCGTCTTGAACTTCATCTCGGTCATCTTGTAAGCCTCGTCCAAGATGTATTGCGTGTCGTCGGTGCGGAAGTTGCGGATGTCGAAGATGAATTCGCCGACGTTGTCCTGAAGCTCGGCTTTGAGCTCCTTCGGATAGGTGTAGTCGGTGTCGTTCGTCGGTGTCAGGAAGCAACCGATCTGGATGCCGTTCGTGGGCTTGGGCGGATACATCGGCGGCACCGACATCACGATCACGTCTTTGCCTGCATCCGAGAGCAGGTCCCACACCGTTGGTTCTTTCACCTTGAAGCTGGTGGCGAACTCGAGGCCGTCGTAGGTGTGGTCCTTCCGATTGCGGAAGCCGTATATGCCGAGCGCGCCGGGATCCTTCGACGTCATCATGCACGCCCACGCGGGCACGGTGATCGGAGGCGTGATCGACTCTAGGGGGCCGTAGACGCCGTTGTCGATCAGCTTCGCGATGTTCGGGATGTCGTCTTTGTACTCGTCGAAGATGTGCTCGGGTGGAGCGCAATCGAGACCGATCACCATCACGCGTTGCTTGCCTCGTGCGACAACGCCGTCCTTCTTTCCGACGACCGCGTCCGTCGCAGTGGAGACCGTCTGCTCCGCCTTCTTCTTCAGTTTGTCGAGCAGACCCATCTACGCGTTGCTCCTCGCATCGGCGATGAGGATCCGGGCGACCTCGTGCCGCGAGAACTCCTCGGGCGGCTCTTCGCCGTTGCGCAACATCTCGCGCACCTTCGTGCCCGAAAGGAAGACCCGGTCCTCCTTGCCGTGCGGGCACGTCTTGTCCGAGCCCATCTGACCGCACTTATTGCAGTAGAAGCTGTGCTCGAACTTCAGCGGCACGATGCCGAGCTCGCCGTCTTCGAACTCGTCGAAGATCTGCTGCGCGTCGTACGAGCCGTAGTAGTCGCCTACCCCGGCGTGGTCGCGGCCGACGATGAAGTGGGTGACGCCGTAGTTCTTCCGGAGAAGGGCGTGCCAGATCGCCTCGCGCGGCCCCCCGTAGCGCATCGCGGCAACGAACACCGACAGGATGACGCGGTCGTGCGGGTAGTAGTTCTCCATCAGGACCTCGTAGCACTTCATCCGGGTCTCGGCGGGGATGTCGTCGCCCTTCGTGCCGCCGACCAGTGGGTGTATCAACAGGCCGTCGACGCCCTCCAGCGCGACCTTCGTCAGGTACTCGTGCGCACGGTGGATCGGGTTACGCGTCTGGAACGCGACGACGGTCTTCCAGCCGCGTTTGTCGAACTCCTCGCGGAGCTGCAACGGCGTCTTGCGGTAGTCGGAGAACTCGCCGGCGAAGACGTTCTCGTACACCGTCACCTCGCCCCCGACGTAGTTGCGGGGCAGAGACTTCAGGTACGCGACGCCCGGATGCGCATCGTCCGTCGTGCGGTAGGTCTTGGCCGCCTCGTCGTCGGCGTCGAACGAATAGATCTCCTCTACGTCTATCCGCGCGATGACGCGGCCCTCGTAGGTGATGGCGGCGGGCTTGCCGACCTCGAGCCGGGCGACCTCTTCGTCGGTAGCAGGCAACGTTATGGGCAGACTCCACGGGGTCCCGTTCGCGAGGCGCATCTCGTTGACGACCGACGTGTAGTCGGCTTGCGTCATGAAGCCACGGTTGGGGCTGACGGCGCCGACCGCGAGGAGCTCGAGGTCGGACAGCACTCGCCGTTCCGTGGCGACGATCGCCGGCAGGTTCCCGGCCTCCTCGATCGCTGCCGCAGGATCACCGTCGGCCATGCGGATCTCGAGCGCACCACCGTGGGGGGCGATGCCGGGCACGTCTTTCAGGGTCGTAGGCACAGGTCTCCTTCCGATTCGGGCAACGTCCGGATGATCCGGGATCGGAGCGGGCCGCTGCGGCAGCCGCACTCTCGCGACACTCCTATAACACTCCTGACCCTAACAGGATGCGCCGCGGTCGTCCTCAGGCCCCCTGCATCAAGCGGCGGTTCACCGCGTCGAGCGTCGCCCGCACGGCCGCCTCCGTCACCGGCCCCTCCCGCACCAGCGCGCCCCCGAGCATCTCCGTCCCCGCGGGTTCGCGCACGACCACCAGCACCGCTTCCTCACCGACGACCGTGACCAGCGAAGCCCCGAGCAGCTCGATCTTCGACGTCCCGATCAACTGGTCGACCGCCTCGAGCGTCGCCTGCGCGAGGACCTTCAGGCCGTGCGGGGTCTTCTCGCCGGACGCCGCGCCGACCACCTCCGAACCCTCGCCTCCGAGCGCTACCTCCGCCTCCGACGTCTGGTGACTGGAGGTGAAATTGACCCGCAACAGGGGAGGCCGGCTGGTGCCGGCCGGCGTCGGGCGCGTGTCCACCGCCTGGAGCGAGCGCAGCTCGCGGGACGCGTCCAGGGAGCGCGGGCCGCGGGTACGGGCCTCCTGCTCGGCCAGCTCGGCCGCCCGCTCGAGCGTCTCGCGATCCCCGAAGTGGGACTCTGCCTCGAGCTCGAAGACGAAGATCTGGCGGAGTGACCCCGCGAGACCGCGGTCTGCCACCTCGGCCGCGATCCGATCCTCGAGCGCGCCGGCTTCTGTTCCGAGGCGCGTGAAGGCCTGGATCTCCGAGGGAGCTCCTTCGCGGTCGGCCAAGATGACGCACCCCAGCACGCCGGGCAACTTCTTGATCGCCGCTTCGAGGTCGACCAGGGTCGGGTCCGCCATGACGCCTTTCCAGTTGGGGAGGTCGATACTAGCGGCGCGGTGGGCGGGATGACCCGGACAAAGAGATGCACCCGCCGAGCCTTCATCCCGGCGGACCGGTTTACGACTCAACGGGTGCACGACGAAACCTAGAGGGCGCGGCGGCGCGACGCAAGAGGCGGTGAAGATGTTTCTTCGCGCTCTTCGGGGCAGCGTCGCGGGAGGTAAACGGCGTTTTCCCGTCGAATGGGTGGACGAGGAAAACGAGGTCCGTTTGCTCGGTCCGGGAGCACGTGGCACACTGCGCCCGGCTGTGACGGCGGGAGAATGCACCGCACCACGGTGGGCGCCTGTACGAGGCGCAGGGTCGAGGACTACCACGCGGGCTCGAGCTCGACCCGGGGCAGAACGAACAAGGAGATCGGATGATCGGGAGGCAGGGCCGCGCGGCTATCGCCGCGACTCTCCTCTGCACCGTACTTGTCCCCGCCGTAGCTTCTACGGCCGGCGTCAATGCCCGCCTCGAGAAGATCGAGGCCCGGCGGGAAGCGATCGAACGCAAGATCGAAGCCGGCGAAGCCGAAGCAGCGACGCTCACCAGCCAGATCCTCACCTTGGAGGCACAACTCACCGCGCTCCAGATCGAGATCAACAGGCTCGACGAGCGCATCGCCGCCATCGCCGCCGAGGTGCGGACCGCGCAGGCGGCCATCGACTCGACCCAAGCCAAGATCGACGGCATCGAGACCCTCGCGACGCGCCAGGCGGTACAGCTCTACAAGGCGGGCGCGACCGACGCGATCGAGACGCTGTTGAACTCCGACTCGCTCAGTGAGCTCGATGCGCGCATCGAGCTGCTGGGCGCCGCGGCGCAGGAGAACACCGGCGCGCTGATCCGTTACGGGAGGTTGCGCGTCGAGATCCGGTACCAGCACCGCGAGCTGTTCAACAAGAAAGCGGAGCTGTCTGCGGAGCGAAAGAGCCTCGCGCGCGCGAAGGCGAAGCGTGACCAGGCGAAGAAGGAGGTCAACGAGAAGCTCGCCGTCCTCAACGCGCGGCTCAAGGTCCAGCGCAACAAAGAGGGCAACCTCATGGACGAGTCCGACCGGATCCGCGGCGACCTCGCCGCGATGCAGGCGCGGCACTCGGTCATGCGCCTGGGCACGTCGGCGACCGGCTACATCTGGCCCCTCAACGGGAACGTCACCTCCGGCTACGGATACCGCTGGGGTCGCCAGCACACCGGGATCGACATCGACGGTTACAGCGGCCAGCCGATCGTGGCATCGAAAGACGGCCGGGTCGTGCTGGCCGAGTACTACTCCGGTTACGGCCAAGCCGTCGTCGTCGACCACGGCGGTGGCTACGCCACGCTCTACGCGCACCTCTCGCGCTTCGGGACCAGCAACGGCGCCGACATCGAGCAGGGTGAGGTCGTCGGATACGTCGGCTGCACGGGCTCGTGCACCGGCGACCACCTCCACTTCGAGGTGCGGGTCAACGGCAACCCCCAAGACCCGATGCGTTACCTGCCCTAGCCCTTCAGGCGTGGTTGAACGGCTTAGAGGCGGGTATTAGCGCGCCAGGATCCTTCGGCAAGGGAGGTAGTCCATGGGCGGCGCAGTGATGATGGGCCTCGTCCTCGTCATCGTGGTGGGAGTCACCGCATACCTGATCGGAACCATGATCCGCAGCATCCAGAACGAGAAGAAGACGTCCATGCGCGTCTGGAAGAACTTCGGCCTCAGTCTCGGGTTCTGCGTGCTCTTCCTCATCAGTTGGGCCGCGCAGGGCGTGGCCGAATGGCAGACGTTCGTCGACGACCAGCGAGACCACAAAGAGGAGGTCGAGATCGGCGACTTCGTCTCGCAGTTCTCGCAGTCCACCCTTGAAAACTGGCAGTCGGAGTTCCTCCAGCTTTTCTCCTTCACGGTGATGGCCTCGGTGCTCATCCACAAGGGGAGCGCGGAATCGCGCGATTCCGACGACCTGATGATGAGCGCGCTCAAGCGCATCGAGGACCAGCTCGGTACGGAGTTGACGCTGCGAACGAACCCGACGCGGCAAGGTCAGGACCTGCACGTCGTTCCGGAGACCTCGCAAGGGTGGATGCTGAAGGACGAATCGTCGCCAGAGCCGGAGGGCTACTACGACACGCAGGAAGAGGCGATCAACGCGGGGCGCGAGCTCTCGTCGAAGAAGAACTGCAAGCTGATCATCCACTCGCCCGATGCGACGGTGCGCGACTCGAGCGGATAGATGCTCGTAGTGATCGTCGGCGCGACCGGCAATTCGGGAACCAGCCTGATCGGGTCGCTAGCGCAGGAAGACCGCGTCGACTCGGTCGTCGGGGTCGCTCGCCGGAAGCCCGACATCGTCCTGCCGAAGGTCACGTGGGTAGCGGCAGACATCACGGTCGACGATCTCGACCCGATCTTCGCCGGCGCCGACGCGGTCGTGCACCTCGCGTGGTTGATACAGCCGTCGCGTGATCTAGGTTTCCTACGCGCCGTCAATGTCGAAGGAACACGGCGCGTGCTGCGTGCCGTTGCAGATGCGCGGGTCCCGAATCTCGTCTACGCGTCCTCCGTCGGCGCGTACTCACCCGGCTCGAAACAACAACGCGTGGACGAGACGTGGCCGACGGAAGGTGTGTCGACGTCGTTCTATTCGCGCCATAAAGCGGAGACCGAGCGGATGTTGGATTCCTTCGAGGCCGACATCCCGCAGGTACGAGTGGTTCGTCTCAGACCCGGCCTGATCTTCAAGCGCGAGTCGGCGTCGGGGCAACGGCGCCTCTTCGCGGGGCCGCTCCTGCCGAACTATCTCGTGCGTAAGAGGCTCATCCCGTTCGTGCCGGATACGCCGCGCCTCGTCTTCCAGTGCGTCCACTCCTATGACATCGGCGAGGCGTACCGGCTGGCACTCGTCTCCGACGTGCGAGGCGCTTTCAACGTGGCGGCAGAACCCCCGATCGGTCCTGCGGAGCTCGGCGAGCTCATGGGTGCGCGGCGGGTCCGATTGTCCGAAGGAGCGATCCGCTCCGCGACCGCGGCAAGCTGGCGCGCGCACGTGCAGCCGACGCCCGAAGGGTGGGTGGACCTGGCTTTCGAAAGTCCGCTGATGGACGTCTCGCGCGCTACCGCGGAGCTCGGGTGGAAGCCACAACGCACGTCGTTCGAGGCGCTCGACGACCTGATCGACGGGCTGGGTTCGGGTGCCGGATTCGACACGCCCCCGCTGGACCCGGGTTCCAAGGGGTTGCTGCGCATCAAAGAGCTCGCCGGCGGCATCGGCAGCCGCGAGCGATAGGCAGCTCGACTCGCCGCCGAGCTTGCTCTGATCGCGTTTGCTACGCTTTTACCTGGTTGAGCTGCCAGCCACCCATCCATCGACTGGGAGGCGGCAGGTGTCGACCGAATTCCTCATCACGCTCACCTACGACGCGCGCGCCATAACGCTCGCGTGCGCCGGCGAGCTCGACATCGCGACCGCGCGCAAGTTGCGCGACGCGATCGAACTCAGCATCGAGCAGCAGCCGCTCGTGTTCACGCTGGACGCTCAAGGCATCTCGCTGCTGACTAGCTCGGGGATCGAGGTCCTCCTCGACGCGGTCAACGGGTGCCGGAGTAACGGGATCAAGCTCGACCTGCGTCTCAGCCGCTCGTCACGCCGGATCCTCGACATGGTCGGCCTGTGGTGGGTCGGGGTCGTGGAGGAAGTGCCGGCGAGCGACCCGCGCGACGGGTTGAAGACGTACTCGGAGCTCCGGCACACACCGGAGTTCGAGTCGATCCTCGATCAAGAGAGGGAGGCAGATCGATGACGACCGCTCTGTGCACGACCTGTAGCCGGACCGTCTTTCTGTCACAGGGCCAGCCGATGGAGTGCCCGGTGTGCTCGTCACCCCTCGTCGGCACACCGGATCCCGATGACGAGATGCAAGCGGCTGGGTACTACCTTGGCTGACCAGAGCAAGATCCTGGTGGTCGACGACGACCCCGAGATACGTCACCTCCTCGCGACCCTGTTCGAGATCGACGGGTTCGAGGTCGTCGGCGAAGCCTCCGACGGAGTAGAGGCAGTCCCGCTTGCGCTGAAGCACGAACCGGACTTCGTGATCCTCGACTACCGGATGCCGCGGATGAACGGGCCGAAGACGGCCGAGGTCCTGCGAGGCATCATCCCCGAAGCGAAGATCGTCGCCTTCTCGGCGATGCTCGAAGCCAAACCTGCGTGGGCAGACGCGTATCTCAACAAGGAGCGCATCATCGAGATGGCTCCGCTGTTGTCGGCATTCGTCGCAGAGCACAATTAGCCACGCCGGCTGGAAGTTCTGCGACGGGCTCAGCCCCGGCGCGAAGCTTGCGCGCGCGCAAGGCATCTTCAACGTCGTCGGCGGTGCATGGCCGATCGTCTCGCTGCGCACCTTCGAGCTCGTCTACGGCCACAAGCAAGAAGGATGGCTTCAGAAGGCGAGCGGCGGCCTGTTCCTCGCGAGCGGTTACGCGTTGGTCAAGACGGAGGATTCGCGCGACGCCATCAGGGCGGCCAGGCGGATCGGCGTCGGCGTCGCGCTGACGTACCTGCTGATCGACCTCGTCTACGTGCCCCGGAACCGCATCCCCAAGACGTACCTGCAGGACGCGCTGTGCGAAGCGGCGTGGTTGGCCGCGTGGGCGAGGGTCGAGGTTTGATACCCGTGATCGGTGCGTTCGAGTCGACGTATCAGCCGAAACACGACATCGACATAGCCGAGACCACACAACACGTCACTCGGTTCGACGACGACATCGCCCTGCTGCGATCGTGCGGCGTCGAGTCGCTCCGCTACCCGATCCGATGGCATCGCGTCGAACCGCGCGAGGGGCAGTTCGACTGGAGCGACGCCGATCGCGCGCTCGGCCGCCTTCACGATAGTGGTCTGCACCCGATCGTCGACCTCGTACACCACACGAGCTACCCGCGGTGGCTCGCCGGAGGTTTTGCCGATCCACGGTTCCGTACCGCCTATCTGCGGTACGCGGAGGCCGTTGCCGCGAGGTACCCGTGGGTGGAGTCGTACACGTTGTTCAACGAGCCGTTCTCGACGCTCTTCCTCTGCGGCCACGAGGCGATCTGGCCCCCCTACCATCGCGGCCTCGAGACGTTCCTCGCGCTATTGCGCAACGTCCTGCCCGCCGTGAGCGACGCGAGCCGGATGTACCAAGACCTCCTCCCGCACGCGCAGCACGTGTATGTCGATAGCTGCGAGCACCACCAGGCTGCAACCGCCGCAGGCGAGGAGGTGACGCTCCTTGCGAACGACCGGCGGTTCTTCGTGGCGGACGTCTTCCTGGGGCGGCACCTCGACACCTCGAGGCCCTTCATTGCCGCGGTCGTCGCAGCGGGCTTCGACGACCTGTTGGGGATGCCGCCGGGCGACGTCGACATCCTCGGCCTCGACTACTACGCCCACTGTCAGTGGGACTACTTCGCGTGGGATGTAGGAGTCGTGCCTTCCGCTCATCCGATGGCCTTCCAAGACCTCATCGCGGACTACTGCCACCGCTACAGATTGCCGTGCATGGTCGGAGAGACCAACATCCGCGGCACGCCCTCGGACCGCGCGAGTTGGTTCAAGTACACGCTGGAGCAATGCGAAGCAGCCCGAGAGCGAGGTGTCGACGTCGTTGGTTACTGCTGGTTCCCCTTCGTAGATTCCTCCGACTGGGATTCGCTTCTCTTCCACTGCGACGGCAACATCGATCCGGTCGGCGTGTATTCACTCGATCCCGACCTAGAACGGCGAGCGTCGTCGATGTCGGACTCGTTCCGCCTCGCCGCGACGGGAGCATCCGCCGCCGAGCTGCCGGCATACGAGTTCCAGCAGCCGGTCGCTACCTGGATGACGGGTTTCCGCCCCTACATGGCGCACTGGAACTGGCAACCGCCGCGGCCGGAGGACCACCTGCTGGGGACACAACCGAGCGGCCTTCGCATCGAGTTGAAGATCCGAGATGCCCTGGACGTAGAGGGGCGCGCATGAGGCCGCCGGATCCAACCCGGTCCGACCTGATCGTCCTGTCGCACCTGCGGTGGAACTTCGTCTGGCAGCGTCCGCAACACCTGATCTCGCGCATGGCGAACGCACGTCGAACGTGGTTCGTGGAAGAGCCGCTGCCTTCAGGAGGCGTCGAGCGACCCATCCTGCGCTCCGCCGAGACCGACGGGATCACTAGGGTGTGGTTGGAGGTCCCGACTGGGGCACACCACCTCGACTTCGGCGATCCCGGCACTGAGTGTTACGCAACCGCGCTCGGGGAGCTGCTCGAAGACGCGACGTCACCGTGGGTGTGGATGTACACGCCCATGGCGCTGGAGATCGCGCAGCAGATGAGGCCAAGCTTGCTCATCTACGACGTGATGGACGACCTGGCGGCGTTCAAGAACGCCTCCGCCACGATGGTCCTGCGTCAGCACCAGGCGATCGCGGTCGCCGACGTCGTGTTCGCAGGTGGAAGGTCACTCTTCGAGAAGGTGCGGAAGCATCGAGATGAGACCGCGTATCTGTTCCCGAGCGGAGTCGAGCCCGAGCACTATGCCTGCGCACGCGCGCACAAGATGCGTCACGAGCGACCGGTCGCGGGTTACGTGGGCGTCATCGACGAGCGGCTCGACCTCGAGCTGATCGATGGGCTCGCGCGCGTCCTGCCCGACTGGGACGTCCACTTGGTGGGCCCCGTGGCCAAGCTCGAGGGCGTACCTCTCCCCGATCGGCCGAACATCAAGTGGTTCGGACAGCAGCGGTACGAGGACCTCCCGCGACTGATGGGGGGGTTCGACGTCGCCCTCATGCCGTTCGCTCTCAATGCCTCGACGCGGTCGATCAGCCCGACCAAGACTCTCGAGTACCTCGCGGCGGGTCTGCCGGTCGTGTCGACCCGGATCCCGGACGTCGTGACCGACTACGCCAGTGTCGTAGACCTCCAAGACGACGCCGACGGCTTCGCCCGCGCATGCCGCAACGTCTATGACCATTCGCTCGAAGAGCGCGACCTCAAGATCGACCCTCTGCTGCGGTTCCACCATTGGGATTCGGTCGCCCCGCGCATGGAGGAGCTGATCGCCGCTGCCGCCGAGTCACAGGTAGTGAGCGAGTCGGTGACGCCGATCGTGCTGGATGACGACGCGAGGAGTTCCGCCGCGCCCGGCTAGGACGTCAGGCTCGCGAAGACGACGATGTTGTCGCGGTAGTGCCCCGCTACCTCGTCGAACTCACCACCACAGGTGACGAGCCGCAAACCCGCGTGGTCCAGGTCGCCGTACACGAGCTTCGTCGGGAAATCGTCCTTCGCGTAACTCTTCACGGCATCGACTACGAACGACGCTACGGATCCATCGGCGCCCGTGACGGAGATCCGGTCCCCGCGTGCAAGCTCGCCCAGTCGAAAGAAGACCGACGGTCCGTCGGCTGCCGAGTCAACGTGACCCAGGATGATCGCGGGACCGACGGACCCGGGGGCCGGCGAGTGCTTGTACCAGGCGGCTTGGTCGTAGAGAGCTCCCGACGGTGTGTCGATCGCACCGGCGGCATCGAGTCCTACGTGATGCAGGTCCGAATGCACGTCGATAGCGTCGATGTCGAGCGCTACGGGATCAGGAGCCGGCAGGGACCTGAACGGCACGACGTCGGGTCGCTGGACGGGCGACACCTCGTCCCGCACGCCCTCCGGTGCCGGCGCGATCTCGTCCGGCCCCCCGCGTGGCGGAGTGACGACGCCTCGTTGAGAGGCGAGGGCGATGCCGATGAAGCTCGCGCCGGCGACGAGCATCCCCACGAGGAGCGGAACGATCATCCGGCCCCCGCGGCGCCCGCGCCGGCTGCTTGTTCTCATAGCTGAGAGGACGGAGGTCCTAGATCCTCGCGACGATCCGGCGGCGCACGATCATCCCCGTCGACGCGGCAGCCATGAGCATGAGGCCGAGCAGCATCAGGCCGAGGTTCTCGATCCCCGTCGTCGCCCCGCCACCCGCACCGACGCCACCGGCGGGAACCTTGACGACCTGGCCCGTGGTTGCGTCGTCGGAGCGACTCGTCACACCCGTGTCGGAACCTGCATCCGGCGTGCCCTCGCCGCCGCTATCCGGACCGCCCTCGCCGCCGCTATCCGGACCGCCCACCGGGACTACCGGAGGAACGATCGGCGCAGTGGTGGGAGCCGGAGGTGCAGGGGTCGCGGAGGGGGCCGGCGTGTTCACGGGAGGTGCAGCGGTAACCGAGGGCTCGGGTGAAGGTTGGACCTGCCTGATGTTGTTGGTGATCCCGCTGCGGCATGTAACGGTGGCGCCGCCGCCGTTACCGGAGCCGTTGCACTGATTGATCGTCACATCGAGCACAGCCGTAGTCGTGGAGTCGGGGTCGACGGTGCACTGGACCCGCTGCGTGCCGCCGCCGCCGTTGCCGGACTCGTTGCACTGCGTCACGTCTGCACTCGTCGTGGTGGCCGGGAAGGGGTCGCAGAGAACGGTCGGTGCCGTGCCGCCACCCGTGCCGGACGCGTTGCACTGATTGACGGTCGCCGATGTCGTAGCCACGTTCGCAGTGATGTTGTTGACGACGTGCACGGTGCAGGTGACCGTTCCGCCACCGCCGTTCCCGGAGCCGTTGCATTGATCGACCACGGTGACAAGCTCTGTCGACGTGGACGACGACGGAGTACACACCAACGTTGCCGGGTCGTTCGCCGCACCATGACACTCGGTGATCGTCGTGCTGGAACTTCGGTCGCTTCCATCGAGGTTGTTCGTAACGGTGTAATGACATTCGACGGCCTGGCCTCCGACGTTGTCGGTGCCGTTGCACTGGCTGAGCGACGTCTGAGCCATCGCCGAGGATGAGATCCCGACGGAAAGGGCCGCTACGAGCGTGGCGGCGAGAACGAGGGCGTACACGCGGACGCCCCGGTGGCCTGGTGCTTCTTCATGGGAGCTCTCTTCTCCGGAGGCGCTCCCGGAACATGCATCCTGATGGATTTCGGTGGAAACCCTTACTAACTACATCGGCACCCGGAGCCGCGAACTGTTGGGCGCAAACGAGAAAGGGCCCCGGACGAACCGGGGCCCTGTCCCAGATCTCCTACCTCGTTGCCTACATCATGCCGCCCATGCCGCCCATGCCGCCCATCCCGTGGTCGTGACCGGCACCGGCCATCGCGTCGTCTTCCTCGGGCTTGTCCACCACGGTCGCTTCCGTCGTCAGCAGGAGCGCCGCGATCGACGCCGCGTTCTCCAGCGCCGAGCGCGTGACGCGCGTCGGGTCGACGATCCCGTCCTTCAACAGGTCGACGTACTCGCCCGTCGCGGCATTCAGACCGTGGCCCGGCTTCTCGTTGCGCACGCGGTCGATGACCACGCCACCCTCGTGCCCCGCGTTCTGAGCGATCCACCGGAGCGGAGCGTCCAGAGCGGTCGCAACGGTGCGGGCGCCGGCGAGCTCGTCTCCGTCGAGGTCGAGAGCCTCTACGGCCTCACGAGCGCGGACGAGCGTGGTGCCTCCGCCCGGGACGATCCCTTCTTCGACCGCTGCACGCGTCGCGGAGACCGAGTCCTCGATGCGGTGCTTCTTCTCTTTGAGCTCGACCTCGGTCGCGGCGCCGACCTTGAGGACCGCAACACCGCCGGCGAGCTTCGCCAGACGTTCCTGCAACTTCTCGCGGTCCCAGTCGGAGTCGGTGCGCTCGATCTCGGCGCGGATCTGGTCGATGCGGCCCTTGATCTCGCTCGCGTCACCGGCACCTTCAACGACCGTCGTGTCGTCCTTGCTGACGACCACCTTGCGCGCCTTGCCGAGCATGTCGAGGCCGACGGACTCGAGCTTGAGCCCGACCTCCTCGGAGATGACCTGGCCGCCGGTCAGGATCGCGATGTCCTGCAGCATCGCCTTGCGACGGTCACCGAACCCGGGAGCCTTGACTGCGACCGAGGTGAACGTGCCGCGGATCTTGTTCACCACCAGCGTCGCGAGAGCTTCGCCCTCGACGTCCTCGGCGATGATCACGACCGGCTTGCCTGCCTGCATGACCTTCTCCAGCACGGGCAGCAGGTCGCGCACGGTAGAGATCTTCTGCTGCGCGATGAGGATGTAAGGGTCCTCGAGCACGGTCTCCATGCGGTCCTGGTCGGTGACGAAGTACGGCGAGATGTAGCCCTTGTCGAACTGCATCCCCTCGACGAGCTCGAGCTCCATCCCGAAGGTGTTCGACTCCTCGACCGTGATGACGCCGTCCTTGCCCACCTTGTCCATCGCCTCCGCGACCATCTCGCCGATCTCGGGGTCGTTGTTCGCGGAGATCGCCGCGACGTGCGCGATCTGGTCACGGCCCTCGACGTCACGCGACTGCGACTTGATCGAGTCGATCGCGGCCGACACTGCCTTCTCGATGCCGCGCTTCAGCGCCATCGGGTTCGCCCCTGCGGCGACGTGCTGCAGACCGGAGTGAACCATCGCCTGGGCGAGCACGGTCGCGGTGGTGGTTCCGTCACCGGCGACGTCGTTGGTCTTGCTCGCGACTTCCTTCACGAGCTGCGCGCCCATGTTCTCCCACGGGTCTTCCAGCTCGATCTCTTTGGCGATAGTCACGCCGTCGTTGGTGATGGTCGGCGCGCCCCACTTCTTGTCGAGGACGACGTTGCGGCCCTTGGGGCCGATCGTGACGCGTACGGCGTTGGCGAGGCGATTGACTCCTGCCTCGAGGCCGCGCCGCGCGTCCTCTTCGAACTTGATTAGCTTGGTCAAGATGAACTCCTTAGAAGGTGGACTGGTTAGCTGACGACGGCGAGCACGTCACGGGCCGACAGGATCAACAGCTCCTCGCCACCCTGCTTGATCTCGGTGCCGCCGTACTTCGAGTAGATGACGCGATCGCCCTCTTTGACCTCCATCGGGATCAGCTCGCCGGTGTCACCGCGGCGCCCCGGTCCTACGGCGAGAACCGTCCCCTCCTGGGGCTTCTCCTTGGCGGTGTCGGGGATGACGATCCCGGAGACGGTGGTCTCCTCGCCTTCCTCGGGACGCACGAGGATCCGGTCCTCGAGCGGCTTGATCGTGGTGCTCGTTGCAGTAGCCATCTGACCTCCTGAATGGTCTTGCCTGCGGATTAGCACTCTGAGTGCCTGAGTGCTAAGGATAAGCGGGTTGCAGCGGGCGGTCAAACGGCGCACGGCGGCGGATTCTCCGGGTGGATAGGGAGGTATCGCGGTGATTTGCGCTAATTAGAAGGGCGCACCCCGTCCGTAAGGAGGCCGTAGCCGATGCCGTCACCCCTACGTCTCGTTCGTGTCCCGCTGGCCGTTGTCTCCCTCGTCGCTCTCTGGGGCGCGGCCGTGGGAATGGCCGCACCCGCCCGCACCGAGCCGCTGTCGGATAGGCAGCCTCGCCCCCACGAGACGTCGAACGGCTGCGAGTCGTATCACCCCTCGGGACATTGCGACGAACGAGGGAGCTCCGACGAGCACCGCGGCAAGCCGAACGACAACCGCGACGGCTGCGCGACCGATGGGGATGCGGGCAGGGGCAACGATCACCGCTGTGCGCCCGACCCCGGGCCCACGACATCCGCCTCCGTCGGCTTCGGCAAGGCGAAGATCACGCCGGTCGGCGAGCCGCCCGACAAGTGGGCGCGGTATTTCCATCCCGACCCCCAAACGGGGGTCTGGGGCGAGCGCTACACGGACCTCGATTCCGACGATTGCTACGACCCGGGGCTGAAGGTCAACGCGCCACCGAGCATCTCGGGGCCACGTGAGCCGCACGTAGACGACCCGTGGAACTCAGCCGGAGACGGCGAGAGCCGCGGCCTCTTCGAGGTCGACGGCGTCACGATCTACGGCGACCCGCAATCGACGGGCAAGTGGGACGGCGTGTGGGCGAACGCGGGGTTCGGCTCGCGTTGCACGAAGGGGATTCACGACCACACCTGGGCGCGCGCGATCGTGATGGAGGTGGGCGACGAGACGGTTGCGATGGTCTCGCTCGACGTCGTCGGGTTCTTCAACATCGAGGTCAGGCGCGCCACGGCCGAGCTCGCGAAGCGCTACCCGCGCCTCGACATCGACCGGCTCGTGGTGTCCTCGACGCACACGCACGAGGGCGTCGACACGATGGGCTACTGGGGCGAGAACCTCGGGATAGACGGCAAATACCCCGCGTACCAGGCATTCATCCGCTCGCAGCTCATCGACGCGGTCGCCGAGGCATACGAGGAGCGCGAGCCGGCGTTCGCCAAGTTCGCGATCACCGAGTACACGATGGGCATCCGCGACTCGCGGCCCCCGCAAGTCATCGACCCTTACCTTCTCGCGGCTCAGTTCCTGCGCCCGGACGGTTCCACGATCGGCACGATCGTCAATTGGTCGAATCACCCCGAGGCGCAGGCATCCGGCAACCCGCTCGTGTCGTCGGACTTCCCGCACGGGACGCGCGAAACGCTCGAGCAGAACCTCGGCGGAACCGCGATCTACTTCTCGGGCTCCGTGGGTGGGCTCATGACGCCGTTGGGCGTCGATATCCCCGGGTACGGCACAGAGGTTTCGTGGGAGCGCACCTACGGGTTGGGCCGTCTCGTGGCCGAGAAGGCGCAGGAGGCACTCGCGACCGCGACCGTCGAAGGGATCCACGACCTGTGGTCGGCCCGGCGCGAGATCTACATGGATGCAGACAACACCGCGTTGCGCGGTCTGAACGCCGCCGGCGTGTTCGACATCCCCAGCTACACCGGGGCGGAGTCGTGGGGCTCCGACTCACACGAGCACAGTGACGGCGTGTATTCACATCGCGCGGGCGAGCAGTTCCGCACCGAGATGATCGCGGTGCGCTTCGGCCCCGCGTTGTTCCTGACGGTTCCCGGTGAGCTGTTCCCCGAGCTCGAGATCGGCGGCTATGGGCGGCCGGACTGCCCTCAAGCAGACACGGGACGTCCCTACGAGCCGGTCATAGCGCAGCAGTTCGACGCGCCGTACCAGTTCATCCTCGGTCTCGGTCAGGACGAGCTCGGCTACATCGTCCCGGGATACGACTTCTGGTTGACGCACCTGCCGAAGACCGACGACAACGGCGACGGCTTGATCCCGCTGGGCGGCTTGGAGGCGAAGGACCCCTGCGGAGAAGGCCACTACGAAGAGACGGTCTCGGCTTCGAGCGTCATGGCCCCGTGGGTGACGTGCATCGCGGCAGAGCTCGCGGGCCGCGACCCGTGGGCGAGCGAGCCTGCATGCTCCTATGACAACACGCACCTGAACCCGTACGGCGTAGGCGACTGACCAAAGGAGCAACATCTTGTCCGTGAAGCGCTTGTTGACAGCACTATCCGCTGTGACGCTGGTCGTAACGGCCTCTCCCGCGGCGGTCGCGCAAAGCAGCCATTCGGTCGCGCACGAGAAGGTGGCGGCAGACGACGGCACGCAGATCGCGATCAGCATCTTCACGCCGGCCGCGGCCGCGACGACGCAGGTCCCGGTCATCCTCCACTCCCACGGTTGGGCGGGATCTCGCCAGAAGACGATCGGCGGCGCGGTCAAGACCTTGCTCGATGCGGGTTTCGGCGTCGTCAGCATCGACCAGCGAGGACACGGCGAGAGCGGCGGCAAGGCGAACGTGCAGGACCCGACGCTCGAGACCGAAGACATCAAGAACGTGATCGACCGCGTCGCTGCGCTCGACTGGGTGCTGCACGACGCCGACGCGTACGGCCTTCCCATAGCGAACGACCCCGTGCTGGGCGCGATCGGCGGCAGTTACGGTGGTGGGTACCAGACGATGACCGCGCTGGACGAGATCGCTGACGACGGCCGGACGCGGTTCAACGCGCTGGCGCCTGAGATCACCTGGTACGACCTCCCGGAGAGCCTCGCGCCGCAGAAGGTCGTGAGGACGGCCTGGAACGTGCTCCTCTATTCGGTCGGCGCCCGCATGCTTCCTAACTACATCCACGAAGCGTTCGTGTGGGGGACCGCCACCGGTCAGTGGCCCGACGGGACCCTTTACGACCAACCCGCGCCCGGCGTCCCCAACCTCGACCGCGAGTTCCACGAGCACAGCCCGGTCGCGTTCGTGGAGAAGGGTGTCCGGATCGACGTTCCCGTCCTCCTGCGACAGGGAACGTCGGACAACCTGTTCAACCTGAACGAGGGATTGAAGATCTTCGACCACGCAGTTACCGACGAGGCGCGCGCACAGAGCTACCTGGTCGCGTACAACGGCGGTCACGCACTGCCGAACGCGCTACCTCCGGGTACGGCGGCCGGTTCCGATGCTTGCTCGCCGGACGGATTCACGAACCTCACGATCGACTTCTTCCGGCGGGTCTTCGGGGGGACCAGCACGGAAGGGCTGCTCCCGGCGCGCTACAACCTCACGACGGCCGACGGATCCAAGTGTCTGTCGCTCGACGAGATCGGTGTTGCCCGCGAGGTGGACGTCAACCTGCTGGGGTCGAAGACGCTGGTCACTACGGCAGCGGCAGGAGCTCCCATCCACGTCCCGGTTGCAGAGGGACCGGTCACGGTGACGGGGATCCCGACCCTCGAAGGCAAGCTGACCTCCACGGGTCTGGACAGCCGGGCCTTCTTCGGCCTGGCCGTCGGCTCGAGCCCGGCGGATGCGAAGGTGATCCAGCACAACCTGATGCCTCTGCGCCAGGTGCTGCCGGCGACCAGCAAAGGCTTCGCGATCGAGCTGCCCGGTGTTTCGGTGGAGGTACCGGAGGGCCAGTCGCTGTTCCTCACGATCTCGCCCGTCTCTGACATCTACTTCGGTCACGCCAGCAGGGTGCCAGCCGCGCTGGTGCTGAGCGATCTCACCGTCGCCCTTCCGGGTGTCGCGCCGACGTGTGAGGGCGACAAGGACAACGGCAAGGGCGAGGGGCATGCCCACGGCCACGACAAGAAAGCCTGCGGCGAGAAGAAGAAGGGCAAGGGCGCTCGCTAAAGCCCCGCTAGCTAGACCAGAGGCAGGTTGGGATCCGGCGACGCGTCCAGCGGCGAGTAGCGGCCCCGGCGGAGCAGTGCGGTGCCGCACGCGGCGACCATCGCGGCGTTGTCCGTACACAGCTCCATCGGCGGGACGAACATCTTGACCCCGTGCGCGTCGCAAGCGGTGGCCAGGCCCCCGCGGAGCCCCGAGTTGGCCGCGACGCCTCCACAGAGGAACACCCGGTCGACACCTGCATGGAGCACGGCGTCCATCGTCTTCTTGACCTGGACGTCCACGACGGCCTGCTGGAACGAAGCGGCGACATCCTCGATCGAGATCGGCTCACCCCGAGCTTCACAACCGCGCACATAGTTGATGACGGCCGTCTTCAGGCCCGAATAGGAGACGTCGAAACCGCCGGTGTCGATCATCGCGCGGGGGAAGTGCACTGCCTCGCGGTCGCCGAGGAGCGACAGGCGGTCGATCTCCGGCCCCCCCGGATAATCCAGCCCCAGGAAGCGCGCGACCTTGTCGAACGCTTCTCCGGCGGCGTCGTCGATCGTCGACCCCAACAGCTCGTAGTCGCCGTGCCCGCGCGCGTGCACCAGCATCGTGTGGCCGCCGGAGATCAACAGCACCACCGCAGGGAAATCGGCCGCGGGATCGGCGAGGAGATTCGAGTAGATGTGCGCCTCGAGGTGATTGACGCCGACGAACGGGATCTCGAGCACCGCAGCGATCGATTTCGCCTCGGCGACGCCCACCAGCAGCGCGCCGATCAAGCCTGGGCCCAGCGTGGCAGCCACCGCGTCGAGATCCCAGAACGTCGCGTCCGCGCGCAACAACGCCTCGCCGATGGCAGGAGACAAGGCTTCGACGTGCGAGCGCGCCGCGATCTCGGGGACTATCCCGCCGTACTCGCCGTGTAGCTCCGTCTGCGACACGATCACGTTCGACAGGATCGTCCGGCCGCCCTTGACGACGCTCGCAGAGGTCTCGTCACACGATGTCTCGATCCCCAGCACGAGGGTCTCTTCGTCCCACTCCTGCAGCGGCTTCTGCTTCGTCTCCGGGCGCGGCAGAGTCGCGGTCGTATCGCCGTGACCTCCTTCGGGGAAGTCATCGAGCGGATCGCGCAGCCAGTCCATCTCGCTCACGATGAGCCTCCGGGACGGTTCGGGTCCGTCGCCGCACGGATCTCGGCAAGCTGGACGCGGTAAGCGCTCGACCTGACGTCGCCGACGACCATGACGTACGCGTCCTCATTGGTCTCGATGTAGTACCCCTTGCGCGTCCCGGTGACGCAGAAGCCGAACTTCTCGTACATCTTCTGTGCGGGAACGTTCGATACCCGCACTTCGAGCGAGATCGTCTCGGCGCCCCGCGCGATCGCTTCCGTGACGAGCGTCAGCAACAGCCGGGAACCGACCTTGCGGCCGTGGAAGGAGGGATCGACGGCGATGTTCGTGATGTGTCCCTCGAGGCCGGTGAACATGAGGCCCGCGTACCCGACGACCTCGCCCTCGTGACGCGCCACGATGTAGCTGCGCGTCGAGCGTTGCGCCAGCTCCGACAGGAACAGCGACGCGCTCCACGGCCTCGGATAGACCTGCGCCTCGATCGCGAGCACCTTACGGAGATGCCGCCGCCGCATCTTCGTGATCTCCACGTCGACGACCTCGGGAGGCTCGGGGAGGCGTGCTATCGCCACGGATGCCTCCCCCTATAGCGGCTCATGCCGAGCGGCTCCCGCGGATTCGCTCCCACTCGATACGGCGGGCCGAACGCCTCAGGTACAACGGCTTCAGGTCGTACAGCGAGTCGAAGTCCTCCCGGAACATGCGCGGCATGGACAGCTCGACGAGCGCCCGCGCGGTGGGGAACGCGTGGCCCATCGTCCCTACTTCCACGATCGAGCCAACCTCTTCGAATACGTCGCCGTACAGCAGCGCCCCGTTCCCCACGAGCAGCGCCTCCTCCGGCCGGGACGCGAGCCCGATGGCCAGGCGTTCGGGTGCCTCGACGCGGTAGTCGCTCATCCGCTGGATGCCGCCCGGCGAGGGCCGGTAGAACGCGTGGAAGACCTGGTTGCGCCGGGCGTCGAGGACCGCGCAGATCGTCTTCGACGTGTAGCGAACCTCGTACGCGACGAGATCGAGACTCGCCATCCCGACGATCGGCACCGACAGTGCTTGTGCGATCGCTTTCGCCGTGGCGACGCCGACCCGCATCCCGGTGAACAGCCCCGGCCCGAGGCTGACGGCGACCCCGCCGATGTTCCGGTACCCGAGGCCCGACTGCTCGAAACAGAAACGGATCGCGGGCAGGAGGAACTCGTTGTAGCTGGCTCCCCTTGCCACGAGAGCGCTCGCGACGACACCTTGCTCGGACCCGATCGCGACGCTCGCTTGAGGCGTCGAGGTCTCGATCCCGAGGACCAGCACTAGCCTTCCTCCACGCCGGAGTCGTCGAGCTCCTCGCGGCGGCGAGGCATCGCGAACGGAGCGTCGAGGAACCTCGGGTGAACGCCGACGTCGCTGGACGCTGCGTCGAGCAACGCTTCTGCCGTGTCGCGCATCGCCTGGAGCTTCGCCAGCCAATCCGGAGCGTGGGGCCGGAACACGAACAGGCGCTGGTCTTCCTCGCCGGCGCGGGTGATGTCGACCTCGAGGTAGCTGCGCGGGAAGAGGGGCGCGACGGCTTCGCCCCACTCCACGATCAGGATCGCTTGCGGGTCGAGGAGCTCCTCGAACCCAAGGTCGAGGACCTCCTGGAACGAATCCAGCCGGTAGACGTCCATGTGGATGATCGGATACCGGCCCTCGTACTCGTGAACGATCGTGAACGTCGGGCTCGTGATCCCGCCGTCGACGCCGAGAGCCGTCGCGACGCCCTGAACGAACACGGTCTTGCCCGCGCCGAGATCACCGCTGAGACTGATTACGTCACCCGGTAGGAGCGTGGGAGCGAGCGCCGCTCCGAGGATGCGCGTCTCCTCCGGTGACGACGTCGTGACCTGGATGGCGCCGCGCATGGCTAGAACAGACCCAGCTGTTCGGCCGGCACCTTCTGCGCCGCGCGCGCGCGCGCTTCGTCGAGCACCGTTCGCACCTGCTGCAGATCCGTCCTGATCGCGTCGACCGGGCTCAGGCCGCCGAAACGCCCCCCTCTGAGAGCCGCTGCAGGATGGAAGGTAGGGATCACCGTCGCCCCGCGGCGTGCGTAGCGCCGCCCGCGGGCTTTCGTGATACCGACCTGCTCTTCGAGGATGAACCGCGTGGCGAAGTTGCCGAGGGTGACGATCACGTGCGGAGCCATGTGGGCGATCTGCGCCTCCAGGTACGGCCGGCACGCGTCGATCTCGTCCGGCAACGGATCGCGGTTGCCGGGAGGGCGGCATTTGACGACGTTGACGATCGCGACCTGCGACCGGTCGAGCCCGACCTCGGCCAGCAAGCGGTCGAGGAGCTGCCCGGCTGCGCCGACGAACGGGATCCCCTGCTGGTCCTCGTGGAACCCGGGCCCTTCACCGATGAACAACACGTCGGAGTCGAGATTGCCGTCGGCCCAGACGACGTTCGTGCGACCCTGCGCCAGGCGGCACCGGGTACACGTCAGCGCCTGCGCACGCAGCGTAGCGATGTCTACGACCGAGGGGGCCGAGGCCGAGGGAACGCTCACGGGGTCACAGTATCCAAGCCCCCAGGAGGGGTCTAGCCACGAGGGCGCCCGTCAGACGAGGAGCTTGCCGTCCTCCATCAGGACGTCGCCGTCGACGGTGATGCGCCCACCGCGACGCAAGTCGCAGACCATGTCCCAGTGGACCGCCGACTCGTTCTTGCCCCCCGACTCCGGGTAGGAGGCACCGAGCGCGAGGTGGACCGTGCCGCCGATCTTCTCGTCGAGCAGGATCTCGCCGGTGAACGAATCGATGCCGTAGTTCGTCCCGATGCCGAGCTCGCCGAGCGTGCGCGACCCCGTGTCGGTGTCGAGGGTCTTGATCAAGAACTCCTCGTTCTTGCCTGCCGTCGCATCGACCACCCTCCCGGCGTCGAATTCGAGCCGGATGTCCTCGACCGCGGTGCCCCCGTAGATCGCGGGATACGTGAACGACACATGCCCGCGCGTCTTGTCCTCTATGGGCCCCGTGAAGATCTCGCCGTCGGGGAAGTTCTCCTTCCCGTCGGCCGGTAGGAAGGTGCGGCCTCCGACCTCGAGGATGAGGTCGGTCCCCTCGCCTTCGATGTGCACCTCGTTGCGCCCGGACATCCACTCGATCAAGCGCGCATGACGCTCCGCGGTCTTCTTCCACTCGCCGACGGGGTCGTCGGCGTCGACGAGACACGCGCCGAAATAGAAGTCTTCGTAGTCGGCGAGGCTCATGCCCGCCTCCTGTGCGTGGGCCTCGGTCGGGAACAGCGTCACGTTCCAGCGCAGCTCACCGGCGGCACCTCGCCTCAGGAAGTTGTCCATCAGAGGCTGACGCGCCTTCTGGGCGCGGACCTGCTTGGCCGGGTCCGACTTCGACAGTTGCCGCGTGTTCGCGTCGGAGATGATCGAGAACATCACGTCGACGTTCTCGTAGAGCCACCTGTCGGTCTCCCACACGAAGTCGAGCTGATGGTCCTGCGCGCGGCGGAAGAAGACGGGTTCCGCCCGCGGGATGGTGGCGCGGATCATCGGCTGCGCGCCGCGCTCCAGACACCGCTCGTAGAGCGCCAGGATCAGCGGCTCGGCGAGGTAAGCACCCCGGATGAGACAGAGGTGGTCTTTTTTCACCCCCACCGAATATTCGACGAGTATGTCCGCTAGTCGTTCGACCCTGCTGTCTCTCATCGTTGGGTTCCTACCCTTCTGGTGGTCGACGGAGCCGCCGCCAACGTCTTGTCGAGGAAGCTCGCCAGCAGCCTATTGAACTCGTCGTGTCGTTCGAGCATGCTCATGTGCCCGCACCCATCGAAGATGTGGAGATCCGCCTGCGGCAGGTGCGCGGCCAGATGATGCGATGCCTTCGGCAGGGTGAGCCGGTCGTGCGTGCCCCCGACGACGAGCGCGGGGACCTCGATGTCGCCGAGCGTCTCGGTCATGTCGAAGTCCCGGTACGACTTCACCAGGTCCAAGATGACGTCGACCGGCGTGCTGGCGAGCATGTCGTAGGTGAAGTCGATGTGTTTCGGTGACGGATGTTGACCGAACGCCGCAAGCGCGACGCCCCAGAACAACGCATCCGACGGCCGCACGAGTCGCCGAAGTCTCTCGAGGCGCGCGTGCTGCTTGCCGAGAGCGTCGAGCGGACGCCGCGTCAGCCGTTCCACACGGGCGACCACACCACCGGCCACCAGCGTCTCCGTGAAAGGGCCGTAGCTCGTGTTGACGAGCACGAGCCCCTTTATGCGCGTGCCCATCAGCTCGGGACGGTCGTGGCAGAGCTGGAGCGCGACCTGGCCTCCCACCGAATGCCCGACGACGACGGCTTCCTCGAGGCCGACCTCGTCCATCACCGAGAGCAGGTCGCTCGCCAGCGTGGTGATCGAGTACGACGCCTCACCTTTGGTGGACCGGCCGTGCCCGCGCAGGTCCGAGAACACCATCCTTCTGCCGGTGTCGAGCGCCATCTGGTAGTGCCAGACGTCGGTCCGCAGGACCGAACCGTGGACGAAGATGGCGCCCTGCGGCGATTCGGACCCGAACTCCTCGACATAGATCCGCGCGCCGTCACTCAGATCGAACGTCCTCGTGCGGTCACCCCGTCGCTGACCCAACGCTTCGTCCCGCTCGGGATCCTGCCGGCGTCGCTTGTTGATGACCTTCCGTTGGGCCGCGATGCCGGCTCCTACGCCGACGGCGGTGCCGGCCGCGGCAAGCAGTTTCGACCTAGGCGCCATCGGACGCTCCGACGAACACCCGCGGCACGCGCGACGGGATCCGGGTCGTGATCTCGTAGTTGATCGTGCCGATGTGGCTGGCGAGCTCCTCCGCGGTGATGGCCTCGCCGTCTGCAGCACCGAGCAACGTGGCGGTGGCGCCGACCTCGATCTGCGCGTGGCCTACGTCGACCATGAACTGATCCATACAGACGGTTCCCGACACGGTGTAGCGGCTCCCTCCGATGATGACGTCGGCGCGACCCGACAGACGGCGGTCGTAGCCATCTGCGTACCCCGCAGGCACCGTCACCACACGGCTGTCGTGGTCGACCGCGTACCGCAGCCCGTAGGACAACGCTTCGCCGGCGGGGACGTTCTTGGTCATGTTCACCCGCGCGCGCAGCGCCAGAGCGGGGTGCAGGTCGGCCGTGGGAGCGACGTTCGGACCGGGCGAGAGCCCGTAGGCCGCGATCCCGCAGCGGACCAGGTCGTGATGGCTGTCCGGGTTCGACAGCGTCGCGGCCGAGTTCGCGATGTGCCGGTAGCGGACATCGATCCCGGCACGCGCGACACGATCGACGAGCTCCGCGAACAGATCCAGCTGCTTCCGGTTGAACGGGTGGTCCGGCTGGTCGGCAACCGCGAGATGGCTCCACAGGCCCTCGATCCGGATGCCGGGGAGCCGCGCGATCGAAGAGATCGCGTCCGGCACGGCGTCCGACAGCAGCCCGACCCGATGCATGCCGGTGTCGAGCTTCACGTGGACGCCTACGTCGCGGCCCAACCGTACGGCGGCGGCGGACAGTGCCTCCGCGAACCCATGGGTGTAGACCGCCGGGGTCAGGTCGTGCTCGATCAACGTCGCGGCTGCCTGCGGTGGCGGCTCGGTAAAGACGTGCGTGGGGGCCGCGATGCCCGCCTCTCTGAGATGGAGGGCTTCCGCTACCCGCGCGACGCCGAGGCGCGTCGCTCCCGCGTCGAGCATCGCCTGCGCGCTCTGCGGGTTCCCGTGGCCGTACGCGTACCCCTTCACGACCCCCATCACCTCGGCTCCGGAGGCGATCGTCGCCAGCGTGCGGATGTTGTGGCGGATCGCATCGAGATCGACTTCGACCCACACCGGGTGACCGCGCTGCTCGATCTCCTCCCGCGTAAAGGTCACGCTCGGGCTCCGGTCGCGAGGTCCTGCATCGCGGAGGGCAACGCTTCGGCGACGTCCCACGCGACCACGCCGAGCGACGCACGCGACGACGCAGCGATGCGACCGGCGAGCCCGTGCACGTAGGCGGCTCCGACGGCCGCCGCCGTAGCGTCGGGCACCGCCGTCAGACGCGCCGCGACCACTCCCGTCAGCACGTCGCCGGTACCCGCGGTCGCGAGCTCCGGCCCGCCACTGTCGACCACGAGCACGCTCGCGCCGCGGCTACCCACGACGAGGGTGGGTTCCCCCTTGCATACCACGACCGCGTTGCCGGCCGCCCGACCGATCCGAGTAGCTGCACCCAGGCGGTCCGCCTCCACCTCCGCCCTCGGGATCGACAGCAGACGCGCCAGCTCCCCCGCGTGCGGCGTCAGGATCGTCGGTTGCATCCGGCGCGCTACGGGGCCGAGATCGCCGTCCAGCGCGTTCAACGCGTCCGCGTCGAGCACGACCGGCATGTCGATCTCGTCGAGCACGCGGCGGACGAGCGCGGCTTGCGGTGCATCGCGGTGGAGACCCGATCCGATCGCCAGGACGCTCGCACGCTCGACTGCGGGTTTGAACGCGTCGAGCGCGTCGGGGCCGAGGGCGCTGTCGTCGGTCAGCACGTGACACACCAGCTCGGGAGTCGCGACCGCAGCCGCATCGACGACCGGACGGGTGGAGCCGAGGATCACGTAACCCCCGCCGGCCCGGAGCGCTCCGCGGCCGGTGAGGAGCGCGGCCCCCATGATGTCGTCGCTGCCGGCGAGTAGGGCGACCGCGCCCGGGGTCAGCTTATGGCTGCCGGGGCCCCGCGTCCACGGCTGCAGCGCTACGTCGGCCCGCTCCACCACCTCGACACAGGCATCGGGGGCATCGGGGGCACCGGGGGCCGCGCC
>DASZOC010000026.1:0-27133 GCA_035550975.1 Actinomycetota bacterium | reverse complement strand
CTGCTCAACCATCGAAAGATCCACCAGTGGCACGGCGTCCTCCTCGGCTCGACAGAGCACAAGTGATGACGCGGATGGACCCTAGAGACGTGGAATTAGTGAGACACAGGTGCCGAAGCCAGTGTCGCCCAGGAGCCGGAGACGGGCCGCAGAGTGGGACATAGGTGCCGGAGCCAATGTGGGACAGAGGTGCCGAACTTTCACAGTCAGAGGGCCCTTTTTGAGTGGGCGGTATAGGACTTGAACCTATGACCCCTACCGTGTCGAGGTAGTGCTCTACCAGGCTGAGCTAACCGCCCTTCGTGGTGCCAGCGAAGTCTAGCGGAGGGGTGCGTCGATATCGCACGACGGTCAGGTTGACGGTGCGAAAAGGGGCCGGGCCCGTGCGTAACAGGTTTAGAAGATCGCCTTCCTTTTCAACCATTCACGCCCCCGGGCCTCGTCGCCCTCGATCGTGATGTCGCTGCTCGGGCGGCCCGCGAGCACGCGGCATAGATCGATCGCGTCGCCGCGGATCGTGGCGGTGGCATCTCCGGATCTGAACTGTCCGCCCGCGGGGCCTGTCAGCACCAGCTCGACCGGTTCGGGAAGAGCGGTCGCCCACTCTTTGAAGGCATCGTGCGCGACGCGGATCTCGGCGGGTCCGACCGGCATCTCACGGCCGGTGGCCCGGCAGATATCGATGTGATGCATGAAGTGGTCGCGCGTGAAGATCGCGTCCATCAGGAAGCTCAGGCTCACCCAGGTGCTCGAGAACGGCTGCTTGTAAGGGATAGCGACCGCGAAGCGCCCGTAGAGCCCTCGCGCCTTGTCGAAGCGGGGGAGCGCGCGTTCGAGACGCTCGATGAGCTCTGCAGTGGCCAGTGCTGCGAGCTTGTCGACCTGGTGCTGGTTCTGCGCGTCGATCATGTTCCCGCCGAAATCGCGACGCTGCTTGAACCCGACGACGCTCTCGCTGAGGAACGTCTTCGGTGACGGGATCGACTCGGCCCACGCGAGCACGTGAGCCGCAACGTCTTTCACCGTCCACGGCGCGCAGTCGGTCACGGAGGACCAGTCCTCGCCGGATAGTCCGTGCAACGTTCGGAGCAGGCCCTGATCGATCTCCCGGCTCAGTTGCACCCATTCGGCGTGACGCGGGCGCGAGAGATCGCGCAGGTCGATCGTGGGCACCGTCGTCGCGCTCGTCGCCATCTCGTGTCGCCGCCGGTCGATCAGACCTGCGGGTCGAAGTCCAGCGCGCAGGAGTTGATGCAGAAGCGTTTCCCGTTGGGGCCGGGTCCGTCGTCGAAGACGTGGCCGAGATGGCCCCCGCAGGTCTTGCACGTCACCTCGGTCCGCACCATCCCGTGGCTGGTGTCGTCGTGGAGCTCGACGTTCGCCGGGTTCGCCGGGTCGGTGAAGCTCGGCCACCCGCTGCCGGAGTCGTACTTCGTGTCGGAGCTGAACAGGTCGGTCCCGCACGCGGCGCACCGGTACGTCCCGGTGTCCTTGTTATAGGTGAACTTGCCGGTGAAGGGAGGCTCGGTCCCTTTCCTGCGGAGGATCTCGTACTGCTCCGGCGTCAGCTCCTCACGCCATTGCTCTTCTGTCTTGTGCATCCGTCCGGTCATGCACAACAGCTTACGCCCCGCCCACATGGTGCGGGAGCGATGCGCCAAACGCCCGCGCGTTAGTCCCCGTAGGACAGCGAGATCGCCCGCACACCTACCTGCGCGACCCAGTGCGAGTAACACATGTAGCCGGGGTCGCCGAGGTAGCTCTCGTCTATGTAGAGGTCGGGCCGACCGACGTGGTAGCGGATCAGCTCCGCGTAGTTGTCGCGATAGGCCGTGTTGCCGGTCGAGCGGTACAGCTGGTAGAGCGCGAACGCACGGGTGAAGTTGAGCCCGCCCGCGTGGCAGTTCGAGGGCTCGGTGATCGGTGGGATGTACAGCGCCTTCTTCGGGAGGCGTTCGGCGACCCACGACGTCGCCGCGGCTCCTCGAACCTGGAACACCGCCGCGAGGCGCATCAGGCACGCCGGCTGGAAACCGGTCGCCTTCGGGTTCGTGTCGTTCTTGACGGGACAGAGACCGTCGAGCGACTCGTCCAGCAACGGCTCGGACGCTTTGCGGGTGGCCGCGAGAAGCTCCTTGTCCTTCGTGTATCGCGCCCAGATGTCGAGGTTGATCAGCGACCAGCTGTAGTTCGGGTGCGCCGTGTTCAAGATGAACCGCTGTGCGTCGCCGCGCGCGGCCCTCGTTTCGAACCACGACCCCATCTGGCTCGCGGCGTAGTCGGCCATCGAACGCAGGTCCTTCTCGTCGGTAGACGTCTCACGCTCGCGGGCCAGGATCAGGAACCACCCGAACCCGTACGGGTTCTCGGTCAGCGGGAGGTCGGCGCCCTTCGCGCGCTCGTAGACCTCTTCGGCCGGAACGAGGGAGACGCCTGCGGGTGCGAACTGGTCGTGCACGAGGTCGAGGTAGGTCTCGTCGCCGGTGCGGCGGTACAGGACGTGGTGCGAGTACGCGGCGTGCACCGCGGAGTGCCAGTCGAGGCAGCCATGGAAGATCGGGCTCAGTGGGTCGATCAGGGAGTCACGCCGCTTGAAGCAGCTGACGAACGCCGGAGCGAGCTCCTCGTAGAGCTTCACCCGGTCCTCGAGGAACGCGGCCCAGGTCGAGCGCTTCGGCGCCGCCCCGGCCGATGCCGCCGGCATGAAGCTCGCCGCGATCGTTGCCAGTACGAGGAACATGCCCAACAGGGCGCGCTGCGGTCGCCGCACGGAGGTCGTCCCCTTCCTTGGTCGTCTGCTCCGGTAGTGGTTCGGCACCGCCCAGGCATCTCCTCCGGGCAGGCGTCGGCCTGCGCGTCTGGCAGACTCGCCACCCGCTCACCTTTGCCGACCACGAGGAGGTCGCCACGATGTCCGAGACCGACAAACAGCCCGACGACTCGACCGACGACGGAAGCGTCACGGTGGACGAGCCGACCGAGACCAGCCTCGACCCGGAAGACGACGACCTCGGGAGCGAGGTATCAGCAGAGCGCGGCCAGAGCGAGGACACCGATCAGCCGCCGGTCGACGGACCTTCCGGAGAGGGACGCGACGGCCCCGGCGACACGAGCCAGGGAACGCCCGGGGGAGAAGAGAACCCAGAGAGTGCCGACTGAAGCGACCGTCCTAGAAGTCGACGGACGAGCGGTTCGCATCACGAACCCGTCGAAGGTCTTCTTCCCCGCCTCCGGCACCACGAAGCTCGATCTCGCGAACTACTACGTAGCCGTACGTGACGGCGTCCTGCGCGGCGCGCGGGACCGCCCGACGACGCTCTACCGGTGGCCGAACGGCGTCGACGCGCCCGACGACGCCTTCTACCAGAAGCGTCTCCCGGACAAGGGGCGGCCGGAATGGCTGGAGTCGGTCGTCGTCCGTTTCCCCAGTGGCCGTCAGGCGGACATGTTGGTGATCGCCGACCTCGCACACCTGTTGTGGGCCGTGAACCTCGGCTGCATCGATCTGAACCCGTGGCCGGTGCGCCGGGGCGACGTCGATCATCCCGACGAGCTGCGCGTCGACCTCGACCCGACACCGGGCATCGATTTCGCCGACGTGCGCAAGGTAGCGATGGTCGCGAAGGAGGTCCTCGAGGAGCACTCGCTGGTCGGGTGGCCGAAGACATCCGGGAAGCGCGGGATCCACGTCTACGTCCGCATCGAGCCGCGCTGGGATTTCCAAGAGGTGCGGCGCGCGGCCCTCGCCTTCGCGCGCGAGGTCGAGCGGCGTGCGGGCGGCCTGGCGACGACCGCGTGGTGGAAAGAAGAGCGCACCGGCGTCTTCGTCGACTACAACCAGAACGCGCGTGATCGCACGATCGCGGCCGCGTACTCAGTGCGTCCGTTCGCCGCGGCGCAGGTGTCTTGCCCATTGCGCTGGGACGAGGTGCCGGAGGTCGACCCCACCGCGTTCACGATCGCGACGGTTCCGGAACGGGTCTCCGGCGATAGGGATCCTCATCGCGGTATCGATGATGCGGTTGCGTCGCTCGACCCGCTGCTCGAGCTCGCCGACGCGGACGAGGCCGGCGGCTTGGGCGATGCGCCGTGGCCGCCTCATTTCCCGAAGAGCAAGACCGAGCCGGTCCGCGCCGCGCCGTCCCGCCGCAAGATCGAGAAGCCGAAGGCTCAGGGCCGGAGGAAATCCGGGAGCTGATCGAAGCGGCACGACGCGGGGTCGCGGTCGCCGCGCCAGCGCAGGAACGTCACCGCGTGACGGAACCTGCCGCCGAGCAAGCGATCGAACCCGACCTCGCACACGAGCTCGGGTCGGAGCGCGACCCAGGACGTGTCGCGGCCGCCCGTCCAGCGGCTCGGCCCGCCGGGGGAGCGGCCTCCGCCGAAACCTCCCTCGCCTTCGAGGTCGTGTAAGCGCTCGAGGAGATCGCGACGCTCCTTCGCCTTGAACGACGACGTGTGGCCCACGTAGTGGAGCGTTCCGGCGTCGTCGTAGAGGCCGAGCAACAACGATCCGACCCCGTCGCGGGTCTTGCTGAGCCGGTAGCCACCGACGACGCAGTCACACGTCCGGTGTTGCTTGACCTTCACCCAGCCGCGCTTGTTGGGCTCGTAGGTCGAATCGAGTCGTTTGGCGACGACACCGTCGAGGCCGATGCGCTCGTAGCGTTCGAGCCACGCGGTCGCGGCCGACGCGTCCTCGGTGTGGGGGCCGATCATGAACCTGTCGTGGTCGTGGCCGGTGGTCGCAAGCTCGCGGATCGCGGCGTCGGGATCTCGCTCCGGGGCCGCGACCACGTCTCGAAGGCGCTCCCTCCGCATGGCGAGCGGCTCCGGCATCAGGTCGTCGTCGCCGAGCGCGAGCAGATCGAAGACGACGAAGCTCGCCGGCGTCTTGCCGGCCAGCACCTTGACGCGCGATTCCGCCGGGTGGATCCGCTGCAGCAGCGCATCGAAGTCCAGACCCTTCGGGCCGGGGATCACGACCTCGCCGTCGACGACGCAGCGGTCGGGGAGCGCACCCCCGAGGATCGCGGGCAGCTCGGGGAAATAGCGCTGGAGGCTCCGTTTGTCGCGGCTCATGATCTCGATCGCGTCGCCGTCACGGAACACGATGCCGCGGAAGCCGTCCCACTTCGGCTCGTAGGTCCATCCGTCGCCCGCCGGAACGGTGTCCGCGAGCTTGGCGAGCATCGGGCTCAAGGGGGGAGCGATCGGTAGTGCCATCGGCAGCATCATGCCCGACTACCCTCGCCCGGTGAGTCTCGACAACGCGCAGATCGCCGAGCTACTGGCGCTGCGCGCCGACGAGCTCGAGGGCGACCGCCAACGCGCTTACCGGCGCGCGTCGCGCGCCGCGTACAAGTGGCCCGAGGAGGCCGCGGACCTCGTCGACGAGGAACGCCCACTGACCGACCTCACCGGCATCGGCGCGAAGCTCTCGGGGCTGATCCGGTCGTGGCTCGGCGACCCGCCCGACGTTCCCGAGCCTCCTCCCATCCGCTCCGGCTTCCGCAGCTTCGCCGAGGCGCGGCGGATCGTGGCGGACCATCGCGACTGGGCCGACGAGCTGAGAGGCGACCTCCAGATGCACTCGGAGGACAGCGACGGCAAGGTCCCGATCTCGGAGATGGCCAGGACGGCCATCGACTCCGGTTACTCCTACATCGCGATCACGGATCACTCGAAGGGACTCAAGATCGCCGGCGGCATGGACGAGGCCGGTTTCGCGGCGCAGGCGGCGCGGGTCGACGCGTTGAACGACGAGCTCTCGGCGCGGGGTGCCGGTCTCAGGGTGCTGAAAGCGATCGAGATGAACCTGTCGCCGGACGGGACCGGTGACATGGAACCGGACTTCCTGGCGGGGCTCGATCTCGTTCTCGGGTCGTTCCACTCGCAGCTGCGTCGCAAGGAAGACCAGACCGACCGCTACCTCGCGGCGCTCGACAACTCCTCCGTCGACGTGCTGGGACATCCGCGCTGTCGCATCTACAACTTCCGCGTCGGACTGCTGGCGGACTGGCGCGCTGTTTGTGAGGCCGCGGCCGAGACCGGCACCGCGCTCGAGATCGACGCGTTCCCGGACCGTCAGGACCTCAACGTCGAGTTGCTCGAGCTCGCGCGCGAGGCGGGATGCTGGATCTCGATGGGTACCGACGCGCACACTCCCGGCGAGATGCAGTACCTCCCGGTCGGGCTCGCAGCCGCGATAAGCGCGGGGATCCCGAAGGACAGGATCTTGAACTTCATGACCGCCGACGAGCTCGCGGCGTGGGTCGCGCAGCGACGAGGCTAGAGACGCGAGGGAATCGCTCACGTCGTGGTTCGGTTGACACCCGAGACATGCGAGAGGAGAAGGATGATGATCCCGAGTGAGCTCAGAGACATCTTCGACAAGAAAGCGTTCGCGCACGTCGCGACGATCGGGCCCGACGGAGCCCTCCACAGCTCGCCGGTGTGGGTCGAGTTCGACGGCCGCCACGTCCGGTTCAGCCTCACGACGGACCGGCAGAAGTACAAGAACCTCAAGCGAGACCCGCGCATCGCGGTCTCGGTCATCGATCCCGACAACCCCTATAGATACGTAGAGGTGCGGGGCCGCGCCGAACGGATCGACATCGACGAAGGCAACGCGTTCATCAACTCGATGGCCAAGAAGTACATCGATAAAGACGTCTACCCATGGCATCGGCCGACGGACCAGCGCGTCGTCGTCCACGTCCTTCCGCAAGCGCACAGCTCGATGGGCTAGCTGCGATCGTGTCGCACCGCGTTAGGGTCGATCGCATGGAGGCCAGCTCGTTGCTTGCGATCACGGTCGTCGGCGCCGACCGCCCGGGCATCGTCGCGGCCGTGACGAAGATCCTCTACGAGCGAGGTTGCAACCTGGAGGACGTCTCCTCGACGATCCTGCGCGGGCATTTCTCGATGATGCTGGTCGTCACCGCTCCCGAGCGCCTGGACGCGTCCGCGCTCGAGCGCGAGTTGAACGCCGCCGGTGGCGACCTGGGCTTGATCGTCACGGTCCGTCCGGTGCAGGCCGCGGCCCCCGAGGTGGTGGAGCCGACACACATGGTCTCGGTCTACGGTGCCGACCGTCCCGGGATCGTCTTCAAGGTCGCAGAGGCCCTTGCCGCACAGGGCGCGAACATCACCGACCTGACGTCGCGTGTGATCGGCGAGGGATCGGCGCCCGTGTACGCGTTGATGCTCGAGGTCGCATTTCCCGAGCGATCGACCACCGAGCCCGTGCTCGATCTCGGGGATCTGGACGTGGAGGTCAGCATCCATCCCGTCCACGCTGACGTGCTCTAGCTACAGCCATAGTGCCGGTCCGGCCCGTCGTCCGCATCCCCGAGCGCGTCCTGAAACAGCGCGCCGCAGAGATCGGCGGGACATCCGACGATGCGCTGGTCGCCGACCTCGTCGACACGATGCGTGCGTCGCCGGCGTGCGTGGGACTGGCCGCCCCGCAGATAGGCGTGTCGCGGCGCGCCTTCGCGCTCGACGTGAGCGGCCATCCGAAGACCGATACCTGTCACGGCCTGGTCGTGCTTCTGGATCCGGTGATCCTCGAACAGAGGGGACGTGAGGTTGGCAGGGAAGGTTGCATGAGCGTTCCGGACCTGACCGCGAACGTCGGCCGCGCGACGTCCATCGTCGTCAGCGGGACGTCGCCGGACGGCGAGCGCACCGTCATAGCGACGGACGGTTTCGAGGCCCGCGCCTTCCAGCACGAGATCGACCACCTCGACGGGATGTTGATCCTCGACCGCGTGGCATCGCTGACGACGGACGTGTTCCGCCGCCGCGTCTACAAGTAGTCAGTCGGTGTCGACCGGCTCCTGTTGCTTCACCCGGGAGCGGCGACGTGAGCGGGTGACTCGGTCGCGACCGGCGCGCTTCGACTCGTAGAGAGCTTCGTCGGCAGCTTTCACGAGGCTCTGCAGATCGGAAGCATGGATCGGGAATGTCGCGACTCCGGCACTCGCCGTTACAGGCGTGACGGTCTCGATATCGGATATCGACCGCCGCAGGCGCTCCGCGACCATCAACGACTCCTTCGACGAGCAGGATGGAAGGACGACGACGAACTCTTCGCCTCCGTAGCGAGCCGGCGTGTCGAAATCGCGACTCGTCTGCGCCAGCGCCGCCGCGACCTTCTTGAGCACCTCGTCTCCCGTCTGGTGCCCGTAGGTGTCGTTGAGCGCCTTGAAGTGGTCGATGTCGAAGATCGCCAGCGTGACCTGCTCGCCGTTGCGCGTCGCGCGCGACAACTCCTTTTCGAGGGCTGCTTCGAACGTGCGCCGGTTCGCGATGCCAGTCAGCGCATCCGTCTCCGCCTGCTTCTGCACCTGCTCGTAGAGCTGTGCGTTCTGCAACGTCAGCGCGGCATGCGACACGAACTGCTTGACCATCTCGACGACCCTGCGCTCGATCCGCGACGCGCGGCCCGGGTGTTCGACGGCCAGCACCCCCAGGGATTCACCTTCGGCGACCATCGGGAAGACGGCGACGTTCCGGGCGAACGGGAGGAGCGTGGCGAGACGCGGGTCGGTCTCGGGATCGAGTTGCTTCTTCAGCTGGAAGTCGCGCGCTGAGATCGCGGCGAGAACCGTGGCGTCGACACCGGGCCGCACACTGGGCTGGTCACCCGGCGCTTTGAACGCGCTCACGCGCATGTCCTGCTCGTCACCGACCAGGACCACTCCTCGTTTGAAGCCGAAGGACTCGGTGACGTTCTTCAACAACACTTCCGCGACCTCCGATGGGCCCTGCCGGTTCTCCAGCTCGGCTCCCATCGCGGCCAGGTCCTCTACGTCCGCCTTGCGACGCTTCAGCTCTCGTTCGTTGAGCGCGGAGAAGCGCGCGGTGACCAGCGCGATGACCAGCAGCGCGGTGACGTTGAACAAGACGACCTGCGTGAACATCGGCCCCTGCCCCGGCAGCGCCCCGGCGATCCCTTCCCTGACCTCGAGGACGCCGGCCGCTTGGGCGTAGTAGACGACCAGCATCAGCAGGCCGTCCCACACGGTGACTTTCAAACCCGTCCTGTACGACGCGAGCAGCATGACCGCGATCACGTGGACGTACATCAGGAAGCGCAGCGGGCTGCGCGCCCCACCGGTCTCGTACATCACCCACGCTATGAAGATGCCGTCGATGAAGATCGACGTCGTGAGGATCATGAGGCCGGGCTTGCTCTTCATCCGGCGAAGGCCTTCGGCGACAGCAGTGACGAGCAGGTAGGCGGCACTGACGAGGATCAGGTCGGCTAGTGACGCACCGACGACATCCGGCACGAGTAGCCCCGAGGCGAGGACGAGAGCCGCCATCACGACGCGCAGCGCTTGCATGGATCCCATGCGCTCGCCTAAGGAGACGAAGTCTGCCGATTGAGGGCGTGCCCCCTGCGCCCCCGCAACCACCTGCGTGGCGTCCTAGCTGAAGCTGAGGAGGTCGTGCTCCGCGTCGACCGGAGCGATGGCGAGTTTCGGGTCACGCCGGTCGATGTGGTTCTGAACCATGAGGAAGCCGATCACGATCGCCATGAGCAGGGCCGGGAACGCGATCTGCTCCGCAACCGCCTTCGCGATGGAGGCGATCTGCTCGGCGACGCTTTCGCCGGCGGAGGTCACGCTGGAGGCGAGCTGGACGTGGCCCAGAGCGCCCGACTGGATCGCGTTCGCGTCGGCTCGCATGGCGTCCGCGAACGTGGTTCCGAGAACGGCGCTTCCGCTGCCACTCGTCCGGCCCCCGGTGCGACCGGTGGTGGTTCCGTGCTTGCGGTTGGCGTCAGACTTCTTCGTGCCGTCGGTTGCCGTCAGCGTCCCGTTGACGGTCTCGGTGACCGTCTCGAGGGTTCCGCCGGTCGTCTTGTCGACCTGCGTCGCGACGCCGCCGACGGTCTGGTTTACGCCGCCGACGGTCTCGGTCACGCCGTCGCTCACGGGGCCCGAGGTCTCTTGCACCGTCTCGGTCGTCTTTTCGATGGTCTTCTTGACGGCGTCGGTGACCCCGCCGACCAAGCCGGTGGAGCCCTCGCTGGTGCCGCCGTCGGACGTGTTGGACGTGGTGCCGCCGCCGCCGACGGTGTCGGTGACCGTGCCGACGGGGTCCTTAGCGGTCACTCCGCCAACGGTGTCTGTCACTGTGCCGACGGAGTCGGTCAGGGTGCCTACCTGGGCGTGAGCGACGGGGCTCAGGAGGGCGAGTGCGATCGCTGCGGCGCCTAACACCGCGAGGATCCGGGCCCGAGCTCTGGTGGTCATGCTCAACGTATCGGCACCGGCCTGATCGTTCTTGACCCGTTCGGGGGGTGTTTTCGCCCCATCCGAGGCGGCATCGAGCCGCCTGGTGGAGGGGGCGTATCGCCTGCGCGAGGCGCACCCTCCGAAAGGACTATGGCTGGGTGCCTGCCGGCTCCCGCTCCACGAGCACGATGGCATCGCCGGCTCGGATCGTCCCGGACACGGTGATCTCCGCATTCAGCCCGCCCCGGTGCTTCAACGGCACCTTGACCTGCTTCCCCGAGAGCTTCTGGAGATAGCCGCACGGCTCGCACAACTTGATCCCGCGGAGGGTCGCGTCGCCGACGCGGAAGGTCTTGCCCACGAGATGGTTGAGCGCCACCCCGCGGGTCACGATGTTGCGCCGCGCGTCGGTCGGGTGGATGTCCTCGTCGTAGTCGCGCGCCGCCGCCTCCAGCGCCTCGGCCTCGATCAGCGTCGCCTGGCGCGCCGGCTCGAGCTTCTTCATCTTGCCTTGGTGCTCGAAGTAGCGGTCGCCTTCCAGCCCGCGCCCCGCGTGCGCCGCGACCTCGCGCACCTCGAAGCATGGCGCGCCTTCGTCACCTGCCAGCACGATCGTCTCGACGGTTCCCATGTGCGTGAAGGTTATCGTCGGGCGATGAAGCGAGGCATGGCCGGTGGCGCATCCCGGGGTCCCGTCGCACCGACGCGACAGCGTCGCACGATCCGCCTGGTGCAGATCCTGTTGCTGGGGCTGGCCGTCGGACTCGTCTGGTTCGCGTTCGCGGGTAGCGACGGCGACATGGCACAGACGATCGTCTCGCTCGTCGTAGCGACGGTGGCGCTTGCGGCGGCGTGGTCGCTGTCGGACGGCCCCAGCGTCCGCGTACCGACCCCAGCGCGCCTGGACGAGCTTGCGGGTCGCGCGGAGTCGGTAGCCCTCGAGAAGGCCGGCGACTAAGCCGAACCCGCCTCCTCGCCGGCCGCCACTCGGACGCGTGACAGGACGCGCGCCGACGCAGTCTCGGCATGTCGCGGTCGCGCCAGGTAGAGGTCCACGTCCGCGATCGTGTCGATGTCGAGCTCGAGGCGAGGAAGCGACAGGACCGTGCACCGGATCCCCAGCCGTTCCGCCTCTCGGAGGTGCGTTTTGAAGCTGAACGCTCCGAAGCGCGGCTCCATGACGTCCGCCGGCGACAGGTAGAGCCCGTTCGTGCCACCGTCGCGCGCCGGGACGACGACCACGTCGGAGGTTGCGCCGGTATCGACGAGATCGCGCAGATCGCCGGCCCACGCCAGGGGCACGTCCGACGGGATCACGGTTGCCGACGTCGCCCCTGCCGCGATGGCGGCAGCGAGCGCCGCCTGCAGCGCGTCGTTCAGCCCGGCACCCGGATCCGCGACGGCGTTGAAGCCGTGGGCGGTCGCCTCGGAGAGCACGCCGGGATCGTCGGAGACGACCCACCACGTCAAGAAGTCGACGGAGTCGCAGAGGGCGAACGCATCGTCGAGCAGAGCACGGGCGATCTCTGCACGACCCGTCTCGCCGAGCGCTTCTGCCAGACGGTTCTTCGCCCGCGCCAGGTCCTTGACCGGCAATATCCCAGCGTCCACCAGGCGACACTAGGCGGAGAGGGAAGCGGGCGAGCGCAGCATCGCGCTGGTCGTTGGCGCTCGCGGCGCCGGGAGGCGCTGTAAGGGGCTCTAAGGTTCTGCTCGATGGAGCCCACAGAGCGCAAGCACTGGAAGCATCTCTACGAAGAGATCGTCGCGACCGAGATCTGTTGTTCGTGCTCGGCATGCATCGTCGCCTGCCCCCACAAGGTCTTGGAGCTGTCGGACTTCGACCCGGTGCAGACGGACGCGCGATCGCCGTTCGACAACTGCGTGCACGGCGAGGAGGGGTGCTCGTTGTGCGCGATGGCCTGCTTGCGGCTCGGACCCTCGCTAGACATCATCGAAGACGACCTGCTCGGCTACGGCAGGCGTCCGGCGGAGAAGCCGGAGGGGCAGTATCGGTACAAGACTCTCGCGCGGGCCGCCGACCCGCGCATCCTCGAGCGAGGTCAGGACGGCGGAGCCGTAACCGCGTTGCTCGCGTGGGGGCTCGATACCGAGCAGCTCGACGGAGCGGTCCTGTCGGCCCCGTCGGAGTCGGTGCCGTGGCTCGACGAGCCGAAGCTCGTTCGTTCGTCCGACGAGCTGTTGGCGACCGCGGGGTCCCGCTACACGTACTGCGCGACACCGCTCGGCCTGAAGAAGGCCGCCGACGCGAAGTGCAAGAACGTCGCGCTGGTCGGTGTCTCGTGCGAGTCGACCGCGGTGCGCCAGCTGGCGGCGGAAGGGATCAAGCGTTGGACGCGTTCGGTGCGACTCGTGATCGGTCTGATGTGCTGCGAGACGTTCGACTACGACGCGTTCATGGTCGGCAAGGTCGAGCACGACATCGGGATCCCTCTCGAGCGCATCAAGAAGGTGAACGTCAAGGGCAAGGTCATCGTCACCCTCGACGACGACACCGACGTGGACATCCCACTGAAGGACGCGCGGCCATATGCGAACGAGTGGTGCCATCACTGTCCGGACTTCGCTGCCGAGCACGCCGACATCTCGTGCGGCGGGCTCGGGATGGAGGGATGGACGATGATCCTCGTCCGCACCGAGCGCGGCGAGGATTACCTGCAGCGGGCGGTCGAAGCCGGCGTGCTCGACCTGCGCGACGCGGAAGAGGAACCGGGCGCGTTACAGGTCATGGACCGCCTCGCGCGTAAACAACGAGAACGCATCGACCCCTTCGATCCTCACGCGGGCACGAGGTGGCCGGACGCGGAGGCTTTGCGCCTCGCGCAGGCGGAAGCGGCGAGCACCGAGCCCTAGACAACCGCAGAACCGTTCAGTCGAAAGTCTCGAAGTGCCGGATGATCGGGCTCTGGGCGAACAGCTTACGGATCTCGTTCAGTGCTTCGTCGTATCCCTCGGTCGCGGTCGCGAGTTCGATCGCATCGAGCGAGTCCCACCGAGATATCGCGGCGATCGGTACGAGATCGGCGGAGTGCTCACCCACACCTACGACCATCTCGATGCCGTGACATCCCTCGAAGCGCTCGAAGGCGGGACGCACCTGTGCTCGGAACAGCTCCTTTCCCCGTTCGACGTCCCCGGGGTCCACTGACGTATCGAATATCCGAACGATCATCGAAACACCGATCCTCTCTCGGTCACACCGTCCACGACCCTCGGTTGAACATGCCTGCGAGCTGCGGGTTCAGGTCGAGCTTGCGCTGGTCGCGCAGGAAGTTCGCCGCGACGATCTCGCCGAGCCCCGGATACTTCTGCACTATGCGCACGCGCTCGTCGTCGATCTCGACGACGTTGTACGAGGGCCTCGTGTATCCGCGGACACGTCCCGTACACGCCGTCCCGGAGTTGACCAGCAACATCTCGCCGAATTGCCAGACGTTCGGCACGTGCTTGTGACCACAGAGTACGAGGTCGACGCGCAACTCCGTTAACAACGCGAGCACGTCGCCCGCGTCCCACACGATGTTGCGCTCGCGTCCCGTGCCGGGGACCGACACCAGGTGGTGGTGCAGCACGAAGATGCGGTAGTCGTCCGGCCATTCGTAGGACTCGCGGATCCAGTCGTAGCGGATATGACCGACCTCGCCCTCCGCGAGGTCCGGCTTGGACGAGTTGACCGACACGACCGTCGCGTAGCGTGACGGTGTTTCGTCGCCCGGGGTGCAGAACGGCAGGCGCAGCACGCCGTCGGACTTGCCGAACGAGTCGCGGAAGTGCAGGAACCCGACGTTCATGAGGTCGTGGTTGCCTGGGATGACGAGCATCTCTAGTCCTTCGAGCCGGTCCAGGTAGCGCTTCGCCTGGCGGAACTGAGGCGCGTAGCCCTCGGAGGTCAGGTCACCCGCAACGACGACGAGATCCGGCGCGAGCTCGACGATCTCTTTGATCGCGTGGTCGAGAAGGTCGGCGTCGAATGACGGATGTCCGCAATGGATGTCGGAGATCTGCGCGATCGTGAGATGGTGGCTCTTCACGTGGCTCCGTATGATAGGTCTCGAACCGAGCCGAACACTCCGGGGGAACTGGTTGGAGTCGACCTATCTGATCGCGAAGGGCATCCTCAAGCCGTTCTTGGCCGGTTGGTTCCGCTGGAGCATCGAAGGTCTCGACAACATCCCTCGTAAGGGCCCGGCGCTGCTCGCGTTCAACCACATCAGCTACCTGGACCCCCTCGCGACTGCTTACGTCGTGGACAAGTCGCGCCGGGTTCCGCGCTTCCTCGCTAAATCCGAGCTCTTCGCGGACAGGCGCATCGCGTGGATCCTGAGGGGCGCGCGGCAGATCCCGGTGCAGCGAGGAACCGCCGACGCCCCGATGGCGATGGACGAAGCGCTCGCGTCGCTCGAGCGGGGCGAGATCATCGTCATCTTCCCCGAAGGCACGATCACGAACGACCCGGAGCTCAATCCGATGGAGGGCAAGACGGGCGCGGCGCGTCTCGCACTCGGGTCGGACGCGCCGTTGATCCCGTGCGGGGTGTGGGGGACGCAGAACATCTGGCCCAAGGGTTACTCGAAGCGCTGGTGGCCACCGCGCCAGGACATCCTGGTCCGGGTGGGCGAGCCGATGGAGGTTTCGGGAGACCCGAACTCGCCCGACGCCTGGCGATCCGTCACGAGCAACCTGATGGCGCGTATCGAGGTGCTCGTCGCGAGCCTGCGCCCGGCCGTTCCCGACCGGCGCCGGCCGCGCCGCGCTGCATGACGACCAAGGTCGCGTTCGTCGGAGCGGGTTCGTGGGGGACGGCTACCGCGTCGCTCGTCGCACGCAAGCAGACGTACGAGACGGTCCTCTGGGCGCGCCGCGCCGAGCTTGCCGAGACGATCAACCTGTTCCACGAGAACCCGGAGTACCTCCCCGGGCTCGAGCTGCCGGAGAACCTGCGCGCGACGAACGACCTCGAGGAGGCGGTCGCTGACGCGGATGTGATCGTGATGGCGGTCCCCTCGCACGGCTTCCGCGGCGTCCTGCGCGACGTCGTTGCCGCCGGGGGCCGAGGGCCCGTCTACACGTCTCTCACAAAGGGCATCGAGGTCGAGACGCAGAAGCGCATGTCGGAGGTCCTCGCCGAAGAGGTCGAGGGCATCACCGACTCCTGCATCTCGGTGTTGACGGGGCCGAACCTTGCGAAGGAAGTGGTGCAGGGTTTCCCTGCTGCATCGACGGTTGCCTGTGCCGACGAGGACAGTGCGAAACACCTGCAGGAGATCTTCCAAGCCCCGACGTTCCGGTGCTATCGCAACGGTGACGTCGTCGGGTGTGAGCTCGGTGGTGCATTCAAGAACGTCATCGCGATCGCTGCGGGTATCGCGGACGGGCTGGGGTTCGGCGACAACACGAAAGCGACCGTGATGACGCGCGGCCTGGCGGAGCTGGCGCGCTTCAGCGTCAAGTTCGGTGGGCGGCCACTGACGTTCCTCGGCCTTGCCGGTGTGGGCGACCTGATCGCTACGTGCGCGAGCCCTCAGTCACGCAACCATTCGGTCGGTATAGAGCTCGGCAAAGGACGAAAGATCGACGAGATCATCTCCTCGATGAACATGGTCGCCGAGGGTGTCAAGAGCTGTAAGCCGATACTCGAGCTCGGTCAACGCGCCGGGGTGTGGATGCCGATAACCGAAAACGTCGTGAAGATCTGCCACGAGGGGTGCACCGTCGAGGAGCTCGTCGAAGACCTTTTATCGCGCGAGATCCGTGCAGAGTTCGAAGGGTTCGAGCACCTGATCGACCTGACGAACTAAGCAGAAGCGTCGAGCGCCTGCGCAAGGTCGTCGATGAGGTCCTCCGGATCCTCCAGACCGATCGACAGACGGCAGAACCCCCCGGATATGCCCGCCGCGTCCAGCTCGTCCGGCCCCAACTGCGTGTGCGTGACGCTTGCCGCGTGGACGATCAGCGAGTGGATGCCGCCGAGCGACGCAGCCGGTGCGACGAGTCGCAGCGCGCTTTGGAACCGTGCCGCGCGGTCCTTACCGCCGGCGACGTCGAAGGCCAGCGTCCCGCCCCCGCGGCCGTCGAGCAGACGCTCGCACAGATCCTTGTCGGGGCTGGAGCCGAGCGCGGGATAGAAGACCTCCGTCACGCCGCCCATCTTCTCGAGCGCCTCCGCGACCTGTAACGCGCTATCGCAAGATCGTTCGATCCGCAGGGGCATCGTCTTCATCCCTCGCAGTGCGAGGAACGCCGTGAACGGAGACATCGTCGGCCCGACCTCGCGCGCCCACTCCCGCATCCGGCCGATCGTCGCTGCGTCGCCGCAAGCAACGCCGGCTATCAGGTCGTGGTGACCACCGATGAACTTCGTCGCGGAATGAACCACGAGAGACGCGCCGTGCTCGATCGGGCGGCACAACACGGGCGACGCGAACGTGTTGTCCACCACCAGCGGAACGTCGTGCCGCGCCGCGATGTGCGCGAGTCGCGGGAGATCGGCGACCCTGATCGCCGGGTTGCCGATCGTCTCGCAGTACAGCAGCTTCGCTCCCGGAACCGCGACATCGATCGCGTCGAAGTCGTCGACGTTGCACAGGGTCGTCTCGATGCCGAAGCGAGGCAGGACGTGCTGTGTGGTCGAGTGTGTGCCGCCGTAGAGCTGGCGGGCCGCGACGACGCGGTCGCCGGCCGAGCACAGCGCGAAGAACACGCTCGATATCGCCGCCATGCCCGAGGAGAAAGCCTCCGCGCTCTCCGCGCCCTCGAGGTCGGCCACGGCCGCGGCGAACGCGTCGACCGTCGGATTCGCCCATCGCGAATAGACGTAGCCGGCGCCGACCTTGTCTGCAGATGCCCGCTCGAAGGTTTCGCTATCGTCGAACGCGTAGGTCGACGAAGGGTCGATCGACGGAGCGAGAGGCTCGCCCGGTTGCGCGGGTGGACGCGGTGGATGAACCGCTCGCGTGCCCAGGCCGCGCTGGGGGCTTCGCTCGGTCAGAGGGTCAGAGATGGACGACCGGACACGTCAGCGTCCGCGTGATGCCCTCGATCGCTTGGATCTGCGCGACGACCAACTTGCCGAGGTCGTCGACGTTGCTCGCGCTCGCTCGGACGATCACGTCGTAGGGCCCGGTGACGTCTTCGGCGGCGTCGACGCCGTCGATCTCGCGCACTTCTTTAGCCACCTGGGCCGCTTTTCCGACCTCTGTCTGGATCAGAATGTAGGCCATTACATCTGCCACGTGAGCCTCCTTGGATCCGTCATCGAGCGAATCACTTGCGAGTGAATGCGCGGGAGTCTAGCGCGTCGAGCAGGTAGGCTCGCTGCCCCGATGAAGCCCCACGAGCAATCGTCCGCGTTGTCTGCAGCCCTGGCCGGGATCGATCGGCCGGGCAGCGTGCACCACAATCTCAGCGTTCCCGAGTTGGTCGAGCTCGCGGTCTCGCGGGGCGAAGGTGTCTTGGCCGCGAGCGGTGCTCTCGTAACCCGAACCGGCAGCCGAACCGGCCGTTCGCCGAAGGATCGCTTCGTCGTCGCGCACGGAACGGCGAAGGAGCTGGTCGACTGGGGCAAGGTGAACCAACCGATCGAGCCCCAGGTCTTCGATGCGCTGCTCGAGCGAGCACGCGACTATCTCAACGACAAGGACCTCTTCGTCGTAGACGGTGCGATAGGCGCCGATCCTGCTCACGAGATAACAGTGCGGGTCGTGACGGAGTTCGCCTGGCACGCGCTGTTCTGCAAGCAGCTCTTCAGGCGTCCTCCTGCGGCCCATCTCGAGCGGTTCGATCCCGATTTCCTCATCCTGGGCGCGCCGGGCTTGAAGGCCGACCCGCAGCGTGACGGGACGAACTCCGACGCGTTCATCGGACTCGACCTCGACCGAGGGCAGGTGCTGATCGTCGGGACCGAATACGCAGGCGAGATGAAGAAGTCGATGTTCGCCGCGGGCAACTACCTCTATCCACAGCAGGGCGTGCTGCCGATGCACTGCTCCGCGAACCTCGGCGAGTCGGGTGACGTGGCGCTCTTCTTCGGCCTCTCCGGAACCGGCAAGACGACGTTGTCGGCGGACCCGCGCCGCCGGTTGATCGGCGACGACGAGCACGGATGGTCGGACAACGGCATCTTCAACTTCGAGGGCGGCTGCTACGCGAAGTGCATCAACCTCTCACAGGCGAAGGAGCCGCAGATCTGGAGCGCCATCAAGGCCGGAGCCGTCGTCGAGAACGTGGTCGTCGACGCGAACGGGCGCGTCGACTACGACGACGCCACGATCACCGAGAACACTCGCGCCGCGTATCCGTTGGAGTTCATCCCGGGCTACGTCGAGGAGGGGCGTGCCGGTCACCCCAGCACGATCGTCTTCCTGACGGCGGACGCGTTCGGCGTCCTGCCCCCGATCTCGAAGCTTTCTGCGGACGCCGCGATGTATCACTTCCTGTCCGGCTTCACTGCAAAGCTCGCGGGGACGGAGGCGGGTTTGGGAGCGGATCCGGAGCCGAACTTCTCGACCTGTTTCGGCGCGCCGTTCCTGCCGTTGCGCGCGGGGGTGTACGCCGAGATGCTCGGCGCCAAGATCGACAAGCACGGCGCGCGCGTCTTCCTCGTCAACACGGGGTGGACCGGGGGACCGTTCGGCGTAGGAAAGCGGATGGACCTGGTTCACACGCGGGCGATGGTCGAAGCTGCGACGTCGGGAGCGCTCGACGACGTCGTGACGCGGCACCACCCGATCTTCAACCTCGATATCCCCGTGACGTGTCCCGGCGTGCCCGACGAGGTGCTCGACCCGAAGGCGACGTGGGACGACCCCGATGCGTACGAGATGCAGGCGCGCGAGCTCGCCCGCATGTTCGCCGACAACTTCGAGCGTTTCCGCGATCACGTCCCGGCCGAGGTGACCAAGGCTGGTCCGTCGGCAGACTGAGGTCCGCCCGATGAGCGATCGACGCGAGACGACCTCGTCGCCCGTCTCCGAGCTCGGCGAAGACGCGCTCGTGGCGCGCATCGCGCAGCGCATCGGCGCCGCGCCCGCGGGCGAGACGTGGGCCGGTGACGACGCCGCCGCGTTTCCCGTCGACTCGGGCACCCTCGTTTCCACGACCGATCTGATGGTCGAGGGCATCGACTTCGACCTCGCCTACTGCGACGGGGCGGACGTGGGTTGGAAGCTCGTCGCGTGCAACGCCTCCGATGTCGCGGCGATGGGCGCGGCACCGACCCGCGCGGTAGCCACCTTGATGCTGCCGGCGTCGACGCCCATTCGCCTCGTCGACGATTTCCTCGACGGGTTGACTGAGGCTGCGAGCCTGTGGGGGATCGGCCTCGTCGGCGGCGATCTCAGCTCCGGGCCGGTGATCGCGGCGTCAGTCGCGCTGCTGGGACGACCGTTCGACCTGCCGACGCTGCGGTCGGGTGCACGCCCCGGCGACGCGATCTGCGTGACGGGCACGTTCGGAGGCGCTGCCGGTGGTCTGATCGCGTTGCGCGCCGGCGCGGTCGACCGGGCCGCGGTGGCCGCGGAGATCCGAACGCCTACGGGCGCCGACGGGCTGGCGGTGCTGGCGGTGCGTCAGCTGCGGCCCCGAGCGCGGCTCGAGGAAGCGCGCCTTCTTTCGACCTTCCCACCGCGGGCCGCGATCGACGTGTCGGACGGGCTGGCGATCGACCTGCATCGTCTGTTGAGTTCTTCCGGCGCCGGTTGCGAGGTCGACCCCGCCGCCGTGCCGGTGGATCCGGAGCTGCGCTTCCTCGCCGAGTACGTCCCCGGCGCTCCCGACCCGCTCGAGCTCGCGCTCGCCGGCGGCGAGGACTACGAGCTGCTCGTCACGCTCGATCCCGCCCTCGTGGAAGCCGCGCAAGTCATGCTCGACGAGACCGGGGTCGGTCTGACGCGCATAGGAGAGGTGACGGATGGGCCCTGCCGGATCGGTGACGAGCCCCTGGAGCGATGGAGCGAGGTGGGATGGGATCACCTGCGCACCCCATAGAGGGGACGCCGGTCGCGCTGACGATCGCGGGATCGGACTCCGGCGGGGGCGCCGGCATCCAGGCGGACCTGAAGGTCTTCTTCGCGCTGGGGTGTCACGGGACCAGCGCGGTCACGGCCCTGACGGCACAGAACACCATCGGTGTGTCGGGCATCCACGCGGTTCCCGGGTCGTTCGTAGACGACCAGATCGACGCGATCGTGGCGGACTTCGACATCGCGGCAGCCAAGACCGGGATGCTCGGCAGCGCCACCATGGTGGAGGTCGTCGCGGCCGCGGTCCGGGCACATCACGTCCCTCACCTCGTGGTCGACCCGGTGGCGGTGAGCAAGCACGGAGATCGCCTGCTCGCCGACGACGCGCTGAGCGCGTACAGGACCCACCTGTTCCCGTTGGCCCGTGTCGTCACGCCGAACCTGCACGAGGCCGGAGCCCTGCTGGGCATCGATATCTCGAGCCTCCGCGAGGCCGAGGAGGCGGCGCGGGCGCTGTTCGACCTCGGCCCCGCGGCCGTGCTGGTCAAGGGGGGGCATCTGGACGACCAGCCCGACGAGGCGATAGACGTCTTGTACGACGGGAGCGATGTGGTGCACCTTGGCGGCCCCCGTTTCGACACCGACGACACGCATGGGACCGGCTGCGCGTTGTCGGCCGCGGTCGCGGCGCGGCTGGCGCACGGTGACGACGTGGAAGAAGCCGTTGCCTTCGCGAAAGGGTTCGTCGCCGGCGCTATCGAACGCGGGCTGCGCCTCGGGAAGGGGTACGGGCCGGTCAACCCGGGATGGCGCGCCGAACTATAGGAGCGCGATCTACAGGAGCGTCGAGCTAGCTGCCGACCCTGCGCTTGGCGATGATCCCGATCACCAGCAGTCCCGCAAGCGCGACCGCACCTATCGCCAGCTTCTTTCCGACCTCACCGGCTTCGACGCGGGCGCGGTCGACGAGTTCGTCGACCTTGCGTGCAAGGTCTTCGCGCGTCCGTTCGATCTCGGCGACGGTCTCGGCGGTGCTCTGTCCCATCGGTTCCTCCTAGAGAGATGGCCCCGAGCTTAACGGCGACCGAGCGATTTCAGCGTGTCGACGTCTTCGCGGATGCTCAGCTTCGTCAGCTCCGTCGATATCGGCGTCGCCAGCTTCTTGCGGGCGAACATCGCTGCGATGATGCCGACCGTGATCAGGACCGCGGCGGTGGCGAAGTCTGCCGCCCAGGCGGGGAGGAACTCGTTGAATCCATCCCGCACCGCGAGCAGCACGAAGATCAACGCGAAGAAGCCGAGGACGGCGACGATGCCGATGATCGCGGCCCCCTTGAGCTTCGCCGACACGGAATCGCCCAGCTCCTGTTTCGCCAGCTCGATCTCTTTGCGGATCAGGGTCGAGAGATCCTCGGTCACCTCTTTCATGAGGGTCCCGGCGCTCTTCTCGCCGGCGAGACCGTTGCCGCTGAACAGCTCGTCGGTCTTCGGTCGCTCTGCCATGTCTGCCTCCCTAGGTCGGACCACTTGATTCTCGCGTAGTACGTCGTTCCACGAGCACGGCGTTGACCTCGGCCGCCATCAGGATCACCCGGGCGATGAGGAACGATGCCACCAGCAGCGCGGCGGCCGTCGCGAAGACCCCGAACGTCGCGTTCCTCATGTCTTCCCCCCTTCGCAGGTACATCGAACCGCCGAGTTTCAGAAGCTCGAAGCCGATCGCGGCAACCAGCGCGCCCGGGAGCAGATCTCGCCACGGCCTCTGGATCGTCGGCAGGAACCTGAACGCGGCGGTGAACAGCCCGGTGTTGACGGCCAGTGCAGCGATGAGGGTGAGGACCGCGGCCACCCGTGCGGGTGCCAGACCGGCGATCGTGCTCAACACCAGCGAAGCCGCGGCCCCGAGGCCCAGCACGACGAGCCACGCGAGCGACTTCGCGCGCTTGACCAGGAAGGTTGGCTCGGTGTCGACGCGCCAGATCCGGTTCAGCGCGTGCTGCAGGGCCACGATGACCCCCGAACCGGTGTAGACGGCGAGGGCGGTCGCGGTGAGCGCGAGACCGCCCCGGCGCTCCTGCAGGATCGCGAGACCGCGGGGCGTGAGGGCGTCTTTGAGGATCGGAACCGTCTTCAACCCGCTCTCGACGAGCCGGTCCTGGAGGTCGGCGTCGCCGAACGTGACGTAACCGAGCGCGGACGCCGAGAACAGAAGGAGCGGGAAGATCGAAAAGAACGTGTAGTAGGTCAGGGCGGCGGTGTGAGTCCCGCCGTCGTCTTCGGAGAACCGCTTGAAGGTCCGGACCACGACGTCGACGACCGCCGAAGACGCCCGCGCCTTCTCCAGCTGGAGCTTCGCGAGCGCGGCGATACGCCTGAGCCGGTCCATGAGCGTGGGACTACTCGGGCGGAGCGTCAGCTAGCGAGCAAGCTCCTAGCCCGCGCGCGTGACCTTGTTCGCCTTGAGGCACTTCGTGCACACGGCGACCTTCTTCGGAGCGCCGTTGACGACTACGCGCATCTTCTGCACGTTCGCGTTCCAGCGTCGGCGCGTGCGCCGGTGACTGTGAGAGATGTTGTTCCCGAACTCCGGGGTCTTGCCGCAGATGTCGCAGACGGATGCCATAGCCGCTGCAATCTACCAAATGCAGGCACTCGTCCCCGCCTACAACTAGTTTGGGGGCGATGGCAGAGACGGTTGCAGCTCCTCCGAAAGGCCTCGAGCTGTTCGCGAGCGGTCGCAGGCAGAGATCGCTCGGCCTCTCCGGGCCGCGCGCGGTCGCGCTCGGGAAGATGGGGATCGCAAGCGTCCAGGACCTGCTTCAGCATTACCCACGGCGTCATGTCGACCGCACCGCGCTTCGTACGATCGCCGACCTCCGCGAGCTCGCCGCGCGCGGCCATTCCGGCGAGGTCCAGATCCACGCCAGCGTGATCAAGATGGCGCGTCCGTTCGAGACGAAGAGACGCCCCGGCAAACGGAAACCGGTCGTGATGATCAAAGGTGTCATCGGTGACGAGACCGGTCGGATCGCGGTGACGTGGTTCAACCAGCGCTGGGTTGCCAACGCTCTCACTCCCGGCGCGGACGCCTTCTTCTACGGGAAGCTCAGCACGTACGGGGGCACGCTGCAGATGACGGCTCCGCGGTTCGAGCTGGTGCGGACGGGCAAGGAGCCCTTCAACGTGGGGCGGATCATCCCCATCTATCCCGCGAGTGCCGAGATCACGAGCGATCAGCTGCGCAAGGTCATGTGGGACACGCTCCAGAAGGTCGGCGAGATCATGGACCCGACGCCGCGTGAGATATGGCGGCGACTCGGCCTGATGGGCCGGTCGGACGCGATCCGCTCGATTCACTTCCCCGACTCCAAAGAAGACGTCCTCGGGGCGCGTCGCCGCCTCGTGTTCGACGAGGTCTTCACCTTGCAACTCGGTCTCGTGTACCGAAAACGGAAGCTCGAACGGACGGTCCGCGGGATCTCGCATCCGCGTCCGGGCGCGGGGTCACTGGCGGAGACGTTCGTCGCGGAGCTGCCGTTCGCCCTTACCGGCGCGCAGCGGCGTGCGTGCGACGAAGTCGCCGGTGACATGACCAAGACCTACCCGATGCACCGGTTGATAGAGGGTGAGGTCGGATCGGGCAAGACCGTCGTCGCGGTGTACGCATGCCTGACCGCGATCGAGGGTGGTCACCAGGCCGCGTTCATGGCCCCGACCGAGGTCCTTGCCGAGCAACACGCGCTGACGGTGACCGAGCTGCTCGACCGCGCCTTCGGCGAAGCGGAGGCGCGCAACCTCTTCGCAGAGGTATCGAAGCGACCCGTTGTCCGCACATTGACCGGATCGACGCCGGCAGCGCAGCGCGACGAGATCCTCGCCGGGGTCGCGGCAGGCGAAGTCGACTTGCTGATCGGCACGCACGCGCTGATCCAGGAGTCGGTGGAGTTCGCACGCCTCGGCGTAGCGGTGGTCGACGAGCAACACCGTTTCGGGGTGCATCAGCGCAAGTCGCTGCGGGAGAAGGGAGGTGCCGGTGAGCCCGACATCCTCGTGATGACGGCGACGCCGATCCCGCGGACGCTGGCGGTCACGATCTACGGCGACCTCGATGTCTCGGTCCTCGACGAGCTTCCGAAGGGGCGTCAACCGGTGCAGACGACACTCGCAGCGGGTGACGCGGCGCGACAGGACGCCTACGACCTGATCCGCAGCGAAGCCAAAGCAGGCCGTCAGGCGTTCATCGTCTACGCGCTGCGTGACGAGTCCGACAAGACGGAGCTGCGGAGCGCGAAGGCGGAAGCCGTGCGTCTCGCCGACGAGGTGTTCCCCGACTTCTCAGTGGGGCTCGTGCACGGGGATATGAAGAGCGCGGACAAAGAAGCGGCGATGGACGCGTTCCGCAGCGGTGCGACGCAGGTGCTCGTCGCGACCACCGTGATCGAGGTCGGCGTCGACATCCCGAACGCCACGGTGATGCTGATCGAGGACGCGGAACGCTTCGGGCTCGCGCAGCTGCACCAGCTGAGGGGACGCATCGGGCGGGGTTCCCATGCGTCTTACTGCGTGCTCGCGACCGATCTCGACCTCACTACGGCCGCCGACGACCCGGCTGTCGCCGTGGTCGCCGAGCGCCTCCGGGCCGTTGTCGAGACGACCGATGGATTCAAGCTCGCCCTTGTCGATCTGTCGCAGAGAGGCGAGGGGCATCTGTTCGGAGCGCGTCAATCCGGGATGCCGCAGCTCAAGATGGCGCGGGTCCTCGAGCACCGCGACATCGTGCAGAGGGCTCGGGAAGAGGCCATCGCGATCCTCGATCGTGACCCCGACCTGGAGGAGTGGGAGCACCAGGCGCTCGCGCGCGAGATGCGCGACCGCTTCCCGGAAGGCGCTCTGGACGTCGTCGCTTCCGGCTAGACGGCTCGTGTCCCCGCCCGGGCGGACCGCCGAGGCTGCGCTCGTTTAGTCTTTAGCACCATGATGCGCATCACGGCCGGGACGGCCAAGGGCACCCGGCTCAAGTCGCCCCCCGCGGGAACGAGACCGATGACCGAGCGGATGAAGGAATCCGTGTTCTCGTCGCTCGGCGATCTCTCGGGGCTCAAGGTGCTCGATCTGTATGCGGGCTCCGGCTCGCTCGGGCTGGAAGCGCTATCGCGGGGCGCGAAGAAGGCGACGTTCGTCGAGAAAGAGCGCGACGCGATCGTCAAGCTCGAGGAGAACATCAAGAACACGAAGTTCGGCCGCAAGACCGAGGTTCTGTGGGCGGACGTGCCGACGACGATCGGTCGCCACGCCGACAAGCGCGTGGACCTGATCTTCCTCGACCCGCCTTACACCGTCGCGGTGCCCGGCGTCCGGTCAGACCTCGAGGCGATCGTCATGGGCGGCTGGCTGTCGGACGCGGGCCGCGTCGTCGTCCACCGGCCTCACAAGGAAGCGAAACTGAACCCGCTGGGCCTCAATCTCGTCTGGGAACGCGAATACGGCCAGGCACGCATCCTCGTCTTCTGCCACGAAGACGAGGACTAACGAAATTAGCGCCGTGCACACGGCCCTGTGTCCGGGGTCGTTCGATCCACCCACGAACGGTCACATCGACGTCATCGAACGCGCGGCCCGCTACTTCGACTCGGTAGTGGTGGCGGTGATCGCGAATCCGTCGAAGCAACCAATGTTCTCGGTAGAGGAACGGACAGACATGCTGCGCGACGCGCTCGCTCACGTGGAGAACGTCGACATCGCGTCGTTCGACGGGTTGCTGGTCGACTTCGCGCGTGAGCGGGATCTGTCGATCGTCGTGAAAGGTCTGCGTGCGGTCTCGGATTTCGAATACGAGTTGCAGATGGCGCAGATGAACAGCGCCCTCGAACCGGGCATGGACACGATGTTCGTGACGGCGAAGCCGTCGTGGGCGTTCCTGTCCTCGAGCCTCGTGAAGGAGGTAGCTCGCTACGGAGGGTCGGTCGAAGGCCTGGTGCCACCGGGCGTGGCCAAGGCGCTCGAGGACCGAGTGCGGTAGGCGTGGCATCCTTAGCAGCACGCCGAGAGGCACCGCGATGACTCACGAAGATGGAGCTCACATGGACCTGATCGCCCGGATCGAGGAGCTCCAGAGGATCATCGAGGACGCGAAGGCGGTCCCGTTGTCGTCCAGCGCGGTCGTCAACCGGGACGAGCTGCTGGAGCTGGTCGCGCAACTCAAAGAAGAGGTACCGGACGAGATCCGTCAGGCTCGATGGATGTCGCGCGACCGCGACGAGCTGCTCGCACGAGCCCGTAAGGAGGCCGAGCGCATCATCGCGGAGGCACGGGAGGGGCGCGACCGGCTGCTGTCGCGGACCGAGATCGTCCACGCGGCCCAGCGCGAGGGGGAGCGCATCATCGACGACGCCAAGGAGCGGGCCGCGAAGATCCGCCTCGAGGCCGAGGATTACGTCGACCAGAAGCTCGCCGCCTTCGAGATCCTTCTCAACAAGACGCTGGCGACGGTCGCGCGGGGTCGCGAGCAGCTTCGAACGGGCACCAAGTCGGCCACCGACCCGACCGGGATCCCTGCAGTGCCGGCGGAGGGGGCCTACGACCACGAGGCGAGCGAGGCGCAGGTCAAGGAGCCCGCCTCCTAAGCCTCGCAGCTGCGTGCTGTTGCTGGCAAAAGCTGGCAAATAGGGCTGCTCTGGTATCATCCTCCACCGGCGTCCCGCCTCGGCGAGGCGCCGGCGTCTTTGCAAGCAGGTGCTCGGAGGGTCTCCCGCGGTGTCCGAACTGAAGGTTTCTGTTGCCGACATACTCGGGCGACCGGGGGAGTACCGGCCGCTCCGGGTCGACTCGGTGCTCGACGGCGTCACGACGGCGCTGGCGCGGCTCGATCCCGGACGGGTGGCAGGCGCTCTGAAGGCCGAG
>DASZOC010000025.1:0-30827 GCA_035550975.1 Actinomycetota bacterium | reverse complement strand
GCTGCGTTCCTTCTTAACCTCGCAACTCACCTCAAGAGGGCGTCTGCTCGAGCAGACGCCCTCTTGAGGTGAGTTGCGAGGTTAAGAAGGAACGCAGCTAGTGGCGCCCGCAGGAGGAAGGCAAGCGAACTCGACCTTGGTGTCAGGGGTCCCGTAGAACGCCCGTCCGTATCCGGGGGGTGCACCGATGACTGGGGTGATCTGGATCATCAGGTTGTTTACTGCCGCGAAATCGAGGCCCGGGATCGTCGCCTCGACTACGCCTTTGCTGGTCGGAAGGTCGACGACCGCCACGCCCGCAGGCTCTACGTAAGAGTCGTTGCACGCCTGAGCCATCACGTCAGGCCATACGCGCACTTCAACCTTCTGACCTGGCGTTGCTTGCGCTAGGAACGTCACCTTCAAATCGCCGGTGACCTGACCGACGGTCCCTCCGACGAAGACCGGAACGAGGCTGCTGCCGGCGCACTTCGGGTTCGGGCCGCCGACGTAGTTCGGGATCCCCATCGACTTCTCACCAGAGCCTTCTTTCGCCGCGAGCTGGAGGTACGTGCCGGGCCTCACCGTGGGGACGTTGGTCATCTCCTGCTCGCCGAAGCTCGTCGTTCCCTCGAGGAACAGGGTCGTGGCGATCGGTGCAGACTTGGCCTTCTTCTTTTTCTTCCCGGCTTGTGCGGGGACGACGGCTGCGCCGAGCAGAAGGCCGGCGGCGACGACGACTGCGATGGGCTTCCTCATTTTTCCCTCCCAGGTGGGGTGATCGATTCATAGGGATTCGATGCTGGATGCCACAACCCTGCATCGGCCGCCGCTTCGGCTTACCCGCCGCTCAGGCCCCGGCGTTGCTGCGCCACACCACTCCGAGAATCAGTCCTGCGACGAACAGGAGCCCGGCCCGCCGAGCGTGCAGGAACGCCCACGGGCCGAACCACAGCGGCCATAGTGGATACCGGGGCGGCGGCTCGCTCGGGCGCGGACGGCTGTAGGTGGCAACCGCGCGTCGCAACGATAGGAACGCGGCGAGCGCCAGCAACGCGAACGGCGACAGCACGCCGGCAACCACGAGAGCCACGACGACCACGTAGAACGCGACCATCAGGACCACGGTCGTCTTGCGCGCGGCCCCCTCACCCAGGATCACCGGCAACGTCTTCGTCCCGGACGGCGCGTCCCACGGTGCCTTGTCGATGTGCTTACCGAACAGGACGGTCGTGACGAGCAACGCGTACGGCACCGACGCCCAGATCACCTCGAGCGGCAGTGTTCCCGTTGCGGAGTAATAGGTCCCGCCGACCATCAGCGGCCCCCAGATGACGAACACGCTCGGCTCCCCGAGTCCGTGGGCTTTGAAACGCAGCGGGGGCGCGACGTAGAAGACGCTGATCACCAGCCCCGCGAGCGCGAACGCGATCACGGGCCATCCCCTGGCTGTGAACAGCACGAGCATGATCACCGCGTCGGCGACGTTCGTGACGAGGATGGCGCGTCCGAGCTCGCGCTTCGTCACGAGACCAGAGTTCACCGGATGCGGGGCGTACAACGACCGCGGGTAGGTCGCGGTGTCCTGGCCCTCGGACAGGTCGAAGTAGTCGTTGATCATGTTGTTCGCGGCGTGGGCGAGCACGATGCCCACGACGGCGAGGGCGAAAAGCCACGTGTCGAAGCCGGGGCTCTCGACGGCCAGCGCTCCTGCGATCGCCGCGGCCGTCAAGGTCATCGGCTGGACGCAGGCGCGCGTAACGACGAGCCACTTCCCGATCGGGTCGAGTGGCGCGTCGCCGGCGGTGCCGCAGGTGCGTAGCACCTCCGCCCACGTCGACACCACCGAACGCCGGCTGCTCTCTACGACGGTCATGCCCGGCAGCGTACCGAGTGGGTGCCCGACTCCGGCGTCCCAAGGTCCGCTCGCGCCGGGCAACGGCAGCCATCCGGCACGAGGTCGCGTTCTCTGCAGCTAGAACGTGACATTTTCGTCGTTCGCCTGCACGGTTGGTCCAGAAGGGAACGTGCCGCTTCGGGACGCCTCCAGGCGAGCCATGGGGTGGGTCAAGGATCTCGCCCGGCGCGCAAGGAACGTGCCGCCTCCGGGGCGAACCATCTGGAGACGATCATCGTTTCTGGGAGGGGTTCGCTTTGCGTCGCTTGATCACGACCGCCTTGTCGGTCTCGCTGCTTTCGCTCGGTCTGTTGGGATCGGCGGGCAACGCCGCGGCCCCCAAGGGTGGCTCGCTCGAGCTCGTCGGGCACAACGCCCTCAACAACCGCGGGATGAACGCGGCGCTCGCGATTCACGGCGACTACGCCTATATCGGGAGCCGCACCGACGGCAAGGCCGGCAACCTCAATGGGGCCGGCGTGCTGGTCGTCGACATCTCGGATCCTTCGGCCCCCGAGGTGGTTCACGAGATCGGTCCTCCCGACCAGGGCAACGAGGGCGAGACGTCACGCGAGATGCGCGTGTGGCCCGAGCAGGACCTTCTGATCGTCATGAACCTGGGCTCCAACTGCAGCTATCTGATCCACGCGTGCTCTCCGCGTGCGGTCGACGACCACTTCGACTTCTACGACATCAGCGGCAAGAACGCCGCCAAGCCCAAGCTCGTCGCGACCTACGTGCCGACCAACAACCCCCACGAGTTCTTCCTCTGGGACGACCCGAAGCGGCCGGGCCGCGCGCTGCTCTACATGTCCACCCCGGGCGGCGCCGAGAAGATCGTCGTGACGGACATCTCGAAGGTGCGGCAGGAGAAGTTCACGGAGCTCGTCAAGATGTCGCCCCTCTACAACGGGTCGTTCGTTCACTCGCTGGCGGTGAACAACGCCGGAACCCGCGGTTACATCGCGCATCTCACCGGGGGTGTCGGCGTCATCGACACCTCGGATCTGGCGAAGGCGAAATCGAAGCCCCAGATCCGCGTGCTGACCCCGCCGAACAATGCCCCTCGGTGGGCGGGCCCCGGCCCCCATACGGCGATGAAGGTGTTCGGCCAGGACTACATGCTGATCACCGACGAGGTTTACGGCGCGGCGCTACGCGCCCTTGGCGGTCACGGTTGCCCGTGGGGTTGGACGCGCTTCGTCGACATCTCCAACCCGGTCAAGCCCAAGGTCGTGTCCGAGTACAAGCTCCCTCAGAACGAGGAGTCGGTGTGCCCCGCGCAGGATGCCGCGCATCCCACGACGTCGTTCGCAGCCCACAACCCGACGATCACGAAGAACGTCGCGTTCATCACGTGGCACTCCGGTGGACTGCAGGCCGTCGACATCTCGAACCCGCGCAAGCCGGCGAAGCTGGCCGAGTTCGTGGCCGATCCCGTCTTCCCGATCTTCCAGGAGGACCCGGTGCTGTCGTCGGGCGGCGACAAGGTCGTCGCGTGGAGCTACCCGATCATCAAAGACGGCCTCGTCTACTTCGTCGATGTTCGTAACGGCCTCTACGTCATGCGCTACAAGGGGCCGTACGCGACCGAGGTGTCCGGCGTCGACTTCATCGAGGGCAACTCGAACCTAGGCGACGCGCTCCGGTTCGAACCCGTGCGCTAACGGTTCCTTTCTGCACATCGCCTCCGTACCGCGAGGGCGGACGCAGAAAGAACCGTGACGTGTAGTCGTGCGCTCCGGCTTCGCCGGCCCTGCTGGTGATCCGCCGTCGGCCGTAGCCCGACGCGTGGATCAGTATTCGACCTCGATACCCTCGACGGCCTTCGGCATCGCGTTGAACACGCTCTGTAGCTGCATCAGCTTCATCATGTTGCCGGAGATCTTCAGCTTTCCCTGCATGAAGGCGTTCTGCGCGTTGAGCTCCTGCTTCGTGATCGCGACCGCGGTGTCGTAGCTCTGCGTCAGCGTCGCCTCCGCATCGGCAAGGTCGCCGAGACCGACATCCACCTTCCCGCCGTCGAGCTGGAAGTAGTACTTCTGCTCGCCTCCGTCGGGCATGTCGGTGACGACCTGCTGGAGCTTTACCTGCTGGCCGACCGCCGCGCTCTGGAACTCGTCCGAGGAATTCAACGCGTCCGATACCTGCTGCGCCCACTCCTCCGAAAGGAACTTGACCGCCATACGAAGACCTCCTTGTAGACCACGAGCTGATCCGGCGCGATGCGACCGGCGGGACAACATACCGTTTGGTCGTGGAGCAGAACGCAGAGCAACGCGCGATCGACGGCGTCGACGTGCGTGCCGCGGCCACGATCGCGATCCTGCGCGACTCCGGCTCGGGGCTGCAGGTGCTGCTCACGACGCGGCCCAAAGAGCTTCGCTTCATGGGCGGGGCGGTCGTGTTCCCCGGGGGCGCCGTCGCCGCGGCGGACGAAGATCCCGCCTGGCAGCGGCTCTCGCGCCTGTCGCCGCACGACGCCTCCACGGCGCTCGGAGTGGACGAGGCGGTGGCGCTGTCGTTCTACGTCGCGGCCCTGCGTGAGTCCTTCGAAGAGGTCGGCTACCCGCTGGCGGACGACCCTCTGGACCCTGCATGGCGCGCTGCGTCACCCGACGAGCTGCTCGCGATCTGCGCGCGTGAGCACCTGACGCTCGCGACGGACCGGCTCGTCCCCGCGGGGCGCTGGATCACGCCGCTGGGATCACCCATCCGATTCGACGCTCGTTTCTTCGTCGCTCCGGCCCCCGACGGCTGGACGCCGCAGCCCGACCCGCATGAGGTCGCGTCGTGCTGGTGGGCAACTCCGGCGGAGGCACTCGCGCAGCTCGGCGCGGGAGAGCTGTTGATGGCACCGCCAACGATCGAGATGCTGCAACGGTTGGACGGGCTGCGCTCGGTGGCGGATGCACTCGCCGATCTGTCTGTCTCGGAAGGCATCGGGAACGAGAAGATCTTGTCGACGCGTCTTTCTCCGTTCGTGCAGCTGGTGCTGGCGCCGAACCCCGGGATCATGACCGGCCCCGGCACGAACACCTACGTCGTGGGTTCGGGCCCCGCGTTCGTGATCGACCCGGCGGTGGACGACGACGACTATCTCGCCGTCGTGCAGTCGCTCGCCGGCGACATCGGCGAGATCCTGATCACCCACCGGCACCCCGACCACGTCGGCGGCGTTGCAGCGCTCGCCACGGCCACCGGGGCGCGGGTGCGCGCGTTCGGGAGCGCGCCCGCCGGTGGGCATCCCGTCACACCGTTGGTCGACGGTGAGGAGTTGCGGACCGGCTCGCTGCGCCTTGGCGCTGTGCACACGCCAGGACACGCGACCGACCACGTCTGTTTCCACGCGCCGGATCTAGCATCGTTGTTCGCGGGCGACAACATCCTGGGTGAGGGCACGGCCGTCATCGCGCCGCCGGACGGAAACATGGGCGACTACCTGCAGAGCTTGCGGCGGTTGCGGGACCTGCCGGTCGACCGGATCTATCCCGGCCACTTCAAGCCACTGACGGGCGGGGCAGAGGTGGTCGACGGCTACATCGAACATCGCCTGCAGCGCGAGCAGAAGATCCTGGCCGCGGTCGCCGCCGGCGCGTCGACGATCGAGGCGGTCGTCGCGTCCGCCTACGACGACACGCCGCTTCATCTGCACCCGGTCGCCGCGCTGTCTGCGCTCGCGCATCTCGAGAAGCTGGCGACCGACGGCAAGGTCGTGCGTCAGGATGACGACTGGGCCACTGGAGACGTTTGATTAGATAGACGAAGTCGACCGACGCGATGGGGTCACGATGACCAAGGATCGCCCGGCCCCACGCAGGGGCAGCTGGAGCTGGGTCGCCCGCGTAGCCGAGCTGACGTCGTGGGGCACCGTCGCCCTCGTCGTCCTGATCCTCAACGTCGGCGACATCCCCGACGACACCTACGCCCGCGGACTGGTCGTCGTTGCGGCCCTCGCCGTATGGCTGTTGTTGTTCTTCCGGTGGGCGCTCCCGCGCCGCCGCGACGGATGGCTCGCGACCGCCCTGCCGATCGTGCAGGCGATCGGTTTCGCAACGATCATCTTCGCCTTGCTGCGCGGGCACGTCCCGTCGCCCCAGGTCGTGTTCGTGCCAGTGGTCGTCTCGGCCGGACTCCTGGCGGGGCTGCCGGGAGGTCTGATTGCGGCCGCCCTCGCGACCGCTGCATATATCTCGGTGACCGCCGCGACGGGGGGCATCAACGAGGTTGCCGCGTCGATGACGGCGGGGATCTTCCTGTTGTCGGGAGCGATCGCGGGTCTTCTGTCGCGCGAGCTGCGTACGCACTACCGTGGCGAGCAGGAGGAGCACCGTCTCGCGACCGCGGTGCGCCACCGCTTGCTGGCGGTCGTGGATGCGGTCGACGAAGGGATCATCTTCCGCGATCGCAGCGGGTCGATCCGCGTCGTCAACCGTCGTGCCGGCGCATTGTTCGACTTCGAGCCCGACGACCATCTGGGCGCGCCGGCCGTCGAGTTGCTCCGGAAGATCGCTCGCCAGATGGACGACCCCGAGGAGTTCATGGAGTTCTTCCAGCTCGAGCGCGACGAGCCGGAGCAGGAGTTCCGCCGCGAGGTCGAGCAGATCATCCCGGTGCGGCGGAAGCTGCGGGTCTTCTCCGGGCCCACCTTCGACGAGACGGGAACGCTGGTAGGCCGTATCGACGTATTCACCGACATCACCGAGGCGTCACGGCGTGCGGAGGAGATAGAGCGCCTCTACGTCCAGGCGCGCAAGGTGGCCGAGAGCTACCAGCGCGCTCTGCTACCGGTGGACATGCCTCGCCTTCCGCGTGTCGGGATGGTGGCTCACTACATCGCGGCGGCCGGGCGGCGCGCCGTATGCGGCGACTTCTACGACTTCGTGCCGCTCGCCAACGGGCGCGTCGGCCTCGTGCTGGGCGATGTCTGCGGGATCGGACCCGTCGCCGCGAACGACGCCGCCCTGACGCGCTACACGCTGCGATCGTTCGCGGGCCAGATCGGCGACGCCGGAACTCTCCTGCAGTGGATGAACGCGCACATCCGGACGCAGTCGACGCCGGAGCGGTTCGTCCGTTTGCTGGTCGGCGTGCTCGATCCGGAGCGGGCGGTCCTGGAATACGCGAACGCCGGCCACGTGCCACCGATCGTCTATCGCGCCTCGTCGGGTGATTCCGAATGGCTGGGCGAAGGCGGTCTGGCGTTGGGGATCGAGGATGACACGCGTTATAAGTCCGGTCGCGCCGAGCTCCTACCCGGAGACATGGTCCTCTTCTATACCGACGGTGTCACCGAGGCACCGCGCAACGGCCGCCCCTTCGGGCAGCAACACCTCAACGACCTCGTCAAGCAATACGGAAGGGGCTCGCCCGGCGAGCTGGTGCAAGCGATCCGCCGCAGCGTCGAGGCGTGGACGTCGGACGGCGAGCTTCGCGACGACATCGCCCTGTTGGTGTTCCAGGTCACGCCCGATCACGCGTTCGCAGAACCCGTCCGGGAGATCGTCGTCCCGAACGAGCCCGCGCGCATCGGGGAGGTGCGCAGGTTCGTGGGCGCGTTCCTGGCCGACCTGCGTGCTCCGGTCGAGGTCTCGGCGGAAGTGCTGCTCGCGGTCGGCGAAGCTGCGGGCAACGCGTACCGGCACGGACGACGCGCCTCGGGTGGCAGCGAGGTGCGCGTCCGGTGCGAGTACGAGCGACCGGATCTGGAAGTCGTGGTGGCCGACGACGGCCCCGGGTTCGATCCCGACGAGGTCGCCGGCCGCGGGACGCCGGATCCATTCGCCCAAGGGGGCCGCGGCCTGTTCCTGATGCGCGAGCTGATGGACGATCTGGAGGTCGACGCGTCGCCCACGGGTACGACGGTGCGCATGCGCCGCAGCCTTGCTTAGACGCGCCCGGCATGCTCCGGTGCGATACTTGACCAAGGAGTCAAGTTGATATCGGAAGGAGACCACGTGGCTCGTGAAGCGGTCATCGTCGAAGCCGTCCGGACGCCTCTCGCGAAGCGCAACGGTGCGCTGAAGGACTGGCATCCCGTCGACCTGCTGGCAGAGGTGCTGAACGAGACCGTGGCGCGTTCCGCGATCGACGCGGCCAAGGTAGACGACGTCATCTGTGGTTGCGTCTCCCAGATAGGCGAGCAATCGCTGAACGTCGGGCGCAACGCGTGGCTCGCCGCCGGGCTGCCCGAAGAGGTGCCGGCGACGACGGTGGACCGCCAGTGCGGCTCTTCGCAGCAAGCGGCTCACTTCGCGGCGCAAGGGGTCATCGCCGGCGCCTACGACGTCGCGATCGCGTGCGGCGTCGAACACATGACGCGCGTGCCGATGGGCACCAGCGCGCAGCACCAAGGGTTCCCCTTCCCGGAGTCGCTGATGGGCCGCTACGAAGGCGGCCTCGTGCCTCAGGGCATCTCTGCAGAGATCATCTCGAAACGCTGGGACCTGACGCGCGAGCAGGTCGACGCGCTCGGCGCGCGCTCGCACCGCCTCGCGGGCGAAGCGACGGATGCCGGCGCTTTCAAGAACGAGATCCACCCGATAAAGATCGACAGCGACGAAGGCACGCAGCTGTTCGATCGCGATGAGGGGATCAGGACGCCGAACCTCGACAAGATGGCTCAGCTCCCCCCCGCGTTCGACCCGGAAGGGATCGTCACCGCGGGCAACTCGTCCCAGATCACGGACGGCGCGTCCGCGCTCCTCATAACAACTCCGGAAAAAGCGAAGGAGCTGGGACTGACGCCGCGCGCGCGCTTCGTCGGGTTCGCTCTCGCCGGGACGGATCCCGTCACGATGCTGACGGGGCCGATCCCCGCAACGCGCAAGGTCCTCGAACGCACGGGGCTGTCGCTCGACGACGTCGACCTCGTCGAGATCAACGAAGCGTTCGCAAGCGTCGTGCTGGCTTGGAAGAAAGAGCTCGGCGTCGCAGACGACTGGTTCGACGAGCGGGTCAACATCCACGGGGGTGCCATCGCCCTCGGCCATCCGCTAGGCGCGTCGGGAGCCCGTCTCATGACGACGCTCGTCAATGCGCTGGAGCAGCGCGGAGCGCGTTACGGACTGCAGACGATGTGCGAGGGCGGCGGGCTCGCGAACGCGACCATCATCGAGCGGCTGTAGTCAGACGGTCGTCAGCGGCGGCTTGCCGCCGACGCGCACCAGCTTCATAGGCTCCATGCAATGTGTCGGTGCACGGTCGCGCGCCGCGACCTCGACGCGCAGCTCGAGGCCGCACATAGAGCACACGTACTTCAAGCCGAACTCCGAGACGTCGGCGAGCTCCGGCTCCGGTGGCGAGTTGGCGATCCCCCGCAACTGCCGCAGGCCGAACGAGACCAGCACCGCGAACATCGCTACCGCGACGAGGGCACGCACGTAGCCGAAGCTCTCACCCGCGACGACTACGACAACGACGGACAGCAGGGCAAGCGGGACGCTCGGAGCGAGCCTCTGGCCGGGCTCCGTCAACAGGTTTCTCCACAGCCGTGGATAAAAGACATCGTTGTGATTTAGCGGTGGACCCGCGTCAATGCCACTGGGTCGCGACGATGAACGAGCCCGTGATCAGCCCGAGACCCACCCACAGCTGGAACGGCCTCACGCCCCCGCCGAGGTAGTGAGCGATGATCGTCACGATCCCGGCCAGCAGCAGGGCGAAGAAGAGACCTCCGACCCACGGTGGTGACTTCTTCGGCTTGGGCTTGGGCGCCGGCTGCCGCCGTGTCCGTTTGGACTTCGATCTCGGCATCGACGAGATAGTACCGGCTGGACCTGGTCTTCTAGCTTGCGACGGCCGATAACTTAACGACATGCGCTACGTGCGTTTCCTCGGAAAGCTGCTCATCTCGCTCGGCGTCGGCGTCCTTCTGTTCGTCGTATGGACGCTGTGGGGAACGGGCCTCTACACCGCACGCGCGCAGGACGAGCTGGAGGTGACCTTCGCCGACCAACCGCCCGTCGTCCTCGACGAGAAGGGTCAGGTGCCGGAGAACTTCACGCCCGGCCCCGGCGACCCCGCGTTCCGGCTGCGGATCCCTGCTATCGACCTGAGACAGGTCGTGGTCGAAGGCGTCGGTACCGACGAGCTTCACAAGGGGCCCGGCCACTACCCCTCGTGCCGCCCCGGATTCGCGCGACCGCTGTGTACGGAGTTCGAGGAGATGTGGCCCGGGGAGGACGGCCGCGTCATCGTGTCCGGTCACCGCACTACCTATGGCGCTCCGTTCTTCCATCTCGACCGCCTGCAGGCAGGAGACAAGATCATCACCACCACGACCTGGGGCGAGTACACCTACGAGGTGACGCGCAAGGAGATCGTGCCGCCGGACTCGCTCGCCATCGCGATCCAGAGCGGCACGCCGGAGATCGTCCTTACGACGTGCAACCCGAAGTTCTCCGCGGCGGAACGTCTGATCGTCTACGCAGAGTTGGTGGGGTGATGGCAAACAACAGGTCGTGGAAGTCGCGTCTGCTCGAGCTCGCGCTGTGGGCGGCCGTCGCCGTCGCTACGGCGATCGTGTTGGTCCTTCTTTCGGAGTCGCTGCTGCCGGCGAACTTCTGATGAAGATCCTATTGGTCGACAACTTCGACTCGTTCGTCTACAACCTCGCGCAAGCCTTCGGTGCTCTTGGTGCTACGCCGGTAGTCATGAGGAGTGACTCGTCTATCGACGACCTGAGGGCTGTGGAGCCGGACGGGGTCGTCATCTCGCCCGGGCCGGGTGCGCCCGAGGACGCCGGTGTGTCGCTGGACGCGATCGAGACGTTCGCGCCGCGCGTGCCGGTTCTCGGCGTATGTCTCGGGCATCAATGCATCGGCGTCGTGTACGGCGGGAGCGTGGAGCGCGCTGGCGTCGGGCCGGTCCACGGCAAGACGTCGGTGATCGAGCATGACGGCAGAGGCCTCTTCTCGGGCGTCGTGTCGCCGATGACAGCGACCCGCTACCACTCGCTCGCGATCAACCAGGAGGGATTCCCGGAGCCGCTGGAGGTGACGGCGCGCAGCTCCGACGGGATCGTCATGGGGGTCCGCCACAAGGACCTGCCCGTCGAGGGCGTGCAGTTCCATCCGGAGTCGGTGCTGACCGAGGACGGCCCCCGGCTCATGCAGAACTTTCTGAACTCCGTCGCCTAGAGGAGCAGTCCCGTCAACCAGGCGAACAGCCCGGGGATGAACGCGTCTCCGGGTTGGACGTAGAGCGTCGCCTCGTCGCCTTCCTCGACCGGCGTTCCGGGGGCCGGGTCCTGCTCGCAGACCGTGCCCGGCGGCACCGCTCCGCAATCGGCCGGGTCGGCGTCGACCTGAGTCACGTCGAGGCCGTATTCGGATTCGAGGAGCTTCTCGGCGTCGTCGCCGTTCTCACCCCTGACGTCGGGCATCGGTTGTTCCTCGGGACCTTCGGACACGAGGATCGTCACCGTTGCGCCCTGTTCGTATTCGGTTCCACCTTCGGGATCCTGCGCGATGACGACGCCGGCCTCTTCATCGCTCGGCTCGGTGTTCACTGCCACGGCGAAGCCCGCCTCTTCGAGGGTCGCCTCCGCGTCTTCCTGGGTCATACCGATCACGCTGGGGACGGTGACGTCGCCTTCGGCCACGACGAGGTCGACCTCGCTGCCCACATCCAGCTCGCGACCTGCCGGTGGGAACTGATCCAGGACCTCGCCCTCCTCGGCGTCCGAGTCCTCCGTGGTCACCTCGCCGACCTTCAGCTTCGCGGCCTTCAGCGCGGCCCTCGCTTCCTCGAGGCTCATGCCGACCACTTCGGGGACCTCCGTCTGCGGGGTCCCGGTCGACACGAAGATCGTGACGGTATCTCCCGTCTCGAGCTCTTCACCGGCCTTCGGGTCCTGGCGGAACACCTCGCCTTCGGCGACCCGCCTCTTCGCTCGCTCCTCGACCGCGGCCTTAAGGCCCGCCTCTTCCAGGGTCTCGACGGCTTCGTCTTCCTCCATGCCTACGACGCGCGGGACTTGTACCGGCTCGGCGCCCCCCAGCAGGTTGTTCGCCAGGAACCACGCGCCGAGCGCGAACAGGCCCAGGATCAAGAGGGCCACGACGACGTACAGAGCGGCCCGTTTCCGCTCCGGCTCCTCGTAGTCGGTGATCTCGGTCTGGCGCAGGACCTGTGTTCCGGACGCCGCCGCGGCCACTGCGGTCTCGTCCGCCAGCAACGGCGTCGCGTGTACCCGTTGCCCCGAGCAGAACCGCTGTAGGTCCTCGTGCATCTCATGGGCGGTCGAGTAGCGGTTGTCGGGGTTCTTCGCCAGAGCCTTCATCGTGATCGCGTCGAGCGCCGGCGGCACGTCCGGGTTGATGCTGGAAGGCGCCGGCGGGTTCTCCCGCACGTGCTTGTACGCGACCGCCAGCGGGGTGTCCCCGGAGAAGGGCGCGCTGCCGGTCAGCATCTCGTGCAGGACGATGCCGAGCGAGTAGACGTCCGACCGACCGTCGACCTTGTTTCCTTGGGCCTGCTCGGGCGACAGGTAAGCCGCGGTCCCGATGACCATCCCGGTCTGCGTCATCGTCTGCTCGTTGTCGCCGACCAGAGCACGAGCGATCCCGAAGTCCGTCACCTTCGTCTGCCCCGACGATGTGATCATGATGTTGCCGGGCTTGACATCGCGGTGAACGAGGCCGTTGTTGTGGGCCCGTTCGAGAGCTTTCGCGACATCCGACGCGATCTCGGCGGCGCGCTCGGGTAGCAGCGGTCCGTCGGTGGTGATCACGTCGGCGAGGCTGCGTCCGTCGATGAATTCCATGACGATGAAGTACGTCTCGTCGTCGGCCCCGTAGTCGTACAGGGCCACGACGTTCGGATGGTTGAGGTTCGCGGCGGCCTGCGCCTCGCGGCGGAATCGTTCGACGAAGGCGCGGTCGCGCGAGTAGCGATCGTGGAGCACCTTGATGGCGACGTCGCGGCCCAACAGGTCGTCGCGGGCGCGGTAGACCTCGGCCATTCCGCCGCTCCCGACGCGCTCGATCACGGCGTAGCGACCACCGAAGACCTTCTCAGTCGCGCTCAATCGTCCTTGCCCTTGCCCTTCTTGTCCTTCACATGCCCCGGGGGGCCGCGTTCGTCGTCGTCTTCCTTGTCCTCGCCGCCCTCCGAGTCGTCGAGGCCCGCGCTCACGTAGAGCGTAATCGTCTGCTCCTCGGAGAAAGACTCGCCCGGCGGAGGATCCGTTCCCACCACCTCATCGCGATCGGCGTCTTCGTGATCCACCGCGTTCGCTTCGAGGAACTCGACGAGCTCGTCTCCTGCCAGGAAATCGGTCTCGACTTCGGCACCGTCTTCTGCGAACGCCGCGGCGACGTCACGGTGGTCTATCCCGATCACCGTCGCAGGGATCACGAAGTCGCGTTGCGCGTCCGCCGGGTCCGTCGTCTCCGTCGCCGCCTCCCGGGCCGGGGGCTCGTCGGCCGAGGTCGCGACGCGCCACGCGGCGAACGCCAGCGCGACCACCGCGAGCGCTCCAAGCGCGATCAGGACGCGTCGCCCCAGCCGAGCGGGGTCCCAACGGTCGCCGGGGATCGGCCAGATCGTCGGCTCGGTGGCACCGAGGACGGCCGTCGCACCCGCAGCCGGCGCAACCGTGTGCGTCGGCTCGAACGCGGCCGCCATCTCTTCGGTGTCGGCGAAGCGCTGCTTCGGGTCCTTCTGCGTCGCGCGCCGGACTATCTCGTCGAGGTAGGGCGGGACGTCGGGATCGAGCTCGCTGGGGGCAGGAACGTCGTCGTTGACGTGGCGCAGCGCTACCGACATCAGCGACTCACCGGTGAAGGGAACGGCGCCCGTCAGTAGCTCGTAGGTCACGATGCCTAGTGAGTAGATGTCGGAACTGGGGGTCAGCTCGACCCCCGACGCCTGTTCCGGCGAGATGTAGTGGGCCGTGCCCAACACCGATCCCGTCACCGTCAGCTTCGACTCGCCGGACGCTCGCGCGATCCCGAAGTCGGTCACTTTCACTCGGTCGTGCTCGTCGACGATGACGTTGCCGGGTTTCACGTCGCGGTGGACGATGCCTGCCGCGTGCGCATGACCCAGCGCGGCACAGATCTGCGGAACGATCCGCGCGACCCGCTCCGGCGACAACGGCCCCTCTTCCCGCAGAACCCGCGACAGGTCGCGCCCCTGCGCCAGCTCCATGACGATGAAGTGCGTCTCTCCGTCCTGGCCGTAGTCGAAGACGTTCGCGATGTTCGGGTGCGCGAGTCCAGCAACGGCCAGTGCCTCGCGCCGGAACCGTTCGACGAAGCTCGTGTCCCCCGCCAGGTTGGGGGCAAGCACCTTCACCGCCACCTCTCGGTTCAGCTTCTCGTCCACGGCGCGGTGGACCGTCCCCATACCGCCGCCTGCGACCTTCTCGATCAGCCTGTAGCGGCCGGAGAGAACGGTCTCGTTGGTCACCATTCCCTGAGAGCGCGATCGGCTTCGAGGACCGTCTTCGCGATCGGCGCCGCTACGGCACCTCCCGTCGCTTCGGATCCGAACGCGCCGCCGTTCTCCACGATCACTGCGATCGCGAGCTGTGGATCCGCGGCGGGAGCGAACGCGATGAACCAGGTGTGCGGATTCTGACCCTGGACCGTTTGTGACGTCCCCGTCTTGCCCGCGACGCTGACGCCGGGGATCTGGGCCGCTCCACCGGTGCCGTTCTCGACCGCCGCGACCATCATCTGTGTGACCGCTTCGGCGACGTCTTCCGACATCGCCCGACCGAGGTCCGCGGGGTCGAACGTCCGGACGGGGCGCCCAGATCGTGCATCCAAGACCTCTCGCACCAGGTGCGGTTGCGGGACCACCCCGTCGCGCGCGACGGTCGCCGCCACCAGCGCCATCTGCAAGGCCGTTGCGTTCACGTCGCCCTGCCCGATGCCGGCATAGGCGCGCAGCGGCGCCTGCTCGTCCGGGATGTCGGGGAACTGGCTCGCTTCCGTACGGACGTCGAACGGGATCGGCTCGTTGAAGCCGACCGCCTCCGCCATCGAGAAGACCTCGCCGGGTATATCGAGCCCGATCATCGCGAAGGTCGTGTCGCAAGAGACGCGCAACGCGTCGAACAGGTCGATCGTCCCGGTCGCGCACGGCAGCTTCGTGTAGTTGGTCAGGTCCTCCGTCGTCAGCGGCAGGCACGCTTCCCCTCGTTCGCGTGAGCCTTCGCACGGCTCCAGCGCCTGCGGGTCGGGGAACTGAGTGTCCGGCTTGTAGGCGCCGGACTGAAGGGCCGCGGCCGTCGTCACGACCTTGAACGTCGACCCCGGCGGATATCCCTTCGTCGTCGCAGCATTGACGAGGGGGCTGGTCGGTGAGGAGGGATTCAGGGAGGTCCAGTACTTCTTCGCTTCCTTCGCGTCGAACGACGCCAGCGGCGTGGGGTCGAACGACGGGTTGCTCCACAGCGCGCGAACCTCGCCCGTGTTCGGGTCCAACGCGATGATCGAGCCGCGCTCGGAACCGAGCGCGTCGCGCGCGACCTCCTGGAGGCGCGAGGAGATCGTGGTCCGGACGTCGTCCCCTTGTTCCCCTGCGCCGAGGAACTCGTCCTCGATGTCCTGCATCGAGAGGCCACCGCTCTCGCCGAGGAGCTGGTCGTGATAGGTCCGCTCGAGCCGATCCAGTCCGTAGCGCACGGAATACCAGCCGGTGATGTGACCGTAGAGCTCGCCTTCGGGGTATTCGCGGCGGTACTTGTAGAGACCCTTCGTGGGGAACGATCGTGCGATCGTCTTCCCGTCGACGGTCAGGATGTCGCCGCGTTTGATCGAGTACTCGCGGATCAGCTGCAGCCGGTTCGCGGGATTCTCCGAGATGCGTTCGGCCGCGAAGATCTGCACGTAGTTCAGCTGCAGGAACAACGCGACGAAAGCCAGGACGAGGCCCGTTCCGACTCGTCTGATCTGCGCGTGCATCTAGCGGCCTCCGATCAATATCTCGGCGGTATGGGCGGCAGGTCTCTCACTGGCACCCTGGTGAGAGATGCGAGCGAGCAACGCGATCAGGATGAAGTTCGAGATCAGGCTCGACCCCCCGTACGACATGAAGGGCAGCGTGATGCCCGTTAGCGGAAGCAGTCGCGTGACGCCGCCGAGGATGATGATGGTCTGGATGCCGAGGACGACCGTCAGCCCGGCCGCGAGCAGCTGTGCGAAGTCGTTGCTCTGGGCCAGAGCGATCTTGAGACCGCGACCGACGAGCAACAGGAAGCACAGCAGGACTGCAGCCGCACCGAGGAGCCCCAGCTCCTGGCCGAGGACCGAGAAGATGAAGTCGGTGTGCGCGGCAGGGATCAGGTCCGGCCGCCCCTGGCCGAGCCCGGTGCCGAATAACCCACCCGCGGCCAACGCGAACAACGACTGCGCCAGCTGGTATCCCTCGTCCTGCACGTAGTCCGGATTGAACACGTCGAGCCACACCAGGACGCGTTCGCGCACGTGGCCAAAGGTCCGGTAGCCGATATAGGCGCCCGCCGCGAACAGGGCGCCGCCCGCGGCGACATAGACGATGCGCGCGGTCGCGAGGTAGATCATCACGAGGAACACCGAGAAGAACAGAAGGCTCGACCCCAGGTCTTTCGCGTAGAACATCACCGCGAGCGACAGCCCCCACATCACCAGCAACGGGCCGAAGTGCTTCAGATCGGGCACGTGCATCCCCAAGATGCGCCGGGTCGCCATCGACAGGAGCTCCTTGCGGTCCGCTAGATACGCGGCGAAGAAGACCACGAGGAAGATCTTGCTGAGCTCACCCGGTTGGAACCGGAAGCTGCCCAGCTGGACCCAGAGCTGCGCGCCGGAGATCTCTCTGCCGATCCCGGGAACCATCGGAAGGAGCAGAAGAGCGACACCCGTGAATCCCAGCAGGTACTTGAACCGGCCGAGGACCTGGACGTCCCGCACCAACAGCATCGTGCCGGCGAAGCACGCCACGCCGACCAGCGTCCACGTCAGCTGGGCCGCCCCGTACTTCTCCGGCGACAGGCGGTACACCGCGGCGAGGCCGAGCCCGTTCAGGATCGCCGCGAGTGGCAACAACATCCCATCCGCGTTGCGCGCGACCCGTCGCATAACGAGGTGCGCGGCGACATAGATGGCGGCGAGGACGGTGATCAGCGGCGTCGCGAGGCCGATGTTCTTCGCGTTGTTCGCGGCGACGACGAGCGCGAGCGCGCCGCCGCCGACGATCAGACCCAGGATCAGCAGTGACAGCTCGCGGTTACGTTGCAGCGAGGCTTGCATCTAACCCCCATCCTCGGTCTGTACCGAAGCCTGGAAGTCTTCATCGTGAGCTATCCGCTCCAGGTCTTCGAGGATCATCTGTGCCTCGGCCAGCGTCTCCACCTTGATCCCGGTCCTGACGTCATCGCGCTTGAACGCGGGCAGCGAGTCCACGGTAATATCGGAGCTGTGGTGGACCTCACTCAGCTCGACCCCCGCGATGTCGTCGGGGATACCTCTGTAGATCGTGACGACCCCAGCCTCGTCGGCACCGACGAACCACGAGTTGTCGAGCGCGTAACGGAACCCGAAGAACCCGGCGATCCCGAGGAGCGCGAGCACGACGATGGTTCCGAACAGGATGCGCGGCCATCGGCGCCTCGCCGGTGTCACCTCCATCGCGCGGTGGTATCCGGTGTCGGCGGCGGGATCCGTCGACATCCGCTCGCCGGCGTCCGAATGGTGCTCGGTCGTTGCAGGCGCGGTGCTGCCTTCTGCGCCGATGTCGACGACGACGACGGTGATGTTGTCTTCACCGCCGGCCTCGAGCGCGGCCTCGACCAAGCGGTCGGCGGTCGCCTGCGCGTCCGCGCCCGACCCCAACACCTCTCTGATCTGTTCTGCACGGATCATCGAGCTCAGGCCATCCGAGCACAGCAGGAGACGATCGCCGTCCGCGACCTCGACCGAGAGCAGGTCCACCTGCACGTCCTCGTCGACTCCGAGAGCGCGCGTGATGATGCTCCGTTGAGGATGGCGCTCGGCTTCGTCGGCTTCGAGCTTGCCCTCTCGCACCATGCGCCCGACCAACGTGTGGTCTTCCGTCAGCTGGCTCAGCTCGCCGCCGCGGAACAGATACGCACGCGAATCACCGACGTGCGCGATCTGACCGACCGAGTCCTCCAGGAGCAACATCGTGCAGGTCGTGCCCATCCCGCGGAGAGCGGGATCGTCCGCCGCTTTGCTCCATATGGCGCGGTTCGCCTCCCGAATGATCGCGGCCAACGTGTCGGGATCTTGCGCGCGCGCTTCGGCCTTCTTCGCCTGGACGGTCTCGACCGCGGTTGCGGAGGCGACGTCGCCGGCGAGGTGCCCTCCCATCCCATCGGCGACCACGAACACGGGCGCATCGACGTAGTACGAGTCCTCGTTGCCTTCGCGGACTCGCCCGACGTCGGTCCTGACCCCGATCCCCAGATTCATCGGCGCATCTCCAGCACCGTCTTGCCGATCTTGACGCGGTCGCCGCGCTGCAATTCCGTGGCGCCGGCGACCCTCTTCCGGTTGAGGTAGGTGCCGTTCGTCGATCCCAAGTCTTCGATGTAGTACGAACCGTTCCGGGCGAAGATGCGCGCGTGCACCTGGGACACGTAAGTGTCATCCAGCACGACATGACACTTGTCTGCACGACCGATCGTCAGCTCTTGGTCGAGGTCGAAGTTCTTGCCCGAAGTGCTGCCGCCCTCGACGATGGCCGCGCGTCGCGGCGCCCTCTTCGCCTTACGGGACGACGGCTTTGTGGGGGCAGCAACCGCGCTTGCGGAGGCGGTAGACGGGCGAAGCTCGATCATGACCGCGCGTACCGCGCGCGCGACGAAGATGTACAGGACCGCAAGGAACACGTATTTGAGGATGTCTAGAACGATGTCCGGCACGGTTCTCCCTAGCTGCCGAGCTCGAAACGCAGCGCGCTGGTTCCGAAGCTCAACGTCTCGCCGCCACTCAAAGCGTGTTGCTTCGCGAGCTTCTCATTCACCAGCGTGCCGTTCGTCGACCCGAGGTCTTCGAGGATCCAGCGGTCGCCTTCCCGCCGCAGCTCGGCGTGGCGACGCGACACGTTCGAGTCGGACAACACGACGTCGCACGTCGACATCCTTCCGATGACGACGGGCGAACGCGTCAGGGCGATCCTCTCGCGCGGGTTGCCCTTCTCGTCCAGCACGACGAGGCTCGCGCTGGCGACGACTCCCAGACGAGCGGCCGTATCCGACGAGATCGCGCGCGCTTTGGCCGGCTCGGCTTCGTCGGGTTCGTGCGTCGAGACGTGAGCCGCCCTCTCCGGGTCGGCGGCAAGCGATGCCTCGACCTTGAACTCGCCCTTGCCCATCCTGTCGACCTCTTCGAACGTGATGCGCGGCAGCCCCATGAGGTTCCAGCGATTCTGCTTGGCGGCATCGATGACCAGCTCCGTGAACTCCCGCGCGAGCCCAGGTTCCATCTGCGCGAAGCGCGGGTAGTCGGCCGGACCCATCAGGACCTTGAACTCGTTGGGGACGTATACCCGGTTCACGGACACCGTCTTCTGCTCGGCCATCTCTCGGAGGATCCGCCGCCCGACCTCGACCGGCTGCAGGCCGGAGCGGAAGACCTTCGTGAAGAACCCTTCGACGAGGCCCTCCAAGCGATCTTCGATGTTCCTGGCGACGCCCATAGGTCCAGGATTATGCCCGTCACCGGGGGAATCACCCCCTGCTAGCCTTCGTTGTCTCCGCTATCCGCGGACCGTTTCGGGCGAGTGGTGGAACGACAGACACACTGGCTTCAGGTGCCAGTGCTCGCAATGGATGCGGCGGGGTTCACTATCCTTGGATTTGACCGCCGCAGGCGGATGCACTTCACGGGCGAGTGGTGGAACGGCAGACACGCTGGCTTCAGGTGCCAGTGCTCGCAAGAGTGTGGGGGTTCAAATCCCCCCTCGCCCACAAAGCTTGCTCGTGTCGCTTCGCCCGTTCCGTCCGTTTCTTCCGGCGCCGGAACGGCGTGCCTACTAGTTGTGTAGTAGCCTCCGCAGGTTCGGATGCCGCGGATCGGTCCGGGGCTTGGTCGACATAGGGGGAGTAGATGTCTCGAGTTCGAAGTAAGTGGTTCGTGCTCATCGCGCTCCTGCTTGCGTTCGCGGTGTTCGGTGCCGCATGCGCGCAGCAGGATGATCCAGGACCCGGCGCTGACGTCGAAGACGAAGGTGAGATCCAAGAGGGTGGCACCGTAGTCGTCGGCGCAGAGCAGGAGCCGTCCGGTGGTCTGAACATCGACCTCGTGTGCTGCACGCTCGCGTGGGGTGAATGGATCCGCCAGCCGGTCTTCCGCGGCGCTTACCAGGTGCAGCCCGACTTCACCTATGCACCCGACCTGATCGAGTCCGAGGCCGAGATCACCGAGGACCCCTTCACGATCACCTACACCATCAAAGAAGAGGCGCAGTGGTCGGACGGAACGCCGATCACCGCGGATGACTTCGTCTTCACGTGGGAGACCGTGATGGACGAGAAGAACAACATGGCGTCGCGTGCCGGCTACGAGCAGATCGAGGACGCGCAGGTCGACCGCGACAAGACAGTGACATTCACGTTCTCCGAGCCGTACGCCGGTTGGAAGGACCTCTTCTCGGTCGTCTACCCGAAGCACGCGATCGAGGGCGAGAACTTCAACAAGATCTGGAACAAGGCGTGGGTCGACAAGAACGGCGAGCCGATCGGTAGCGGCCCGTTCCTGTTCGAGAGCTACAACAAGGGCGCGGACCTCACGCTCGTGAAGAACGAGAACTACTGGCAAGAGCCGGCGCACGTCGACGAGATCGTGTTCCGTTTCCTGCCCGAGACGAACACAGAGATCCAGAGCCTCCGCGGCGGGGAAGTCGACCTGATCTATCCGCAGCCGCAGCTCGAGCTGGTCCCGTTGACGCAGCAGGCCGACCTCGAAGTCATCACCAGTGCGTCGACGACGTGGGAGCACGTCGACATCCAGGTCGGCAAGAACGGACATCCCGCGCTCAAGAACGCGGACGTTCGGAAGGCGCTGGCGTACGCGATCGACAGGGAGGGCTTGGTAGCTCAGCTGTTCGGCGAGCTGTCGCCGGACCTCGCGCCCCTGCACAACACGATCTACATGCAGAACCAGGAGCAGTACCAGCCGAACTGGGAGGAATACACGCACGACGTGGCGAGGGCCCGTGAGCTGCTCGACGGTGCGGGCTGCACCGAGGGCAACGACGGCATCTACGAGTGTGACGGCGAGCGGCTGAGCTTCGAGTTCACCTCGACGGCCGGTAACGCTCTGCGTGAGCTGGCGTTCGAAGTCATTCAGCAGCAGGTGAAGGAAGCCGGCATCGAGCTGAAGTCGGCCTTCGGTGACGCGGCGGTCGTGTTCGGTAACAAGGTCCTCGTGGCCGGCAACTACGACCTGTTCATGTTCGCTTGGGTCGGTAGTCCGGACCCGGGCGGCTCGGTTGAGATCTGGAAGTGCGAAGGAAGCCAGAACTTCACCGGTTACTGCAACGAAGAGGTGACCAAGCTCCTCGAGTCGAGCCACACGCTGCTCGACGAGGCCGCGCGCGCGGACGCACTGAACCAGGCGGACGCGCTCATGGCCGAGGACGTACCGACGATCCCGCTGTACCAGAAGCCGACGTTCCTGGCCTTCAACACGAAGCTCCACGGTGTCTCGGACAACCCGACGCAGGAGGGCTTCGCCTGGAATGCAGAGGATTGGTGGATCGAGCAGTAGACCAACCACGGAGTTGAGTTGAAGATGGGGCGGCCGGTGACGGCCGCCCCATCTGTCTCACGGGTAGCATCCCGGTCCGAGCTCTCATAGGGGGGAGTTGCACGAAGTGGTCACGTTCGTGATCCGACGCTTGCTCTATCTGATCCCTGTGCTCATCGCGACGAGCCTGATCATCTTCACGTTCGTTACCGTCTCCGGCGATCCGCTCACGCAGGTACGCGTCATCCCGAACCTGAGCCAGGAGACGGTCGAGAACATCATCGAACAGAACCACCTCGACCGCCCCTTGCTCGTGCAGTACGGGTATTGGGTCAAGGAAGCAGTGACGGACAAGTTCGGGACCACGTTGCTGGGCGACGAGCCGATCTGGCCGGACCTGAAGCGTGTGCTGGGCAACACCCTGCAGCTGATCGTCCTGGCGCAGATCCTGGGAGTCGCGTTCGCGATCGGCGTGGGCGTGCTCTCGGCGGTCAAGCAATACTCCGTCTTCGACTACGCCTCGACGACTCTGAGCTTCATCGGGTTCTCCACTCCCGTGTTCTGGTTCGCGCTGATCCTGCAGATCATCTTCACGAACATCTATCTGAACTACGACGTGCGCATCTTCTACACGGCGCAGCTGAGCTCTCCCAACCCCGACAACTTCTGGATCGATCGGCTGCAACACCTCGCGCTACCGGTCATCACGCTGACGGTGTTGAGCGTTGCGCAGTTCTCTCGCTACATGCGGGCTTCGATGCTCGAAGTCATCAACTCCGACTACGTCCGCACGGCGCGGGCCAAGGGGCTCCACGAACGCGGAGTCATCATGCGACACGCATTCCGCAACGCGTTGATCCCTCTCGTCACCGTCGTCGCTCTCGACTTCGGGGCGCTGTTCGGTGGCGCCTTCGCAACCGAGACGGTGTTCGCCCTGGACGGGATGGGGCTGTATTTCCTACGAGCTTTGGGCGAGCGAGACGTGTACCCGCTGATGGCGTGGCTGATGGTCGCGTCGCTGATGGTCGTGCTGTTCAACCTGATCGCCGACATCATCTATGGCTGGCTCGACCCGCGGATCCGCTATGACTGAGGCGACACCACGTCGTCCCGGAGAGCGGTCGGAAGAGCAACAGCAGAATCCGCTCGTCGAGTCGGACCGCGCCACCGTCAAGGAAGCCACCCCCGCGTCTCTCGCGACACCGGCCGAACCCGCGGAGCTCGCTGCGGTCTACGAGCAGGGCTTGCAGATCGAGGCGCGGTCCCAGTGGCAGCTCGCGCGGCGCCGCTTCTTCCGGCACAAGCTCGCGATGGCGAGCATCGTCGTGCTTGCCCTCATCTTCGGTGCGGCGATCTTCGCCGAACAGATCACGCAGTTCGACTATGCGGAACAGGACTTCGAGCACTCCAGCATCGGGCCGACATTCACCCACGGGCACTATTTCGGGACCGACCAGATCGGTCGTGACTACTTCACGCGCGTCGTCTACGGGATCAGGACGTCTGCGCGCGTCGCGTTCCTGGTTGCGTTCCTCTCGACTCTGATCGGAACGATGGTCGGCGCCGTCTCGGGCTACTTCGGAGGATGGGTCGACAACCTCTTGATGCGCCTGACCGATCTCGTCCTCACGCTGCCGGTGCTGGCAGTCTTGCTCGTGGCGTCCGCGCTGCTCGGACAGGGGTCGCCCTATCGCGTCGCGATCATCCTCGCCCTCGTGTTCTGGACGAGTCTGGCGCGCATCGTCCGCGGCACGTTCCTGTCGCTGCGCGAGAAGGAATATGTCGAAGCGGCCAAGGCGATCGGGGCGAAGGACTTCCGGATCATGTTTCGCCACATGCTCCCGAACGCGCTGGGCCCGATCGTCGTGAACGCAACACTCGTGGTCGCGATCGCGATCCTCGTGGAGGCGGTGCTGTCGTTCCTCGGCTTTGGCGTCCAGCCGCCGACGCCGGCGCTCGGCACGCTGATCGCGAAAGGCCAAGGTCTGGTTGCGCAATGGTGGTTGGTGACGTTCCCGGGTCTCACGATCGTGTTGATCTGTCTCTGCATCAACTTCATCGGCGACGGCCTGCGCGACGCGCTCGACCCCACACAGCGGAGGACGAGTGCCTGACCCGGTACTTTCGATCCAGGACCTGGTCGTGGAGTTCGACACCGACGATGGCGTCGTCCACGCGGTCGACGGCGTCAGCTACGAGGTGTATCCCGGCGAGACGCTTGGAGTAGTAGGCGAGTCGGGCTCCGGAAAGAGCGTGACCGTCATGTCCATCCTGGGGCTGATACCCACACCGCCGGGACGGATCGAGTCCGGCAAGGCGCTGTTCAAGGGCGAGGACCTCTTGACGACGTCGAAGGACGATCTGCGCAAGATCCGGGGCAAGGAGATCGCGATGATCTTCCAGGACCCGATGACGTCGCTCAACCCGGTCTTCACCGTCGGCGGCCAGCTGGCGGAGGCGATCCAGGTACACGACCCCTCGGTGGACGACGACGCGGCTCGCCTTCGTGCGACCGGGCTGTTGGAGCTGGTAGGCGTTCCGAATCCTCAACGGCGCGTCGACCAGTACCCGCACGAATACTCCGGCGGTATGCGACAGCGCGCGATGATCGCGATGGCGATCGCGAACCAACCCGCGGTTTTGATCGCGGACGAGCCCACCACCGCCCTGGACGTCACGATCCAAGCCCAGATCCTCGAGGTCCTGAAGACGGCGCAGGAAGAGACGCACGCGGCGACGATCCTGATCACTCACGACCTCGGCCTGATCGCGGAGATGGCAGACCGGGTCGTCGTGATGTACGCGGGGCACGTCGTCGAGGTCGCGGATGTGGAGACGATCTTCCGAGCACCCCGGATGCCGTACACGATGGGGCTGATGAACAGCCTGCCTCGCCTCGAGGTCGACGAGGAAAGGCTGTTGCCTATCCAGGGGCAGCCGCCGAGCTTGCTGAACGTCCCGCCCGGTTGTCCCTTCCATCCCCGCTGCTATCTCCGCAACGGCCGTCAGCTGTGCGTCGAGCAGATCCCGGCGCTGGAGCAGATCGACCAGCCGGGACACTTCTCTGCCTGTCACTTCAAGCACGAGATGAAAGGCGACACCTCGAAGTTCGCGGAAGGCGAGGTGGCGTCCTGAGTCAGGTCATGGACCGGTCCGCCCTCCACGATCGCGCCGCGAAGGGCGAGACGATCGTCGAGGTCGAGGACCTCGTGAAGTACTTCCCGATCCGCGCAGGGCTCTTCCGCAAGACGGTCGGGCAGGTGCACGCGGTCGACGGGGTGTCGTTCTCGTTGAAGGCGGGCGAGACGCTGGGCATCGTCGGTGAGTCCGGGTGCGGTAAGACCACGCTGGGGCGCACCATCATGCGGCTGCTCCACCCGACGAGCGGCTCGATCCGCTTCAAGGGGCAGGACATCAGCGACTACTCGCGCAACCAGATGCGCGAGATACGGCGCGAGATGCAGATCGTCTTCCAGGACCCGTACGCGTCACTGAACCCGCGGATGACGGTCCGAGAGATCGTCGCCGAGCCGCTGCGTGTCCACGGCCTCTACAAAGAGCGCGGGGGCCGCAACCGTGTCAGCGAGTTGCTCGAGACGGTCGGTCTCCAAGCCGAGCACGGCAACCGCTTCCCGCACGAGTTCTCCGGCGGACAACGCCAGCGCATCGGCGTCGCGCGCGCTCTCGCGCTCAACCCCCAGGTGCTCATCCTCGACGAGCCGGTCTCGGCGCTGGACGTGTCGATCCAGGCGCAGGTGGTGAACCTGTTGGAGGACATCCAGGAGGAATACGGGCTCGCCTACATCTTCATCGCGCACGATCTGTCGGTCGTGCGCCACATCTCCCATCGCGTCGCCGTCATGTACCTGGGCAAGATCGTCGAGCTCGGCACGCGCAAAGGCGTCTACGAGACCCCGTCCATGCCGTACACGCAGGCGCTCTTGTCTGCGGCCCCCATACCCGACCCGACGAAGACGAACCGGCGCGAGCGCATCGTGTTGAAAGGTGACGTTCCGAGCCCTGCGGATCCGCCTTCGGGATGTCGTTTCCGGACCCGCTGCTGGAAGGCGCAAGAGATCTGTGCCGAGGAGGAGCCGGCGCTCGTCGTGCGTGCGTCGGATCACCCGGACGCGTGTCACTTCTCCGAGATCAAACAGGAAGTCGTCGTCAAGTAAGGGACGGATCGGCGAGGCCGGCGTCCGCAACGGCCGGCGGATCAGTCGTCGGGCAGGTTCCGCAACGCCGCCGCGTACACGTCTTTCAGCGGGATACCCGTAGCGCGCGCGACCGCGACCGCATCGTCGAACTCGGGGGCCGCGTTGATCGTGCGACCGCCGCGCGATGCGACCTTTACCCGAACCGGGTGATCGGCCACGGTGACGTGGACCTCTTTGCGGTCGGCCACCTCGCGATGGACCGCCGAGATGCGGAGGCCCAGCGTCGTCGTCTCTCGGAACAGGACGTCGATCACCCGGGGCGACGCCGAGCGGTCGGCGAGAACGCCGAGCACGACCCCGAGGCGCCCCTTCTTCATGTTTACCGGCGATGCCCACACGTCGAGCGCGCCCGCGTCGAGTAGCCGCTCCATCGCGTAAGGGACCAACTCGGGGTTCATGTCGTCGAGGTTCGTCTCGATCAGGTCGACCGTCTCGGTAGCAGCCTCGGTCTCGGCGTCACCCACCAAGACTCGGACGACGTTCGGTGTCGCCGTGTCGCGGGTGCCCGCGCCGTAACCGCTCGCCCACAGCCGCATCGGCGGCATCGCGCCGAAGCTCGTGCAGTTCGCGCGCAACAACGCGGCCCCCGTCGGTGTGACGGTCTCTCCTTCACCACCACCGGTGACGATCGCCCCCTTCAAGAGCTCGACGGTCGCAGGCGCGGGAACCGGCAGTGCGCCGTGCGCCGCGACGGTCGTCCCACTGCCCGCGGGCACGGGTGATGCAGTTACGCGGTCGGGACTGATGCTCTCGATGGCCGCGCACACGCCGACGATGTCGACCAGCGCGTCCAACGCGCCGACCTCGTGGAAGTGGACGTCGTCGACGTCTTGTCCGTGGATCGCGGCTTCGGCACGCGCGAGCGCCTCGAACGTTCGCTCCGCTCGCCGCCTCGTCCCTTCGCTCAACGGGGCTCGTTCCAGCAGCAACCGGATGTCGGCGTAATCGCGCGTGCTCGAGCCGCGCTCCACCGCTACCTTGGCGTGGATCGCTCGGATGCCCCCGCGCTCGACCAGCTCGAAGTCGAGGGACCATCCCCTGACGCCGAGGGCTCCGACCGCGTCGAGGATCGCGCTCCTATCGGCGCCCGCGTCTACGAGCGCTCCGAGGAGCATGTCGCCCGAGACACCGCCGATGCAGTCGACGTACATGACCCTCATAGGTTCTTGCTCCGCAGGACGCGCGCGGCGAACATCGCGGCGCCGAATCCGTTGTCGATGTTCATGACCGCAACGCCGGCCGCGCACGAGTTCAGCATCGCGAGGAGGGCCGCGAGACCCTCGAACGACGAGCCGTAGCCGACGCTGGTCGGCACGGCAACGACCGGAACCGCCGTGATCCCGCCGACGAGGCTCGCCAGCGCACCCTCCATGCCTGCGACCACGATGACGACATCGCTCTCGTGCAGACGGTCCTGCACCGCGAGAAGGCGGTGCACGCCTGCCACGCCGACATCGTTAATCGTCTCGACGGTCGCACCGAGCGCGGATGCCGTCACCGCGGCTTCCTGGGCGACCGGCAGGTCCGAGGTGCCTGCGCTGACGACGGCAACCCTGCCGGGCGATACCTCGGAGGTCGCGGGTCGGATGACGATGAGGCGCGCGGTCGCGTCGTGCTGTGCGGCGGGTAACGCGTCGAGCAACGCGACCGCGGTGTCGTCGGGAACCCTCGTCGCGATCACCGGAGACGTGGTCGAGTGCAGGAGGCGCTGCGCGATCGCGACGACCTGTTGTGGCGTCTTTCCTTCCGCGAAGATGGCCTCGGGGATGCCTTGGCGGAGCTCGCGGTGGGTATCGAGCTGTGCGAAACCGAGGTCTTCGACCGGGCTCCTGCTCAACGCCCGGACGGCTTCGTCGATCGTCGTGGAGCCCGATGTCATGTCGCTGAGCAGGGTTTTTACCTCTTCCGGGCGCATGTCCCCAGTGTAGGATGCGCGGCCGTGCCCGACCTCTCCAACGATCAGATGACTCTCGCCCTCGCTGTCGTCTCCGTGATCGCGCTCGTGTCGTTCTTCACGACCTTGTTCCTCACGATGCGACTGACCAAGGTCCGGCGGCACTACGCGCTGCTGCGCGGCGAAGGCGAGCCGCGTGACGTGATCTCGATCGTCAACAACGCGATGAAGAAAGTCGCCGCGCAGGAGCGACGTCTGGACGGACTCGCGGCTTCGCTGGAAGAACAGGCTGCGATCGGACGTTTCGCGATCCAACGCGTCGGCCTCGTCCGCTACGACGCGTTCGAAGAGATGGGTGGGCAACTGTCCTTCTCGGCCGCGTTCCTCGACGACCATGGCGACGGTGTCCTGATCAGCTCGATCAACGGTCGCACCGAGACGCGCACGTATGCGAAGCCCGTCAAAGGGCTCAGCTCCTCCCATAACCTCTCCGACGAGGAGAGAAGCGCGATCCAAGCCGCGTCCACCGGCTCTGGTCGCATCGAGGCTTCGGCCTCGGCCACCCGCTAGTAGCCGGATGATCGACCTCAAGCTGCTCCGAGACCAGCCGCACGCGTTCAGCGCCGCCTACGACCGGCGCGGCGGTGTCGAGGGTGTCGACCGCGTGATCGAGCTAGATCGCCGGTACCGCGAGCTCCTCAGCGAGATCGAATCGCTGCGCGCGGAGCAGAACCGTGCCTCGAAGGCGATCGGACAAGCACCGCCCGAGCAACGTCAGAGCGCGATCGACCACGCCCGGACGCTTGCGGATCGTTTGAAGGAGCTGGAACCGGACCTGCAGTCGGCGTTCACCGCGCTCGATGAGGCCGCGGCGTTCCTTCCGAACCTCCCGCACGAGACCGTCCCCGCGGGTCTCTCGGAGGACGACAACGTCGTCGAGCGGGAGGTAGGGGAGAAGCCTTCGTTCGACTTCGAAGCGCGCGACCACGTGGCCGTCGGCGAGCGACTGGGCATCTTCGACGCGGAACGCGGCGCCAAGACATCCGGTAGCCGCTTCGTCTATCTCACCGGCAAGGGAGTCTTCCTGGAGCTGGCTCTGGTGCGCTTCGCTCTGGACCATCTGAACCACCATGGATTCAGTCCCGTTATCCCGCCGGTGCTCGTCAGGCGGCACGCGATGTACGGGACGGGGTTCTTTCCTGCCGACGAGCACGAGTTCTACACGGTCGAACGCGACGAGCTATTCCTGACGGGGACGTCCGAGGTGGCGCTGGCGGCGATGCACTCGGAAGAGGTCCTCGATGCGGAGGCGCTGCCGGTGCGATACGCCGGGTTCTCTCCGTGCTTCCGGCGAGAAGCCGGTAGCTACGGGAAAGACACGAAGGGGCTCATCCGCGTTCACCAGTTCGACAAGGTCGAGCAGTTCTCGTTCGCTCATCCCGACGATTCGTGGGACGAGTACGCCGCGATCCGCACGAACCAGGAGAAGATCCTGCAAGCGCTCGAGATCCCGTATCGGGTCCTGGTGATGTGCGCGGGCGACCTCGGCTCGAGTGCCGCGAAGAAGGTCGACAACGAGGCATGGCTGCCGGGGGCGCAGCGCTATCTCGAGGTCACCTCGGCTACGAACGCGACCGACTTCCAGGCGCGGCGGCTGCAGATCCGTTTCCGCTCCGGGTCCGACTCGACGCGCCTCGTCCACACGCTGAACGGGACTGCTTGTGCAGTGGGCCGCACGATCGTCGCCCTCCTCGAGAACCACCAACGAGGCGACGGGTCGGTCGCGATCCCGGAGGCGCTGCGCGCCTACACCGGCTTCGACGAGATTACCCCGCCCTAGGCACCCGCGGACGCTCGTCGCTCGCTGCTGCACCGGGTTCGCGGACAGACTCGGGGGTGAGCGCGGGAAACACATCCGACCGGTAGGTGTGCCGAGTTGCCTACGGTTTAGGTGGCTAGCTGCGCATACCTAGTCCGCCCGCCGGTGCGCGTCGGGCCGCGCGGCCGTGTGAGACCCGAGCGCTCCCTGGGTAAGGACAGGAGACGACGCCGTGGCATTCACCTTTCCTATTAGCCAGAAGGAGATGAGGCATGGACCTGGGTCTGTTGTTACTGAGGGTCGTAGTCGGGACCATCATGGCGCTGCACGGCGCGCAGAAGGCGTTCGGCGCGTTCGGTGGACCCGGTATGCAGGGCACCGAGCGGTGGCTTGGCTCGATGGGGTTCCGCCCCGCTCGTTTGCATGCTTCCGTGATCGCGGCCGCCGAGCTCGTCGGTGGCGCGTTCCTGGTGCTGGGGTTCTTCACGCCGCTGGCTGCCGCTGCGATCATCGGCGTGATGATCGTCGCGATCGCAACGGTGCACTGGGAGAACGGCCTGTTCAACACCTCGGGCGGCTACGAGTTCAACCTCGTGCTGATGACAGCCGCAGGCGCTCTGGCGTTCACCGGCGCCGGCGCGATCTCGTTCGACAACGCGTTCGGTCTCGGCTTGCAGGGGGCCGCATGGGGTCTGCTGGCATACGCGCTCGCGGCTGTCGGAGCCGTCGTCACCATGACGCTCGGCCGCCAGGTCTCGACGGAGCCCGCCGCCGACGAAGGCCTCGCCGAAGGCGACCGCGTCATCGACCTGAGCGAAGAGCGAACGCGCGTAGACGCCTGACGCGACGCCGCACCCCGTTCGGAGGCGGTCGAACTCTGGTCAGTGACTTTCGCTTTCCGAAACTCACTGGCCAGAGAAGAACGTCCCCGCCTGGCTCGACAGTACGCGGCCCGGTGCACCGCGTACGCTTGCCGGTGGAGGGCTACGGTAATTGGCAACCGGACGGTCTTGAAAACCGTTGTCCGCAAGGACTTGTGGGTTCGAGTCCCACGCCCTCCGCTAGCTCTGACCTGCGAAGATGCTGCGCGAATGTTTGTTCGACAGCCTCGTGCCAATCGTCGTTGCTAATCATTTGCTAATCCGTTGCGTCAGTCATCAGAATTGACCACCGCTCCAAGCACAACGGGCAGTGGCAGGACGTCAACGACGGGTTCTTCCGCTGCCATAGGCGCAGTATCGCGGAGTGGCTTACCGGCCCCCGCGGCGGTCGCCGGGTAACCCCCTCCTCATCCGGCAAGCGCGGCGCCCGGCTT